>NZ_CP027772.1:2522568-3153210 GCF_003612895.1 Halobacteriovorax sp. BALOs_7 | reverse complement strand
AAGCGAAAATGAAATTTCATTTGCTGATTTAGGTCGATTCTGAGCTGGTTCTATAGGACCAGATGAATTTAAGCTCTGAGATAGTGAAGTTTGGCCACTATTAGCTAAGTTGCTGTTATTATTAGTAACGATAACGATTTGGTATGATTTACCTAACGTATTTACAATACTTTGGCTAATTTGCTCTAAATTTTTCTCAATGAATGACTTAATGAAATTTGTTGTTGTTGAGAATGTAGCTCTCTCACCATCAATATTAATTAGGCGAAAGAATTCACCTTGAAAAAACGATGCATACTTTTGTGGATTTATGAGTGATTTCAGTGAGTTATGTATTTCACAATTCATCATCTCTAACTCTTCGGCACTAAAGAAGTCATCTGATAGGCTAGAGTAGTCTTGAGAAGGATTACTATTTAAGCTTTGCTTGATATTGAAGGGATCTTCAATGATATTCTTATTTGCTAAGTCTTCAATATTATTAACTTTACTGTGTCCTAATTCATTGTGTGTGTTCGTGTTTGAGTTTGAATTTTTTAAAAATTCATTAAAAGGAAAGTTTCCCTGCATGATCTATTCCCTTGAGCTGCACTCGTCAATTTTTCTTTAATTCTGTGTTGTGGGGCAAATTTGTATCATGGCCCAAAATCCTAGGCCAATAAAAAAATAAGTTTTTTACGCATGGCCAAATAAATCAAATATTTTGGCCTGCACTATCTACAGGGCCATTGACCGGTGATGCGAAATGGTATAATACTAGCCCTTACAATATTAATTTTAAGTTTAACAGTTATAGTTAGGTAGGTTGAAGATGTCTAAAAGAACTTGGCAGCCAAAAAGAAAGAAAAGAATGAGAGTACACGGTTTCCTTAAAAGAATGGAAACAGCTGGTGGTCGCAACGTTATCAAGGCTCGTAGAGCTAAGGGACGTAAGCAACTTACAGTTTCTCACGGTAAGAAATAATGGAATCAGTTGATAGCACTTTTGATAAAAGTTCAAGATTGCTATCAACTGAAGATTTCTCTTATCTTCGAAAGAATTCAAAAATTATCACTGATCGCTGGCTAAGAGTTTATTATAAGCCATCGCGAATTAATTCTGAAACTTCTAGAATCGGATTTTCTGTAACCAAAAAAGTAGGTAAGGCAAATAAGCGCAATCTTTGTAAGCGTTTAATTCGCGAATTTTTTCGTATGAGTCCTTATCGTAATGATGGGAAAGATATCATGGTAGTTGTTTCTAATCGTCTTTTTAAACAATCTGAAGATCCTAAAAAAGACCTCAAAATCTCTTTAGAAAGAGCATTCGCAAAACTGCAATAAAAAGTTAACAAGTGCCGTAGGGCATGTTAAAAATCCTGTACTTATAATTACCAGTTTAGGAGTTATCACGCATGAATAATGATCAAAAACGCACCGTTTTAGCGTTTGTATTAGCAGGTGTTATTGTCTTCACATGGCAAGCGCTTTTTAGTCCAACTCAAAACACTCAAACACAAGTTAAGCAAGAGCAGTCAACAGCTCAAACTCAAACACAAACTAATTCAGAAACGACTTCGCAAGAGTCTACAACTCCTAAGGCAATTGCTACGAGTTCTGCAAAAGCAACAAATCTTAAAAGTGTCACTTTAGAGAATGGACCTTATAGCTATACTGTAAATAGCGATCTTTCTTTTAAAGCAGCTACTGGAAATAAAACGGCCATGAGTTTAAAGGAATTATCTGATAAAGATAACTTCTTTGCTTTTAAAGTAATTGATATCAACAATAACCTTCAAAACTTTAATTTTGTTTTTGATGAGAAAACATCACCAAATGAAGTTGTTGCAAATGATTTAGAAAAAAATATTTCTATTCGTTTAAGTCTTCTGGATGATGGGCGTTTAAGTTATGAAATCGAAGGTACACAAGACTTTAGACTTTCATACAATATGTCTTCATCAGAAAAACAATCTGATAACAGAACTTACCGTCAATATATTCTTCAAACAGTTGATACTGAACGTCTAAACTTAGAATCAGATGAGAATGGGGAAGGCAAGTTAAAGTGGTTAGGATTAGATTTTAATCACCATGTATTCTTAAATGTATTTAATGAAAAACAAACAATTAATTATCTGACGACTGAAAGTGGAGATGCTTTCTTTCAAACAGTTCGTGGTAAAAAAACTTATAACGGTTATATGTTATATGCTCTTAAAAATTATGATTACCTTCTAGCTTTTGACGATCAACTCGATCTTTCAATTGATTTTGGTATCTTTGGAATTTTTGCTGTTCCAATTCTTAAAGCAATGCAATTCGTATATAAGTATGTAGGTAACTACGGTATTGCTATTATTCTTTTAACACTTGTTATTCGTATCGCAACATACCCGCTGCAAGCTAAGTCTTTCCGTTCAATGAAGAAGATGCAAAAACTTCAACCTGAAATTGCTAAGCTTAAAGAAAAGTATGCTGATGATCCAATGAAGCAACAGAAAGCAACAATGGAATTATTTAAAAGATCTGGAGCTTCACCATTAGGTGGATGTTTACCAATGGTTCTTCAAATTCCTATTTTCATCGCTTTCTATCAAGCAATTTCAAATTCAGTTGAACTAGTTGGTTCTCCATTTTACTTTTGGTTAACTGACCTTAGTGCAAAGGATCCATATTACATTCTGCCTGCGATTATGGGTATTACAATGCTAGCTCAAACTAGACTTAACCCTTCAACATCAGCAGACCCTAATCAACAAAAGATTATGTATATCATGCCAATTGTTTTCATTTTTATTATGAAAGATCTACCGGCAGGATTAAATCTTTACTTTGCAGTTTCAAATATTTTAGGGATTGCACAGCAGTTATACGTTTATAAAACAGCAGACGCATAAAAAATGATATACCAAACGGATGACCAACCTATTGTCGCATGCTCTACCGGCTTAAGTGAGAATACGGCCATAGGGGTTATCCGTTTATCTGGTTTTACCGATCTCGTTGGTTCTATAGGACCATTTTTCAAAAAAGACCTTTCAAAACTTGAAATAAGAAAAGCGACATTTGTTAATCTCTATGACATTGATGGAAACTTCCTGGATGAAGTAGTTATCACTTATTTTAAGGGACCTAATAGTTACAATGGTGAAAATATATTAGAGATTGCAGCTCATGGAAATACACTTAATTTAAAGCGTATTATGAATGCATTCATTAACTCTGGTAATTTTCGTCTCGCAAAAAATGGTGAATTCACTTATCGAGCACTAAAGAATAAGAAGCTCTCCCTTGCACAAGTTGAAGGACTTGATGCTCTCCTAAATGCTTCTTCTTCTCTAATGCTTGATGAAGGACTTAAACTTTTAAATGGAAGCCTTTATCAAAAATATACTGATCTCTACGATAAGTTTTTAAAACTGAAAGCTGCAGTTGAAATTAATATCGATTTTGCTGAAGACGTAGGGGAGGAACAGTCGCAGAAACTTTTAGATGAGGCCGTTTCTGATATTAGTACGCATATTAGCTCACTTCACAGAAGTGCAAGTGTGAACGCTAAAAGCTTAATGTCGCCAGATATAGTTCTATGTGGTGAACCGAACGCTGGAAAGAGTTCTCTCTTTAATTTATTCCTCGATGAATCCCGCTCAATTGTTTCAGATATTGCAGGAACCACTCGTGACTATATTTCTGAATATATCAGCCTTGGAAATGAAACATTTAAATTAGTGGATACGGCCGGTCTACGCAATACAACTGATGTCATTGAAGAAGAAGGAATAAAAAGAAGTCGTAATCTTATCGACAATGCATTTTATAAAATTCTTCTAGTTAATATAAATGAAGTAGAAAAATACCAATATCACGATATCAAAGAGACACTTTTTGATGCTCTTATCTTTACACATTTTGATGAGTTTGAGGGTGAGCTAAATTTAGATACTTTAAAATCAAATCTTCCAAAGGCTATTAAATACTATAGTGCCGACACTTCAAAAGGCGAGGGGAGACTTATTGAAATAAGTGGTCCTATCGGACCAAAAACAACAAGTGGTTCTATAGAACCAAAAGAATTAGAAGAATTTAATATTGGTCCTATGGGGGCAAATCAAAAAAATGGTCCTATAGAACCACAGGACAATACTGGTCCTACAGGGGCAAAAGTTGGAAACAATCAAAAGACTGGTCCTATAGAACCAGCTCATATAACTGACTTAATTACTCAGGATATACTATCTAAGTATACGAAATTACGTAATAGTGACCCGATATCAATCGAAAGACACCGTATTGTCATCAATGATATTTATAGTAAATTTAGTGAATTCTCTAGTAATATCAAATACTTAGATGATATCGCTATCATATCTTCTGAAGTTTCAATACTTGAAAAGAAAACCGCAGAACTTATTGGAATTATCAGTCCAGATGATACCCTGACACATATATTTACTAACTTCTGTATCGGTAAATAATATATAAACCATTGATTTTTCTTAAAATATAGCTTAAATGTTCCACGTAGAACTTTATTATTAGAACTGCGCCCATTTGTTCCACGTAGAACAAGCCAGGGCAATAGTTCCACGTGGAACACGTGTGAAATTGGAAAAACTATGTTTGATGTAGCAATTATAGGTGGGGGACATGCTGGGCTTGAAGCTGCTTGGGCCGCTGCTCAATTCGATTTAAAGGTTGCGATCGTAACGATGCCAGGGGTAAGTATTGCTTCAGCTCCTTGTAACCCAGCAGTTGGTGGTGTTGGTAAAGGTCAAGTTGTAAGAGAGATCGATGCCCTTGGTGGTATCATGGGAAAGCTTGCAGATCGCAGCGCTATTCAGTACCGTACATTAAATGAATCAAAAGGTTACGCTGTCCAGTCGACACGTGTCCAAATCGATAAAGAAGTCTATGCAAGAAATGCAGAAACTGAGGTCGCTGCTAATAAGAATATCACCGTTATTCGTGAAATGGTGGAAAGGGTTAGTAAAGACCAAGAGCAGTTTCTCATTAAGACAACTGAAGGCGAGTATCTCTCTAAGAAGATTGTTGTAACAACAGGAACTTTCCTTGCTGGAAAAATGCATACAGGTGAGGAGCAGTCTGATGGTGGACGTGTTGATTGTCTAAAGGCCGATTCTCTAGAGAATATCTTTGTAGGTGTTACTGCACTTAAAACAAGGTTTAAAACAGGAACTCCTGCTAGGTTGAAACGTGATTCTATCGATTTTTCAAAGATGGTAGAGCAGGAAAGCGATATCAATGCTGTTAACTTCCACTATGGACATGATCTTAATGAGAGGTTTATTGATCAAGTTTCATGTCATTTAACAAAGACTAATGAAAAGACCCTTGGGATTATACGTGAGAATAAAGAGAGAAGTCCTATTTTTAATGGTCAAATTAAAGGCGTTGGTCCTAGGTACTGTCCTTCTATTGAAGATAAGGCCTACCGTTATGAAGAAAAAGATATTCACCATGTTTTTGTTGAACCTGAATCACATGAATTAGATACCTTTTATCCAAATGGCATCTCTACATCTCTTCCACGTGAAATTCAGTTGGATTTCATTAGAACAATAGAAGGCCTAGAGAATGCAGAGATTGCTGTCTATGGCTATGCTGTAGAATATGATGTTGTTGATACAACATGCTTAGATCTAACTCTTCAGTCCAAGGAGATGCCAGGATTGTACTTTGCAGGACAAGTGAATGGAACTTCTGGTTATGAAGAAGCTGCAGGACAAGGTTTAATTGCAGGGATAAATGCAGCGAGGTCTATAATAGGTGCAGACAAATTTATTCTTGATCGTGAAGATTCATATATTGGTGTTATGGTAGAGGATTTAGTTTCTAATAAGAGAGATGAACCTTATCGTTTATTTACTGCTAGAAATGAGAACCGTCTTTACGTACGTGAGGATAATACAATTCTACGTATGAAAAAATACCGTCAGGAACTGGGTCTTTTCGCAGAAGTTGATCGCTACCAGGATAAGTTTGAAAGAAGCTTTAATATTATATGGAGTGTAGCCAAGAACTATACGTATAAAGCTAATCCAAAGAATAAAGAATATTTCAAAGACAAGGGTTATGGGCCGCTTAATTCAAATATAACTCTTGCTGAACTTTCAAAGAGAGCACAACTTAATCCAGTAGATGTTCTCACTAGAGAATTGAGTGAGAATAATATGGCCTTCGATCCAAATGTGATTCGCACAGTAGCTATCTCTCTCAAATATGAAGGATATATTGATCGAGCATTAGTCGAAAATGCTAAGATTAATCGCTTAAGTAAAAAACCTATTAATTGGGAGCAATTAGTTGCAAGTGAAAATATCTCTTTCGAATGCCGTCAACGTATTACAGAAATTAAACCAGAAAGCTTTGGGCAACTCCAGAGAATAGTAGGTATTAGACCTGCGACCTTGGCCTTTGTGGCAGGAAATATTTTATGATGAAAGATACTGAGTTTTGCCAAAAGTATTTAGAACAAATTAATGGTCCATTTGCTGGTATTAATCTTACAAGAATTAATACACCAGAAGAGTTCCACGTGAAACAATATGTTGATAGTGTTAAGCCAATCGAAGAAGTGGAGTCACTAAAGAAGATCTATGACAAGACTGAGATTCATGTGGATATTGGTTTCGGTGGAGGTTTTCCATTACTGCCTTTAGCAAGTCTTAACCCTGACAAAAAGTATATTGGATTTGAAGCTAGAGGGAAAAAATCCAAAGTCGTTAATCAAATTGCTGAGGCCATCGGTTTAGATAATGTTAAGACATATCATCAAAGATTCGAGCACGTATACTTTGACCGTGATTGCACAATTACATTCAAAGCTGTTTCGACTATTGAAAATCTGCTTCCTAAAATAATCACAGATAAGAAAGTAAACGTGATCTTTTACAAGGGACCAAATTTCTACGAGCTTGAAGATCTTGATTGGCTTGGTGGTAAGTGGGACATTATAGAGGAAACATTGGTTGATATTCCTGGTACTGAGGGGCGTATGATGATTGCTCTTAGAAACAAGAATGTTCTACGTGGAACAGAAATTAACAATTTTCGAAAAAATAAAAATAAAAATCTTGTCACTTTGTCCTCATTTCTTTAAAAATATAGTAACAACTATATATATGGGGAGACATAAATGGCTAAAATTATTGCACTCATGAATCAGAAGGGTGGTGTTGGTAAGACAACAACCACAATTAATCTAGCAGCCTGCCTAGCAGTAGCCGAGAAAAAGACTCTGGTAATTGATCTAGACCCGCAGGGTAATGGTAGTGTTAGTTTAGGGCTTGATTCATCGCAGCATACAAATAGTAATGTATATCATGCAATGATTGGAAGAACTGATATTCGTGAAGCAATTTATGAAACAGAACTTCCTAACTTACATATTTGTCCTTCTGACAATAATCTATCTGGTGCCGAGATTGAATTAGTATCTGAGTTTGCACGTGAGTCTAAGTTAAAGACAGCTTTCATGCCTATTATGGACTCATATGACTACATCCTAATCGATTGTCCACCATCATTAGGTCTTCTAACTGTAAACGCTCTAAACGCAGCTGATAGCTTTATCGTGCCAATGCAAACAGAGTATTTAGCGATGGAAGGTCTTGCTCAATTAATTAATACAGTAAAACTAATAAAAGCGAATTTAAATCCAGCATTAGAAATGGACGGAATCGTCCTTACTATGTTTGATGGAAGAGCTTCTCTTCATAAACAAGTTTCTGAAGAGATTAGAAGGCACTTCGGCGATAAAGTGTTTCAAGCGGTAATACCTAGAAACGTAAAACTTGCCGAGTGCCCATCTTTTGGGAAACCAATCATTCTTTACGATATTGAATCAAAAGGTTCTGAAGCTTACCTTGCTCTAGCAAAAGAACTTATTATTAAAGATCGTGCTCAATCAGTAGAAACTCAAAATGGACTACCAGAGGTGCCTTCAGTTGATAATGTCGACAATACACTTCAAGGTAATATTCAATAGGTAAGGGGAAGAGAAAATGGCAAAGAAAGTAGCTCTAGGTAAAGGTATGGGTTCTCTTTTAGGTGGAACAAGTGGTTCTTCTAAAGCATCGAAAGCGCAAGCTGCATTTTCAGATCTCCAAAAGGTAGCGGCAGAAAATCAACCTGAAAAACCGGTACAAAGAGAAGCAGCAGTACAAGTTGAAACGAATCCATCAATGTTGGATATTACATCAATTCATGCAAACCCAAATCAACCACGTAAAATATTTAAAGAAGAAGAACTTCATGAGCTATCTAACTCAATTAAGGAAAATGGTGTTATCCAGCCTTTAATTGTTGTTAAAGCGGATGAAGGATATGAACTTGTAGCTGGTGAAAGAAGATTAAGAGCTTCAAAACTTGCTGGCCTTACTCAAGTTCCTGTTGTCATTAAAAGAGCAACTGATCGTGAAAAAATGGTTATGTCGATCATTGAAAACGTTCAACGTTCAGATCTAAATTGTGTAGAAGAAGCGCTAGCTTACTTTGGATTAATGGAAGACTACAACCTGACACAAGAAGAAGTTGCAAAGAAAGTAGGAAAGGAAAGATCAACAATTGCTAACTTCCTACGTATCCTTAAACTACCTCGTGATGTTGTCGATTTAATTCAAAAGGATCAGCTATCTTTTGGTCATGCTAAAATTTTAGCAGGTGTTAAAGAAAGAGAAGATTGTATTCGCATTGCAAATAAAGCAGCTGTAGATAATTTATCAGTTAGAGAAACTGAAAAACTAATTAAAGCTTCTAAACGTGCACCAAAAGACAAGAAAGAAGAGGAAGAAAACTTTGACTTCTTCAATGGCAAAATGTCTCAATATAGAGAGAAGCTTGAGCAGCGTACTGGGTACCACTTTGGTATTAAGACAAATAAGAGTGGCGGTGGTGAAGTCGTTCTTAAATTTGCTAATGAAGCTGAATTTAATGATATCTTTGAATATCTTTTAACTAATAGATAAAAATCGGTCCTATGGGACCAGTTGGATATAGTCTTAACTGGTCCTATAGAACCAAATAATGAAATAATTAAATTGGTCCTATAGAACCACCATGGAAAAAAGGTAAAGAGTATATGACACAAGGAACAATGGCAGCAATTATTGAAGATGGTTGTAAGCTTGAAGGCAATATTACACTTAATGGTGTTGGACGCATTGCAGGAATTGTGAACGGAACAATTTATTCTAATGATACGGTAATTATTTCAGAGGCCGCTGTTATAAATGCAGATATTATTGCTGATGTAATTATGATTAGTGGTATCGTAAAAGGTGATATTAAAGCGACTTCTCGCGTTGAAATTATCAAGCCAGCTCGCTTCGAGGGGACTATCACAACTCCTTCGCTGATTGTTGAAGATGGTGTTATCTTCCATGGAACAACGAAGATGCATGATGACAAATAATTAAATAAATTTGATTATTTACACCTTAATTAAAAATTAACAAACATTCAGAAATAACCGGTTTATCTTGACGATAGGCCATATAAAGTTTAATTATTAGTGAACTTTTAACCAATCATCTAGATGTAATTTGGAGTAGTCACTAATGGATACTATTCTTACAGTATTAAAATCACTACAAATCGATTCAACTTTATTCATTCAATTAGCTATTGTTACTGTTTTGTACTTTGTAACAAGAAACTTAATTTGGTCTAAGCTTCAAGATATTCTTGAAAATCGTGAAGCAAAAACGACTAAAATGGAGTCAGGAGCAGAGGAGAAAACTCGTCTAGCAACTGAGCTTGAAAAAGAATATAAAGTGAAAATTGAAAGTGCTCAATCAGAAGCTTTTTCTATCATTCAAGCAAAGAAAGAAGAAGTAACAAAGCGTGAAGCTGCAAAGGTTAAAGAACTAGCAGATAAACTTGAGTCTCAACTAAATGCTGAGAAGAATGAGTACGCAAAAGAATTAGAAGAAAAGAAAGTTGCCGTTATGAAAGATGCGGAAGAACTATCGTCACTTCTTGTAAACAAAATCGTTCAGTAAATTATTTAAGGATAGGGTAAGCAATGAAATTTTTATTAGCTTTAATCATTAGTAATGTTGCTCTAGCTGCTGGTGGTGAGTACCGCGGTGGTCATTTAAGTGATCTTCTAGTTCCTGCAATTAACTTCACAATTGTGTTTGGTTTTATTGCGTGGAAGATGATCCCATTTATGAGCAAATCATTCACAGAAAAATCAGAAAACATTAAAGACTTAGTTGAGTATGCAGCAAAGAAAGATGCTAAGGCAGAACAAGAGCTACAAGCTTCAAAAGCTAAGATCGATAACATTCAAACTGAAAAAGAAAAAATCATTTCAAATGCAAAAGTAGACAGCGAAAAGTTTGAACAAAAATTTGTTGAAGAAATGAAGGCATCAATGGAAAAAATGGAAAAAGATTCTGAGCATAAATTAGAATCTGAAAAGAAAATGATGCTTAAAAGTCTTAACGAATCACTTTTAGATGAAGTTATTAACAAGACTAAAAGTACAATTCATAAAGATGAAAAATTATCAAATAAAGCAACTAGTAATTTAATATCAAGACTATAGTTCTAGGGTAGTAAAATGAAAGATAAGAATGTAGCCAAAGCGTATGCAAAAGCGATTTACAACCTAGGTAAAGAGTCAAATCTTGACGTTGCTAAAGAATTAACAACACTTACTGAAGTGGTTAACGAAAACAACAATCTTGAAAATGTTATGTTTCTTGATGTTTTCTCTGCTGAAGAAAAAACAGCTGTTGTTAATGATGTAATGACAAAATTAGGACTTTCTCAAGTTGTAAAATCATTTATTAATTTCCTACTTCAAGAAAAAAGAATTGGTCTTATGCCAATTATTTTTAAAGAAGTAATCGTTATCGATGATCATGAAAAAGGTTTCATGAGAGGAACAATCGAAGGTAGTGCAGATTCAATTGATACTGAGTCTCTTGATAAGATTAAATCTTTTATCAAGAAGGAATTAGGATCAGAGCCTGAATTAACTTACGTAAAAAACGAAAAAATAACTGCAGGTGTTCGAGTGACAGTTGAAGACTATCAAGTCGATGCTTCTGTAGATAAACAACTTAATACTTTAAAAGAATCAATTATAAATGGTTAAAAGCCAATTATTGTAGAGGTAAATGATGTCAATGAATCCAGAAGAAATTACGAGCATTATCAAAGACAGAATTGCTAACTTCGAAACTAAACTACAAGTTGATGAAGTAGGTACAGTTCTAACTGTTGGTGATGGTGTTGCTAGAATTTTCGGTCTTAAAAATGCTATGGCCGGTGAACTTGTAGAATTTGCTACAGGTACAAAAGGTATGGTTCTAAACCTTGAAACTAACAACGTTGGTGTTGCTATTCTAGGTGATGATCCAAAAATCACAGAAGGTTCAACAGTTAAAAGAACTGAAAAGATCGTCGAAGTACCAGTAGGTGACGCTCTTTTAGGTCGTGTTGTTGATGCTATTGGTAATCCAATCGATGGACAAGGTGAAATCGTTTCTGAACACTCAAGACGTGTTGAAATTAAAGCTCCAGGTATTCTAGCTAGAAAATCTGTACACGAGCCACTTCAAACTGGTATCAAAGCGATTGATTCAATGATCCCAATCGGACGTGGTCAACGTGAGCTTATTATTGGTGATAGAAAGACTGGTAAAACAGCTGTTGCTATCGACACAATCATCAACCAAAAAGGTAAAGATGTTATTTGTATCTACGTTGCTGTTGGACAAAAGAACTCAACAGTACGTCAAGTACAACAAAAGCTAAAAGAAGCCGGTGCTCTTGATTATACTATCATCGTATCTGCTACTGCTTCTAACTCTGCACCACTTCAGTACCTTGCTCCATACACTGGTTGTACAATGGGTGAGTACTACAGAGATAGTGGTAAGCACGCTCTAATCGTTTATGATGATTTAACAAAACAAGCACAAGCATATCGTCAGCTTTCACTTCTTCTAAGAAGACCTCCAGGGCGTGAAGCATTCCCAGGGGACGTTTTCTACTGTCACTCTAGACTATTAGAAAGAGCTGCAAAACTTGCTGATAAAGACGGAGCTGGTTCACTAACTGCACTTCCAGTTATTGAAACTCAAGAAGGTGACGTTTCTGCATATATTCCAACTAACGTAATTTCGATTACTGACGGTCAGATCTTCCTAGAAGGTGACTTATTTAACTCTGGTATTCGTCCAGCTGTTAACGTTGGTATTTCAGTATCACGTGTTGGTGGTTCTGCTCAGATTAAAGCAATGAAAAAAGTTGCTGGTACATTAAGACTTGATCTTGCTCAGTATCGTGAACTTCAGGCATTCGCTGCTTTCGGTTCAGATCTAGATGAAGCAACTCAAAAACAACTTTCAAAAGGTGAAAGACTTGTTGAGCTACTTAAACAAGCTCAGTACTCACCTTACGATGTAATTGATCAAGTTGTATCTGTTTATGCTGGTACAAAAGGAATGTTTGACTCTGTTCCTGTAGAAAAAGTTAAAGAAGCTGAAAGAGATCTAATTGATCACTTAAATGCATCTCACTCTGAGCTTATGACTTCTATTAGAAATGAAAAAGCAATCTCAGGAGAGAATGACGGTAAATTAGCTACTGTTATTAAAGAGTTTATCGCAAGTAAGAACTACTAATTATTGAGGAGCCATAATGGCAAATATTAAGGATCTTAAAAAGAAAATCAAAAGTACAAAGGGTACTTTAAAGATTACGGAAGCTATGAAACTTGTTTCAGCTGCAAAGCTAAACAAGGCTCAGAATGCAATTCTGAATGCTCGTCCTTATGCAAATGAATTAGAAGATTCAATTAAGACAATTTCTGCCTTAGTTGAAGATTACAATCACTCTTTCTTACAAAATAACGAAAGTAAGAAAGAGGTTTTACTTGTAATCTCATCTAATAAAGGTCTTTGTGGTGGTTATAACTCTGGGCTTGCAAAAGTAGTTAAAAACTACGTTGCAAATCATGAGGATCCATCAAATTTAGAAGTACACTTTATTGGAACTAAAGTTAAAGAACTTGTTGAGAAACTTGTTAATGTTGGTGGGTTCTACGAGTTTGAAAAAGCTGAACCTCAACATCACGAAATTGCAGATTTAGCTTCAAAGCTATCAGCACTTTTCTCAAGTGGTGAAGTAGGAAAGGTAAGTATTGCTTACAATATTTTCTATTCTGCGATTTCAATTGAGCCAACAGTTAAGCAAGTTCTTCCAATGACTTTAGATTCATCTGAAAAAGAAGAGCTTAAGGAAAAGTATCCGTTTGATTTTAGATACAACCCTAATGCAGAAGAAATTCTTAATGGCCTTATTCCTGAGGCATACACAAGTGCAATGTGGACAGCAATTTTAGATGCTACCGCAGCAGAGCACGGATCACGTATGTCAGCAATGGATAGTGCTGTTGGAAACTGTAAAGATGCAATTAGAACATTAACATTAAAAATGAATAAATTGAGACAAGCTGCTATTACAACTGAACTAATTGAAGTTGTTTCTGGTGCTGAGTCCCTCAATGGTTAAGGAGCGTAGAATGTCACAAGCAAAAGGTGTTATTCGTCAAGTTATGGGTCCTGTTGTAGACGTTGAATTTGCTGATGGAAATTTACCGGAAATCTATAACGCACTCACAGTTACAAACAAAACAATTAACGACAAAGAAAATAACCTTGTTCTTGAGGTTGCTTCTCACCTAGGTGATAACGTTGTTAGAACAATTGCAATGGATCAGACTGAAGGTCTTTCAAGAGGGCTAGTTGTTTCTGATACAGGTGCACCAATTCAAGCGCCTGTTGGACGTGAATGTCTTGGTCGTATTATCAACGTAGTTGGTGAAGCTATTGATGAAGCTGGTGAAATTGGAAATAAGAAATCTTATTCAATTCACAATACAGCTCCAACATTTGAAAACCAGTCGACTAAACTTGAGCCATTCTTTACTGGTATTAAAGTTATCGACCTTCTTGCTCCATACCTAAAAGGTGGAAAGATTGGTCTATTCGGTGGTGCTGGTGTTGGTAAGACAGTTCTAATTATGGAACTTATTAACAACATTGCAACTCAACACGGTGGTTTCTCAGTATTCGCAGGTGTTGGTGAAAGAACTCGTGAAGGTAACGATCTTTACGAAGAAATGAAAGAGTCAGGGGTTATCGATAAGACTGCCCTGGTATATGGTCAGATGAATGAGCCACCAGGTGCACGTGCACGTGTTGCTCTTACTGGTCTTTCTATTGCAGAATATTTCCGTGATGAAGAAAAGCAAGACGTTCTTTTCTTCGTTGATAATATCTTCCGTTTTACACAAGCAGGTTCAGAGGTTTCTGCCCTTCTTGGTCGTATCCCTTCTGCCGTTGGTTACCAGCCAACTCTTGGTACAGAAATGGGTGCTATGCAGGAGCGTATTACTTCAACTAAAGACGGTTCTATTACATCTATTCAAGCAGTATACGTTCCAGCCGATGACTATACGGATCCGGCTCCAGCAACTACATTTGCTCACTTAGATGCAACAACAGAACTTAACCGTTCAATTGCTGAAAAAGGTATTTACCCAGCGGTAGACCCTTTATCATCATCTTCAACAATTCTATCTCCAGATATTCTTGGTGAAGATCACTATGCAGTTGCTAGACAGGTTCAAGAGATTCTTCAAAGATATAAAGAGCTTCAAGATATCATTGCTATTCTTGGTATGGATGAGCTTTCTGAAGATGATAAAGTACTTGTTGGTCGTGCTAGAAAGATTGAGAAGTTCCTTTCTCAACCATTCTTCGTTGCTGAGCAATTCACTGGTATCCCAGGTCAGTTCGTAGACATCAACGATACTATCAAAGCATTCAAAGCTATCTTAGCGGGTGAATGTGATGAAGTACCTGAGCAAGCGTTCTACCTAGTTGGTAACCTAGATATGGTATACGAAAAATGGGAACAACTTAAAAAGGATGCGTAAGCAAAATTGACTGGCTAAGGCCAGTCTATTGTTTGCTTCGCAAGCTCCCCTTGTAAGGAGCATGCTTTTTTCGAGAGCGAGGGTTTAGGCCCGAGCGGTTCGAGGTAGGAGCAAAATATATAATGCTTTATAATAAGGATTAAATGATGAGTAACTTTGTTGTAAATATATTAACGCCTAGCTCAGTTGTAGCGAAGAATGTACCGGCAGAATCAGTATTTATCCCAACTCTAAAGGGTGAAATTGAAGTTCTAGCAGGTCACACTCATATTGTTGAAAAACTAGCTACAGGTAGCGTTGCAGTTCACGGTGATGATCAAGAGAGATTTTTCACTGTAACTAATGGTATAGTAAAAGTTTTAAACGACGAAATTACTATCCTTTCTTTGACTTCTGAAGAAGATAATCAGATTGACGAAGAAAGAGCTACTAATGCACTAATTTATGCTCGTGAAAAACTGAAAGATACTTTAACTGACGAAGAATTAGTTAAATACCGTCGTAAGGTTGAAAGAGCGCAGCTTAGATTACAACTAGTTAAGCAAATTTCTAAATAGATTTAATACTATTTGAAATATAAAAGGGCCCCGTAATTCGGGGCCTTTTTTGTATCGGCAATATTTGCCTCTTAAGCTTAAAAATAAGTAATAATGCGAAAATAGAGCTAATGATAAAGCTTCTAATTTCACTATTATTCTTAATTTTTCAAGTAAGTTCTTCAGCACTTACTGGAAGCGATATAATTCGTCTCAAGCCTAAGAATTTTGAAACGAAGGAATTAAATTCATTCAACTTTTCTGATATTTATTCTGACACAATTAACTTGAGATCATCTGGCGTTAAAAAAATTAACAAGCATGGAAATCCAAAGGCAATTGAGAATGCAAAAGATAAAACCAAGAAAGAAGAGATGGTCTTCTTTACATACGGTGATGATAAAAAGAAAAAAGTGAATAAAGCTAAACCGGTCTTAAGACCGACTGTAGTTTTGAAGAGTAAGGCAAGAAAAGCAGTCGGAAAGCCTAAAAACTATAAGCCTATAATTGATTTCTCAAGCTTTATACAATCAGCTGCGAAACGTACGAAAGCGGCTTCTACGTTTAATATTAAGCTTAGAGAGTTCAATCATAAAGGCCCATCAAAGAATAATTTAAGCGATTACGACTTAGTGCCTAGTTATAATTTAAATGAATTACTAACTGATGCAGGTTCTTCAGTTATCAAAGTACCAATTGCTCCAGATGATAAGTTTTCTACATTTAGAGCATCTGTAGCTGCTCGTGGAATTATTCGTACAAATTTTGAATTAAGTGCTCGAAGTGATACGACATTTGATATTCCTGTAATAAGTACAGATTACCTCGATAAAATTCTTGAAAAGAATAAGATAAAAGAGGAAACGGGTGCACACATTTTAGTTGATCTTGGAAGTAAGATTGATACATCAACATTTACGGGTAAATTTAAAAAGAAAATATTTTTAAATAAAAACTTTAAGCAAATTGAGCCAGGTGGATCGTTTGTATATGAGCTTTACTTAGATGTTGAACTAGGTAATCACTTAATTAAATACATGGACTTTAAAGGAAAGGTTGCTCAAAAGATTATCCATCTAGTTCAAGATGAAATGACTTATGAAGCACCATATTTACTGAGTTCAAAGGCTGTTAATTTCTCTGTTTTTGAAGAAAATCTAGCTGCTAAAACACTACAACAAATGAATCTTGATGCTAAAAGTATTAACTACTTTAACCGAGATATTAATCCAACGAAAGTTGGCCTTAATCGTTACAAATTAATCGCACCAATTCGTGAAGCAGGATTTAAACACTATTTAGAAGTTGGAAAAGAGACACCTGTTTTTGTTGGTTTTGATGATATTAAGAAGATTGTCATACCATCTCTTGAGTATATTGATTATTTAAAAGAATTATTCCAAAACTATGCTGATAATGGGGCATGTGTAATCCAAATAAATTTAGATCGACCTCTTGTGAACTTCGAAGCCTATATGTCTTCGCTTAGACCATCAGGATCTTATGATTTCTACTATATGGATAAAGATGGAACAGTGAGTGCTGAAATTACAGGGCTAACTGAGAAGGTCTTTGTGATCTCTCATGATTACGGAATTCTTAATACGAAAATTGATTCAGGAAATGGAAATATTAACTATATGCAAAGCTTTTGTACCGAAGGTTTATATATTATTGAACACATCTAGTTTGAGAGAAATTACTAGATAAAATGAGGAGATTTTATGAAAAGATTATTAATTGCAATGATGATTATGGTTGCGGGATTTCAAGCAAATGCGGGTATCTATGTTGAGCCTTATTTAGCTTACAATTTTGCTGGAGATTTTGAAGGGACTGATACCGATGGAATTAATATTGGTGGACGTTTAGGTTATTCTCTACCAATGCTTGTTAGTTTTGGTCTTGATTATAATATGGGGACATATGACGCAAATGGAGATGATGCAGATGTTTCTAATATGGGACTTTTTGTAGCTGTTGATCTACCAATTCTGGCTAGAGCTTATGCATCTTATTATCTTAATTCTGAGCTAGAGTCTGGTGCATTTGAATATGAAGGATCGGGTATGGCCCTAGGTGTTGGTTTAACAATGCTACCTTTTGTATCTATTAACTTTGAGTATAGAAAAATTAATTATGATGACTTAAATGGTAGTACAGTAGATTTAGATTCTGATGAAATCCTACTTGGAGTATCAGTACCACTTGATCTTTAATTTTTATTTTAAATTATAGATATAAGAAGGCCCACTTTTAAGTGGGCTTTTTTTATGCTTCAAATTCTTTATTATTAAATATATCCATTGTTCGTTTGTAGCCGGCTTCAAGCATTTTTGTCATCTTCTTAGGATTCAAGCTGAATACATCAGCAAAAAAGAGATTGAAATCCTCATGAGTTGGATAAATATCGATTAATTTAACATTTGGATCGTAATTAAGCTTTCTTTCAATAATAGAAGTGATGTGACGTCTTTGATCATTACTGAATTTCTCATTAATCATATACTGGTTAACAGTATCAATAATATCCTGTGCTGCAATTCTTCGAGCACGAGAGTCGATAATCTTCTTTTGAATCATTAGGTATATTGCTTGTGTACAAATTGCTGGTAGTCCGTAATTTGCAAGTGAACCAATTTCATCTTGATAGTGATAAGGCGTATGTGTCCAACTTGAAATAATATAATCACACTTATTATCCACAGCAACATGTGTTGATAATGTTTCTCTAATTTCACCATCTATATAGAAGTCAGTCTTATTTGTTGTATTATTATGAATTGGATAAGGTGTATAAAATGGTGGCACACTCATTGAAGCAGTAGCAGCTTCAGCAATTGGAATATCAGTATAGTAGTGTGCAGTTGGATCATGACTTGGGTTTGGGTAGTTATACCTTGAGAAAATAACCTTTCTAGAGTGATCTAGTTGAGTGGCTATGATAAATAGATCGGCGTCGTAATCATCAAAATTATTAGATTTAATAATATTATCTACAATATAGTCATGGAGTCCTTGAGTTGAAAATAATCCCGATATGGAGATTATTGGGCTTAAGACTTTTTTTAACATTCCTGGGAAACCATCTAATGGATCATAGAGATTTGGATGGTGAGGTTTTAATTTTGGCCTTTTAATGGAGAGCATATCTCGATATGTAATTGGTTTTAGGCCATGTTTGTTCTTGTGTAGGAATGCTTCAATAATGTCCATTGGAGAATGGCCTGATGCTAAATAGAGGCTTATTAGTGCCCCAGCACTTGAACCAACATATGTTGAGATTTCAAAATCAGGATTTACGTCCGAATGATTGTGCTTAAATGTAAAACCTAGGTCATGAAGTGCCCAGCTAACACCTAGGTGCCATGCAGCAGCTTTAACAACTCCACCTGAAAGTACGAGTGCTGTCTTTTTTGAACGTAAGTTTTCCATGTCAATTCGATTCATAAATTAATTATACTCGATATAGGCATTTATGCATTGATAAATTTTGGCAAAGCACGTCAAGTTAGTTAAAATTAAGGAATGATTTGGATGGACATAAATGACTATTCATTGTTGAAGGGAATCTCAATATCAACAATTCGTCGCTATATAAAAAAAGAAAAATTAATTTGGAAGTTTGAAAACGGTAAATACCTGATTCAAATTAACGAGTGGGAATATAATGATTCATTTAATGAATCAAATGCAATCGTATATTTAAAACGATTACAAGAAGAACACGAAGAATTAAAAAAAGAATTAATCAAAACCAAACAAGAGATTAATGAGTATAAGATGCTTGTTGATCTTTATGAAGGCCGTCTGAATGAAAATAATCAAGTTACTTTTAACTAGTTTTATTATTCTAATCTCAATTGATGCTTTTGCTGCACCAAGTGCTCGTCGTTGTATGATCTTACCTGTAAGGGATACTGTTGGAGGAGCTATCGGGTATGAAGTTTTCTCAAAAATTGAGCGCTACCTAAAGTCTTCTCGTTGGTGTTATTACCAATATAATTCTGAAATTATTAATATCTTATCAAACTATAAACAGGATCTAGATAAGGCATTAGAAAATCCAAAAGTTTTACGTTTAGTTTCTGATAAAACAAATGCTGGCTCAATTATTAAAGTTAAAATTGAATCACTTCCTCAAGGTGTAACAGTTCACTTAAAAATTATAGGTGCAAATGGACAAGATATCTTATTTCGAGAAGAATTAGATTTAAATCAGGATGATCCTGATGTTATTGCTCAAACTGTAAATAATTGGTTAGACCAATATGAAAAGCAAATTCCTTATGATGCTAGAGTTCTTGGTGTACTAGGGCAGCAATTCTCAATTGATTTAGGTAAAGATGCAGGGATCTATGTTGATTATGAAGTAAAAATAGTACGTCCTATGAGACGTCGTCGCCATCCTCTTTTAAAAGAAGTTGTTGACTGGGATACGAAAACAATTGGTACTGGACGAATTATTCATGTAGGTGAAAGTCTCTCACAAGTTAAAGTTTTAAGATACGAAGACAAAAGTCTTGTACAAGTTGATGATTGGGTGATCATTAATAAGAATACTAAATCATCTGAAAAAAGAGAGATGCAGTATACACCAACTGAGGACGAGGAAGCTTATAGCTTTGGATTACTTGGTAATTTTGGAGCCTCTCTACTACTAGGTACTGGATCAAATAATAATTCGTCTGCTTCAGGCGGAACAAAGGCCATTAGTGGATTTGATTTTAAAATTGCAATTGAGGGTGAAATTTATGCTACTAGAAACTACTGGGTTGGGATTGATCTAGAAAAAGGATTTGGAAGTTATTCTAAAGATTCAGGCACTCTTAGTCCTGAAGATAATTCAATGGATTCTTCAACATTCAGACTTCTTGCTGGTTATAAGTATTTACCAATGGGATTCTTCTTCGGTCCACAAATTGATATATATCTTGGTTACGGTTCATACTCACATGGCTATGATACACAAATTAGTAATGGCTTTACTGGAGTTAACTTCAGTGGTCTTCTCATTGGTGCCAAAGGTTCAATGCCAATTGTTAAAGATTTAAGAATTTATTTTCAGTTCGATTTTATGTTCTCTCCTAGTTATGAAGAAGACGTTACGGTTTTTGGAAATGCAAGCGATACAAGTAATATCTATCTTGAAGCTGGTGGAGAATATAAGTATGGCCCTGCAGTCACATTATTTGGTGGGATTGCCTACTTAGGAAACAAAGCCGAGTTTGCCAGTGATCAAAGAAAGGTTGATATCAAAAGTACATCACTTAAAGCCGGTGTGAAATTTAAGTTTTAACAGGTAAATAATGAATAAGATTAAGTTGTTAGAAGATCAAATAAAGTATCATAAAGCTTTATATTATCGCGGTGAACCTGAAATAAGTGATATTGCTTACGATAAAATAGAAGATGAGCTTAGGGAAATTGACCCTGATAATCCGGTCCTAAATTTAGTAGGTTCTACTATATCGTCACTTGAAAAGGTAAAGCATGATAAGAAAATGCTCTCTCTTGGAAAAACATATAAGATCGATGAATTAATCAATTGGGCCAAGGACTACGAAGTATTAGGAATTTACAAAGTTGACGGTGTTTCATGTTCACTGATTTATGAAAATGGAAAACTTGTTATAGGTAAGACTAGAGGAGATGGTACATTTGGTGAAAATATCACTCAAAAAGTACAATGGATGAAAGGTGTCCCTAGTTCCATTCAAGATAAAGAGAGAATAGAAATTCGTGGTGAAATGTATTGCGACGAAGAGTCATTTTTTAAATTATCTGAAGCGATGATCTCACAAGGTCTTGAAAAACCTACTTCTCAACGAAATATTGTGGCAGGACTTGTTGGCCGTAAGGAAAATATAAACTTATGTTCTTTTATTAATTTTAAAGCATTTGATGTTTTAGGAATTGATTTTGATAAGGAAGAACAGAAATACCATCATTTACAAGAGCAAGGATTTGATATTCTCGAATATGAGATCATGAAATCAAAAAAAGATTTTGAAGCGTCGATAGAGGATGCAAAAGATTTTATGGCCAATGGTGATTATTTAATTGATGGGTTGGTATTTGTTTATAATGATATAAAGCTACATCATGAACTCGGTGAGACTGCCCATCATCCTCGTTATAAAATGGCCTTTAAGTTTCCTGGTGAAACAGTTCAAACGATACTTAAGTCGATTACTTGGCAGGTCTCTAGAAATGGTATTTT
Organism: Halobacteriovorax sp. BALOs_7; assembly: GCF_003612895.1. Lineage (GTDB taxonomy): Bacteria > Bdellovibrionota > Bacteriovoracia > Bacteriovoracales > Bacteriovoracaceae > Halobacteriovorax_A > Halobacteriovorax_A vibrionivorans. Next base: position 3,131,489 of record NZ_CP027772.1, on the reverse strand, counting down.
AACTCCTGTTGGAGAAGTTGAGCCTGTTAGTATCAGTGGTGCTGTCGTTTCACGTGTTACACTTCATAACTTTGGAATGGTAAAACAACACAATCTAAAAGCAGGTGATAAGATCGAAATTATCCGCAGTGGTGAAGTTATACCTAAATTTCTGCAAACAATTAAAGAGTCAGAGAATGATTTCTCTGTACCAACACATTGTCCTAGCTGTGATGCTCCAGTTAAACAAGTTGATATACGAATCATTTGTGATAATCCAGCATGTCCGGCACAAGTCAAAGAAGTTATCTTAAACTTCATTCAAAAGATAGGTATTGATGATTTAAGTTCTAAGCGTCTCGAGGAAATGATTCGCCGTAAATTAGTAACAAAGATTGAAGATCTTTATAATTTAAATATTGATAAATTAATTGAACTAAATAAAGTTAAAGAAAAATTGGCCACGAAACTTTTAACTAGTATTGAAAAGTCAAAGAAGGCTGATCTTATTACTTTTCTTTCTGCACTAGGTATTACTGGTGGAGCCTATAATAAATGTGAAAAAGTTGTTGAAGGTGGATTTGACTCAATCGAGAAGTTGCTATCGATGACAGCAGAGCAACTACAAGGCCTAGAAGGATTTGCTGAGAAGTCAGCAACGACTTTTGTTAATTCATTACAAGAAAAAAAAGATCTTATAAAAAACTTACAAGAAATAGGTTTCACATTTGAAGTAATCGAAAATGATACTGGATCTAGCTTGGCTGGAATAAAAATATGTATTACTGGTTCTTTATCTCGAAAAAGAAGTGAGATTGAAAAAGATATAAAAGCAGCTGGTGGAACTCCTGTTAGTTCTGTAAGTAAGAATACAGATATTCTTCTTACAAATGAAACTGAAGCTAAGTCTTCTAAGTATAAGAAGGCATTAGAGTTGGGAATTACTATTAAGACTGAAGATGAAGTAATGGGAATGATTAATGGCCAAAAAGAGTAAGAAAGTTTTTGAATGTTCAAACTGTGGCTTCCAAACAGCTAAATGGATGGGGCGTTGTACAGATTGTGGTGAATGGAATAGTTTCACAGAGCAAACTTTCTCGCCAGTACAAGAAAGTATTAAAGTAAAGGCCGTTGGTGAGACTCAACCTAAGAAATTAAAAGAAATTGAAGTTGAAACATACAATCGCGTCTCAACTGGGATCGATGAATTTGATCGTGTTGTCGGTGGAGGACTTGTTCCAGGATCACTTATTTTAATTGGTGGTGAGCCAGGTATTGGTAAATCAACTCTTTTAACTGAAATGTTATCAAAACTATCAGGAAGACAAGAAAACGAAAGCTTCTTATATGTAAGTGGTGAAGAAAGTGAGGGGCAGGTTGCCGGTAGGGCCAAACGAATGGGCCTAAAAAACGATTCCTTCTATATATATAACGAAACAAATTGGCAGAATATTTTAAATCAAATTAAAAAGATAAAACCACGTTTTATGGTTCTAGACTCAATTCAAACAACGACATCTAGTGAGTTGTCTTCGCCTCCAGGTACAGTTTCACAAATTCGTGAAGTAACTTATGAACTGATGAATCATGTGAAGGCTACTGGTATTACTTGTTTTGTTGTTGGTCACATAACAAAAGATGGTGCTATCGCTGGGCCTAAGATTTTAGAACATATGGTTGATACAGTTATCTATTTTGAAGGTGATCAATTTGGTCATTATCGTATGCTTCGTGCAATCAAGAATCGTTTTGGAAATACTAATGAAGTTGGTATTTTTGAAATGAAAGAAGATGGCCTTAATGAAGTAAAGAATCCTTCACAATTCTTCTTAGAAGATGATCTTGAAGGGAGTTTCGGGAAGAGCTTAACGTGTATAAAAGAAGGGACAAGACCGCTCTTTGTAGAAGTACAAGCTTTAGTAGCAGAAAATAAATTCGGAAATGGAAGACGTACAACTCAGGGATTAGATAATAATCGTGTAGCTATGATGGTGGCCATTATCGAAAAATATGCTTCAATTCCTATGGGAATGAATGATATTTACGTTAATGTTGTTGGTAGTATGAAGCTTACAACACGTGAGTCCGATCTAAGTATTATCGCAGCTCTTCTAAGTTCATATAAATCTAAACCTATTCCAAAAGATACGATCTTTTTAGGCGAGGTGGGCCTAACTGGTGAAGTTCGAACAGTTCCTCATATGGAGATGCGTATTAAAGAAATGGAATCCTTAAATTATAAGACTCTAGTTGCATCACCAAAGATTGCACGAGAGTTTTCTAAGAAATCTAAATTAAAAATTATACCAGTTAGAAAAATTACAGATATTTTTAGCGTGTTAGGGGATTAACCCTAACCGCTAATTTAGAAATTGATTTCTATATATTTAGACCAAAGATTCTTCTTATAGTCGTAATATTGTCGATGATCATTTTTAGTTTCAAATAAAGACTCTTTCTTCCATTGTTTACTAACATCTTCTATGGTCATAAGCCCTGCTCCAATTGCAGCTGCTAGTGCAGCTCCATAAGATGTCGTTTCAATTATTTGTGGTCGTGTTACATTAATTTGAGAAATATCTGCTTGAATTTGCATAAGGAGGTTATTTGCAACAGCTCCACCATCTACTTTGAATTCTTCAAGATCACTACCCATATCACTTTTCATTGCCTTAATTAGATCATTAATACTTAAAGCAATTCCTTCAAGTGCCACACGACATATATCATCAGTATTTGTTGCTCTTGTCATTCCAATTAGAGCAGCTTTTGCGTTTGGTCTCCAATACGGTGAACCAATCCCTGTAAAAAAAGGTAGAAGTAAAAGGTCTTTAATTTGATCAATATTTTTTACATTTAAGGCCTTATCTTCTGTTTGAGCGGCATTATCAATAATCTGTAAATTATCTCTTAACCATTGCACGCAGGCACCAGCAATATAACAAGATCCTTCTAAAGCATAGTGTGTCTTACCTTGATACTTATAAGCAACAGTAGTGAGTAATCCATGATCTGAATATTTCTTTTCTTCTCCAGTATTAACTAACATGAATGCGCCTGTACCATAAGTACATTTACCAGTTCCTTGTTTAAAACATGCTTGACCAAACAAGGCCGCTTGTTGATCTCCCAAAATTCCGTTTATAGGAATTCCATCAGGCAGAAAGCTTAATCCTTTAGTTATTCCAAAGTCACAGATCGATTCACATATTTCAGGTAATAGATTCTTATCTATCCCTAGTTTCTCACATAGTTCATCATCCCATGAACAATTATCAAGTTCCATTAGGAGTGTTCTTGATGCATTTGAAACATCTGTTTTAAAAGATGTTTGTCCAGTTAAACGATAAAGTAAGAATGTATCAATCGTTCCAAATCTTAGGTCGTTATTCTTATGGGCCTCTTTTACGTATTGGTTATTCTCAAGAAGCCAGTGCATTTTTGTACCAGAAAAATATGGGTCTAGCGGTAGTCCAGATTTCTTTTTGAATAACTCTTCATCTGCTTTAATCGATTCACAATATTGTGCCGTTCTACGGTCTTGCCAAACGATGGCCTTAGCAAGAGGTTCTCCTTTGCGATTAAATGCACATGTCGTCTCTCTCTGGTTTGTAATACCGATGGATTTAATCTTACTAGTATCGATATTATTTCTCTTTAATACTGTTTCGACAGTTAGACGTACACTCTTCCATATTTCATCGAGATCATGCTCTACCCACCCAGTATTTGGAAAATACTGTTTAAATTCTTGATTTTCTTTGTCAATGAATTCAAAAGTCTCAGCATTAATAACAGTTGCAGTCGTACCAGTTGTTCCCTGATCTAATGATAAAATATACATATTTACTCCAGTATAGAGAGAATTAATTTAAATATTATTGAGATAATCTTAACCCAGGATCATGCCCTGGGTAATTGCGCACAATGCTGTTTATTGCAATTTCCCACTGGCCAGCTAAGAATGAGTTGGAACCCTTTAAGATTGTTACAGATAATCCGACAAGTATGACAAGTAGGAATATGAACTCGATGAAAGTTTGGCCGGAATCATCTAAAAAATGTTTGCGACTCTTATTTTTGCCAATTTCTTTCATTTTAAGTTGCCTTTTTTGCATGATGCAATTATTTCTTACTTTGTGTATAATTGTATTTTAACTGGGGTCGGAAATTGAGTACAGAAAGAAAAAAATTTCCATTTAAACTAATCGCAATCGCTTGTTTTCTAGTATTGGGCTCATTATTTGTTACTGATGAGAGTTTTACTACTGCTAAAATTGCAGGCGTTGATACAAAAAAGATTCAACATTATGAGTCAATGCTCGTTAGGCCAGATTTAAAATCAATTAAAGGTAAAGAGTTTAAAAAAGAAGATCTTTCAAAAGGTGTTGTGATTTTAAACTTTTGGGCAAGTTGGTGTACACCTTGTCTTGAAGAATTCCCTAGTCTAGTTTCATTAAGATCTGGAATTGAAAATAAAGATCTTAAAATCATTGCAATTAACTCTGATGAAGGGCCAAAGCAAGATAAGAAAATCAATGAAGTTAGTAAAAAGTTTAATGTTAACTTTGATATCGTTAAAGATAAGAACGGAAAGTTAACTGATGCATTCATGGTTTCAGCAATCCCAGTCTCTATTGTATTCAAAGACGGAAGAGTGATGGAAGTCGCTAATGGATCAAAAGACTTTAACTCTGAAGAATTCAAAGAAAAAATTCAGGAATGGCTTAAATAGAATTTCTATTAACGGCCAAGTTTCTTCCCCAATTATATGTAATTTCAGAAATTGTCTTTGTCTTAAAGACGCTAAACCTTGGTTTTAACTTTTCTACTACTGCACCTTGATCATATTTACCAACTGCAGCTGCTGCATTTAATGTAATACCACTCCACATTTGAGTCATATTAATTCCATATAAAGGAGCAGCAATTGATGCTAACAATAGTAAATTGTCACAATGACATGAACCAGGATTGTAATCTGAGGCAATAGAAAGTTTACACCCACCATCAGCTAGTGCCTTGGCATCTGCTTTAGGTTTACCTAAGAAAATTCCTGTACCTGGTAATACCGTTGCTACTGTTTTTGATTCTGCTAACTTTTTAATTCCATCTTCAGTAGTACATAGAAGATGGTCTGTACTGAGTGCTTCGAGTTCACACGCGAGTATTGCACCTTTGTTATCATTGAATTCATCAGCATGAGTTTTCATTGGAATGTTAAACTTCTTCGCAGTTTGAGCTAATTTTTTAACATCATCAGCATTGAAGTAGCCTTTCTCATGAAATATATCAACACAATCAATAATTCCATCATTACCAATTTCTTCGAGTAGTGGAATGACGATTTCATCCATATACTTTTCAGTATTATCGTAGCTCTTTGGTAGTGCATGTGCTGGCATGAAGGTATTGATGATTTGAATATCTGGAGCAAATTCTTCTTTAAGTTTAGCTATTAGTTTTGTCATTCGCTTTTCTCCTTCATAAGAAAGAGAGTAGCCTGATTTAACTTCAATCGTTCCAATACCGTACGATGCAATTCTGTTTACTCTTTCACGACATAGATTTAAAAGTTCTTCATCACTTGTTTCATTTGTTCCAACTGAAGTTGCAACAATTCCACCACCAGCTTCAGCAATGGCCTGGTAATCAGCACCATTTAATCTCATTTGGTATTCATCAGCTCTGTTACCACCAAAGATTAGGTGAGTATGTGAGTCTACAAGCTCAGGTGTAATGACATAACCACTTAAGTCTTTAGTAGACTTTGCTTTATCTTGATATTCTACAGGAATATTTGAACTTTCTCCGACCCAAAGGATTTCATTGTCGTTAAAAACAATAGCGGCATCTTTAATGATTGAAGAATCTTCAGGCAGAAGATTGCGGCCATCCTTTTTAAATGCTTCTTTGAGTGTTAATAGTTCATTAATATTCTTGTAGATATACATTATTTTAATTTCCCGACGTGTTTTTCTACAGCTCTTAATAATTCGCCATTATCGACTAGAGCTTCAATATAGTTAATATCTTTGTAAAATACGCGATCTTCTTCAATTTTATCAACAGACTTTCTGATATGAGCAATTAACTCTTCAATTGCATCTGATGATCTTAGTGGCCTATGGAATTCGATCGCTTGCGAATTACATAACAGTTCAATGGCAAGACACTTTGTTGCATTTTCAATTACTTCATGAAGTTTTCTTCCTGATGTTACACCCATTGAAACATGATCTTCTTTATCTGTTGATGTTGGTACTGAGTCCACACTAGCAGGGTGACATAGGTATTTATTTTCAGAAGTCAGAGCAGCAGCAGTAACGTGTGCAATCATGAGACCGCTATTAAGACCTGATTCAGGTGTAAGAAATGCTGGTAGATCTGAGAATGTTGGATTCATCATCTTTTCGACACGTCTCTCACTAATATTACATAACTCAGCAACACCAATAGCAAGGTAGTCCATTGCCATAGCAATAGCTTCACCGTGGAAATTTCCACCAGAGATAACTTCATCTTCACTAAGAAATATTAGAGGATTATCAGTAACAGCATTTAATTCAATTCCAATTACTTCTTTTGCATGGGCAAGTGTTTGTCTTGAGGCTCCGTGGACTTGAGGAACACAACGAAGAGAATATGGATCTTGAACCTTTCCACAGTCTACGTGAGAGTCAAGAATTTGGCTTCCAGCTATAATATTATTTACGTTAATTGCAGATGCAATTTGTCCTGGGTGAGGTTTTAGTCCATGAATTTTTGGATCATACGCTCTTAGTGTTCCACGTACACCATCTAAAGTAGTTGCTGCACAAATATCGGCAACTTTAATCAGATTTTCTGTTTTCTTAATTGCCAGTGCTCCTAGTGCGGCCATAACAGCTGTTCCGTTAATTAGAGCAAGTCCATCTTTTGGTCCAAGGACAACTGGTTCTCTTCCGATATCTCTAATGGCAAAATCTGAGCGAACCTCTTTACCGCCGTAAACAACTTCTCCTTCACCAATTAAAGCAAGTGCAATATGTGAAAGGGGAGCAAGGTCACCTGAGGCTCCAACTGATCCCTTTTCAGGAACAACAGGGATAATATCATTGTTTATAAACTCAATTAGTAACTCAACGGCTTCAATCGTTACACCTGAAAATCCAGAAGCGAGACAATTTGCTCTAAGTAGCATAATTGCTTTCGTGATTTCTTTCGTAAATGGTTTACCCACTCCAGTACAGTGTGAACGAATAAGGTTAACTTGAAGTTGTGATAGATCTTCTTTTTTGATGTGTTTATCGGATAAGGCACCAAAACCTGTATTGATCCCATATACTGGCTCACCTTTATCAACAATATTTTGAACGTAAGCTTTAGACTTAAGCATATTGTCTCGTGCAATATCACTTAGCTTTACTTTTACAGTGTTCTTTTTTGCGTATGATACTTCATAGATGTCATCGACACTTAGACTGTGTCCATCGATAATAATTTCTTTCATCTTTATATTCCTATCTTAAAGTCTCTATTTGTGTTTTATATTGATCTTTTTCTTTTCCGAAAATATATGACCCTGCAACCATATTGTCGGCACCTTTGTTACGACATTTTGTACCAGTCTCTTCGTTGATGCCTCCATCAACTTGTATTTTAAAACTTAGGTTATTCTCTTTTCTCACCTTGTTTAGATATTCAATTTTATCTAAGGCATTTGGCATAAAACTTTGCCCACCAAAACCAGGTTCAACTGACATTACTAATACAAGATCTAGTTTCTTTAATAGTTCTAAATCTAGATCTTGTGCCTTGGTCTTTGGTTTGATGGAAAGACCAATGCTATTATAGTGACTACGATATTTTGAAATGAGCTCTATATGGTCTGTCTCAATTTCAAAGTGATAAGTGATATTTTCTATCCCTACATCCTTTAGCTCTTCCATATGAAATTCTGGATTAGTTACCATTAGGTGAACATCAAGAGGTAGATTTGTTTTCTTTTTCAATTGTTTAATAATGGGTATACCAAATGTTAAGTTTGGTACAAAGTGGCCATCCATAACATCAAGGTGAAGCCATAGATCGTTTACATCTTCAATTACAGAGATATCGGAAATTAGATTTGTGAAGTCAGCGGCTAAAATACTTGGTGATATTATGGTCTTCATCTAATCTCCTCTATGAAATTTCAAATGTATCGTATTTATTAGTAAGCCCGTTTACTGCATCAGTATCTCGGCAGGCTTTCTTTCCTTCTAGTTGAATCATATCTAGACGTATAGTTTTATCTTTCGATCCTACTAAGATTTTATTGTCACTTATTTTAATCTCACCTGCATTCAATTTGTTTCCTGTGTAAGGACTAATTTCTAAAACCTTTAGTCTTTTACCATTTAGAAAGCAAAATGTTCCAGGCCAAGGTTTTAGTGCACGTACTTGATTATGAATTTCATTATATGTTTTTTCAGAAAACTTGATATGGCCGTCTTCTTTTTTTAATGTTGGTGCAAAAGTAACATCTTCTTCATTTTGCTTATAAGAAGAGATATCATCGTTAATCATATCTTGAATGAAATCATTTAGAGTAAGTGAGGCAGCAAACTTTAGACGTGTATATAGTTGTCCACCTGTTTCTTCAAATGAGATTGGAAGTTTTGATTCTTTTACGATATCTCCGGCATCCATCTTCTTGACCATTTTTTGAATTGATACACCAGTTTCATTATCACCATTTAAAAGTGCGTACTGTATTGGTGCAGCACCTCTATACTTTGGTAATAGAGAAGTGTGGATATTAAAGCATCCAATCGTTGGCATATTTAAAACTTTTGATCCAAGAAATTGTGCAAATGCTAGAACTAAAAAGAAATCAGCATTGAGTTCCTCTAGTTTAGCAAGTAGCTCTTCATCTTTATTGATATTCTCTGTTTGATAGAAGTTGATTCTATTGTTTTTGCAGTATTCGATCACTGGTGGAGATTGCAGTTTTTGTCCACGGCCAGCTTTTCTATCCGGCATACTTACAACTAATTGCAGGTCAATCTGTGGGTGATTTGCAAGTAGTTCAAGGCTTGGACATGAAAAATCAGGAGTTCCAAAAAATACAGCTTTGAGCTTTTTCACTATCTACCCTTTACTCGCTTCATATATCTTTTTGTTAAGAAGTTTCTTTTTAGAGTTGATAATCTCTCTAAGAAAACAATTCCATCAAGATGATCATTCTCGTGTTGTATGCAGACTGATAATAGTCCATCTGCTTCAAGAATTTGCTCATTTCCATCTAAGTCTTGATAAGTAACTTTAATTGCTTCAGCTCTTTTCACTTCTTCATAGATTCCAGGTACAGATAGACAACCTTCTTCATAAACGATGTCACCTGCAGTCTTTTCAATTTTAGGATTGATGAAAATTCTAGGATTAAAGTTTGAGATGTCGTAATCACGTGTACCATCTGCACGAGTTACTTCTTTTCTTTCAAAATCGATATCCATTACAAAGATGCGATCAGAAACACCAATTTGTGGTGCCGCAAGACCAATACCTGGTGCGTGATACATAGTATAGAGCATGTCTTTGGCCAATTTCTTAAGAGAGTCGTTGAATTCTGTGACAGGTTCTGCAACTTTTTTAAGAATTGGTGCTGGATAAGTAAATATTTCTAGTTTTTCACCTTCTAGGGTGTAGTCTTTTAAAAATTCTTCTGTAGTATTCATGGCCCACTTATATCACGTGTGCACCGCACAAGTCCAGTGAGGAAACTTAGGTTAAGCGCCTGTTTTTATAGAAAATAATGGCAATGAAGAGGATGAATAGTGCTGGGACAGTAAAAGTTGCTAAAAATGGGTTAATTTTTAGGTTTCGTCCTAGTTCTAAAAAGTAAGTTTGTACTAACCAGTAGAGTATTGTGAAGACAAAAATAAATGCAGCACTGCGACCAAATGAACTATTTCTTCTATTTGGATTAAAGATACTAGTGGCCGCAATAAGAGCAAAGATAATACAAATAAGCCCTTCTGAAATATGCATGTAGAACATTACGAGATATTCATTAACATTGATACCATTGCTATTTAGTTGTGAGATATATTCATAAAGTCGCAAAAAGGTTAGTGTCGAGATATCTGCTTCAATCTTATTGAATTCCTCTAGGCTCTCGTCAAGATTGATGGGTAATTCATGGGCATCAATTTTAGGAAATGAAGGAGTTTCAAGATCATCGTAGCTCATCCCTTCATTTGGCCACCAACGCTGTGTTGTTGAGTCATAACTTAACATCTTAAATGTATCGATCTTTGTAAGCTGTTTATTATCATTGTAATGATAAATAGTTACATCATTAAGTGTATTGGTCTTACGATCGAAATTTGCAAATGAGAAAAAGTACTTTGGTGATTTATACCAAATCTTTCCTGATTTAATTGTGGAAGATGAAAGGCCCTTCTTTTGAAAAACTCTAAACTTCTCATCAGGATTTTCAAGTATATTTGCTCTTCTCGAATTTATATAAGGGCTTATATAACCACTTAAGATAAATTGAAATAATGCAACATAGATAGAGGTTGTAAGTATATCTTTAAGATAATTTTGACGAGAGTATCCTCCCGCAAAAATGGCCACAAGCTCGTTTCTACTTTTTAACTTATTAATAGAAAAAAGACTCGCAATTAAACAAGAGATTGGAATTACTTTAATTAAGAAGCTTGGTAGTTGAATTATATATCCAAGTAGTACCTCTTGAGCTGTTACTGTTTCACGTAAAAAGCCTGTAATAAGGTTTCCAAGTGAAATTAACAGCAGCAGTGATAGTGCTGAAGAGGCAAAGAATTTTAGCCACTCTCTTGTGATTAAGGTTCTAACTACATTCATTTTACTACTTTATAGATTAAATAAATTATTGGCCTTAAAAATAACTTATTAAATACAAAATCTAAAGACCTATTACGTTCAAAAGAATTCACGATATATGGTGAGTAATCGTAATAACGATTAATAAAAATAATACCCGCACTATACTTTGCTAGCTTAACTTTAAAGGCCCTTAGTGTGTTTAATAAGTCTTCATTTTCTGGATAAGCATGTGTTGCTAAGTAACAATTCTTTGATCTAACATTGATTTTTTCATAAGCCTGTTGAAAGGCTTTTTTATTATGTGCCTGTCCAGACCTTAAAAATTTTTTTATTAACTGTGCATTAGCATGTTGATATTTATACCCAATAGAAAACTTAATAAATTGTTGTAAGCATCTAACCGATTCTTGTCTTAATCGAGGACTTTTATCATATGACTTTGCAAGGTTCCAGTAAGCCTGGCTTACAAGTAGCAATTCTGCAACATCTCTTTCTGGATCAAACATCTTTGGTGTTAGATGCTTTTCGTCTGTTCTATTGTATGCGGCCAATATACCCAGGTAGTGTTTAAACTTTTCAACACTTTTTGGGAGGTCATTTTTAGCAACAAAATCAAGTGCTTGTTTAAGAGTTTTTAATCTTTCGGCATATGCATTCTTGACGCCTTCATTTAACTCTTCAACTTCACCGTCATCTTTCTTTTTATTGCTCATGATTAATACCGATTGTTAGAAGCGATATGAAAGAGAAAAAGAAGTTTCTTGGATCTCTTCAGCTATTTGTTTTAATAAAGCATCTTCATCAACAGAGATATTAGACATGGCAAAGTTTAAAGTTAACTTAGGTTGAATCCAGCTTATTCCAAATCCAGAACCTGATTGCATATCAATCTTATCGTCAAACATACCTGCTCTTATATAAAAGTCAGAAAGAACATTGAATTGGATAGCACCTCTTACAAGAGAGCGCTCAGAGAGCTCTGTTGTGTAATCAGCACCGGCATCTAGCATTAGGGAAATAAATTTTCCATATTGGTACTGCATTCCAAGAATTGCTTTCGTTCCATTTTCAGAACTTTTAAATGGATCCATTGCAACCATACCTAGTGATAGGCTTGATGTGACTGCATGAAAAACACCAATATTAACTTGTGAGTATTCATTCTTTTCTATATTTCCTAGATAGTTATCAACTCTTTTTATATCTTGATATGTAAAACCAAGAGACGACTTAGGGCCAACCGTTGAAGCAAATGAAGTAGACAGTTGTTTGTAATTTTCGTCACTCTTCTTAGTCTTAACGTATGAAAGAGATCCTTTTAGAGCCTTTGAACTATCAGAGGCAATTACAGCTAAATTTGAAGAGCCTTTTAAATTATTTTCTTCAAGATCTTTATTGTCTGTAGAAGATTTCTCAACATAAACTGAAGACATATTAAAAAATGCAATAGGGGCCGGGTTTAAGACAGTTGCTTCATCCATTAGAAGTGAGGCAACACCAGCTCCACCTGTCGACTTTAAACGCGTCGTTTTGTAGTCTAATATTTTTGCATTTGCACTTAATTGAATGATTAATAATAGTGATATAAATTTTACTAATTTGCTCATGTAATACCCTTGTTAACTTAGAAATATTATAAAGGTAATTTTAAAATTCGTCACATCTATATGCCTGATTGATATTGTCGGTCTTTTGTTCTTATTTGAAATTCAACTTACATGACTCATATTTTTTGGTATTATTATCAGTATTAATTAGGAGATTTATGAAAGTTTTAATTTTTTCGCTTTTACTATTTAGTACACATATTTATGCCTCAATTCCCTCATTAGAAGGTCTTATGAGAAATCCTTCAAATCATGAACTAGATAAGGAACTTGTTGTTGCACATATAATCGTAAAGCGAACGGCTGCTGATTCAGACTTTAATGATGATACGGCACAAGTTAATACAAATTTCTTTAAATATTTATTAGTTTCATCAGAAAATGAAGATGACTTTAAAAAGATGATTGCTGTTGAATATGAGAATGGAAGTTATGATGTTGGAGCCGTAAGTGATATTAAGAAGGCGACAAGGATAGAGGGTTTATTAACAAATGATAATACTAAAAATATTCTTCAGAGCTTGATTTTAAGTTACACGTTTAATAGTTCTTATGGTTTTAATAAAATTTTTAAATCAATAGAGGAAAATTATAAATCTAATTCTGAACTAATTAATAAAGATAAAGCATCCCTTATTGAAGAGTATAAGAAGTTTCTTGTTAAGAAGAAAGAGTACGAAGAGAAAGTTAAGGAATATGAGGATGTTAATACCGCCGCTCCTGTTTCTCCGCTTGATGCTGATGGTGAACAAAAGCAGGCAGAAATTAAAAATATAATGAATTCGTCATTATATCGTGGAACAAATAATCTTAAGTTGATAAAGCGAAACCGTGAATTTGTCTGGTCAATAAACTTAGACAATATTAAGGGTGAATTTAAAAATGATACTCATCAATTAGTCTTCTTGGAACTACATATGAGTGATGATGTTTATACGATTGTTCCTAGAAGTTATGTTACTTATAATGGTCGTTATACACTTCCAAAATATATAGAAGTAAAGAATTCAACATATAAATACCTTATAGAAATACCAACATACTATCTACTAAACTCAGCGAATAAGTCCATTGCCGAGAGAAGACAAGAGTATATCAAATTTAAAGAGCGAAATGATCAACGTGAAAGCGCTCAAGTTTCTATTGAAGGGGAAGAAGTTCAAGAAAAAGTAAATCTATTGTTTTAGTAAGTACCTGATTTTACAACTTGAATTAATTTGTCTTTAAAGTAATTCCTAAATTATCCGATATGTCTTAAGCGATGAATTAAGTAGGATAATTTATGAAAAAAGCAATTCAGTTAAAGTTATTAGTTTGTTCACTTTTAATGGTACCGGCCAGTGCAAAAGTTGTTTTCACTGGAACGAGCTCGATTGGTAGTGGAAGCAGTAATACTTCTACCACTGGTAGCGTTGATGTTGGGCCATCGAGCCGATCGACAACAGTTGAATGTCGAAGAGATAATGCTGTATCTTACGGATTTATGAAAACTCTTCTTTTGGGGAATACTCCAAAATTTACTGTTGCAAATGGTAAAGTGATCATTGATATGCCAACACGAGTATCAGCATGTATTTCAGATATTAGTGCAGAGGCGATCACCAATCCTGTCGATAATAATATTTACTTGAAATTTGATGTTCAAGTTGATTCAAGTGCATATCCTGCTGGAAGTGACTCAATTGAAAAAGAATATGAAAAGTGTATGAATCACTTGGCCGGTGGCGATCCAAATTTCTTTAAGGTTCAAAATCTTATCGATAAAGGACACCTTGCATCTCCATCACGTATTACAATTGATCACCCAAATATTGATCAATCAAGAAATTCAGAACTTGTTATTGCTTCAACAAATAAAGATTTAGATTATCGTGATGATATGCCATTTGGTTTAGCATCTGTTGCACAACATACATCTTTTTCTAAGCCGAGTTTTAATTGTATGGACTTTGCAAAGCCAGCAGAAAGAAAAATTATGGCAAATACGACACCAGAATACGACCTACGTGAGGAAGCAATTGCTGCGTGTAACGGAAAGAATTTAACGGATATTGCAGATAGCTTAAAGAAATTAAGAAGTTCATCTGGTGGTAACTATGATGATTTAACAAGACTTCTTTCAGGAATTCAGCATTCTTTAATTGAAGATGAAGTTGAAGAAATGGTTACAAGAATGGAGGAAATCGAAAGAGATATTGCTCCATCTGCTGAAGATATTGAAAACGGTGATGAATATGGTGTTAGCCGAGATAAGCGTAAAGAACTTTTACGCGAGTATGCAAATCATATGAATAAGTTTTCAAAAGAATTAATCCCAGCTCTTAAGAGTGAATTAGAGCATCTAATGACTGAATATGATGAGCTTGGTGAAAGTACTGAAGATGAAAGACGTAAGGATCAAATTACGGATAAAATTCAAGAGATAAATGATCTTATTGCAAAATTTAATCGTCAAAATGAAAATGGTGCTGAATATAAGCGTGTTATCGCGGCCCTACGTGAAGAAAATATGCAAACTTCAGGACGTAAAGTTTTAACTGGAATTATTCATGCTCAAGAGTTTTCTAATGTAAAACTTGAGGGTGCAAATAAGAGAACTGTTGATAAGGCAGAGACAAATAGTGATAAAGCAATTAGTCGACTTGAAAGAGGGACACTTGCTGACTGGGGTGATGAGGCTTTACTAAGAGCTGGAGATAAATCACCACTTGCTAGACGTCGAAAGATCATTCAAGGTCTACAAGAAAGAGCAGCGAAGGATCGTCAGCAACAACAAGCTAAGTTAAGTGCTTATGATGATTATATTCAATCATATGCTAAAGATTTAGTAAGTAGTTACTGTACTTCTGGTGGGAATTATCAAGATTGTATGACGGTTCAAAGTACTTATGTACCATATATTTATAATCAATATATGGGGTGGAAACAAAATAGTATGAGCGATTATAATTCATATTTTAACAATAGATATGGAAGTGCGATCTCTGAACAGAGAAGTACTCTTGGTCGCTTTAATAATATTTACCGTACAACTCAGCTTAATAATCTTCAATCACAATTAGCATCTGCTTCTTCAGGAAGCCCTTTTGATCTTTGGACTGGAGATACTTCAAGTTACTCTAATGGTATACCAGGGTTTAATTTAGACTTAGGTGGACTTGGACAAACAAACTTTCAAACATCTAATGGTTGGAATGGTCAGGGGAACTTTAATCTAATGGGTAATCAAGCAAGGTCGCCAAGTTCTGGTAATTGGTCAAATCCTTGGCAATAATTAAATTACAAATTAAGAAATAAAAAAGGCTCCTTAAAGGAGCCTTTTGTTTTTTAGAATTTTATATCTGCACCGATGTAAATTAAGTAAGTGTCATTTGTTTCATTTGGTGTTGCCATGTTTGAGAAGGCGTAATAGTCACCAACAAA
Source organism: Halobacteriovorax sp. BALOs_7 (assembly GCF_003612895.1). Taxonomy (GTDB): domain Bacteria; phylum Bdellovibrionota; class Bacteriovoracia; order Bacteriovoracales; family Bacteriovoracaceae; genus Halobacteriovorax_A; species Halobacteriovorax_A vibrionivorans. The sequence goes on along the minus strand of NZ_CP027772.1, from coordinate 3,115,644 downwards.
GAAGTAACCGATATTTGTATTAATCGATACTGAAGTATTCCACTTGTAAGAAAAGTTTGAATCAATTTCAAAACCTAGATCATCCGCTTGATTTGCAGCGGCAGTAAATCTCTTATTCTTTTCGTGGTTAATAGCATCTGATCCGGCCGTTGCAGTTTGATCAGCTTTTGCCCAAATAACTGAATTTGTCCAAGACCATGTTCCTGAGTCATAGCGATGGGCAAACTTAGCATAAGTTGCATTTGTTATTGATGAGTTAAAAACGTTTTGAGTTGTATCTCCAATTGCACCTAAGTTATAGCGAAACATGATATTCGCAACTTGGAAGTTTGGATTAAGGTACATGGCCCCGTAAGTTTGATTGTCAGCTTCTGAACCACTAACCATACCAACATCTAAATGTAGGGAATGGTTTGTATTTAACTTATAAGTATTATTTAAAAGAAATGCCTGAGCATCAACTTCTGTATCAGTTACACCAGGATAGATTTCACCCATATCCCCAGACATTAATGGAACTTCAGCTTCTACTGTATATTTTCCAAAAGTCTTTTTGAAGTAAAGGTCAATCATCGTTACACTAGATGAACCAAGTTCTGTTGCAGTTCCGTCACCGTCAACATCAGCAAATACTGATGTTGAACCACCTGATGTGTTCTTGTTGTATAAAGCACCAAACGTGAATTCACGGTCTAGATTTTCATATAGTAATGAAATACCCATCTCTCTGATTCGACCTGTTTTAGTTAGATTGTTTGCTTTGATTTTTGAGTAGTATGGAGAGAATTTAAAATTACCGATTTTAAAATCAATTGTTATACCATCTCTCATTGATGCAAAACGAGAACCAGCTGCACTTCCATCATTATATACAGCACCTAGACCCCAGTTAAATTTCTGACGTCCAACAGTGTAAGTTGCTGTGTCTGAAAAGAATACTGCATTTGCTTGAGTCAGGTTGATTTCATTACTTGTTACTGTATTGAAAGAATAACGAGCATTAGCAAATGAACCAGTTGTTGTTGCATCTGTTGTTCCAGTTTTTGTTCGGCCATCATTTGATGAGTCACCAAAGTTTCCACCGTAACCATAACCAGAAGTTAATTCTGCATTGATCGTCGTCGAATCATTTACAATGATCGTTGGTTGTAACTTGAAAATATATGTTTGAAAATTAGCTGAATCTGGATCGGCATCTCCAATATCAAAAGCTTGGTCACCGTTAGTAACTGCACCAGGAGTTTGAGTAACTGAGCGATTGTAATCTCCAAGTGAGTGCATATCTGTTTGAAGTTCACCATGCCAATCAATTGGTAGTGCGAAAGAAGTTGACGCTAAAGTGGCAAGAATTGCGGCCTTATTTAAATTCTTTAACATAAGTTGTTATTCCTTTTATAATTGGATTAAATTGTAATGAAATAATATAAGATGACTTGATGTAACGTCAAAAAAATAGGTGTTTTCTTAAATGCTTTTAAAACGATTAAAGATATTATTGCTATTATCAGTGCCGTTTGTTGCATTGTGTGTCATTTTTGTCGTTAAAACAATAAATGACGCAGACTTAAGTCAGGTCATTAGTGGCAAGCTAAGTGAGCATGAGCAAAAATCTGTTATTTTTGAAGAAGGCAGCTTTATTGTTAAAGATGAATTCTTGTTTTTTAAAGCAAATTCAAATGACGAAAGGTTCACATCTGTTTTTAAAAATAAATTTGAAAACTTCAATGAAAGAATTTTAAGTATTAATGAAACATTTGAATTAAAAGCTCTAAGAAATAATAATTGCCACTATAATCGTTGCCTACAGTATAAAATTCCATTTTATAATATTCCAATTATTCTATCTAAAGGTCTTATTGGAATTGAGGACTTTAGATTTCTCGATCATATTGGGATTGATTATATTTCAATCCTGCGTGCAATCGTTGCTGATATTAAAGCAGGTGCCCTTGTACAGGGAGGATCAACTCTAACACAACAATTAGTTAAGAATATATATTTCACTAATGAAAAGTCCTTTAGTCGAAAAATTAAAGAAGCAATTCTTGCTGTATATATCGATTTTAAATTTGAGAAGTCAGATATATTAGAAGCTTATTTTAACGAGGTTTTTTGGGGAAGTCTTGGTGGTGTCAGGGTAAAAGGTGTTCATACTGCAGCGGTGCTGTATTTTAATAAACCTATTTCAGAGCTTGATCCATATGAATCTGCCATTCTTGTTTCGATGTTAAAGGGACCTGGGTATTACCATCCTATATACCGAACAGAGAGATTAAAGGGACGAGCTAATTTCATTTTCAATAAACTACAGGATTTAAATCTCTTTGATTCAAATGAGTCTTATCAATGGAGTGATGAAAAGTGGGATCGCTGGAGGCAGGGACTAAAAGACTTTCAAGAGAAAGGTTTTTATGAAGCAATCTATCTTACAACGACACGTAAAAATAAAGATAAGGACTTGAATGAGTATCGTTTCTTTAAAACTGTCGTAGCATCCAAGGGTCTTTTAGAAGACCTTAAAAAAATAGAAGAGAATTTAGCTGTTAAAATATCATTTGGGCCAAAAGACAAAGAAACCTTTTATTATTCAAAGTTTGAGAGAAATGTAGAAAAGGCCCTTTTAGAAGAAAGGCATGGTGTTGGTTCAACCTTAAAGCCTGTCTTGTATCAAATTTATTTACAGCATGGTTATAAAATCGATGATCTCGTTTCAACTGAGCCAGTTACTTTAGACCTTATAAGTGGTGTATGGACACCATCTGAGTCTCATACTCCAGATGCTAGTGAATATCCAATTTCTCAGGCTTTACAAGAATCCCTTAATAATCCCATTGTCAGGCTAGCAAGGGATATTGGTTTTGAAAAAGTTGAAGAGGATCTTAAATCACGTATTGCAGATATAAAGACTCCGCTGTCGCAATATCCAGCTCAATTACTTGGAGCTGTTGAGTTATCTGTACATGAGTTGCACCAAGTTTATCGCGACTTTTTAGAAAAAGAATGTGAACAAGGCTCTCAAGTATATGAAGCTTTGGCCGATCCTAGAAAAACTACTATCAGACGCATGGTAAAGCCGGCCCTTAGAGATCAGCACTTCTTTGGTAAAACAGGTACATCTAATAATGGTTTTGATAATCTCTTTGTGGGATACGATGGCCATGATCTTTTCACCATTTGGGTTGGATATGAGGGAAGTCGTGCCAATAAAAAAGGTTTGAGATTATACGGGAGTACGACCGCGTTCAGATTGTATCAGGAAATTATCCTATATTCTGGCCAGCGCATTGCATCTTTAGCCTGTGAATAATTGCCGATTTTTAAAAATATCTTGTCAAAAAAAAGATATTAGCTTATATATTACATACATATCGACATTGTTGGGGTATCGACAAGTGGCTAAGTCAGCAGATTTTGATTCTGCCATTCGAAGGTTCGAGTCCTTCTACCCCAACCATTTTTCTCACGGATCAGAGAAAGGGAAGAGATCATGAAACGGATCGTTCTTGTATCAGGCACGTCAAATCCAAAACTTTCATCCGATATTTCAAAAATCTTAGATGTACCCCTTGTTGATCCTCAAGTAACAAAATTTGCAAATGGTGAAACTTTCTGTGAAATCGAACAAAATGTTCGTGGAGCTGATGTTTTCATTATTCAATCAACTTGTGCTCCAGTAAATGACAACTTGATGGAATTATTGATTATGATTGATGCACTTAAGCGTGCTTCAGCAGCTTCTATTACCGCCGTAATCCCACACTATGGTTACTGTCGCCAAGACCGTAAGGTCTCACCAAGAACGCCAATTTCAGCAAAGTTGGTCAGTGATTTAATCACTGTAGCAGGTGCCTCACGTGTTATCACAATGGATCTTCACTCAGGCCAGGTTCAAGGTTTCTTCAATATACCTTTTGATAATATTTACGCCTCACCAGTTCTCGTTGGTCATATAAAGCGAGAGTTAGTTGGTGATAATACAATCTTTGTTTCTCCTGATGCTGGTGGAGTTGAACGCGCTCGTCACTATGCTAAAAAGTGTAAGTGTGACATTGCGATGATTGATAAGCGCCGTACAGGAAAGAATGTGGCCAAGGCCATGAATATAGTAGGTGATGTAAAAGGAAAAGACTGCATTATTCTCGATGATATGATTGATACTGCTGGTACTTTGATTGAGGCGTGTAATGCATTAAAGGAAAATGGTGCAAAGAGTGTCGTTGCTTGTGCGACACACCCTGTTTTCTCTGGTCCTGCAATTGAGAGAATTACAAAATCTGATGCCTTATCAAAGGTGTTGGTCACAAATACAATTCCATTGAGCAAGGCGGCCATTGATAGTGGTAAGATAATTTCAGTGTCGGTAGCTGAAATATTGGCCAAATCGATACATCGAACGTTTAATAACGACTCTGTTAGTTCATTATTTTTATAAAACGGGTTAATTATGAATTATTTAATTGTGGGGCTTGGTAATCCAGGTTCTGAATATAAAGGTACCAGGCATAATATTGGCTGGGATATTATGAATTTTATCAAGCCTGTTAAGGACTTGAATTTTAAAGAGAAGTTTAAGGGCATTTGGTCATCATTTGAAACAGATGAAGACAAATTCTATGTACTGATGCCACAAACATATATGAATTTAAGTGGTGAAAGTGTGATTCCTTTTGCTAATTATTTTAAAGTTGAAGCAGAAAATATCTTAGTTATTCACGATGAATTAGATTTACCATGGGGAACGATCGCATTTAAAGACGGTGGTGGCCTAGCTGGACATAATGGACTTAAGTCCATTGCAGGACAATTAGGTCATAATAATTTTAAACGTTTACGAATGGGAATTGGTCGTCCAACCCATGGAGATGTTTCTAGCTGGGTTTTGGGTCGTTATCACGGCGCTGAAGCTGACTTTATTGACGATTATTTAGAAAAAGCTTCAAAAGCTGTTGAATGTTATGTAAAAAATGGTTTCAAAACAGCGATACAGCGTTATAAGAAGAAAAAGTTATTAGATTTAGGAGATAAGTAATGGCCCTTAATTGCGGGATTGTAGGACTTCCAAATGTCGGTAAATCGACTATTTTTCAAGCATTAACTTCAGCTCCAGCTGAAGCTGCTAACTTTCCATTTTGTACGATTGAGCCAAATATCGGAATTGTAAATGTTGGTGACCAGCGTTTATCTAAGATTGCTGAAATTATCGGTCCACAAAAAGTTATTCCAACAATAGTTGAATTTGTTGATATTGCAGGTCTTGTAAAAGGAGCTTCAAAAGGTGAAGGTCTTGGAAATCAATTCCTTGGAAATATTCGTCAGGTAAATGCAATTGTTCACGTTGTTCGTTGTTTCGACGATCCAAACGTTGTTCATGTTCACGGTGAAGTTAATCCAGTTGATGATATTGAAACAATCAATATGGAACTTGCACTTGCTGATCTTGAAGTCGTTCAAAGAAAGCAGGCAAATCTTCCAAAACTTATGAAGAATCAAAATAAAGAGATTTCTTCAAAAGCTAAAATGCTAGTACCTGTACTTGAGAAATTAGTTGCTCATTTAGAGCAAGGATTCGCAGCTCGTATTCTTGAATTAGATAAGGATGACTTAGAGTTAATCCGTGATCTTAACCTAATCACTTTAAAGCCAACTTTATACCTTTGTAATGTTGATGAAGACAGTGTTGGTGAAGATAATGAATATGTTAAGGCCGTTAAAGACTTCGCAGAAAAAGAAGGCTCACGTGCAATTAAAATTTGTGGAAAGCTTGAGTCAGAAATCTCAGCTCTAGATAGTGAAGAAGATAAAGCTGACTTTATGGAAGCTGCTGGTATTGAAGTTTCTGGTTTAGAAACTCTTACTCATGAAGCATATAATATGCTTGGTCTACGTACATACTTTACTGCTGGTGTAAAAGAAGTTCGAGCATGGACTTTTAAAAATGGTGCAAAAGCTCCAGAGGCTGCAGGTGTAATCCATACTGATTTTGAAAGAGGTTTTATTAAGGCAGAGATCTATCACTATGATGATCTTATCTCTAATGGATCAGAAGCCAAGGTTAAAGAAGCTGGAAAGCTTCGCATGGAAGGTAAGGAATATGTTGTCAAAGATGGTGATATTATTCACTTCAGATTCAATGTTTAGTTAGTTATAAAATATATCGAAATGAAAAAGGGCCTCTTTTGTAGGCCCTTTTTTATAGTTCAACTTGAGATGAAATTTTTCGTTTTGCTTCTTTAGGTCGATTGGTATTAAAGGTCGACGCGATACTCTCTTCAAGAATATATTTATCTTTCATTAAATTATAAAAGAAATAATTTCTATAAATGAGTTTTACATAAAGTCTTGTTTCTTTATATGGAATTTGTTCAATTTGAAAGATTGGATCATCTAAATCCATTAGTTCTTTTGACCAGCGTTTTACTTTGGTTGGACCCGCATTGTATGAAGATAATGCATAGATAATATTCCCATCAAACTTATTTAAAAGACCTTTGAAGTAGCGAACACCAGCATCAATATTCTTATGTGGCTTGAAAAGCTCTTCTTGTTTTCTAAATGTTGTCATCTGTCTTGCTGTTGCAGGCATCAGTTGCATCAAGCCAAGTGCACCTACGGCAGATTTAGCTTCAGGATTAAATGCACTTTCTTGTCTAATAATTGAAAGTACTAATAGTGGATCAATATCAGTATTCACATCTTTTATCTTATCGAGATGTAGCACCGGAAATAGTGTTGTGATATCTATTTTAGAAGGCCTAATTAAGTTTAAATCAATAGTTCGAGAAACCAGTTTAAAACTTGATAAGAAGTCCTTCTTATTTTTAAAGTAATGAAGAAAATAATTAAAGATTGCAACTCTTTGATCTTCAGTGGTCAACGTATCAATTTTAGCTTGATTAGCGATGTCTTTCTTAGGATCAAGCCTAATGAATTCATAAATGAGCTTATCAACTTTACCGTAGTACTTTAGCTCATTCCAAATTCGAGATTCTTTAATATTGCGTTGTCTTAGTTCGGTAAAGTCACTTAGAGTAAGTTCTGGAAGCTTAATAGTGTTCTTATGAAAGTAGAGTGATTTAACATATTTCTTATCAAACTCTGGTAGGTATTCTTGAGCAACAATTGAATAGAAACTCAATGGATTACCTTTAATCATTAACTTGAAAAGATGTTTAGAGAGTGATTCGTTTCCATCTTTCATGTAACTATATGCAATCCAAAACTTTGTTTTTGTATACAAGTTTGAGAATTCATCAATTAGATTATAATTTTGGACAGTGACAATACTCTCTTTATAATTTTCTTGTTTGATCGAATTCCAAAGTAGAAGAAATAAGGATTCATTCTTTGTTTCACTGTCGTAACTTATTTCATATGAGCGTGCAAAGAATCGATTTGCATTCTTTATATCACCATTATTTAGTAGAAGTTTACCAATATAGCGTACTCGTTTCCAAGCTGACTTCTTATAAATATATTCATTATTGCTTTCTTCAAATCTTAAAAACTTTTCTAAGTCTGTTTGAATATTTTTATTATTTTTAATAACTCTTTTAAGCTTATTGTATTGTTTGATAAACTCATTAGTAATAGTGAGCTTATTCTTTTTGATACGATGAAGGTTACTTTGGAAAAGGTATGTGATGTCCTTATCGAAATCGATATGTGAATAAAGATTAGAGTCAATCTTTAAGCCTTCGATTAGAGTAGTCTCAATGAGTTGCTTTTTTATATACTTATAAACTTTCGAATTCTTATCAATATTGTTTAACTTATGAGTGAAAAGAGAGTTTCTTGTGGTAGCTAAATGCTTTATTGCCTTATTAAAGTTACTCTCATCTTTTACGATTTGCGGATAGAATTTATCATCAATAAGATAATTAACAGTGTGGTAGCAGTAGTCTCTGATGTTGCTAACAAATTGATCTTCTACTCTGTTGATACCTTTACTTTTAATATTACACTTGAAGTATTTATTCTTTCTGAGGTCTTCTTTTAGGCTAGATAGAAAATCGAGATGGCCAACATATGATTTGAAGATCCCACCAGTCTTTATTGCTTTCTTTGCATTATTAATTGAATAATTAGAAAGCTTCTTTCTTCTTAAATTGCGCTCAATTTGTGCAATATGACGAGCCGCTTTGATCTCACGATCTTTTGTTGACTGCTTTGCTTGAGCCGTTGTGAAGTAACTCATACTTACAACGATTAAAAATGTAGATAATCTCTTACCCGATAAATTCATTAAAACGACCTTCCATATCTTTGAGTTTGGTCACTACTTCATTTAGGATAACTTTCTTATCCTCTGGAACAACTTGTTGTAAGTTCTTTAAGTAGTTACAAATCTCATCAATGTAGACGGTGTCTTCTTTAAATCTTGTTTGGAAATACTCGACTGTCAGATTTACTTCATCTGCTACATCAGTAAAGTAGTCACCGTCTCTAAATGTTAAACTTCTTTCGAAGCCAGTATGTCTTAAGCCTGCAAGGTATTTTTTTAGTTTGTATAAAGGGCCAGCTACCTTGTGCGTGAAAAATAGAGTCACGATAAATACAAGGATTCCAAAAAACGCTTGGCAAAGTATTAGGAAATTCAATAAATCGCTTTTCATAGTATTTATATGTTCAGCGGATTGTGGGAACTTCTCTGAAATATTAGAAAGTACTTGATAAATAACTAAGGGATAAAATGCACTTAGAACTAAAATGACAATGCATATCAAGATACTAAATTTCAATTGAAATTTAGAGTCTACAATGATGATTGATCTCTTATATGGTTTAGACACAAATTCTCCAAATCTAAAATTAGTTTCTATTGTAATTATAACATCTTATAGATTTTGTTGTAGGGCAAAAATTTGCTTTACTGATTGAATAAGTCCTCAATATTTAATAGAATCCACAATGAAAATAGAAAGAAACCGAGCGAGTTACTATGATAAATATTGAAGCAATTAAAACGAAATTAATTGAGGTTAAAAACCCTAATACACAGAAGTCTCTACTGGATGAAAATCGATTCAAAGATATTCATGTAGATGGAAATAAAGTGACTCTTGTCTATAATCGAGATGAGATTACTGCACCTCAAAAACGTGATATTGAAGATGCAATTGTTAATAGCCTTGCTGATCTAGTAAATGAAGATGACCTTTTCATTAAAACAGTATCAACTCAAGAAGCACCTAAATCACAGGCTGAGAAAAAACCACAGCAGCAAAACGCACAACTGCAAGTTGGTCACGGTAAAGCTGCTCCTCAAAAAAGAGATATTCCAGGTGTAAATAGAATAATCGCAGTATCATCTGGTAAGGGTGGTGTTGGAAAGTCTACAGTATCGGTGAACTTGGCCCTTGCTCTTAAGAATGCAGGAAAAAAAGTAGGCTTACTTGATGCTGATATCTATGGACCTTCTGTCCCAATGCTACTTGGTGAAAGAAATGCAAAACCATTAGCTACTGATGATAAGAAAATTGCCCCTATCGAGGCACACGGTTTAAAGTTTATTAGCTTTGGTTTATTTATTGAAGAAAAGGATGCTGTTATTTGGCGTGGTCCAATGCTAGGTGGAGTTCTAAATCAATTTCTTTTTGATGTTGATTGGGGCGAGCTAGATTATCTTGTTCTAGACTTACCTCCAGGAACTGGAGATGTTCAATTATCGATAGCTCAAACACTTAAGCTTGATGGAATCGTTGGTGTTTCAACACCTCAGGATGTCGCTCTTTTAGATTCTCGTAAAGGTTTTAACATGTTTGAACAAGTTAATGTTCCTGTTTTAGGGCTTGTTGAGAATATGAGTTACTTTGCTCCTGATGATATGCCAGAGAAAAAGTATTATATTTTTGGTGAAAAAGGTGGAGAAGCTATCGCAAAAGAGCTTGGTTATCCATTCTTAGGTGAGGTTCCAATAGAGATCGCTCTTAGGGAATCATGTGATAGTGGAAATCCTTATATGGCCAATAATTCATACGAAAATAGGCCGGTATGGAATGCTTATTCCGGTATTGCAAAAAAGATCATTGAGTTAGAAAATGGTGGTGACGAGGAAAAAGGTTTTTTCTCTAAAATTTTCAAAAGGTAATGAATGTCCATCATACAGAAAATAGAAGAGCAGTGCTCTTTTAATTTTACTGGTCGAATCAATATTTTAAAACAAGCTGATCGCCAGTTTCTCGGTGTTGTATATATCAATGAAGGTGAAATTGTCGCAGCTCAGTTTTCTCAGAAAACAGGAATAAAAGCTCTATATTCTCTTGTTATCTTCGATATGGATGGAATTGAAAATTTCACCTTAGTCGCTGAACCAGAAGTGGTCTCTGATAGTGACTTTGAATTCAAATTAAAATTTAGTGAGTTTAAAAAAAATGCTGAAAAAGCATATCAAGAACATCGTCAGTCCTTATCTTTAAGGCCACCAGCAGATATTCACATTTTAATCAATCCTGCGTTCATAAAAGTTGGAAAAAAGACTGGTGCAAACGAATTTTTACTATTAAAAACTATAGCTGAATACAGCAAAGTTAACGATATTTATACAAATTGCGAATTATTTGACTTTGAAGTAACTCAGGCCCTGGTAAGTTTAAGAAGACTAGGTGCGCTCAAAGTCGTTAAATAGGAGTATTTATGAAGGATCAAGTTCATAATCAAGGTGAGTTAAAAGAATTAAAAGTTAATATCGAGGCCGATGTTGTGGAGTCTTTCCAGCATATGGCCGAAAACACAGGAATTGCTCTTGATGAGTTGATTGTTGTTGCACTTAAGAGGTTTAGAGCCTCTCATAGTGACTATGAAAAGAAAGTTTTTCAAGTCGACTAAATAATTTTCATATATAGAGTAAACACACGAACGTGTGTTTACTTTTTCTACAGTGTTAAAAATTTAACAGTCTAATCTTTAATCAGACCCCCATTCTTAGTATACGGCGCAAGTGATTACAGTTACTTACGGTCTTGGTGTATTTGTTCACTTTGGCACGTTAGTTGCTTCTATATACACATAAGGTATTAGGAGCATTGTATGAAAGCATCAGCTATTTACAAAAAATTTATCATCACATCAGTACTATCAGGATCATTTCTTGTGTTTGGTGGAATCTACCAAGGAATGTCAGTGACTAGTAACTCTTTTATGGAAAAGAAGGAAATTTCTTTTGAAAAGAGAGTTGATGAAAATTCTGATCGTATCGTTGCTTCTTCTGATCGTGATTCTGTAGCTGTTCAATACCTTCCAGTTGCTGAGTACTCACAAGTTATCAATGGAAAGTGGGAAGTCGTTAGAATAGAAGATCACGAAGGATTAGAAATTTATAATGAAGTTAAAAGCAATAACAAAAGAATTGTTGATATGGAGTTAATCGGAACAGGTCTTGTAAGATTAAATGAAAACGATGACTACACTTTTGACGTTTCTTTTCTTCATGAAAATAAAAAGAATATCTCTATCTTTAGAGCATTTGAAGATGGATTTGAATTAATTGAAGCAAGAAAGATTGTAGAAAAAGTTGTTGTTGAGCAAACATCACAAGAAATTGTTGATGAAGCTCTTGTTGAAGAAGAAGTAGTTGCAACAACACAAGATAGAAGAGAATTCGTTATTGAAAGAGCGATCTTACCAAGTATGAATAATAAAATGTTCCGTGGACATGATATTGATGGAAGCGTAACAGTTGGACCAAATGGAGTAGAGGGACTTTTCTTTACGGTATATGCGAACGGACAAGAGATTAATGAAGTTGTAGGTGACTTAAAACTAAAGGATGGAAACTCTTTTGAAGTTGAACTACAAGGTCAAAAATCAAGTGGTATCTTTTCTAAAAATGGTGAAAATGGTTACCGTTTAAGATTTGCAACAGGTCCATATCAAGGAGCACTTATTAATTATGTAACTTATGATGAGTTAGAAAAAATTAATATTGAGTTCGAAAAAATGGAAAGAGCTAAAGAAGAGTCTAGATTTCAAAAGGAACTAACTCAAGAAGGTAATGTTGAACAAGACATTAATATTATTCAACAAAACGTTGTATCAGCTGCCTATCAAGCACCAAAAGCTGAAGAAATCGAAGAAGAAAGATACGAAGAAGAGTATCAAGATGAAAGATATGACGAAGAAGAATACTATGAAGGTGAAGATAACCAAGAATTTGAAAGACAAGGATACGGATTTTAATCCAAGATAACTAGAGAGAAGAAAAACAAAGGCCCTCAAAATTGAGGGCCTTTTTTTATATTAAGCTATTTTCATATTTATATATTAAATCCTCAATATAGTTCTGTAATAGTCTAATTTTCTCAACATCCTTTTCATGAGTTTCATGCGAGCAATGTTTTTTTGAAAGGTTCAAGGCTTCATTATATAATGGTTTAAAACTTCTATGTTCTTCAAGTCCCATTTCTTTTACATCAATTGCTAATGATAAGAATAGAGACCTTTTTCTTAATACATCATATTTGTTTTTACATTCAAATTTAGATAAATCATTAAAGATGTTAGCAGCATATTTCCATTTATCTTCAAATGTGGATCGAAATATTCTGTAAATTATGAGTAGTGTAGCAATATAAGTAGCAGACGCTTTTGTTATGTCTCTAGAATTTAGCTTGCCGATAAAAGTCATACAATAATCTAAATAAGATACTAAATTAGTTATAATGTCCAAGTTCGTTTGCTTATGAACAATATAATATAATTGCGAAGTAATTAATAATATATAAAGAAGTGGAATTGTAGAGACAATCATTGATTTGTAGACAAGCTTCATCTTCTTATCAACTTTAATAATTTTACCAGTCACAATAGATATAAATTCTTTTCTAAACATCACTGGAAATATTATTGATAGTATAAATATGCAGTTCATACTTATATATCGGTTTTTAATTTTTAAACTTAATATGTTGAAGAGGACTTTCCCATTGGCCTTGAGACAACAAAGCCGGGCTTGAACCCGGCTTGTTGAATATGTAATTCATTTCATTACGCTTTAGCCTAGCACCGCGAACAATAGACTGGCCTTAGCCAGTCAATTTCGCGGTTGCTTACAATACTTTTTTAAGTTCTTCTTTTAGAAGAGGAACGATGTCGAATAGATCTCCAACAATACCGTAGTCAGCTTTAGTAAAGATTGGTGCATCTGGATCAGTGTTGATAGCAACAATAACCTTAGATGTTCTCATCCCTGCTAAGTGCTGAATAGCTCCTGAGATACCACAAGCAATATATAGTGATGGAGCAACAGTCTTACCTGTTTGTCCAACCTGCATTGCGTGAGGTGCGTATCCTGAGTCAACAGCAGCACGTGAAGCACCAACAGTTGCACCAAGAACTTCAGCAAGCTCTTCTAGTATTTTAAAGTTTTCAGCAGACTTCATTGCACGTCCACCAGAAACGATAATATTTGCTTCTGTAAGGTCAAGCTTCTCTGAAGCTCCTTTAACGATCTCTTTAATAACAGCTTTGATGTCACCAGCGTTTGCTGCAACTTCATTTGCTGTACCTGCACCAGCAGTTGGTGCATCTGGCATACCAAGTGCGTTAGGTCTTACTGTTACGAAGCCTGGCTTTGGTCCATCAAGTTCAACTTTAGCTAGAACCTTACCTGCAAATAGTGGTCTTGTTCCTGCGAAGTTATCACCTTCCATTACAAAGTTTGTAACTTCAGATGCCATACCTGCATCAAACATTCCCGCTAGTCTTGGCATAAGGTCTTTTGCAAGTGAAGTTGCACCTGCAAATACGTAGTCGTAATTTGAACCAATAAATTCTTTAAGTGCGTTTGCATAACCTTCAGGAGAATACTTATCTAAGTTGTCACCTTTTAGGTTATGTACATTAGCAGCACCATACTTTGCTAGGTCAGCTGTAGCGTTTGGACCCATTTCGCCAACGATTGCTACGTCAACTTCGTGTCCTGTAAGTTTACCTAGAATTTCAAATGTAACAGATTTAACTGATTCACCACTTGTTTCAGAAAATACTAATATCTTTGCCATTTCAATAATCTCCTTAGATAACTTTCGCTTCTTCTCTTAAAAGCTTAACAACTTCAGCAACAACAGATGCTTGTTGACCTTCGTCCATCGCATCAAATTTCTTACCAGCTGGCTTCTCTGGTGGAAGTTGGAATCCTGAGTACTTAACACGACGATCATCAGCAGATACACCTACATCTGATAGTGAGTGTTGAGCAAGAGGCTTTCTCTTTGCTTTCATAATACCTGGAAGAGATGCGTAACGAGGACTGTTTAGACCTTTGTTAGCAGCGATAACAGCAGGTGAGTTTACTTCGTAAACTTCAAGTGCTCCACCTTCTACTTCTCTTTTAAGAGTGAATTTACCACCTTCTTCTTCGCAACCATCAACAACAGTTACTGAAGGTAGGCCTAGCATTTGCGCTAGTAGTTGAGGAACTTGTAGACAGTCATCATCAATAGCTTGTTTTCCTGTGAAGATTACATCTGGAGTCTTACCTGACTTCTCAATAGCACCCTTAAGTGCTTTTGCAGTCATATAAGAATCTAGATTGTCATCGGCCTCAACAAGAATTGCATCATCTGCACCCATTGCTAGGGCAGTTCTTAATGCTTCTGTATCTTTAACACCACCAACTCTTACAACAGTTACAGTCGAGCCACTGTTTGCTGCTTTTGTTAGAAGTGCTTGCTCAACAGCAAACTCATCGTATGGGTTCATGATCCACTTAATCGAATTAGTTTCGATATAAGATCCGTCTCCGTTTGGAGTAACTTTAGTTTCCGTGTCTGGAACTTGTTTAATACATACAAAAATGTTCAATTTTAGCTCCTTGTAAAAATTTCCTTAGCAATTACTAATCTTTGTATTTGTGAAGTGCCTTCATATATTTGAATGAGCTTGGCATCTCTCATCAACTTTTCTACTGGGTATTCTTTACTGTAACCATATCCACCATATACTTGGACAGCGTCAGTTGCAACTTTCATGAACATATCAGCTGCTTTGGCTTTTGAATATGATGAAAGTTCTGGATTAGGTGTTCCGTTATCAATATGCCACGCGGCTTTCTGAACGAGTAGTCGCGCTGCTTCGATTTCGATTCCCATATCGGCAATTATCATCTGTATAGCTTGGTGCCTCGATAGGGGCACTCCAAATTGATTTCTTTCACTTGAATATTTTACTGCATGATCCATTGCGCACTGTGCACCACCTACTGCAGAGCTTGCTACCATTGGACGTGAATGATTTAGTGTGGCCATGGCAATTTTCCAACCTTCACCAACACCACCTAAAATATTTTCTTTTGGAACTTTCACATTTGAAAATGTAACGGCTCTAGTGTCTGAGCAACGATGGCCCATTTTATTTTCTTTTTCACCAAGCTCGATTCCTTCTGCTTTGGCATCGATAACAAGGGCCGTAATTCCCTTGTGTTTTTTTGCAGGATCAATCGTGGCATAAACAACGAAGAGGTCTGCATAACCTGCGTTTGTTATCCACATCTTGTTACCGTTTAATAGGTAGTGATCACCATCTTCTTTTATTGTTGTCTTTATACCAGCCGCATCAGAACCATAACCAGGTTCAGTTAAGCAAAAAGCTGCAATCTTATAATCTTCTGTAAACGGAGTTAAAAACTTTTTCTTTTGCTCATCACTTCCACCAATAACAATAGGAAGAAGTGCTAAGTCATTGGCCATAATCGAAGTATTCATTCCGAGACAACCGTAAGCTAGGGCCTCTGTGATAATCATTGAATCAATTGTCGTAAATCCGGCACCACCATATTCTGCAGGTATGCAAGTATTAACGAGACCAAGCTCCCATGCCTGTTTTAAGATATCCATTGGCATTTGGGCCTTCTCATCAAATTCGCCAGCTTTTGGCATCATCTCATTCCTTGCAAATTTCATTGCAAGTTCACGAATTTCTTTCTGCTCGGAAGTTAATTCAAAGTTGATCATATTGGAACCAATTGTTCAAAGTTTTAAGTACCTTATTATAGATACCTTTTCAGTATTTAGTAAATAGGTAATAAGGACTTGGCACCAGGTGTCGCAACGAGAAAAGTTTATAGGATCAATTTTGTATTCTTGTTCTTCAATGTTTTAATTTTGTAATGCTCTTTATACTCAGAAAATGAAGGTAAGTCTTTTAATGGTTCTAAAACAAAGCTTCGGTTTCGAAAGTCTTTGTGCGGTATGGTGAGCTTTTCTTCTTTTACTTCTAAGAAGTCGATAAAAATTATGTCAATATCAATTTCACGAGGACCCCAGTGATAGCGGTGTTTTCGACCTAACCTCTCTTCGATCTCCTTACATATTTTCAAGATTGAAGTTGGGGAAAGATTTAAACAAGTGTTTATTTCTAGGGCAATATTAAGAAAGGAAGGTTGATCCTGCGGTCCATAGGGAGGTGACTCATAAAAGTGACTCATTTTGGCTTCACAGTTAAATGCGTCTTCTAATAACTTAGATGCGCTTTTGATTGATTCGATTCGGTCACCAAGATTAGTCCCAAGGCTAAGAATGATTCTCATTAATTACTATCTTCTTTCTTTTTAGTTTCTTGTTTTGTGGTTTTTGATGGCCTAAGAACTTTTTTATTCTCTTCAATAAATGAAGGGAAGTTTTGGTTCTTTGGTTTAGGTGGAGCTTTTACTCCACATGAACTAAGTAAAATTAATATTAAAAAAAGTTTAGAATTCAAGAGCAAGACTGACTCCCATGAGATCGGTACCAATATCAGCTCTAAAGAACCAACCAGGGACTAATCTTTTTAATGCCGTAATTCCAAAAACTGGCTCACTTTTCTCAACACTTGCAACAAGATCTTTTTCTCGTGCGGCTGCATCAGCTCCAACCGCCGATACATCACCTGCACCAGGACTATCTGCAGTTGCAAACTTATATCCTGCATATGGCATAAATACTGTATAAAGTGGTCCTTCAAATGAATATTTTGCACGGAATATATATTGGTTTACAGCAGTGTCGATCTCTTCATTTGGAAAACCTCTGATTAAGTGACGCCCAACACTTCCTTCTAGCCAGATATTCTTATCTAATTGAAACGCCCAAGATGCATTATACTGAGTATTTGTATCTTCTTTACCAGCGGTATTAAATCCATCTACTAGCCCAATACCAACAGAGACAAGATTATCATTTTTAATTATTCCGCCTTCTTGTGCTTCTTCACTATAAATGTCCTCATCTAATAAAGTCGTATCGTCATATAGTGATTCGCTATCAGTAATTCTAAATTCACTTTCTTCTGCTGTATCTGCTTTACCATATGCAGAATCATCACCTCGAAGTACTTCAACATCTTGGTTCACGAAAATATTTGAATAAATCTCTTCATTATAAATCTTAGTGATTTTAATTGCTGCTACATTATTCTTTTGCTTTGGAACAATACCTCGTACTACAGGTTCTTTGTTGACTAAAATAGTAATGTAATCACCTTTGGCAAAACTATCTTGACCATTACTAATGAGAAGAATTCGTTTTGTTCCAGATACACTTATAATCTTTTCTTTGGCCAAATCGTAATTGGAACTATTTGAGAAATCACTGATAGGTGATTGCGCAAATGAAAAGATTGAGAAGAATACTATAGTAAATAGTTTAAAAACATTCATACGGAAAAATTGTACATTGCATGAAGAAATTAGTCTAGGCGGTTAATATTTAATTATAATTAAAAAGGAACCGATGGGTAACTATATAGATTGTTACTAAAAAAGGGGTTTTAGACCATGAAAAAAATATTTTTACTATTCCTAGTTTCAACATTAACTTTCACATCTTGTTCTAACAACGAGAAGAAAGGTGAAGAAGTAGCAGAAACTCAAGCTGCTGAAGAAATTTCAATTGATGATTCAGACTTTGTCGTTGATGCAAATGAAGAATTTGCTGATCTAGAAGAAGTCGCTGATCCAACAGCAGAGCCTACAATGGAAGCAGTTGCAACAAATGAAGAACCAGTTGATGAAGTATTGCTTCAGGAAAACGTTCAACTCGAAAAAGAAGTTGTTGTTTCTAAAACTGATACATATGAAGTACAAAAAGGTGAAACACTTATGTGGATTGCTTTTAAATTATATGGAGACTATAGCAAGTGGCGTGATGTTCAAGCAATGAATCAAGAAGCACTTGCTGATGGACTTCAACCAGGTGACATCATTAAGTATGAAAGTGGTCAATTCAACTGGAATCCAGTGGGTCTTCCTCACCTTATTCGTAAGGGTGAGACTCTAGGTGTAATTTCAAAAGACAAGTACGGTACACCAGCAAAGTGGAGATCAATTTGGGATAACAACAGAGAAATGATTAAAGATCCAAACTTAATTTTTGCTGGATTTACTTTATATTACATCCCTGAAGAAAGAGATGTTGCTTCCAGCCCAATGTAAATCGTGTATAATAAATCAAATGATATAAGAGCTCTCACAATGAGAGCTCTTTTTATTTGAGAACAAATGAAACTTTATATTTTTATATCAATATTATTTTTAACTTCTTGTACCTACTTATATAAGGACGATAAGGGATATCCATATAATTACGAAGTTGATTTTACTTCTAAGGATTACCTTGTTCATCTCGAAGGTGTAGCTGAATTGTTTATCAAAAACAATAAAGTTAAGAGGCCCTCAAGAAGATCAAATAGATACCTACAAAAGATAGCTCGTGAGCTATATTTAAATAACCAAAGTCTCTTTGTGAAAGATGATTTTGGAATTAATTTTTATATTGTTGAAGATAATAGAAATTTTTACTTCTCACTTCCTAGAAATAACGTCTTTATGTCTCGCGGAGTTCTGCGTCGATTTATGAATTCCGAAAGTATTTTTGTTTCAGTATTAATCGGTGAATTATTAAGAAGTAAAATTGGTATATATGAAAAGAATAAAATCATACCGCTTAATTCATATACGGTAAAAGATATGATTAGACTTAATCGTCTAGACTTAAATGCAAAACGAGACTTAAATAATCTTGTTTATGATGTTCTAAAAAAATCTGGTTATGACCCAGAAGCAAGATTGTTATGGCTACAAACACTGAATAGGCAATCGCTTAGTTTCTCAACTCAAGAGGTTTATTCTCGAGACTTATCAAAAGAAGAATTCCTGCTTAAAAACTATATGGTTCAAAGCACAAAAGATGAGAATCTTATTTTTGAAAAGAATTCATCAAAACAATTTTATAAGTTCAAAGAAAGTATATGATATGGAAATAAATGAAGTTAAATCTATTTTAGACCAGCAGGGATATTCTCAAGAGAGTTGGAACCTTATAAAACTTTCTGGCGATGCTTCAAGTAGAGAGTATTATCGATTAAAAAACGAGAGCGAAAGTTTAATTGTCTGTACAGAAGAGCCAAATGGACAGCAGAGTCGTGATTTTAATTTGATCACGACTCTCATTGAAAAAGATATTAACACTCCAAAAATCTATCTTTATTTACCAGAGATCTCTCTTCTTATTCTTGAGGATGTTGGTGATATTTCTTTGAAAGATTATTATCTTAAAAATGGACTTACGAAACATATACAAGCAGTAAATGATATCAAATCTTACCAAAGACTCCCTTTAGAAACTTGTCAAAGTCGATATTTCGATAGAGAGAAAATTGGGTTTGAATTCGATTTGGCCCTTCAATTCTTTTTAGAAAAACATTTGAAACTAAACCTAAATGAAGACGAAAAAATTGTCGTTGCAAGTGTTAGAGAGTTATTGATTAATTACTATGAAGAAAATAAAAAAGTAGTATGTCATCGTGATTATCATTCTAACAATCTATATGTGAAAACTGATGAACTCTATCATATCGATTATCAGGATATGCGAGTGGGGCCAGTTATGTATGATTTAGTATCTCTGGTAGATGACTGCTATATACAATTTTCAAACGAAGAAAGGTCAATTTTATTAAATTCTTTTGATAGTGAATTTAATTCAAAATATTTAAAAGATTATCAGGTAGTTCAAATACAGCGAACTTTTAAAGCACTGGGTAGCTTTGCTTATCTTAGTATTGATAAGAATAAAAATGGATATCTTCCATTTATTAAACCTAATCTAAAGAAGTTAATCGATGTTTTAAAGTTAAGAGATGAAGACTCTTTCGTGCGTTTTGGAAAGATTCTTGAAAGAGGTAGTGATGATTAAGACATGCTTTATCGCAAGTGCAGGTTTTGGTACGCGAATGGGGGAGCTTGGAAAGGTTATTCCAAAACCCTTGTGGCCATTTCTAAATTTAAAGATGCTTGATTTACAAGTTGCTTATGCTAGAAATTTAGGTTGCGAGAATATTTATATAAATTCTCATCATTGCCATGAAGAAATGCTTGATTGGGCAAAGGACAAAAATGTAACTCTGTTGTATGAGCCTGAAATTCTAGGTAGTGGTGGGTGTATACATAATTTGAAAAAAGTTGTTGATAACGAAATTATATTAATTATTAACTCTGATCAGTTTTACTTCTTTGATTTTGAAAACATAAAATCGGATTATTATAATTTAGAACGTTGTGATGCTGTTGCACATTTGTATGCCATAAATGTCGATGGTAATTCTAGCTATAATGAAACTGTTTTAAAAGATGGGCACTTAATTGATATTATTCCACATGAGGGAAGTGGGGATTATTTCACTTATTCTGGTGTCGGACTAATCAATCTTGGAAAGGTTAATTATACACCTGGGTCTTCTGGATTTTTTAAAACAGTTTGTGATTATAAGTCGTCAAATGTATTGATGAGCTTACCAGATAATCCTGTCTTTTTAGATCTTGGAACTTTAGATAAATACTTAAGCGTCATTAGTAAGCTTGATGAAATACCTGATGTGATAGTTAATTTTTTAAAAGGTATTCCTGAGTTAGATACTTCAGATTTTAAATCACAAAAAAAGATGACTTGGTGTGGGGTTACTTTTGATTTCGAGAATAAGTTAATTAAATATAATGGAGCTTCTTACTCCTTTTGAGACACTTCTTTAATACAATCGACAGGGCAAACAAGCGTGCATGCATTACATAAAGTGCATGCCCATGGTTCTATCGTATATTTTCCTTTGTCCATAAAAATAGCCTTTTCTGGACAAATCAGCCTGCAGTTATCACACTCTATACAACGTGAAGAAATTTCGAGATAATAATCCATATATTGATTATATCAAAAAATTAAAATTGAAGGGAAAAAGTGCACAATACTGACACATTAATATTTAAATTGCTTAATATTTTATTTGTGATATTTTCGCTGTTTTTTCTGCATACATGCTTCTCTTTAGATGCCGATGTCTCTGCATTAAACTTTGAACGCTTTGTCGGGATTCTTGGAAGTTATAAACTTACAACGGCCCTCGCATTATTTTTACTTTTTAAAATTATGTATATGGGAGAACTTACTGTCGTTGTGATGGCCGTTTTCGTATTAAATATATTTTACAAAGTCTTCTCTCTTTTCTTGGTTGAGTATGACAAAATCATCTTACTCTTTTCAGTAGTTTTCTTGTTAGTTGCATATAATATGATCCTCCTTTTAAAAGAGGAGCTAGGCCAGGCTATTTTTAAGCCTAACTTTAATAAAGAGAATTTTAATTTTGATAAATTCTGTATTTTAGAGGGGAGTATCTTCTTATCATCAGGCTCAAAGATACCTGTCAAAGTTTCTAATTGTGATGATAAAGGTATTGTTATTTTTACAGATGAAAAAATATCTAAAGGTGAAAAACTAGACTTTGAATTGGATTATGAAGGCGCAAAATTTAGTGATACATTTAATGTTGAGTTAGTTTATGAAAATGGCTATGGCCTTAAGTTAATAAATTCAAGCTCAAGTGGAAAGTATAATTGGAATACATTATTTAATATTTTAAAGAGAAGAGGAATTGTCTCTTATTAAAATTCAAGGAAGAAGTTATGTTTAAAGTTCTTATTTTTTGCCTATTGCTAATAGGCTGTCAGTCAAATAATAGTCCGGAAGGAGTGTTAAAATCATTTATTGAAAAGCGCTTAAACGATAAGATCAGTGTTGATGACCTTGAAGATTACCTTACTGGTGATTTACTTGAGGAGTACACTCAAGCTCTTGGTGAAGACCCTAATAAATTAAACGAATCAAATGAATTTTCAGATAGCCGCTTTAAAATTGTCTATAAAAACTGTAGTGGTGATGAATGTTCAATAACTTACACTCTCTCATATGAAGCGGATGCAACGGCAGAAGAGTCAAAGAGAGATGTTTCCATTTCTGTCAAAAAGATCGCTTTAATTGTTAAAAGAGATGAAAAGTGGTTCATTTCAAATATTAGTGATGTAAAGTCATTCTACGAGTTTAAAGAAGAAGATATTCGTTAATATAATTTAAAAGTTACCGAATAGTTTAATGTGAAGAATAAGAAAATACTTGAATTTACATTAGAAAGTCTTGTTTATGAAACATTTGATATTTTGGAACCTAATGAGTCTGAGGGGATTAAATTAAAATATATTTCAGACACAAGTTCATATCGAGTTGAATGGGACACTAAGACTCTCGATTTTCCAAAAAGCTTTGCATTAATACAGGATTTAATTAAAGGCTGCTATTTAGATTTAAAATCTTATGATGTTGATCTTGATAGTGCCTTAAAAGAATTCTTCAATACTACTGAAGATATTTATTTCTATGTTTTTGGTGATGATTTATATTTGAGATTTAAGGAATATGCAGACATAAAAAAAGCGGCTTAAAAGCCGCTTTTTTATTTTTATAAAGTCATGTAATAATTTTTTAGCATCAATGCGTCTTCTTCTAAGTTTGGTGAATTACAAATCATATATCCACCACAACCATTCTTTTTAAGAGACTTAAGTAGGGCCTTCCAATTAAAGTCTGATTGCTCAAGGTTTAGATGCTTAAGGTCACCCTTAGAGTTAGTGCTGATACCCGAAATATGAATATGCATATTTTGGATAGCTTCTTCACTTAATTCTTCTTTTAACTTACCAATAACCATGTCGAATTCTTCTTCGCTATTATACTGATTAGTACGTGCGAAAAGGTGTGAGAAATCCATACAAGGACGACATGAATCAACGTTTTTAGTAAGGTTAATAAGCTCTTCAAGAGAACCAAATTGAGATGTTTTACCTGTTAGCTCAGGTCTTAGTTCAATTTCGATATCAAGGCGACTTAGTCTTTCTTCGATTACATTCATACTTTTTTCTACAAGATCGAAAACATCGTATGGTGAATCTTTCATATAGAAAGCAGCGTGGAAAGTCATAGATTCAGCACCACATAGATCTGAGATCTTTGCTGTTTGAATGATTCTTTCAACAGAAGAGTCAATTTTATCTTGTTCTCTTGCGTTTAAGTTGATGTAGTAAGGGCCGTGTGATGTCAAAGGAACACCTAATTCATATGAAACTTTTCTTAGGTTTGATGAAACTTCTTCTTTCATTCTAACACCGTGTGCAAACTCTAGTTGCATACAGTCAAGACCTAGTTCGTGAATTCGTCTTACGCCTTCTACTGGATTGTTCTTTTTAGCTGTTGAATTTGGAACACCTGCTGTACCGAATAGTAGCTTACCTTGCATCAAAAACACCCCTTTAATTCTATAATTTAAACGTTAATGCCTTGTGTATCACAATTACGGATTCGACAATAGGTGCGCTGCGAAATGCTTGCTTGCGCATAGCGCTTACAGTGACTATTATCAATTTGTAATTTAGATGACTTATAGCCGGAATTTGGATTTGGGTCTATAATTAGAGATGATCTTGTAAAAAAAATAGGGACAAAATTTTGTTTAGTGTATTTATTTCATATCTTTTAAGCTTTTTTATTATCTTCATTCAGATATTTTTTATAACTGGGTTCTTGGTTGTATTTGGACCTAATCTACATATACTAAATAA
The DNA here is from genome assembly GCF_003612895.1 of Halobacteriovorax sp. BALOs_7. Taxonomy (GTDB): domain Bacteria; phylum Bdellovibrionota; class Bacteriovoracia; order Bacteriovoracales; family Bacteriovoracaceae; genus Halobacteriovorax_A; species Halobacteriovorax_A vibrionivorans. Next base: position 3,091,736 of record NZ_CP027772.1, on the reverse strand, counting down.
TCTTGCTATCGCCGTCTTAATCTATGTGATTTCATTCACTTACATAATTCCTTCAATCGTTATTTCTCGATTTAACTTACAGAAAGTTTCTAGGGAAGAAAGACCTCGATTGTATAGGAAGGTTTCAAGCTTTTTATTTTATAGGAATCGTCCAACTCCACAAATTTATCAGGGTAAGGATGCTCCATTCTTCTTGCAGGGAACACTTCTTGGAAGCCATTTTCTTATATTAAACTCAAGCTTACTCGAGCGTTTAACAGATGTAGAAATGGATCGCTATCTTGAAGCAGAGATGGGATTTGCTGATACATTCAATTCAAAGATTCTGGGGCATTTATTAGCAGTACTATTATTTTGGCGTAATATTTTTAATTGGCTATTTAATCTCTTAAGAGCGGAAGCCGTCTTTCGCTATATTTTTGTCGTACCGAGAAGACTCTTTAACTATATTTCTAATAGCTATAAGAAACATTTTTTTAGCAATAGTGAGAACAGTCAAATCGATATAAGAGGTATTGCACAAAAAGTGATTTATCTTGAGAATTCAAGAATTAACAAAGTACATTTTAATATTTCTTCTACAACAATGTGGTCACTCCATTATCATAAGGAACACGAGATGGACCAAAGGTTCTATCAAAGTGAGCTACTATGAAGAAAGTTTTTAAATTTTTTAAAGAATTGGATTATACAAAGTATTATCCAGCGCTTTTTACGATTGTTTTTCTTTTGGTTCTTTTCCAATACAAATTTCCAACGATTGAAGCAATCTTCTATGACTTACGTCTAAAAACGGACTTTAGTCTAAATAAAGATGACAGAATTGTTCTTATAAAAATTGATGAAGAAAGTGATGAGTTTTTAGGTGAGAGCTATCCCTATACTTATACAACTTACTTAAAATTATTCCGTAAGGTTTTAAAAGATAAGCCTGCTATTATTAATTTCTTTGGAGATCTTTCAGCACCTTTAAATGAGAGAGAAGCAAATTCTTTAGAATTGCTTCACGATGAAATTAAAGCCTACGTCAAACAAGGTGGCCTATATCGTTATGGAACTGAATTAGATGCATGGGGGGAAAGACTGCCTCCTCAACAATTACGAGATCTTGGTTATTCTCCAGCAATTGTTAATATTGATAGTAAGCTATTTGCTAAAGATGATGTTGTAAGAAGAATGGTTCTCAATATATCAGGAGAAGAGACATTAAGCTTTTGGACGGCAAATGAGTGGAGAATTCTTCATGGTAAAGAGCCACTAATTCTTAATAATCTAAAAAGTGCATATTATATGCCCGAAGCTGACGCTAGTTTTAGCTTGTTTCGTTACCCCTTACGCAAACTTAAACATGTCGAAAAACTACCAGTTCATAGGGTTGTTGTTGGGAATATTCCGCCAGGCTATTTTAATGGAAAAATAGTATTAATTGGTCCCGCATATATATCAAATCTTGGTCATTACGCTAAAACTCCATTTGATAAAGATCAGAGGCGATCACCAAAATTAGAAATACATGCCAATATGACTAAGTCACTTATAGAAAATAAGCTAGTCTATGCAATACCGATGTGGGTAACAAAATTAATTTCGATGCTAATTGGTATCATTCTTTCAATTGTTATCTCACGTATCCAGCCAGTAAAAGGACTTGTAACTACAGTTGCTATTATCTTTAGTACGATTCTGATTTCTTATTTGATATTCATTGCTTTTGGACTTTGGCTATATATAACCCACATCTTACTTACTGTGTTTGTTGTTTACTATATTTGGGTTCCCTTTAGGGCCATTGGTGAATATCAACGTCGTTATAAAATTCAGGAAGAGACTAAATTATTAAAAAGAGTTGAAGATTTGAAACAAAACTTTATCTCATTAATGTCACACGATTTAAAAACCCCTGTGGCCAAGATTGCAGGTGTTGCAGACAATATGTTGCAGAAAAATCGTGGTGGTGAAACGTATGTTCATGAAGGGTTAAAAACAATAATTGATTCAACTAAAGAATTAAATAATTTTATAACTTCAATCTTAGATTTAACTAAAGTTGAATCACGAAATATTTACCTTAATCTACAAAGTAAGGATGTTAATAAAGTAATTGATGATTGTGTAAATAGCTTAAGTTATTTAGCACGATCAAAAGAGATGAAAATCAATACTGAATTAGGCCCATTATTTCCTATCGAAATTGACACGAGCTTAGTTAATAGAATTATTTCAAATATTGTTGAAAACTCAATTAAATATGCCGGTATAGGCAAAGTCATTGATATTAAAACTTGGGATGATGATACTTGGGTTTATATTGAAATATCGGATAATGGCGTTGGTATGGGACAAAATGACGTCGATAATATATTTGAGAAGTTTTATCGGGTTAAAAACGATGCTTCTCATACGATTAAGGGAAGCGGTCTAGGTCTTTATCTGGTAAAATATTTTGTAGAACTTCATGGTGGAGAGATATCTGTAACCTCTCAAATTGGTGAAGGAACAAGCTTTTTAATTAAATTTTTAAATAAATAATTGGAGTGCGTATGCATAAGGTTTTAGTCGTTGATGATGATAAGGTTTTACAGAGTTCTGTAAGGGAAGCTCTTGAATTTCATCACTTCGCTGTCGATGTTGCAGACAATGGAAAAGAAGCACTAAGTGCAGTTTATAAAACGAAATATGACCTGGTTGTTATGGATGTTAACATGCCAGAGATGGATGGGATTGAAGCCTTAACTGAAATCAAAAAACATGACCCATCTGTTATTGTTATTATTTTAACGGCATATTCGAATGTTACTGATGCTGTAAAGGTCGTTAAAGAAGGTGCTTATAATTACTTAGAGAAGCCAATTAGCTCTGAGAATTTAGTTTCTTTAATTAAGCGAGCATTAAAAGCACGCTCACTAGTTGAGACAGTTGGATTCTCTGCTCCAGTTTTATCTCTTGGGGATACTAAGAATAAATTTGTTGGTGAATCAGATGTTATGCAAAAGGTTTTCAACGTAATTGGAAAACTTGCACAGGTCAATACACCGGTTCTTATTCGAGGTGAGTCAGGTACTGGTAAGGAGCTTGTTGCTCGTGCCATTCACTATAATGGGCCAAGAAAAGATGAGAAGTTTGTAACGATTAATCTTGCCGCGATACCAGAGAACTTAATTGAGTCTGAATTATTTGGGCACGAGAAAGGTGCATTTACTGGTGCCAATGAAAGAAAGATTGGTAAATTTCAATTTGCTGACGGTGGAACACTTTTTTTAGATGAGATTGGTGATGTTTCACCTACAATGCAAGTCAAGCTACTTCGTGTTCTTCAAGAAGGCTCGTTCACTCCTGTTGGTTCAAACAGAGAAATTAAATGTGACGTAAGAATCATTGCTGCTTCACATAAGCCTTTTGAGAAAATGATTGAAGACGGAACTTTTAGAGAAGATTTATTTTATCGTTTAAATGTTCTTCCAGTTTATCTACCTCCATTAAGAGAAAGAAATTCAGATATTCCACACCTTGTGGATTACTACGTTAAATATTTTAACAATGTTCACCATCTCAGTATTTCGGGACTGGATGATGATGCGATGGCCATTATGAAGAGTCATGATTGGCCAGGAAATATTCGAGAACTAAGAAACGTTATTGAGCATGCTTTTATTATTGAAAGCGGAGACATAATCAAATCTTCTTCACTACCAGATAAGATTCGTAAATCAGCAACTGTTGAATCATCTAATGATGCTGATGAACAAACAATTATCGATTATGAAGAGATTAAAGACTCTGTTCTTACAGACGCAGGTCAAGATGAGAAGCTAATTGCAAGTGCGCAAGGCTATCAATTTGTTTTTGCGACGACAGAAGAAGATGGTGAGTTAAGGCTTAATTTTTCACAGGCAAAAGATATCTTTGAGAAAGAGTTTATTGTTCAGGCCTTAAAGATCAATAAGGGTAAGATTAATCAAACTGCTCTAAAAGCGAATATTCCAAAGAAGACGTTACTTCGTAAAATTGAGAAATACGAAATTAATCCTAAGGAATATTACGAATGAATCGAATATGGCAAATGACCTTACTTATTGTAGGGATTTTATTTTTAGATCAATTTTCAAAAGGCGCAATACAATCAAGTTTTAAACTAGGTGAAACTCTTGAGGTAATTCCAGGCTTTTTTAATTTAACATATGTTAGAAATCCAGGGGTTGCATTCGGAATGGGAGGAAGCTTCCCGGACGTTGTTAGAATGGTTCTCTTTAAGATTCTTCCAGTTATTGCTTGCTTTTGGTTTGTCTATCTTATTTGGGATGCACGTAAGAAGAGCTATCTTCTATGTCTTGCCTATTCAATGATCTTTGCAGGGGCCGTGGGAAATCTAATTGATCGTATATCACTAGATTACGTTGTTGATATGTTTGATTTCTATTATGGTGGCTGGCATTTTGCAGCTTTCAATGTTGCAGACGCATCCATTTCTGTGGCAGCAGGTATCTATATAATTGATTATTTCTTAACAGAGTATAAAGGAAAGAAGAAGAGTGCTAATACTTAAGCACTCTCTTCTTCATTATTTGATTCTTCACTTGGTAAATCTTTTTTAATCCCGTATTCATTATGAAGCTGATCTAAGCTTTCTTCTGAGATATAAAGTTCTGACTTTAGAGTCTCTTTTCCCCAGATAGCAAATGCATCATTATGTTCATACATTGTAATCGTTTCCCAAGGGCAATCTTGAGAACAGTTTTGACAACCGATACAACGTGCTAGATCGATTTCAACTGTTTGATTAAATTGTGGGTTATTTGGATTTGGCCCAGGAACTAGTTCAATTGAATCTACTGGACATCCTTGAATACAGATTTCACAACCTGTACAACCTGATTGGTGTACAACAGCAAGTAGTTTTGGACCTTTTTTACCTTTTCTCGCAGGTTTAAAACGTGCTGAGTGGTAAGGGTTCTCAACTAAAAATTTAACATCTTCGCTCATTAGCAATTCCTAATACTTTAATACAGACAGTATTTTAACGTATATCAACGCATCATTAAAGGGATTTTTGCCTGATTAAAATACATTAGGTATAGTCCTTTAGCAATATTGGAACGTAAAAAGATTAAGTAAATAATAATTTTTACTTTACATAATTTCAGGGGTTTACCGTGAGAAAACTAAGATTTGTCACAGCGGCCAGCTTATTTGATGGTCACGATGTATCAATAAATATTATGAGAAGATTACTTCAGTCAAAAGGCGTTGAGGTAATTCATTTAGGCCATAACCGCTCGGCGCAAGAAGTTGTGGATGCTGTATTACATGAAGATGCTCATGCAGTTGCACTGAGTTCTTACCAGGGTGGGCATAATGAGTACTTTGCCTACGTTAGAGAGCTCTTAGATGAAGCTGGTGCCTCAAATGTACGTATTTTTGGCGGAGGCGGTGGAGTTATCACACCAAAAGAGATTAAGGCCCTGCATGAAAAGGGAATTACAAGAATCTATTCTCCAGAAGATGGTATGAAGCTTGGTCTTGAGGGCATCATTGATGACATGATTGAGCGAGCAACTCATTCGACACTGGAAGGTTTTGACTTAAATGCTAAGCAAAAAGAGTTGCCAAAGACAAGTCTTGCAAAGGTTATTACTGCAATTGAGGATGGGACAGAAATTGAGATTCCATCTTCAGAAAAGAATATTCCAGTTCTAGGTATTACGGGAACAGGTGGAGCCGGTAAGTCATCATTAATTGATGAAACTCTTTTAAGATTTCACCGCTTCTATCCAGAGAAGAAAGTCGCTCTTATTTCAGTTGATCCAACAAAGAAAAAGACACAGGGGGCACTACTTGGAGATCGTATTAGATTAGGATCTGCAAACTTTGAAAACTTTTATATTAGATCTCTTGCAACTCGTGACTCAGGAACAGAACTTTCGCCACAAATCAAAAAGACTGTTAATTTTTTAAAGGAACAAGACTTTGATTTAATTATTGTTGAAACTTCAGGTATTGGTCAGGCTTCTGATGAGATCACAAAGATTTCTGATAAGTGTATGTATGTAATGACACCTGAGTACGGTGCCGCAACTCAGTTAGAAAAAATCGAAATGCTTGAACAAGCTGACTTTGTTGTTTTAAATAAATTTGAAAAACCTCGCTCAGAAGATTCAATGAGAGATATTAGAAAACAATATCGTCGCAATCATAATCTCTTTGCTGGACATCCAGGTTCTCCAACTGATGAAGAGTTGCCAATCTTTGGAACGATGGCATCTAAGTTTAATGACGTTGGGGTAAATGCATTATTTCAAGCAATTGCACAGACTTTTGATTTCGATCAAGCGCCTCTGGAAGGAATTGAGGCCAATCGTGCACGTACTGATAAGACAAGAATTATTCCACCAGAGCGAGCTCTTTATTTAAGAGAAATTGCAAAAACAAGTCGTGACTATAACTCAGAAACTTTTGAGAGAATGGAAAAGCTACGTGATGTTGAGGCCCTTGAGATCACTAGTAAAATTGTTCCAAGCAAAGAGATCGATGAAAAGCTTACTCAGTTAAAAGAAGAACTTGGTGAAGAAGTTGAAAAAGAATTAGAACAATTTCAATCCGTTCTTAAGCAATATGAAAGTGGAACATTTACTTACAAGGTTCGTGATCGTGAGTTCAACGTAGCGACTAAGTATCAATCCCTTTCAGGTGTTGATATCCAAAAAGTTGGAACACCAAATTTCACCTCAATTGTAGATCAGTATAAGTTCATTAGAAATGTAAACCTTCCAGGGTTCTTCCCATACGGTGCTGGGATTTTCCCATTTAAGCGTACAGATGAAGATCCAAAGAGAATGTTTGCAGGTGAAGGTGGACCAGCAAGAACTAATAAACGTTTTCACTATCTTTCAAAAGATGACAAGGCAAAGCGTCTTTCAACAGCTTTTGATTCTGTAACTCTTTACGGAGAGGACCCTGATTTACGTCCAGATATTTTTGGTAAAATTGGCGAAGCAGGTGTTTCAATTGCAACAGTTGAGGATATGGAATTATTATTTGATGGTTTTGATCTTTCAGATCCATACACTTCAGTTTCAATGACAATCAATGGACCGGCACCAATTATGCTGGCATTCTATCTTAATACGGCCCTAAGACAAAAACTTAAGGGCGATGATTATTATGATAAAGATAAGCGTTTGGCGATCCTTCAACAAATTCGTGGAACAGTTCAAGCAGATATTTTAAAAGAAGATCAGGCCCAAAATACTTGTATCTTCTCTCTAGAATTTGCATTAAAAATGATGGGGGATGTTCAAGAATACTTCTGTCAGCAAAAAATTAGAAATTATTATACTGTTTCAATTTCTGGTTATCATATTGCAGAAGCTGGTGCGAATCCAATTACACAAGTTGCTTTCACACTGGCAAACGGATTCACATTTGTTGAGTACTACTTAGCTCGTGGATTAAATATAGATGAGTTCTCTCAAAACTTATCTTTCTTCTTCTCTAATGGATTAGATCCTGAATATTCAGTAATCGGTCGAGTTGCTAGAAAGATTTGGGCGATTACAATGCGTAATAAGTATGGAGCAAATGATAAGGCTCAGAAGTTTAAGTATCATATTCAAACATCTGGTCGTTCACTTCATGCTCAAGAGATTGATTTCAACGATATTAGAACAACTCTACAAGCTTATCTTGCACTTTCAGATAATTGTAACTCTCTTCATACAAATGCATATGATGAAGCGATTACGACTCCAACTGAAGAGTCTGTTCGTCGTGCAATGGCAATTCAAATGATTATCAACCGTGAATTCGGTCTTAATAAGTCTGATAATCCAATGCAAGGAGCTTACGTAATTGAAGAGTTAGCTGGTCTTGTTGAAGAAGCTATTCTTTCTGAATTTGAGAGAATCTCAGACAAAGGTGGTGTTCTTGGTGCAATGGAAAGTATGTATCAGAGATCTAAGATTCAAGAAGAGTCACTTCATTATGAAACTCTTAAAGACTCAGGTGAGCTACCAATTATTGGTGTGAATACTTACATCGCCGATAATATTGACGAGCAACTAAATCAAGAAATTGAATTATCTCGCTGTAGTGATGAAGAAAAGAAAGGACAAATTGCTAGACTCAATGACTTCAAAGAAAGAAATAAAAATAAATCAGAAGACGCGCTTAATCGCCTAAGAGAAGTTGCACTTTCTGGAGGAAATATTTTCGAAGAATTAATCGAGACGGTAAATTATTGTTCATTAGGTGAAATCACAAATCTTCTATATGAGATTGGTGGGAAATATAGAAGGAATATGTAATGAAGAAATCTAAGCTATATACTCGAACAGGTGATAAGGGTGAGACTAGTCTAGTTGGTGGACAACGTGTTTCTAAAGCAAGTGCTAGAATAAACCTTTATGGAAACTTGGATGAGCTAAATAGCTATATCGGTTTATCTCTTTGTTATATTCAAGAAGTACGATTAAAAAATACATTTAAAAGGATCCAGGACAATATCTTTGTCCTTGGGTCCAACTTTGCGAGTCTAAAAGAGGACCGTGAAAATTACAATTTACCTAAGCTAAAAGAAGATGAGTTAATCCACTTAGAAGAAGAAATCGATTACTTCGATACTATCGTTGATCCATTGAAGTACTTTATTCTACCTGGGGGAGGAGTTGCCGCTTCTCATATTCATATCTGTCGTACTAAAACTCGTGAAGTAGAAAGACAGGCCGTGGACTTAGGTGATGTTGAAAGAATCGATTTAGAATATCTAAATCGCTTATCTGACTATTTCTTTATTGTAGCAAGATTTCTAAATAAGATTGAAAATATTAAGGATGTTGCTTGGGTACCAAATAAGTAAGAGTCTTATTTGAAAAACTTCATGATTTTAGTCATGACAGTTTTATCCTCTTCAGGCTCTTTTGGTTTCTTTTTCTTAGCTGGCTTTTTAGTTTGTGCTTTCTTTTTAATATCTCCGCGAAGCTTCGGGCTTTGCAGGCTTAATTTATTATTTATGGCCAAAAAGCTTGTTTGATCGGCAAGATTCGTATTGGTCTGTGTCACTTCACCATTTTCGAAATGCTCTTCGATCGGTCGGGTGAGAGATTTAAGTTCGAGCTCAGTTAAGTCATCAAGACATATTGTAATATAGCAATTTCCTATTCTTACAGTTTCATAGACATAGAGCCTATGGGGCCCTTCAATTTTCTTATTATTGATGAAGGTACCATTTGTAGAGTTAAGGTCCTTAACTATTATCTCACTTTTTTTTTCGTGTGTAATTTCAAGGTGTTTTGATGATATTTTCTTATCATCTACTGATATATCTACTGCCGACTTTGATCGCCCGAAAGTGATTTTTGGTTTGATCAAAAATTTGGCCGTATTTTCACCACATTTAATAACTAATGAGATAGACATTGCTTGATACTCCTATATAAAGTATATCACCAATATGATATAATACAGGTATTGGATATAATTACCTACGTAATTTCAGAGGTTTATATGAGTGAGCTATTAAATGTAACATCAAAGGCCCTTGGCCAAATAAAAAACATTTTCGAAAGTGAAAATCGTTCTAAGACTGACTTCGGTCTTCGTCTAGGTGTTATCGGAGGCGGATGCTCTGGACTATCTTATAATATCGACTTTGATGCCCCTAAGGACAGTGACAATATTATTGAAATGGATGGCGTAAAGATTCTTATCGATCCTAAGTCTTCAATATACCTAAGTGGAATAACTTTAGATTTCAAAGACGGCCTAAACGGAAAGGGCTTTGTATTTGAAAATCCAAATGCAAAGAATACTTGTGGATGTGGTGAAAGCTTTAGCGTTTAATCTTAATAGGTTTTTTAATATCTTTTAAGACGAATTTGCTGGTTTTTAGAATATTCGTAATATTCTCACCCCAATAATTTGGATCTGTTTTTCTATAGAGTCTTTCAAATTCAGAACTTGTAAGTGATTTAGCATCAATAGATATACTAATGCTGCCAGCTTTTAGAATATCATAGACATATAAAGGCTCTTCATTTTCGATTCTTTTCTGATTGATAAATGTTCCATTTTTGGAAGACAGGTCACGGACAAGAATTGAGCTTTTGTCATAGATAATTTCAAAGTGTTTTGAAGAGACTTTAGGGTCATCTAGAACAATATCGACAACTTCTTTGTTTCGGCCAAAAGTTATTTTATTTTTTATAAGAATTTTCTTTGTGTTTTTCTTGTCATCGATAATGAGGCGAATAGACATTACGATTTCCTTTTTTCAGTGCATCACTAAATTACGTTAAATAGTCTTAAGACAATTTCTATTATATATTTAGTTTTATATAGTTAAAGGTACAATAAAAAATGCCTAGTACAGTTTAATTAATATTGTAATTAGTAAAGTAGGTTAACGATATGGAAAACAATCAAGAGATTATTAAAGATGTAATGTTTGAATTCTTCTTTAACGATAACCAATTTACGTTAAATAATTATGTTGTTTACAAGTTTAAAGGTGAGGAAACTCGAGAGTATCTACAAAGGCAAATTACTGCTGATATAAGTGGCCTTGATAATGCTGCGACAATCGCATGTCGCCTTGATCGTACAGGACGTGTGTTTTCTTTTTTCTATTTAATTCATAATAATGATGGTTTTTATCTTGCTGTCGATGAGAAAATTTCTGAAGAAACAATTGAAGAGTTAGAGAAGTTTATCATCATGGAAGATATAACGATTGAGAAAACTCAAAAGCTTCCATGCCTTTCAACGAGGAAGGGAAATGACTTCGTTACAATGGATTTATTTGATGGTGTAGGCTATATCGGTCTAGTTGATGAAAAATTAGACAAGAAAGATTATGTGAACTTCTTAGAAGTCTTAACAGCATGGCCTATATTAGATAAAACAATTGATCGCACTAAATTAATTAATGAAACGCGCTTAAATGAATTTGCAATTAGTTATAATAAAGGGTGTTTTCTTGGACAAGAAACCGCATCAAAAATTGAAAGTCGAAGAGGTGCCGCTCGTTATCCTGTGTTATTAACTTCAAATAAAGAACTAGCTGATGAGGTTAGTCTAAATGATAAAAAGGTAGAGATACTTAATCGTTGTAAGATTGGTGAAACTCACTTTTCTGTAGTAAAAGCGCCAAGGGAGCTATTAATTAATAATCTTGAGGTTTCATACCAAGATGATTTAATCAAAATTAATACATACCCTGTGCTTGCTAAAGAAAATATCAAAGAAGAGATTAGTGAATACTATTATAATAAGGCCGTTCATCTCTTTCATAAAAATAAGATTACTGAATCTTTAAGCTTGTTAGATCAAGTTATTAGTTTCAATCCTTTATACGCAGATGCATATGAGTCTAAAGGAGTTATTCTTGGAAATAGCGGAGAACACCAGAAGGCCATTGATGTTATGGATGAGTTATTAGCGGTTGATGAAAGCTCTGTTATGGCACATACCAATAAGTCCTTATATTTAATGAAGCTTGGAAAAATAGAAGAGGCCGAAGAAGAAAAGGCCCTTGCAACAGTTGCTTCTTTCAAGCGTTTCGGTGATGAAGCTAAAGCGAAGAAAGCGAAAGAAGAACAAGAAAGAGCGGAAAAGGAAGAACGTGCCCGTCGTTTTGAAATGTTTAATAAGGTTTTGGCCATTGATGAAAATGATGTTGTTGCAAACTTTGGATTAGCTGATATTCATTTTAATAATGAAAAATTTGAAAAGGCACTAAAGCATTTAGAAGTAGTATTAAATGAAAATCCTAAATATTCTGTAGCCTACTTACTAAAGTCAAAAATACTCTTTAGTGAAGAGAAATATGAGCAATGCTTAGAAGTAATTGAAAAGGGAATACCGATTGCAACTTCTCAAGGAGAGCTTATGCCTGCAAATGAGATGCAAACAATTAAGGCAAAAGTCTTGAGAAAAAAGTAGTTCATTAGTATTCAGCTATAACTACAATTATATTTATAGATCATCGTCAGCCTTTTAAAAAAAGTTCACTTTTACTGAACTATTATACTATTAGTGTCTAGCTGATAATTCAGAATCTCCGTTAGTTAATAAAATCATAATTAGGTTAGATATAGAAAACAACTCTTCAGTTGCGCGGTGCGAACTTTTGTTGCTATGTCTTTTTACGTATTTGATACGGGTTATTGCTGATACATACTTGTGAGCGGGTTCTTAGGGTGCGATTTGGCCCGGGTTTTCGCGACCATTTGTCGTTCCGGTATGGCCAAGTATGGGCCCGTCATGTTTCTGGTATGTGTTGTTGACAGACCCATGTAATATGTATTTCAATAGTATTAACCTATTAATTATGAAAAGAAGGAATAAAGATGAATGAGAATAGTATTTTAGAATCAAGCAACTCCCAAATTACAAGTCCTTTGCAGGAGATTGAAGCAATGACAAATATTGCAAAGTCGTTAGAGGGGTTTGGCGATGATTCAGTAAGGCGAATCGTAAGCTGGATAATTGATGCATACAAAATAAAAGCACCTGCGTTTAAGGCTTCTGCTGCTAGCAATACTGACACAAGTTCAAAAGTCTTTGATAAGGTAACGAGCGTGAGCGATAAAGAAGAGGATGAGAGTGAAAATAATGATATAGCAATATTTTACTCTAAGATAAGTCCTTCAACTGATAGCGAAAAAGCTTTAACCGTTGGGTTTTGGCTTCAGAATTATGAAGGCACTGATACCTTTGACTCTCAAAGAATAAATAAAGAGCTTAAGCATCTTGGCCACGGGGTGTCAAATATAACGAGAGCGTTTAATAATTTGATAAGTTCTAAGCCGCAACTTGTTGTTCAAACAAGAAAGTCAGGTACTTCAAAACAGGCGAGAAAAACTTATAAAGTTACAAACGAAGGTAAGAATTTCATTTTGAGAAAGCTTAATAATTCAAATATGGATTTACATTGATATACAAAGAAATTACGAGTCTATTGGCAAAGGTTGTTCCAGTAAATTTGGCTAAGGACTTAATAGATAACTTTTATTCTATCAGCTTAGATTATTCGACGGCTAGTTTTTCCAATAAGATATCGGCTGGTAAGTTTGTTGAGACCTCGGTTCAGGTTCTACAGTTTTTAGAGACTGGTGAGTATAGTCATAATCCTAAAGTTGATTCGTATTTAAGGTCAATTGAAAGCAGGTCTTCAACACTTGATGACAACTTGAAGCTTTGTATTCCTAGAGTTTTGAGGTCTATGTATACAATGAGAAATAAAAGAAGTATTGCACATAAAAATGACTTTGATCCTAGTTTGTATGATTTGAAGTTTCTTTATTATTCAGCACAGTGGGTGCTTACTGATGTTTTGAGACATGTCTCTTCGGTCAAAATGTGTGATGCCGGAGATTTGGTACTTAAAATTCAGGCACCAGTTAATACAATTGTTGAGAAAATTGAAAATAAGAATATTGTACATGCTAAAGTCAGTACAAGGGAGGAAATATGCTTGATACTAAAAAGTATTTATCCTCAGAAAAGAAGTGTTAGTGAATTATGTTCAGATCTAGATAGAAAAAATCAAAAGACAGTAAAGAATAATTTGAATATTTTATGGAATGATAAAATAATTGAGGGATGCAGAGAAAGTGGTTATATGCTAACTGTTTCGGGCTTGAGGTATTCTGATCAAATTTCAAAGAAAATTAATTTTTAATAATATAATTGAATATTAAGCAGAGAGACAAAGCAGATGAAGATTAAGGTAAGATCAAGAATTCGTGGTTCATTTGAAGGTTGGGATGGGGATTCTCTATTTCAGTTCGAAAATGGACAGGTTTGGAAGCAGGCTAAGTATCAATATAAATATGTATATAAATATAGGCCGCGAGTTGAAATTCTTCAAGATGGTTCTAGGTATTTTCTTAAGGTAGAATCAGTAAATGAATTGATTCAAGTGATCAGGATTCATTAAGCGCTTGTAAAGAATTGTAACAGCTAATGAACTTCATCTAGAAAATATAAAAATAATGTTATTAAAATGAATTTAGTTAAATATAGAGCTATACAAGAGCTTATTTAATGAATCACAATACTTAGCAGGTTTAAAAAAATCTGATAAGTATATTAAATATCTTTATATTCGAAAACAATATCAAGATTTCAGGTAGTTAGCTCAAGCCTGCCAAATAAAAGACTCAAATGTTGAATTTAAATACCGATATAGTGCTTGAGATAATAGTATTCTATAATGATTATAGACAGTTATAAAGATTCTTTTAGCGAAGTATAATGGATGGTATTATGAAGAAGATGAGTACAGAATCAACAGAAATTAAACATTCAAGAAACTCAGCTCGTGTTTGGGTTGATGATAAGTCTGAAGCTATCGACTCTGCATTAAGGGAGCTGGAGTTCTCGATCAAAGACATAGAGGAAAAAGATTTAAAAAGGCTTACGAAGCTCTTAAGTAAAATCTCTGAGTCGAGTGAAACTGTTGAAGATTCTCTTTCGCAATCAACGCCATAATTAGTCATTAGCTATAGTGTTAGATCTGATTTTATTTTTATTACCTGGTTTTTGCTCAATAGTTTTATATGTCGCTTCTGAGGCAGAGATCAAACAAGTTACGACAGACTATTGGATATTTCTTTGCTTGTCTGCGTTAATATCAGGAGTTTCTTTATATATTTCAGATTTAACATTGGATTTACTTCGATTTTTATATGTAGAGATCTGTTCCTATCATCCCGTTTTAAAAATTGATGGAATCGTAAAACTGATAAAGTTAAATCATAAAATGTTTGCAGGTCGGTTTTCGTCTGGTGATTATATTTTTTCATTTCTTATTTCTAGACTACTTATTGAAGCATTCACAAAATTTATTTCTTTTGTCGACGGAACAGAAGACTTTGATGTGTTTATTGAAAAGCTAATTGTGGCAGAAAATAAAAACTTAGCTATGATTACGCTAAAGTCGAATAAGGTCTACGTTGGTCCAATTGTAAGTGGAGATGTGCATAAAAAAGGAGATAATAAGTCTATAACAATAATTCCCTTTTTTAGTGGTCATAAGTCAAATGGTAAACTCCATATAACAACTGAAAATATAAAAATAAGATTGAAGCAACAATCAAAGAATACACAGAGAGATATAAACATTGACTACGAAGCAAAGAATAAGGAAATGGAAACAAATATAATGATTGATAATATAGACTACATAAGCAAGTTTATATTTAATGAGTTTCTCGGATATGTCGCCAATAAGAAAATTGTCTTTTCTAATGAGAATTTAGACGAATTTCTTTCTGTTATATATGAGTTAAAAAAAAAGGAACAAAAATAAGGTAAGAAGATGTTGAATTAGCCAGGCTTTATTAACAAAAAAATGATTCACAAGTGTTATTCAATTTGGGTGCCGTTGACGACTTCATATTCATATTAAGTACTAGTAGTATCTATTTCTTGCTGAGAACAGATCATTTTTTATATCCTCGACAATCTTTGAAGAAAGACTTTTTTCTAGATTCAAAATATGATTTCGGTGTGAGGCAACCATTTCTTTAAAAACAAGATAGATTTCATGGCCTTCAGTTGAAATAATTTCTTCTTTATAAGCCTTCTCTAAATCAAGTTCACAAAATACGAGCATATAATATTCTTCAATTGCTCTCTCTTGTATTTTTTTAAATTCATTCTCTGTGAAGTCGTGTTCTGTTTGTTTTGAAAGCGATGAGAATAGTTCAAGGGCCCAATAAAAGGTCATATAAGCGTGGTATATACCTCTAATTGGCCTTAAGGCCCTACGCCAAGGGCTATAATAGATTTTTTCTTCAAGCTCCTCTAAGAGCTCATTCTGATTTAAATAGCTATTTAGAACATGGTGTCCATTTTCATGAAGAAGGTCATCCATTAGATCTATATCATCACGGTCAAATGTATTGATTGATGAGTATCCTGGAAGTGTTTGCATTGAGTAGCTGACAATTCCCTTTTCTTTAATCGGTATAATATTATTCGTAAAAGTTTTAAATACCTCAAATAAATCAGGAGTATACTTTCTTAATCTTTCGTAGGCTTTTGCTATTTTCTCTGTCATGAAAGAAGATGAATCTTCAAGGTCGGAGTAGAAGATTATAGTTAAGTCATCGATCTTCGTACTTAGAGCGTGCTTGTTTATAGAATTTTCATTGATATGAGCAAGGACTTTATCTTCTAGCTTATCAAATAGTATACGGTTACCGTTTTGATATACTGATACGTTGTCATCACCAAGCTCAGGTACATTCAAATAGCGCAGCTCTTGGTCGACTTCTTCTAGGATATGTATTTTGAAAAATGAAATAATATTATCTTCTAAAATATGAACAAGTTTTTTTGATTCAGCTAAGAGGTCTTTTGTCTCACTAAGTGAATTTAAAAAAGACTTTGCAAGATTGCTATCGTGCCAGAAATTAAATATCGCATCTTCTGATTCGCTCATTTCGTAGTCTTGGCCTACTTCAAATTCTGAATGATAAGAAATGATCTCAATTAATGCTTCTATCAGATTAAACCAGTAAAAATTTAAGTTTGAATATGAGTCGAGTTTAGTTGAAAAGATGGCCTCTTTATAGAAGTCTTGAAATCTTTGAGACAAATACTCATTGCTCTCTTCTACATCACTAGATGCATCTTCACGATAAAGTGCAAGTGTTTCTAAATAAGACTCTTTGAAAGAGTTATTATTTTGAATGAATTGATTGAATTGTTTCATGGAGTTTCGGTATGAAAAATGGCTGGGATGGCGAGATTCGAACTCGCGACCAATAGATTAACAGTCTACTGCGCTACCGCTGCGCCACATCCCAGCAATCTTAAGTAGTTAATTTTATAATCCTATTTTTTTAAATTGTAAATATTTTCTTTTATGGGAAAATTATTTATCAACGAGTTAAGTGTTTGAAATTATTGTATCTCAATTAAATTTGCTAATTTTTTTTTTTGAAAAGCCGATAAGTTGAGTCAGACTTTGGTGTAAAATATAGGAAATGATGGAACAATCAAACCTTATTAGACATTTACTACGTATCATAACTCCAGAAGAAGTTACTGATTTAACAACCTTCGGTGATATGGATGCTAAGGATACGTTAACTAATCTCTTAATTAGTCATAATCAAGGGCAGGAAATTACTTATACGCCTTCTGGAATGGCCAAGATTATTCCTTTCCCGGGACAAGAGGAAGCTGTTGCAGATCTAACTATTGATGGCCTTGATCAAGGTGAGATCTTCACTGGACATAGAGTTCATCAATTCATTAATAACTTTATAACTAAGGTAAAATTCGAATCACATAAAGTTCACCCAGGTGCCAAGCCTGTTGAGACTACAACTTTTATCATTAATGAAAAAGAGCGCTTTAAGAATGTTTATACAAAAATAAAAGGGAAGGAAGTTCTCGATTTATATGCAAAAAACTCTGTTGTTGATTTAGAACAAGAACGCAAAAATCGAAGAGACCTTTCACAGAACTCTTCGACCGGCGTTCTTGTAAATAAGAAACATTATTAATCTTCTTTTAATCCTTTAATATTTCCTTTTGCACTAGTTTCTTCAATTTCTAATGTTGCTAGTTGATAAACACAATGATCAACTGTCGAAACAGCGGCAGGTCGATAATTACCAGAGTTTTTAACGCCACCAAAAGGAAGCTTTGAATTTGCTCCAACAGTTGCGCGGTTTAGGTTAACAAGTCCCGCATCAATATTATTAACTGCATGTTGAAATTTTGCAGCATCTTTAGTGAAGACTGAAGCTGCTAGTCCATACTCTGTAGAGTTGGCAATATTGATGGCCTCATCAAAATCGTCATAACTTACAAAGGTACAGTTTGGACCAAAAATTTCATTTGCAAGGAAATGGCTATTTGGAATTAGCTTATCTGCGTAATGAATTGAAGGTGAGACATAGTAACCATTTGTCGCACGCTCTAATTGCTTCCCACGCATAACTTCTTCAAGTCCTTCTCTTTTTGCCATTCCCATAAAGAGTAGGTATTGATCAAGAGAGGCTTGATCGATTAAAGGGCCCATGAAAGGTTCAACTTCATGTTCTGTTGCATGATCAACAATAATCTTCTTTGCCATATCATGAAAGCGACTAATGAATTCATCTTTAATTGAACTATGAATTGCAACGAGACCAGTTGAGGTACAACGTTGACCAGTCGTTAAATACGAGCCTGTTAGAATTTCTTCTAGCGTATAATCAATATCTGCACTTTCTGTGATGATTGAAGTATTTTTTCCACCAAGTTCAAGTGAGACAAGTTTTGATAAGTCTGTGTGAGTTGACTCTAGAATTTTTTGACCAACTTCTTTTGAACCAGTAAAGAAGATACCCTTAACTCTTTTATCTTTGATGATTCTTCTGGCGACTTCACCATCACCTTGAATAAGGTTAACAACACCCATTGGAAACTTTGCTTCTGCAAGACATTCAAACATTAGCTGTGCTGAATAACATGTCTTCTCACTAGGCTTGAAAATAATTGAGTTCCCAGAGATAAGATTCGCTGTGATTTGTCCGTTTGCAAGGTGGCATGGGAAATTGAATGGGCCAATAATAAAGCTTGGGCCAACTGGCTTATAGTAAATATGCGCGTTTGTATTTGGCGCAATGTTTTGCATATCTTTTGTCTGAATACGAGGCAGGGAAGATTCAATCGTTACATTAACTTTTGCAATAAGAGCAGCTGCTTCTGTACGGGCCTCCCATAGAGGCTTTCCTACTTCAAGGGCGATGGCAGTAGCAATTTGTTCTTGCTTACCTTTAAGTGCTTCTTGGTACCTTTTTAATGCTTCAATTCTTTCTTCAATGGAAGTATTGCGCCAAGTTTGAAATCCTTTGTGAGCAGAATCAATTAACTCATCGATATGAGAATAATTTACTTGTAGGTTCCAAAGGATCTTAGAAGTATCACTTGGACACTCTCTTGAAATTGTACGATCTGTTCGCTTATCTACAGTATTATCAAATTGCACAAAGTTATTATTAAAAAATGAGCCTTTTAGTTGATACATAAATATCTCCTTATATTGCCATCACTGTGACGTCTTGACCTTGATCAAGTTTATATTGTGAAATGTTGTCGACAGTAAGTATATCATTATTGAGTTCACCTTTGAGACAGATTACCTCAAAGTTTTCTTCATTTGTCATAACAAGGTAAAGTTTTGGATGATTACAACTTCCTTGCTCTATCTTTGCTTTTTGGATTGTTTGAACAGGCTTAATGTCTTTTAGCTTACAGCGATAGTGTGGGCCACCATCAAATGGATCCACTTCATTTGTATACTTAAAACCAATTGATTCAAGCATTCTCTTTACTGGTTCTGTATCAAGTCCAACTTTTCCAACGGCATTTCTCGCTTCAATTGGAAGTAGGGTTTCGTAAATTGTTCCTGAAGGGAAGAGGCTTAGAATGAATTCTTTATTCTTACGACTTAAGATGTCGGCATCATGATATTCCATATTTAGAAATCGTCTACCAATTGCTTCCCATAGTGGAGATTTTCCATCGGCATCGAATGGAGGCATTAGTTCAGAGTGAACAGTGTCCTTAAAACGATGAGGATTTAATCCCATATACATGAAACGAGAAAATGAAAGAACCTTTCCTAGTTTATTAGGATTGCCTCGATAACTTGGATCAAGGATAAGGCCACCAATTTCTGTAGGCCCATCTGTATCGTAGCCAAGCTTCAGGGTTCCGTGTATGAAGCCTGTATTTATTGTTTGGGAAAATTTATTTTCTTGTCCAACTTTCAAATAAAAATGAGGCTCATGTTCATCACCATGACGTGCGTGAATCATAGAGCAGCCAATAACTCTATTTGCCTCAAGGTCTTCTAGCACGAAAATATAATGATCTCGTGAAAGATCAGAACTCATTTGTTTAAAAGAGCGAAGAGAACTATTGATCTTACTTTCTATTAACTCCTTATCATGAGGTAAGTTAATAAAAGTATATAATCCCGAAAGATCATATAAATCTTCTAAGTCTTCTTTTTTAACAGGTCTTATTCGAAACATTTTTTTCTTTCCCTAATTTATTTCTTCTAAGATTGTTTTTTCAATTATAGAAATGATGTCATCAATATGCTCATCAGTCATAGCAAGAGGCAGAAGTAGTCTAACTCGTGTTGGTTCTTTACCGGCCATAAAGGCAACGATTCCGTTATTAAATAGAGCCTTAACAAATTTTGAAACGGTTTCAGTTGTTGAGTCACCGACTTCAAAAGCTATCATTGTTCCAATACCACCAACATAAGTCATCTTGTCTTTACAAGAGTTCTTCATTAAGTGAGTTAGCTTTGTGATGAACTTATCTTCTAATTCTTTGATACGTCCATTATCTCCGTAGAAATTACCTTCTGTTAGATACTTAATAAGTTTACTTCCTGTTGAAAGTGCTGAAACAGATCCATTGAAAGTACCTGCAATTAAACCAGGCTTAGGGTTTAATTCTTCACTATAAAGGACACCACAAACTTGTAGGGCCTTTCCTACAGAAACAATATCGACATACTTATCTAGGCCCATTGTTTGGAATGCAAATAATTCTCTTGTTCTACCAAATGTCTGAACTTCATCAATCCAAATATATAAACCTTTCTTCTTGGCCCACTTAAAGATTTCTTCGTAATATTCTTTTGGTCCAAAGATAAACCCACCTTCACCTTGAATAATTTCAAGCATAATTGCACAGTGCTGATTTGGGTGTTTCGCTGTAACTTCCTCAAGTGCCGCTAGTGTATTCTTTAATGAGTCCTCAGGGTTGTTTTGATCAAAATGTGGAACGTGATCAACATCTAAAGACTTAGGCATCCCTTGACGGTAATTAGCATTATGAGTGATATCCTGAGTAGCAACACTTCTACCTGCAAAAGCTTTCTTGAAAGCAATCACACGATAAGCAGGATCTTTCTTTTGCCAAACAAGCTTAAGAGCTAGATCATTTGCAAAACTACCTGAACCTGTAAACCAAAAGTGCTTCAGGTTACTTTCTTTAACTGCACTAAGTAGATTATTTGTTAATTCTATTGCTTGTGGATATGGTTGAAGATTTCCACACATAACTGAGTCACCAAGAGCTGCCTCAAGGTGTGACTTAATATAGATAGGATGTGAGTGACCAAGTAGGTTAGGACCAATACCGCCGATTAAGTCATACTTTACTGAACCGTCAATTAACTCAGTGAATGGCCCGTGTCCGCGTCCAGATGAAACATAGTTAAAGTAGATACCTTTACCTCTTTCTTGATTATAAGCTTTTAAAGTTTCTTCAACTAGATGCTCTTTTCCTTCTTGTGGCCCACGAACTTCCATAAAATTCTTCTGCTCTTTAAGAATTGAAGAGAATAGCTTATCAAATTGATCATTTATTTCATTGTTTCTAACGCCGTATTCCATAACTCACCTCTTTTTTACTTTTTTTATGTGGTAGAATTATCACTCACTTGCAAAGGCTACAAGCCAAATAGATAATAAATTTATGCCAGATACTAACACAGGAAATCCACTAAAAGAATTGGAAGAACTTTATAAAAATAAAGATTATGAAGCTTATAAAGATCTTCTGATTAAAAATAAAAGTCTATTTATCGATGCCCAGTATTTTTATAATTTGGGCACCGCGTACTTGAAATTAGAAGACCTTGGAGCGGCTAGACTTTATCTTGAAAAGTCATATCAGCTTGGTCAGCAAGATAAGCTTGTAACCAATAATATCGACTATATTAAGACTCAATATGACTTAGGTAGTCAGGAGTATAATCTTGTTGCCAAAGGCCTTGATATACCAAGTGTTTATTATACTAGTATTACCTTGGTACTACTTTTGATTGTTTTAGTTTTAAATTGGAGAACTAAAATTCATAAAGGTGTTATTTTTATTTTATTTATCGTTTCACTCAGTCCTGCTATTTTCAATAGCATCTATTTGAAAGCAACATATAATAATGCTGTTGTGATGAAAGATACGCAAGTCCATGAAGGACCTTCTGCAATTTTTGAACATAACCAGCAGGCACGTGAAGGACTTAGAGTGATTATCTCTAAGGTGAATGAGGGATGGTCTTTTATTTATTGGCCAAGTAGCGTTAAGGGTTGGGTTAAGTCCGATTCCATTGAAACTTATTAAAGGTAATTTATGACTGAGAAGTATTCTAAAGAAGATCAAATCGATATTAACTTAATAAAATTTTTGTGGTCGATTAATCCTCTTATTAAAAGCAATAAGGTAACCATCCCATATCTGCTAAGAGAAACTGTTATCTTAAGAAATCTCGGTGAATTCGAATTATTTCAACTTTCAAAATACTTTCACAAAAGAACATATGAAAAAGGTGAGGTTATCTTCAAAGAAGGTGACTTTGGAATTGGCTTCTACATCATTGTGTCTGGTCGTGTTGAACTTTATACAGAGCGAAGTGGAAAGAAGTTTCATGTAACTAATCTTGAAAGAAGGGACTACCTGGGAGAGATTGGCCTACTTGAAGAAGGTCATAAGCGTTCTGTATCAGCAGTTGCTTCAGAGCCACTTGAGATGCTGGGAATTTTTAAACCTGATCTCGAACTAATGATTACAGAAAAGCCGGGACTCTCTTCTAAGTTCCTCCAGGCAATGAGTGAACTAGTTGTAAAGAAATTGCATATTCTTGCAAGAGAAATTAGAAAACTTAAGGTTGAGAACTCTGATTTAAATGATGAAGTAAATACACTAAATGAAGAGAAAGAAAAAAATGACCAGTAATGATCGTCTAAGGGCCATAATTTTTGGATTATTTATCCTCTGTTGCATGGGTCTGTTTTTTCTATTTCCTAGAGTCGCAACGCCTCTTTTAATTTGCTACATCCTAACTCTGATTCTAAATCCAATATTATTATTTATTGAACGTTATCATATAAATCGAAACCTTTCCTCGGCCATCCTTGTTGTCATCTTTCTATTTGCTACAATTTATCCAGTGGTAAAGGTTACTCCAATAATGGTGAGTGAATTAAATAATTTAGAAGTTTATATTCCAAAAGTAGAATATTTCCTAAAAACAAGCTACTCATCTTTGCAGGCATTTGTTGAAGCAAGGTCTGGCTATCGTTTAAGTAATGAGTACCTTTTACAAACCTTGAACTTTGTAAAAGATGAGATCAGTGCTTTTGTTTTGGTACTGCCAAAGTTTCTTGGTACGGCACTGGAATTGTTTTTTATTGTGCCTTTATTTCTCTTTTTTACATTAAGAGATATGAGAACATTCAGAGAGAAGGTCACAAGACTTTTACCTAATAAGTACTTTGAAAAGCTTTATCATCTTTCATTTCAATTTAACCGTCGTATTGGTGATTATATTCTGGCTAAGGTTATTGAGGCCAGTATTTTAGGGATCATAATTTTTGCGGGCCTATTCTTTATGGATATCCGCTTTTCTCTGATCTTTGGAATCCTTGCAGCAGTTACTAATATTATCCCTTATCTAGGCCCATTATTTGGCTCTGTTCCTGCATTAATCTTTATTGCCGCCGAATACGGAATGGGCACAGACTTTGGTGGTGTTTTAATCCTCTATCTTGTTGCCAATGCCATTGATATCGCAATTGTCTTTCCATTACTTGTTTCAAAAATTGTTAACCTCCACCCAGTTGTTGTTGTAGGGAGTGTTATTCTTGGCTCTCAAATGATTGGAATTACGGGAATGATTATTTCAATTCCATTAGCGGCCGCAATTAAGCTATTAATTGATCAAGTTCTTAAAGATGTTTACGAAGAAGGCTATTAGCTTTGACGGGTATTATTGTTAAGTGCTAGAATTTCCCTATATATAGGGGGCCAAGTGCTTAAGTATCTTACATTATTATTTTCAATTCTTGTTTTGACTTCCTGCGCAGTAAATCGACCAAAAGGTAGTACTGAGGCAGAGGTTTTATTTAAAGAGGCCACAAGGCTTAAAGAATCAGAGCGTTATATTATGGCGCTTGAAAAATTAAATACAATTAAATCTCAATATCCATATAGTTACTATGCAACCTCTGCTGAGTTAATGCAGGCAGACATCCTATATTTACAGGAAAACTATGAGGAATCTGCTGCTGCATATCTTTTGTTTAAGGACTTTCATCCAAAACATCCAAGAATGGATTATGTAACTTTTAAGATTGCTGAAGCCTACTATAAACAGAAGCCATCAACATTTGATCGTGATCTTACTGCCGCTAAACAGGCCATTAAATATTTTAATGAGCTAAGAAGTTTATATCCAAATTCAAAGTATCTGAAAGATGCTAAGGATAAAATTGATGAATGTTATAAGATGCTAAAAGATAAAGAGCTCTACATTGCCAACTTCTATTATAAAACGGAAGACTTTCAATCAGCGGCTTTTCGCTATAAGAATTTATTGAATCGATTCAATGATGATAAAGTTAAAAAACTTGCCAGTGATCGTTTGGTAACAATTGGTTTAAAAAGTGCAAGGCCAGAGCTTTGTGAGTTAGTTTTTAAAAATTATCGCTATTTATATAAAGATGGTGATCTTTCTAACTTAAAAAGTGATGTAAAAGAGTGCTTAAGATAGGGGACGCCAATTATGATGAAGTCATTTGAACAAGAGAAATTATCTAAGAAGGCCAAGGTTGCTTTTGATAATCGTGAATTTAATAAAGCGATATCAATTTATAATGAACTCTTAGATATTGATCCAAAAGATGCTGATGCTCTTTTTTCAATTGCTAATATTTTTCATTTAACGGGTGAGATCTCTAAGGCCATTAAAGCTTTCAAAAAAGTTTTAGAAGTAAGGCCAGATCACACAGATGCAGCTGTTAGCTTATCGGTTCTCTATAATGATATTGGACAATATGAAGAAGCAAGTAAGATCTTTCAGGTTGCTTCACAAAAGGTTAAGGTTAACTCTAAGAGCTCTGAGCTTAATGATAATCATATTGATCGTAAGTTTGCGATTAAGCACTATGAGTTAGCTGATTTATATCTAACATATAATCGTTTTGATGAAGCTCTATTTGAATACGGAAAAGTATTAAAGCTTGATCCAGAAAATTTAGAGGCCAGAGTAAAGATTGCAAAAGTCTATGCTAAGAAAGGCTTTGTTAATAAGTCATTTGAAGAACTTTCAAAACTTAAGAATGAAAGACCTGATTATCTTCCAGGTCGTATTGCTCTTGGTGTTCTACACTATGGTAAGGGTGATGTTTTAAATGCTACTTCTGAATGGGAAAAAGTTGTCTCTGTTGATCCTCTTAATAATGAAGCACAAATGTATTTAAACTTTGCTAAGAATGCGACAGAAACTACTTTATAAGAAATAAAAAAAAATTTTAAAATAAAAAAGCACCATGTTCATGGTGCTTTTTTTATATATATAAATTTGGAAAATTTAAATTAAGCTTCTGCTGTACGTTCTGTATTTGTTGTTTCACTTTGCTCAACAACAGTTGGCTCATTTGAAACATTAACATTTGTACGAACAGAATCATCAGAATGAAAATTAACAATCGACTTCTTCAGGGCCGCATACATTTCAAATTTTACTTCTAGTTTATTATCTTGAAGTACAATCTGACGTGCTTTGTGAGTGTCGTTATTAATAATGATTGGTGCCTTTAAGTTAGCCGACATAAGCGTTACATCCGAAGGAATTGTTAGGATTGTATAAACGCTTGCGTTTGTTAGGTTCTCTAGCTTAAGGCTATTTAATTCAGCTGGTAATAGGCTGATAGAATAGTCTTCTTTAAAGATTTTTGGTTCAATGATTGGGAAAGCTGTTGCTCCATCATCTACTGATTGTAGCCAAAGAATAAGTGTTTGATCACCTGGATCAACAACAAAGAATTCTTTAAGGTTTTCAAACCCAAGAATACCTTCATCAAATTTGATGATATCTTTTTTATTAACTTCTAATTCCCCAAATCGTGTTGTGCTTACTTTCACTGTGTCGTTCCTCCGAATTCAAGTTTCAGAACTTGATAACAGATTTTAACAGTCGTAGGGGCAAAAGAGCAAGCGGAATTTATTTCTTGTTGCGCAGGGCGTCTGCGAGATCGTTAAGACTATCTGGTCCAGCCTGAGAAGCTTCATAATTTTGCTCTTGAATGGCCTTGTAGACCTCTTCTCGGTGAATTTTTGTTTCCTTCGGGGCCTTGATTCCAAGACGAACTTGTTTACCTTTAATTTGTACGACAACGATCTTAATATGATCGTCTATAGCAATACTTTCCCCTAGCTTCCTTGTTAAAACCAGCATTTCACATCCTCAATTTTGAACCTTCCTGATTCATCAGGTAGAGTTCATATATTATTCAAAACTTTAAAAATCAAGTAAAAAATCAACTAAATAAAAAAAAAGTAGCAGCAGCGTGTTATCGCAGAAAGTCTAAGAGGTTTCTATTTAAGAGCCCCTCGGATGTTTTATATGCTGTTTTTAAGATCTCTTGTTGACGCGTGATGTCTGAGAATAATTCAGTTACATCTGCATCGACGAGCTTACTCTTTCTTTCCATATTGCTAATATCGTTTGCTTCAATTGTGTTCACATTACTCATAACTGAACTTGAAACAGAACCAACTCTTGTTCTTAAAGTTACAAGACGTGTAATGGCCGTATCAAATTTTTCAAGTAAGTTTTGAATTTGCTTTGGATCATTATTTTCTAATGAAATGGCAAGGGAGTCGAGTAGTCCAAATATATTGGCCGTCTCAGTATATTTACCAGCATCTTCACCAACTGATGCGATGTCACGATTATTTGCTTCAACTGATTCAATTTCTCTATTCTTATTTCTATCTTTTCCTGCGGCCATTTCAGGAAACTTCTCAAGAGGATGTTTTACTTTAGAGTCTGACTCAGACTCGGCCATAAAAACTTCTTTCCCATGAAGATTAACCTGAACAAAGAAGTCTTTTCCAACTTCCAACGTTGTGTGACCTGTATCACCAAGATATTTACCATTTTCATCAAATGGAGCTTGCAGTGTCTTATATCCTGAAAAGATATAACGTTGACCAACTCGCTTATTGGCGATGGATAATGCAAGATTACGTAATTGGTGTACTTCGTTTGCAACATTTCGTCTTACATCAGCATTATAAATATCTGATGATTGAGCGATTGCAATTTCTTTTGCCTTATTAACAACATCAGTTAAATTCTCTAATGCTTTTTCTGTAATATTTAATTGGAGTATTGCAAAGTCTGCATTTCTTTTAAATTGAGCATTATCATTTGTAACACTTGATATTTGTAATGCTTCAATATTTGCAGCTGGATTGTCTGATGGCTTACGCATGCTTTTAAGAGTTGTCCCCTTCATTTGAAGGTCTTCCATCTTAGACTTATGCTTATTAAGCGTATGCCTAATTGATAAAGTCGTTGAATTTTCAGACACTCTTGTCATTACTTATATTCCTAATTACTGCTTAATTGATAAAACAGTATCAAACATTTCATTTGCAGTTTGCATTACTTTAGCTGCTGCTTCGTAAGCGTGCTGATACTTGATCATATTTGCCGCTTCTTCATCAATTGAAACACCACTGATTCTTTCTCGAATAGAGTTTGCCTGTGCAAGTAAGCCTTCCGATTGTTCAGCGTCTAGCTTTGCTTTTCCTGTTTCTAAACCGACATTCCCGACAGTCTTTAGGTAGTCCTCTTCAATCGTTGCTGTACCGTCTCCCATAAGTCTTTCGTGTTGAAGCTTAGAGATAGCAATTGCGACACGGTTATCCCCGGGACTATTTGGAGAAAGGGCCGTTGCAATATTTGAAACGTCAGACTTAATGGCATCACTTAAATCAAGTCTAAGCGCCGCACCTTCAATCTGAGTTGGCTCCTTAAAGAAATTTAATCCAGTTGTCGGTCCTTTAGAATCAACTGTAACCGGATTTCCTTGGGCATCGGTTTGAATCTCTCGATTAACAAAACCTCTTCTGTGAATTGCATTAACATAATTCATAAATTCAAAAGCTGTTTGATCGAGTTTTTCTCTTAGTGCTTTAATATCGTGGTTTCTTACCTTGATGACTGCACCAAGTGATCCACCTTTAAATTTTTCAGTAATTTGTTGACCAGATCTTGAGGCCCAAAAAACTTCAACAGAACCATCTTGACCACTTGTTGAGTCTTCTTTTCCAAAGACGTATGTTCCAAGTGTTTGAGTTTGGGCAGCTGTTACGAGTGTCCCAACTCCTGGTGCTTGAACGTTATAATTTCCACGTTCATCTTCATAAGTATGGATCTTAACAATTTTAGATAGTTCTTTAATTGCAAGATCTCGTTGATCTCGCATATCTCCGGTTTCGTCACCATTTGCTTCTAGTTCACGAATCTTACGATTTAGCTGACCAATTGTTTCAATATGCTGATTAGCATCTTTGATATTTAAAGAAATTTTGTCATCGATACTTCTCGAGATTTCGTCGAGAGTTTCAGCAATTCGACGAAAGTCTTTAACAATAAGTTGTGCCTTATCGCGAACAACAGATCGTACCGTTTCATTTTCTGGTTGATTTGCAAGATCTCTAAATGAGTTGAAGAAGTTGTTTAAGATCTGATTCAGACCTTGATTATCGATTTCATTGAAGATGTCTTCGATACGACCCATTTGTTGGGATCTATTATCGTAATAAGACTTGTCAGTATTTGCGTCTCTTAATTTCTTTTCAACAAATTTATCATGGACACGATTGATATCTCTAATGCGAGTACCACTACCTGTTACAAGTCCATCCTTAATTAGTGGAGTATTTGCTTGTTGATGCACGCGTTGACGTGAATACCCTTCAGTATTCGCATTTGAAATATTGTGAGACGTAACTTCAAGAGCTTTCTTTGAAGCTGATAGTCCCGTATTCCCAATGTTTAAAAGGCGTGATGACAAATTTTCTCCGTGCTATGGATTGCGCCCAAGAGATCTCTCCTGAGTCATTCCTTTTGCATTATATGTAGATACAGTTTTTGTACCCATGGCACTTTCCCTGATCTCGCGAAGAGAGCTGAGTGCTTTATTAATAAATAATTGATTCTTCTTATTTTGCGCCTGAATCTTTTCAATAATATCAACGAGTAGAGCATTAAAACGATAGAGATGCTTTCCTTCTTTTTCCGCTTCAAACTTTGCAAAGAAGTCGAGTAGGTCATTGATAGAGTTTACTTCAAGCTCTTTGTAATCTTTTTTTATCGTTGCAAGAATATCATTGCGTAAGTACTCGTTCTTTTCTATTTCAGAAACGATTAATGCTTTTTGAGCAACTTTCTCTTCCAATTTTTCTAGATCGCTTTCAAGTAACAATGCATACTCATCACATGTAAGGTCGAAAAGCTTATAGTGAAGCTCACATTGCGACTTCCAAATATCTGTAATTTGAAAATAATATTTTGCAAGTTGTGTTTTCATTAGACTCCAAATTCCTCACCGAGTATTTTGTCGGCCATTTTTTCATAGTCCATTTTATAAGTTCCACCTTGAATCTGTGCCTTTAGGGCTGCGATCTTGGCGCTATTATCCATTTCTGGAGCCGCATCGACGGCTTTTTTAATTTGTGCAAAGTCCTTTACAGCTTCTGGAATCGTTACCTTAGCATCACGACTTGTTTGGTTGTCGATATATGCCTTTTGAGCTGTTGAATTCCTTTTAATTGGAGATTGTTTCTGAACATCCTGAGCTCGCTCATTTTGAGTTCTTGAGTTTGGGAAGAAACTAGATCTCGTATTCTGTACACTACTCATACTTTACTCCAATTTGGTTTTTGCGCTTTATTGCGACTTCCTGTGAGGGTTGAGTTGGCCCTTCATCCATTTTAATATTGTGTTGTGCGTACTTATTCTTATTGTCCAAATAGTTTTGATAATTTTGAGAATTCCTCATGTGTTTAGGATAAATCTCATTCAAAATTAATTTCTGTATTTGGCTATCCTCATTCACAAGTGCCTTGGCCCTTTCGCTAGTTAATAGTCCTTTGTAGAAATTTCCAGCTGTACCTTGAACGCCTGCGTTTAGGTTCTTTGTCATTTCTTTAACCATTAACTCGTTAAACTGTGCTTCTAGCCCTTGTGCTGCACTTTTGATCTCTTCGGGAATGTACTTTTCAGATTCTTCAGGACGAATAGAATTAGATGCATTATTCATTGCATTTCTATTTTGAATTTGAGGTCGATGAATTTTTACTTCATTCATATAACTCATCCTGAGTTTCTGGCCATTCAATCCTCGAAAAGCCCATTAACATTAATTATTTTAACATTTTTTTAAGGTTTTTTATACCGGGCCTTAAAAAATGGTAAAAAATGCTATTTGACATGCAAACTTAAATTAACTCAATTTCTCCAATTAGAGCACCATTTCGCTTAAGTGCTTGAAATATCGAAATAAGGTCTTCCGGTGTTGCACCAAGAGCATTTAAGCTCTTCACTAATTCATTAAGCGTTGTGGACTTATCCACAAATTTTACATTTTCAGGCGTGCCTTCTTTATCCTGGTTATTTACTTGGATATTTAGCCCGCCGTGTGAGATCGCTACAGGTTTTACAGCAATATCTCCGCCGGCAACAATTGTACCAGTACGTTCATTGATGATAATTTTTGCAATGCGATCAGTGTGAACTCGAAAATTCTCAATGATTGCTAGAAGCTGAACTATTTTTCTCTGATACTGAATAGGGATGATGATATCCACAGTATTTGAGTCTTTTGCTATTGCATATTTTCCACCAAGTTCTTGGTTGATTGTTTTTTCAATTCGAGCAGCTGTCGTAAAGTCTGGGTTTTTTAGAGCAAGACGTAATGACTTCTTTTTGTCGAAATTTAACTTCAGTTCACGCTCTACTGTGGCACCGTGTGGAATTAGGCCAGTTGTTGCAAACTTCTTTCCCTTATCAAGGCCACCGATAGAGATCGGGCCATTTGCTACAGCGTAAACATTTCCATCACCACCTTTTAGTGGAGTGATTAAAAGAGTCCCCCCAGCTAGTGATGAAGCATCTCCAATTGAAGAGATCGTTACATCTATTTTTTGACCGACACGGCTAAATGATGGCAATTGTGCTGTTACAATAACTGCTGCGACATTTTTTGAGCTGATTTCATTTTGTGGATTCAGTCCAAGCTTTTGAAACATACGCTTTAGTGATGTATTCGTAATTTCTCCACCACCATCTCCAGTTCCATTAAGACCGACGACAAGTCCGTACCCAACGATAGGGTTCTTACGAACACCCTTTACATCGACAAGGTCCTTTAATCGACTCATCTTTGCATCGACATGCGTTCCAAATGAAAGAAGAATTAATCCAAAAATTAGCTTTTTAAACATTTATTACCTCAATACTGTAACAGAGCTTTCTAAGAACTTTGTCGAATTTACAGTGTCATCTTCATTAATATCTTTACGAGAGATGAGTGCCTGTAGCTCAATTAAGTGTTTACGATTTTTAAATAATACATTTTTCTGACCACGTACTAATAGGTGATCACGACTGATTTCTTCTACAATAACCCCAGAGATCTTATCGTGAATCTTGCTGTCTGCGCTTTTGTCTTCATCATCGCCAGCACCTTCAGCGGCAGCTTGTTGTTGTCCAGCCTGTTGTTCACCTTCTTTATTCGGTGTTGCGCCAAGTTTAGGAATTGGTGGAAAAGCACGTTTTAATTCCATTGTAATTTCATTTTTTAAACGTGTTTGAACATTAACTAAAATAATGTCTCCATTTCTTTTCCATTTATTTTTTGTGAAAAGGTAATTCTCGTTACCGTCACCGGCCCAAAGGCTTCCATCATTTCTATTGTCATAAAAATTACTTGCAGTAACTCGAGGACTTACTGTTTTAGAATATTGTCTTTTAACCTGGGGTTGTACATTTGCTCGAGTCGTTGAAGTAAGGCTTCTTCTGTCTTGTGGTGCATCTGCACTTCTTCTCGATCTGCGATATTGGTCAAATTTACTATCTGCATTTGCACGACGTTGTTGCTCTACCTGTCTTCTTTGTGGCCCATCAAGTTCTGTGTACATTTTACTGATGTAGTTAGCACATGAAGTAGTCATCAATGAAAAAACTAATAATAAATACAATCTCATAATTCAACCTTTACTTCGTTGAGACCGACGACCTTTGCTGTATACACTTTGTTGGTTTTCACATTTTTAACTTTAATAAAGTCTTCTAGCTTACCAACAGATAATGGCGTACCTGTCCCTGATAATTTAATTCCGTTATTTATAAGTGTGACTTTAACTGGCACACCAAAAGATACTAAGTTTATTGGAGTGAGGTCTCTCTTTTTAATTACTTCACCCGGAGAGATCACTTTATTTGATTTATAAAATGGAATCTCTTCGATGTTTTTAAAAACTGCTTTTTCATCTGTTGTATAAATTGTTTTCTTCTTTACATTGTTTTTATCAATAGACTTGTAACTTAAGTTTATCTCATTAGTTGCAACAACAGCTTTTACAGGTTTTTTTACTTCTATATCTAGCCATTTTATTTTGTTGTCATATGTGATTTTAACTTTATTCCTTCCGAGCTTTTTACATTGATTACATGCAAACTCTAATGAAGTTAGTCGATCTACAGAAATAGATTCGAGAGGTTTTCTTGAGTGGAATTCTACTTTCCAGTTATGAGGTATCGAAAATTGATTTTTTATACTGTCTTCAAGACTTACAAAAACCGTTTCTTTAGTCATTAATTGAATCTGATTTTGCGCTAGCTCACGACTATGATGAAGGTTTAAGTTTCCAGTCACTTCTTGAAGGATTTCATTTAAGATTTCAATCTGACTGCGGTTACAACCTTGTTGAGTGAATGTCACTCTTGCGTTGTTTACACGATATACTTTATCAGCAAATGATACTTTACAAGCACTTGTCATCGAGCTTGTTAATGAAGTGAATAAGAATGGAATAATTAATTTTTTAATCATCTTTTCGTATTAACCTTATTACCTTGTGATGTTATTAACTGTTTGTAGCATTTGGTCAGCAACACCCATTACTTTAGAGTTCATTTCATATGCTCTTTGTGCCTTGATTAGATCAGTCATCTCATTCATAAGACTAACATTTGCCATCTCTAGGGCACCTTGTTGTAGTGATCCTGTATTGTTTACGCCTGCAATTCCTTGGATCGGTTGTCCACTGGCCGTTGTTTGGCGATAAAGGTTATTTCCGTCAGAGTGTAGTCCCGGATTATTTACGAATGTAAAAACTGGAATTTGTCCTACGTTTTGTGGTTCAACTTGTCCTGTAAAGTAGGCTTCACATGTTCCGTCATTTCCAATGCTGACGCTTGCAACACCTGGAGGAAATGTTATTCCAGGAAATACTTGATAGCCTTCTTTTGTAACTAGTTGTCCTTGAGCATTTACATTAAAAGCACCATCTCTAGTAAAACGAAGTTCTCCATTTGGTTTAATAATGCCGAAAAAGCCATCACCATTGATCATAAGATCAAATGGGTTATTTGTTACTTTAGGAGCACCAGCAGAAAATACTTTTCTTACTCCACTGATCTTAGAGCCAGAACCAACTTGTACACCAATAGTGTAGTTAGAATTAGCATCTGATCTCGATCCAGCTTCCTTGATTGTTTCATACATAAGCTCTTGAGATTCAGCTCTTTGTTTTTTATAGCCAATTGTATTTAGGTTTGCCACGTTGTTAGATATCGTATTAACGTGCATCTCTTGTGTGGCCATACCTGTTGCTGAAATATCGAGTGCCTTCATCATTCCAAATGAGTAACGGGCCATGAATAGAAATGTAATAAATAGTATAAAGTTCTTCATATTACCTCAGAATTTAATCATCTCATTAACTGCTTTAGAGCTAATTGAATCATAAGTTTTAATTGCTTTTTGAATTGAATCGAAATGTCTGTGCGCCTTAATAAGGTCTGACATTTCAGAAACAGCATTAACATTTGATTGTTCCACAAAGCCTTGATGGATTGATGTGTTTGTTTGTTCTTTTAGATTGCCCTCATTATTATTCACAAATAATGAGTTCCCTTCTTTCCTTAGGGCATGAATATCATTGAATTCAGCAATATTAAGTGCACCAACTTGATTATTATTGGCATAAACTGCTCCATCTAATGCGATGGTAATATTCTTTGTCCCAGGTGGGATTGCAATTGGCTCATTATCATCACGGCCAATGACAGGATATCCTTCTTGTGTCGTTAGGATTCCATCTTGTCGTAATGAAAGAGTTCCTCTTCGTGTATAGCGAATACCTTTTGGAGTATCGATGGTTAGAAATCCCTTTCCTCGTAGTCCAATATCGAGTGGATTACTTGTAGGAGAGAGCGTCCCTTGCTTAAAGTTTGTATATGAGCCATCTACTTTTACCATTGCATGTTCTGCTCCATAACTACGGTAGAAGTCTTCTGGCGCCCATTCTTTATTAGGCAAGTCGATATCCTGCGTCCCTTTATCGAGGGCCGTTAGATACTCTTTGAATGCGAGTTGATCTTTTTTAAAGCCTGGCGTGTTGGCATTTGCAACATTATTGGCAATTGTATCAACTTTCTGTTGTTGTGCGATTGCACCGGATAGCGGTACCCATAATTCTTTCATCTGCCCTCCTGGCAAATTCTTCTTCTACTATATCAACCGAGGTGCCAAATTACCTACATAGGTAAAATTGACCCATGATGTAAGTGTCCATTATTACGCATTTTTATTTAAAGAATACGTAAAGTATGGGAATATTATGTCATTGAAGATCTATTAATGTTGAAAAAATGACACGGTGAAATATGGCCAAGAAGATTGATATTGAAAAAAACCTACAAAGATTAGAGGAACTAGTTCATGGGCTTGAGTCTGGTGAGTTAACTTTAGACGATAGCTTAAAGAACTTTGAAGAGGGAGTGAAACTATATACTGATAGTAAAGGCTACCTTGAAAAAGTTGAGAAAAAAGTTCTAGAACTCACAGATAAGCTGGAAGAAAAAGAGATTGAATAAGATAAATTTCATCTTAACATTTCTCGTCTTACTTTTATTAAGTAATACATGCCAAACAAAGGAGCGCGCAACTAGTGAGGATAGAGTTGTTACCATCTCCGTTGATACCGATGATCAGCAGGTTGTTCCAGATGTAGATGAGAAGTCCTCTTATACGGAATATGGCCCAGGACAAGTTGCAAGTGAAAGCGTTGTTGAAGAGGTTGAAAGAATTCAGACTGCTGGAATTATTATCGGTCCAAATTCATCTTATAATACCGATGTGATGGACTACGTTTCTTGTTTACTAAAGAGTGATGTGAAAATTAATTTTGTAGCTGGCCTAGGGAAGTCTGCTGTTGTGGCAGCCCTCTTTTCCCAGACTAAGAAGCCTGAACTTGTTAAGTGGAAATTCTTCAGACTTAAAGATAAAGAGGATATTGATGATATGCTCGAAGAGCTTTCTCTTTCTAAGAGAGCGATTAAGCGCTCAACGGTGGCCCTCTATCTTGCAAAGCCGAAAGATAAAACAATTTCCTTTGATACTAAAGGTGATATCGATAGCAATATAAGAAATAATATTAAATTGAATAAATTAATTATGAACGGTGCTTATAAAGTCGATCTAAAAAAGGGTTCACCTTTAATTGCAAATAAAGTTTTTTTCTTCTCATATGATAAAAAGTTATCGGTTTCTAAAAATCATATAAATGGTAAAATGGTTCAAATCAATATGCCAAAGCAAAATTACAGCTTAGTTAAGAAGTGTGAAATAATAAAAGAGAATTTATGAAATATTTTAAACGATTAGTCGTCTTAATGTCCTTTCTAGTTTTGATTGGAGGACTCGCTTGCTTTTCTGTCTTAGTGTACTTTTCATTTACACTGCCAAAAATCAGTAGCCTTGCAGATTATAATCCACCAATTAAATCAAAGATATTATCTAAAGATGGTGTGATACTTTATAATATAGGAAAACAAAACCGAGAGTTAGTTGAGTTTGATGATATCCCGCCAAGAGTTGTTGATGCTTTTTTATCAGCAGAGGACTCAAACTTCTACGAACACGAAGGTGTTGATTACGTCGGTGTTCTTCGTGCATTTGTTGCCAATATCAAGGCCGGACGTGTTGTACAAGGTGGTTCAACGATTACTCAGCAGGTCGCAAAATCACTTCTTTTAACTTCAGAAAGATCAATAACTCGTAAGATAAAAGACTTTCTTTTGGCACAAAAAATTGAGAAACGTTTTAATAAGAAAGAGATTCTCTATTTATATCTTAATCAAGTGTATCTAGGTGGAGGATATTACGGAATTAAATCTGCTTTTGAAGGTTACTTTAATAAGGAATTAAGTGAGGCCACAGTCGCAGAGTCCGCTCTTATTGCTGGACTTTTAGTTGCTCCTGGAAAGTATTCTCCTTATCGAAATCCTCAACATGCAAAAACAAGACAAGCCTATGTTCTAGGTAGGATGTTTGCTAATAAGAAAATTACAAAAGAAGAATATCAAGAAGCTTTACAAGAAAAGATTAAATATCAACTACGTAAGAATAGTCCTTTTTTAGCTGGCTATTTTACTGATTGGGTACGTCGTCAAGCAATTGATATCGTTGGCGAGGAGAACTTCTTAACTAATGGGTTTACAGTTCAAACGACTCTTAATTACGAACTTCAAAAAACTGCCGAAGAAAGTATTTTAGAAGGGGCGAAAGAAATTGATAAGAGACAAGGATATAAAGGTCCTGTTGGTCATATCGATCTTGAAAAGCTAGATGAATATATCGAAAAGTTTAGAAAGGACCTTTATAAAGATAAGTCTAATTACTTTACTCTGACTGAAGATAATGAAAGAGAATATGAAATTCAAATGCAAGAAGATGAGTTAGAGGTTCTTAAAGAGTTTACTCAGGAACAGATGTCTAAACTATATTCTTCACGTTTTTACACTGGTTATAATAGTGAAGACCAACTTCTTAAATACTTAGAAAAAGACAAGCTTTATAAAGCTGTCGTTCTTCGTCTTGATAGCCGTATGAGAAATATAATTATTTCTGTCGGTGGGGTAACTGGCGTAATACCTTATCATCATTATCGTTGGGCGCACGAAAGAGCGATTACTGATAATGTTAAATATTGGGGATATGTTAAAAATCCAAATACGATCCTTAAAAAGGGTGACGTTATCCAAGTTCGCATCACTGACTTTAGTACTAAGCTAGAGAATACAATTTATAAAACTTATCGTGATGATTTTAGGCGCATGAAGGATTATAAGCACCTAAAGGATCAAAATTATTTGATGTGTGCTCTAGAACAGGAGCCTGAGGTTCAAGCAGCACTGATGAGTTTAAATCCATTCACTGGTGAAGTTGTTTCAATGGTCGGAGGTGTAGACTTTGACAAGAGTGAGTTTAATCGTGCCTTACAATCAAAGCGTCAGCCAGGTTCTGCATTTAAGCCTCTTCTCTTTGCAGCCGCTTTAGAAAATGGTTACCTTCCTAATACAATCATTCTCGACACACCGGAGGCCCTTGGTGGTGCTAATCAAGAGTTAAATTGGAAGCCGAGAAATTATGATGGTAAGTTTAAAGGGCCTATGACCTTAAGGGAAGCTCTTGAACATAGTCGTAATATACCAACAATTAAGCTGGCCCTTGATTTAGGGATGGATAAAATCTTTAACTTCTTAGATCGTATTGATTTTCATGCTGATATGCCAAATGATCTTTCAATATCTTTAGGATCATTTGGAGTAACACTACTTGAAATGATTCGAGCATATTCAATCTTTCCAAATGGTGGAAAGAAGGTTCTACCAAAGTCGATTATTTCAATTACAGATCGAAATGGTAAGGAGTACTTCTTTCAAGATGATTTTGCGACTCAATCAAAGCTTGAGCTTGAAAAGTTAGCAAGGGAGTCAAAGGATGAAAATCGTCCAGAAAATGTTCGTGAAAAAAATGAAAATGGAAAAGAGCATAATGAATTTGAAAAAGAAGCTGTTAATCCATATCTATTAAATTTAAATGAAGAACAAGTCTATGACCCACGTCTGGCCTATATTATGACGAATCTCTTAAAGGGTGTCGTGCATTACGGAACTGGACGTCGAGCACTTAGTACAAGTCAATTCATAGGTGGTAAGACTGGAACCACAAGTAGTTATGTGGATGCATGGTTTCTTGGTTTCTCTCAAAATATTGTAACTGGTGTTTGGACAGGGATGGATGACAATCGATCTATGGGTTGGCCAGAGACGGGAACAAAAGCTTCTCTTCCTATTTGGAATGAATACATGAAGCGCTCAATTCAAATCTATGGTGAGCGTGACTTCCAAATGCCTCCTGGAATCGTAAATGTTTCTATTGATAAGAAAACTGGTGAGCTTGCAACTGGATCAGGGCCTAAGTTTTTGGAAAGTTTTGTTGAGGGAACAGAGCCAGGTTCAAATTCAAAGAATAACTACTTTAAAAAAGAGGAAAATAGTCAGGAATCTGGAGCGATCCTAGAAGATGACGATTTCTTTAACAATTAATTAAAATTTGTCGTAAATATTCCGCTATTTTATCCGAGAAGACATAATAAGAGCGCATAAAGCGCATCTTCTCGGAGCCTTTTTTGGAATTAGTTCATAAAAAACACAGAACTTATATCTATCTAGCGATCGCTGCATCGCTGCTTGTGCATCTTGTGATGATGCCTTCCAAAATGACTTCTCTGAGTATGCTCTCTCTGCCTAAGCTCGATAAGAAAGAGCCTCAACGCATTCGTCTTAAGTTAAATAATAAGGCCCGACAGATTGTCACTACAGCAAAGGCCAATCAGGAACTCGCTGATAAGGCCAAGTTTCTTAGTGAAACTAATAATAAAGTTGACCGAGAGACGAAGGCAAAAGTTGTGGATTCTTTTAATCTTGGGGGCCTTGGTAATGCTAAAGTTGACCAAAAGGCTCAAGGGAAGAAAGCAAAGAAGCAAAATAAGAGAAAGTTAACGAAGTCAAAAACAGGACGTATTAGTTTTCAAGACTTTGCAGTATCGCAAAATACCTCTTTAGAAAAAGATCAAAACCTAGTTAAAGGTACAAAAACAGGCGCAGAGAATAGTCGCGGGATTGCTAGCTCAAATGACCATTTAGAAGATATTAAATTAGGGGATATCACTAAGCTAAATACAACAGAGTATAAGTATTACGGTTTCTACTTTCGAATAAAGCAACAACTAGAGCAGCACTGGGGCAGCACTTTAAGAGAGAAGATGGAGGCGATCTATCGTCAAAACCGCAGAGGCCCAGCAGGAAGTAAATTTCTAACAAATGTGCGCGTTGTTTTAAATGAAAAAGGTCACATTGTTAATGTTATTGTTCAAGGCTCGTCTGGAGTAAAAGACCTAGATGATGCAGCGGTTGAATCCTTTAATAAAGCAGGACCTTTTCCAAATCCACCAGCTGGAATGGTGAAAAATGGTTTCGCAAATATTGACTGGGGATTTGCCGTTACAAAGAACTAGTGCTTTGTATTTCCTTTAAGCATTTTCTTGATATTGTTGATACCTTCCATAAGAACATAGTCAGTCCAAACTTGATCAAGCTCTTTGATAGTTTCCACAATTTTAATAGCTGCTTGATCGTAAGAGATACGATCAGTTTCTGCTAATTGTTCAATTGCATTTGAAATCGCTGCGATTGCTGAAGAGTTGCAAGCCTGACTTAATCTATCCTCATAAGTAGTATCGATCTTTCTTTCTTTACCCTTAATGATTGCTGTGTTGATTAGCTGAATAGATTCTTGATTATTGTGCATTTAATACCCGTCTCAATTTATTCGATATCAGTGAGAATTGGGAGTATGAGGCCTTAGCATTCATTCGTAAAGGAAAAAATTGTGGTAATGGAAATATTTTTTATGTTGAATTTGTAAGTGTTTGAAATACAAAAAAGCCCTCTATAAGAGGGCCTTGATATGATAGAAAAAGTTATTTTCTAATAATTATTCTTGACACAGAGATTCGTAATCTTCGTTGCTTAAAAGGTCACTTAGCTCATCTTGATTTGTCATTTTTACTTTAACCATCCATGAATCATATGGATCAGAGTTAAGACTATCTGGTGTATCAGGAAGCTCTTCATTAACTTCTGTTACAACACCTGATACTGGAAGATAAAGATCACTTGCTGACTTGATTGATTCAACTACACCAAAAGTATCATCTTTTGAAAACTCTTGTCCTACTTCTGGAAGTTCAACGAAAACAATATCACCAAGAGAGTTTTGTGCGAAGTCTGTAATACCAACAGTTACGATATCACCTTCTGCTTTTACCCACTCATGTTCTTTAGTATATTTTAGTTCTGTTGGAATGTTGTTCATTATTTATGTCCTCCGCTAACAAATGGTTTTGTATGGTAATTAGTATCTATAATATTCTTTCTAATTTGTATTTTAAATTTTTTATTTTCTGGAAAACGTTCTCTTTGTACGAGTCCAAGACAGATACCTTGGGAGTTTGTTACTGACATTGTTCCACTTGTAACTTTTCCAATAACTTCATCTTGCTCATTTAAAATAGGATAACCTTCTCTAGGTATACCTTTATCAATTGATAACTTCACTAGACGATACTTTGAAGTTAATCCATCTAATGCTTCTTTTCCAATAAACTTTTCTTTTTTAAGTTTAACAGTCCATTTGAGTGCTGCATCAAGTGGTGTCAACTCATCATTCAGTTCATGGCCGTAAAGTGGATAACATACCTCTAGTCTAAGCACATCACGAGATGCAAGTCCACATGGAGTTACATCAGCATTTAAAAGCTGTGCCCATAATTTCTTAATTGTTTCATGGCCTCCAAAAATTTCAAAACCATCTTCTCCTGTATATCCAGTTCGTGCCATAATAACGTCGCAACCACTCCATTCACTTTCGTAAGCTGAGTAGTATTGTGCATTCGTAACGGACTCAAAACCTAGTGAAGCAAGTACCTTTTCAGTCTTTGGTCCTTGTATCGCTAATAGGGAATAATCATCTGATTTATTTGTTAATGAAATATCAAAGCCATCGGTTTTTGAGGAAATCCAACTCCAGTCCTTTTCTATATTTGCAGCGTTAACACAAATCATAATCTTTTCATCGGCCAATTTATAAGCAATAAGATCATCGACTACAGTTCCGTCTTCGCGGCAAAGAGGTGAGTACACAGCTTTACCTGTTTGCGCACCAGCAAAATCATTAGTTAAGATATAGTCAACAAATGTGATAGCGTCTTTACCCTCAACAAAGAATTCACCCATATGTGAGACATCAAAGACACCAATATTATTTCTTACAGCTTCAACTTCTGCCTTTACTCCTGCATATTGAATAGGCATTTCATAACCAGCGAAGTCTGCCATTTTTGCTTTTAGGTCGCGATGGGCCTGTGTTAGAGATGTTTGTTTCATAAATGTCCTTGTATTTTATTTTTTGGCCGCGCTAATGAGGTTTTGTGAAACACTAAAGATTGTCATTGGCCCAACACCTTTTGGAACAGGTGTTATTGCTGCAACTTGATCTTTGATATTAGCAAAGTCACAATCTCCACATAATTTTCCATCTTCACTGCGATTGATTCCAACATCAAAAATTATCTGAGAATTATCATCTCTAAAATATTCTTTTGTGAATAGTTTTGGAGAACCGATTGCTGTGACGATTATATCTGCGGTTTTAGTTAAATCTTTTAGGTTTTGTGTTTTTGAGTGAGCTAAAGTTACTGTTGCATTTAAATTGGATAGTAGAAGAGAAAGAGGCTTTCCTACGATAAGACTTCTTCCAACAATAACAACATTCTTACCTGCAAAATCAATTCCATAATACTTGGCCATGGTCACAATTCCTTTTGGAGTACATGGAATCATGGATGTCTCACCAAGTTGACCACGATAAAGTTTAGCGACATTTTCATAATGAAAACCATCGACATCTTTATGAGGAACAACAAGATCTGTGGTATCAATTTGCGATAAGCTTTTTGGTAGTGGGAGTTGAATAAGAATACCGTGAACCAAATCATCATTATTGAATTCGTTTACGACTTTTAGAAACTCTTCTTCTCCTGTGGATTCATCAAGATTGATGATCTCACAATTAGCTCCAATTTTTTCTGCAAATTTTTTCTTACTATTTGTGTAAATAACGCTCCCTGGATTATTGCCAACAAGGATTACCTTTAAGCAAGGAGTTATACCCTTAGACTTTAAGGATTTACACTCATCTTTGAGGACTTCAACCTGTTTTTCAATAACGGGCTGAGCATATAGTAATTTAGCTTCTTTTTGCATCGATCTATATTATCTTTAACACTAAGTATTGGCAATTTCAGAATTACATCGTATTCATTGATTTATGTTTTTTTGGTTAGGATTAGCACTACAATTAATAGGTTTTGCCTCAGTTGGTCTCTGTCTTTTTGCTGGATTGCAAAAAGGTGATTATGAAATGCTCGAACTTTATCAATTCATTATTGGATCAGCAGTATTTTATATCGGTCATATGATAAAAGGCGTAGATCGCTCGTAAATTCGAATTTTTCGTTTATACTAAGAGTTATGTATATTCTTGGAATTGACCCAGGATCTCGTACCACTGGTTGGGCCGTGATTGAAGTTGAGGGGCGAAAATTTAAATACATTGACTCGGGTGTCTTAAAGTTTGATAAGATACCGGAATTTCTTGATCGTCTCGCTACTATCTCGATGTCAATTAAAGATATTGTTTCACTTCACAAACCTGATGAAATCTCAATTGAATCTCTTATCTATGTAAAGAGCGTCCCTGCTTTATCAAAATTGGCCCAAGCTCGTGGAGCACTTATCGCAGGTCTGTCTGAGAAGTATCAGGGTAAAATCACAGAATATTCACCAAACTTAATAAAATCTACTGTCACTGGTCATGGCCATGCAACTAAAGAAGGTGTTGATAAGGCCTTATCGATGATTTTTGGCAAGATTACTTTTAAGTCACATGATGAGTCAGATGCCCTTGCTATAGCCTTATGTCACGCGTTGAATCGTGGACAAAGAGCAAAAATAAAGGGAAAATCAACACGTACAAAAGCGCGTACATTAAAAGAAGTATTTTCTAAGTAGGTTTTATGATTGGACTATTGCAAGGAGAAGTCGTTTTCAGTGACGGAAACGAGTTGATATTATTTTCACCTTCAGGTGTCGGACACCAAATTTATTTTCAGCACGTTCTACCGGAAGGTTCAATTGCTGCAATTTTTATTTCACATATTGTTAAAGAGGCGAGTGAGGAACTTTTTGGTTTTCGCTCACTTCGTGAAAAGAAAGCATTTGAAATGCTCTTAAGTGTTAAAGGTGTT
Source organism: Halobacteriovorax sp. BALOs_7 (assembly GCF_003612895.1). Lineage (GTDB taxonomy): Bacteria > Bdellovibrionota > Bacteriovoracia > Bacteriovoracales > Bacteriovoracaceae > Halobacteriovorax_A > Halobacteriovorax_A vibrionivorans. The sequence goes on along the minus strand of NZ_CP027772.1, from coordinate 3,048,413 downwards.
GGTCCAAAAGGGGCTTTTGCTCTTGTAACGAGTATTGGCGTTGATAATATAATTGATGCAATTCTTTTTGAAAATAAGAAGACACTTCAAAAGGCTCCTGGCATTGGTGCCAAGGCAGCTTCACAAATCATTCTTGATTTAAGTGGAAAAGCCCAAAAAATAAAAATGTATTCTAAGGCTTCAGCAACAGCTACATCTGTACCAGATACAGTAATACAGCCAACTCTTAATCTCGAAATAATTGAAGAAACAATTCATGCAACACCATCATATGATTCAGCTTTAATGAATGATGCCATAATGGCATGTAAGGAACTTGGTTTTACTGAAGATAAGGTTATGCCTCTTGCTAAGAGAATCTTAGATGAGAATCAAATTACTAGAGCTGAACAATTAGTTCACCTCGTTTTAAAAGAGGTCTAAATGTCTGATGAACGAATTTTCGATCCTGAACTAGGTGAAGAGGAAACAAAGAAAGAAGTTCTTCTAAGGCCTAAAGACTTTACTGAATATATTGGTCAAAAAAAGATTGTTCAAAATATTGATGTCATGGTGAATTCTGCTGTAAAGAGAAATCAATCTATGGACCATGCTCTTTTATCGGGACCTCCTGGTCTTGGGAAAACATCATTGGCCATGATTATTGCAAATGCACTTGGGAGTCATCTGCACGTTATCTCTGGGCCTGCCATTGAAAAGAAAGGTGATCTCGCCGCTATCTTAACTAATTTAGAAGCAAGAGATGTTCTCTTTATTGATGAAATACATCGCATGCATATCTCAGTCGAAGAAATACTTTACTCAGCGATGGAAGACTATCGACTTGATATTGTAATTGGAGATGGAGCTGCGGCACGAACAATGCAAATTGATATTGCTCCCTTTACTTTAATTGGGGCAACAACTCGTTCAGGTTTATTATCAAATCCTCTTCGAGATCGTTTTATGGCCCACTTTCATTTTGATTTTTATCAACCTGAAGAGTTAGCTAAAATTATCTCTAATAATGCAAAGAAATTAAGCTTGGGAATTGATGAAGACGCTGAGCTTTTAATGGCAAGGTGCTCAAGGGGAACTCCGCGAATTGCCAATCGAATTCTTAGAAGAGTAAGGGACTTTGCTATTGTTCGTGATTCATCACATGTAAATATCAATGACGTAAAGAAGTCTCTTGAAATGATGGAGATTGATGAACGTGGACTTGATCGTATGGATCGAAGAATTTTAAAAGTGATTCAAGAATACTATGGTGGCGGGCCAGTTGGTATTGAAGCTCTTTGTGCGACTCTTGCAGAAGATCGTTCCACAATTGAAGATGTCTATGAGCCTTTCTTACTTAAGGAAGGATTTTTAATACGTACGCCAAGAGGTCGCGAGATCTCACAAATTGCAAAAGAGTTGATTAATGAAAAATAAGTTTTTTATCTTAGTTTTAGTTTTTTTATCCCTAAATTCACATGCAACATATGATCTCCACGCTGGAGCTGGATTTCGCTCCTATGCTCTAGGTGCTGCTGCTCGTATTGAAGGTGGAGCTAACCAGGAGCTTTGGCGCCATAATGATCAAATCTATGGCTTTCTTCGCGAGGCCGCTTATTTTACGACAAGTGGAACCATTAATACGATTGGTGGAAAGATTGAATTCTTTCCTATTTCAATTCTTGGTTTCGTAGCAGGATCAGAACAAGTTTATCGCTCTTCAAAAGAGTTAGATACTTTTGATTGTGATGTTCAGGTTTGTGACTCTGATGGAACTCGTTCTTATTTAAGAGTTGATAGTGTTCTCGGATATAAGAAATTCGTTATGATTAATGATTATCAACGAGATTACTTTGATTATGACTTTAAGGGTGAGGTAGCAAATGCCCTTCATACACTTGAGATCCAATCAGATGATATTGTAAACATCATGAGAAATATCATCGCATATCAATATAGTGATAAGTACACATTTGGAATTATTCATTTCCGTACTTGGTCTGAAAAAACAAAACAGGATAAAACATTTGTTGGTTTTTTAAATCAATTTAAAAAAGATAAGTGGACTTATGATGTGGTTCTGGGGGGAAATCGTGATCGATTTAACCGCAATCACTTTAGTATGCTACTACAATTGAAATATGATTATAAGAAAGGTTTAAGGTTATTTTAAATGAAGAAAATTTTATTACTTGCACTCTCACTATTAATGACATCATGTTCATTGCTCTATGGGAAGCTTGGTGGAGATTTTGATTATGAACCAAGTGAATACGAAAAGCTTCCTAAACACGTAAGAGAATTCATCGAAAAATCATATGATGGAATAGACTTAAAAAAATTAAGAGATACTCACTTACACATTGTTGGCCTTGGAAATAGTGGCAGTGGTATTTGGGTTAACCCACATATGAAAGATTGGTTTAATCACCTGTCTAAGTATAATCGATTTAATGTTTATATGACGGCATCTGGTGTTGATGATGAATCACAAGCCGATGAGCAATATATTGCACGCTTAACTGAATTGATGAGATATCAGCCTCATTTCATTCCAGCATACGCTTTAGCTTTTGATTATCACTATAAATTAGATGGCACGATAGATTTAGAACACTCAGAGTTTTATGTTCCAAATGAATATATCGCTAAAGTTGTAAAAGAAAATCCTGTCAATTTTAAAATGGTTGCTTCGATTCATCCATATCGTAAGGATGCACTTGAGGAGCTTGAAAAATGGGCCGCTCAAGGTGTTCGATTTGTAAAATGGCTTCCAAATGCCATGGGGATTGATCCATCAAATAAAAAAGTTCTTCCTTTTTATAAGATGATGAAAAAATATGACATGACATTGATCTCTCATGCAGGTGAAGAAAAGGCCGTTGAAGGAGATAAGTTTCAAGAGCTTGGTAATCCTCTTCGTCTTCGTCCTGCACTTGATATGGGAATTGATGTAATTATCTCTCATGCAGCCTCAAGAGGTAAGTGTGCCGATCTGGATAATGGTGGTGTACAAGCAGAATGTTCAGATCTATTTTGGCGTCTTTTCAAAGAAAAGAAATATGAAAAGAACTTATTCACTGACTTATCGGCATTAATTATCTACGAAAGACTAAGCCAGCCTTTAATTGAAATGATTGAGAATAAGCAATTTCATTCACGTGTAATGTATGGTTCTGATTATCCACTACCTGCAATCAATTGGATCTATCGAACTACTGATCTGGTTGAAAAAGGATTTATTACAGAAGAGGAAAGAGATATTCTTAACGAGATTTATTCAATCAATCCTCTCTTATTCCACTTTGTGGCATTAAGAACAGTAAGGCATCCCAAAACTGGAGAAAAACTCACAGATGAAGCGTTTGAAATGCCTACACGTCTTTTAAAAAAATAAGCTATTTTTTAATAACTGCCATTGTCAGACGAGAGATACATACTAATTTGTCTTTCTCGTCTGTAATGCGGATATCCCAGATATGAGTTGATTTACCCAGATGGACAATTTTAGCCTTGGCCGTAACGAGCCCACTTTGAACTGGCCTAATGTGATTGGCGTTTATCTCAAGTCCTGCAGCATAGTACTTAGAAGAATCCAGTACTAAATTAGAAGCGATAGAGCCAACAGATTCTGCTAAAACACAGCTTGCCCCTCCGTGAAGGACGCCATATGGTTGCCTTGTTCTCTCATCGACTGGCATTGTTGCCACGAGATAATCATCACCAAAGTCCGTCACTCTAATATCGAGATGCTCGACACAACATCCTTTATTGAACTTGTTTACGTCAGATAATTCGAATTCTTCATTCCATATATTCATAAATAAAACCTTTTGAACGTGTTATATTTAGATAAGCTAATATTGTTTTATCATATGCATTTATTTTAGGGTTATTATTAAAAGAGTGGAAGGCTTGGTTAATTTTTGTTACAAAAAGCTTTAACATGGTAGATTTGGTAATATTTTGCTGGTATTTGACGATACTTGCTATATATTGCTGCAAAGTTTAAAATGGAATGAAGTACTTAATATTAGGTGAATTTAAATGTTAAACCAACGAACTATTGCTAAGACAGTTACGATTACGGGAATTGGAATCCATTCTGGTGAGAAGGTTTCTATGACTCTGCATCCAGCTCAAGCAGATTCTGGTATTTCATTTAAAAGAACAGATATTAAGGACTCAGAGATCCTAAAGGCGACTGCTACGACAGTTGGGGCCACTGAGAATAATACTGCTATTGGTTCTGGTGCGGGCGCTGTTCACACAGTTGAGCACTTACTTTCTGTTCTCTACGGTTTTGGTATTAATAATTGTTTTATCGAAATTGACGGGCCAGAAGTTCCTACAATGGATGGATCAGGCGCCTCTTTCTTATATGTCATTAAAGAGACAGGTATCCAACAATTACATAAAACGAAGAAATTTCTAGTAGTTACAAAGCCAGTGGAAGTTAAAGTTGGCGAAAAATGGGCAAGAATAGAGCCTTGTGAAAAGCTAATAATTGACTCAACTATTGTCTTTAAACATCCTATTATTAAGACACAGCGTAAAGAATTTGAGTTTACTTGTGAAAATTATATAAATGAAATTGGAAGAGCACGTACTTTTGGATTCTTAAGAGATGTCGATATGCTTAAGAGAAAAGGTTTAATTAAGGGTGGCTCTCTCGATAATGCAGTTGTTCTTGATGACTTCAAAGTAATGAATCCTGATGGGCTTCGTTTTAACGATGAATTTGTGAGACATAAAATTCTTGATACAATCGGTGATATTAGTCTTTTAGGTTATGAAATCGCCGGAAAAATAACTACTTATATGTCAGGTCACCACGTTCACAACGTGCTTTGTCGTAAGCTTTTAGAAACTCCAGATGCCTACGAAATCGTTTCAGCTACTACTTTAGAGAAAGAAGCAGTACAGGCGTTTGATCTACCCATGGCCCTTGCGCCGTCATTCTAATCAGTCTATATAAAAATATTTTAGCATTTAAAGCGTGATCAACCACGTGTACAATGATATTGAATTTTCATTATCTTACGTTTTTTCGTATTAATAAAAAGAGAGATTTACATGATTCTATCAAAGGGATTTTGGCAAACTTACAAAGAAGTACCAGCTGATGCAACGATCGCTTCACACCAATTAATGATGAGAGCAGGTTTGATTCATAAGTCAGCTGCTGGATTATATAATTATCTACCAATGGGATATCGTTCGATTCGCAAGGTTGAACAAATTGTTCGTGAGGAAATGGATAAGGCCGGATGCTATGAAATGCTCATGTCTGTAGTTACTCCAGGTGAACTTTGGCAGGAAACTGGACGTTGGGAAAAGATGGGCGGTGAAATGCTTAAGTTCAAAGATAAGGCTGATCGCGATCTTTGTATTTCTCCAACAAATGAAGAGGCCATCACAGATGTCTTTAGAAAAACAATCAAGTCATATAAAGATTTACCTCTATCTCTTTATCAAATTAATACAAAATTTCGTGATGAAATCAGACCTCGTTTTGGGCTAATGCGTGGCCGTGAATTTATAATGAAGGATGCATATACTTTTCATGCAACAAAAGAATGTTTAGATGAAGTATATGACAGAATGTATGAAGCTTATGAAAATGTTTTTAATCGTCTTGGACTAGAATTCTCTGCCGTCGTAGCAGATGGTGGTGCAATGGCCGATGGTGATGCAAAAACACATGAATTTCAAGTTATTGCTGATTCAGGTGAAGATGCAATTATCTATTCAAATGAAGCAAATTACGCCGCAAATATTGAAACAGCTAAAACAATACGAAAAGTTGAAAGTGCTGCTAAAACAGGAAGTATGGCCGAAGTGTCGACACCTGGAAAAGCAACAATTAAAGAAGTTTGTGAGTTCTTAAAAAAGAATGAGTTTCATTCTTTAAAATCACTTGTCTATAAAGCCAGAAATGATGAAGAAGAAAAGTTTATTCTTGTTCTTTTATTAGGTGATGATGAGCTCAATGAGCTGAAACTTGAAAAAGTATATCCTGGCTATGAAGTGACAACTGCTACAGACACTGAACTTAAGGCCCTTGGCCTTATTAAGGGATTTATTGGTCCTGTTGAAATCTCAAACCTTGATATTGTATTTGATACTCAGGTTGATCTAGATGCTGCATATGTTGTTGGTGCTAATAAACTTGATATGCACTTAGAAAACTTTGTTCCAAAAGAAGTTATTAAACAAATTAAAACAGCAGATCTAAGGTTGGCATGCTCTGGTGATTATACTGTTGATGGAAAGCATCAAGTTGAATTAAAGCGCGGGATTGAAGTTGGTCATATCTTCCAACTTGGAGATAAGTATACAAAGGGAATGGATGCTACCATCCTAGATCAAAATGGTAAGGCCATGGCACCACTTATGGGATGCTATGGAATAGGTGTAACTCGTTTAGTTGCTGCTGCAATTGAGCAAAACCACGATGAGAATGGAATCATTTGGCCGGCCGCTATAGCACCTTATAATGTTTCATTTGTAGCGATTGTAAAATCCGAAGAATACAAAGAAAAAGCAAACGAACTATATAAAACACTAATCAACAGTGGTCTTGAAGTTGTCTATGACGACCGCAAGGCAGGACCAGGATTTAAGTTTAAGGATGCAGATCTACTTGGTTTACCTCTTCAGGTTGTACTTGGTGAAAGAGATCATAAAGAAGATGGTATGCTTGAGATTCGTATACGTCGCTCTGGCGAAAAAATAAAAGTGTCTCAAGAAGACTTAATATCTAAAGTGAATGAGTTACTAAAGGAACTGTAATGGAACAAGATTTAATTGTTGGTGTTCATTCAATTGTACATGCAATTCGCAATCCTAAAAGAACAACAGTAGAACTTATCGCATGCGAAGAAGGGCTAGAAAAACTCAATAAAATGGGAGGGCTCAAAAAGCATGAATTAGATGGTTTAAATATAAAACTTGTTTCTTCACATAAGGTTCAAGAGCTTGCTAAAGAGCTCTACGCTAAAGAAGACTTCCAATACTCAAGAGTTCCTTCTGGTGTACTTCTTGTAAGTTCCGCTAAGAGTATTTCAGAAACGAAACCTCTTTTTGATGCAATAGATGCTGGTGAAGAAGTTAAAATATTATGTCTTGATGGTGTAACTGATGTACATAATGCTGGAGCAATTATGCGTACAGCTGCATTTTATAATGTTTCACATATTGTTTTTGCTGTTAAAAATAATTTTAATATTGGTCCTTCAATGGCCAGAATTGCTTCTGGTGCACTTGAGTATATTGAAATTGTAAAATGTAATTCTCTACCAAAATTCTTATCTGCTCTAATAAAGCGAGGAGTGACACCTGTAGGTCTTACTGAACATACGGATGATAATGAAATTGGTGAAATAGCAGGAATCAAATGTTTAGTGCTAGGAGCAGAGGATAGAGGTCTATCACACGCTTCTGTACGATTATTAGAGAAAAAAATTCGTTTAGAACCAATAGGAAAGATTGAGTCCTTGAATGTTTCTGTTGCTGCGGCGATAGCGATGGAGAAAGTTTTTTCTTAAAATTATTTAAAAAAAACTTGCCAAATTTTTTGTTCTCTTTTATAACTTATTTCCATCGCAGGAAATTTGGGCTGGCATAGCTCAGTTGGCTAGAGCAGCGGTTTTGTAAACCGCAGGTCGTAGGTTCGAGTCCTATTGCCAGCTCCATTTTTACTACGATTGTGGCGAGGTTGCCGAGTGGCCAAAGGCAACAGACTGTAAATCTGTCGGGGTATCCCTTCGATGGTTCGAATCCATCTCTCGCCACCATTTTAAAAAATATCTTTACAGATAATTTTTAAAAGGCTATAAAAGATAAATCTTATGCGGGCGTAACTCAGTTGGTAGAGTGTCAGCCTTCCAAGCTGAATGTCGCAAGTTCGAACCTTGTCGCCCGCTCCATTAAAAAGCTCCCTTTTGGGAGCTTTTTTTTTGCCTTTTTTCTAAGTTTTCAATTAAAATCTCTGTACACATCTTGTGATGCTCGCGTGGCTCAGGGGTAGAGTACTTCCTTGGTAAGGAAGAGGTCACGGGTTCAAATCCCGTCGTGAGCTCCATTAAATTAAGTTAAATTGTCGTTTTTTGTGCTGTTAAGTATAGATTTTACTGGCAATCCAAGAATTTTATGTTATCAATTTGAGAAAATAAAATTTGTAAGTACGGTTTTTATAGTGATGGCATTTTTTTTATGTTGAATCTATTCTGAATTTATCCGATACTTACAACTCAAAAATAGCTTATAAAGACAAACTAATAGGGTTTTGTTTAACTTTTTTAAGGAGACTTAAGTCATGGCAAAAGAATCTTTTGACAGAAGTAAGCCCCACGTAAACATTGGTACGATCGGGCACGTTGACCACGGTAAGACAACTCTTACAGCGGCAATTTCAATTACACTAGCGAACGCACTTGGTGGTGACGTAAGAAAATTCGACGAAATCGATTCGGCACCAGAAGAAAAAGCTAGAGGTATTACAATCAATACTTCACACATTGAGTATGAAACAGCAACAAGACACTACGCACACGTAGACTGTCCAGGTCACGCTGACTATGTAAAGAACATGATTACAGGTGCAGCACAAATGGACGGAGCAATCTTAGTTTGTTCAGCGGCTGATGGGCCAATGCCACAAACAAGAGAGCACATCCTTCTTGCACGTCAGGTAGGTGTACCAGCGATCGTAGTATTCTTAAATAAAGTAGACCAAGTAGATGATGAAGAACTACTTGAGCTAGTAGAAATGGAAGTAAGAGAGCTTCTATCTTCTTACGACTTCCCAGGTGACGATATTCCTATCGTAGCTGGTTCGGCACTAGCAGCTCTTGAAATGAGAGACGATGCAATTGGTAAAGATAAAGTACTAGAGCTTATGGCACAAGTTGATGAGTATATCCCAACTCCAGCTAGAGCAACAGATCTTGACTTCCTAATGCCAGTAGAAGATGTATTCTCAATCTCAGGACGTGGTACAGTTTGTACAGGACGTGTTGAAAGAGGTGTAATCAAGGTAAACGAAGAGATCGAAATCGTTGGTATTAAAGAAACAACTAAGACAACTGTAACAGGTGTTGAGATGTTCAGAAAGCTTCTTGACGAAGGTCGTGCAGGTGATAACGTTGGTCTACTTCTACGTGGTGTTAAGCGTGAAGAAGTACTACGTGGTCAGTGTCTAGTTAAGCCAGGATCAGTAACTCCACACGCGAAGTTCAACTGTGAAGTATATATCCTTTCAAAAGATGAAGGTGGACGTCACACTCCAATCTTCAAAGGTTATAGACCACAATTTTACTTCAGAACAACAGACGTAACAGGTGATATTACACTTGCAGACGGAGTTGAGATGGTAATGCCAGGAGACAATACTTCATTCGCAGTAGATTTAATTACTCCAATTGCGATGGAAAAAGGTCTTAAGTTCGCGATCCGTGAAGGTGGTAGAACAATTGGTGCTGGTACAGTATCTGAAATTCTAGACTAATAGATTTTCTATTGAAGATATAGAGGGGGACCACTTGGTCCCCTTTTTTATTGAGTAGGGATTGCATCCTATAATATGCATGTAAGTTTTTAAATTTTGGTTTTTTTCTAAGAATAAGAGATTGACGAGGAAGGCCTTTTTGGGTAACTTATCAATCCAATATCACTACGGGTGTATAGCTCCAATTGGTAGAGCGGCTGATTCCAAATCAGTAGGTTTAAGGTTCGAATCCTTATGCGCCCGCCACTTTTCTTTTAAATATTATTTATTAATACTTGGAAAATTATCCCATTTTATTGTTTAGACTTGCCAAAGCATGTTAATTAAGGGATATAATCTGGTACTTGTACGTTTAATTTAGGTAAAAAAGGATTTGAAATGTCTCTCATTAAGAGTGAAGACAGCAAAAAGTGGATTAACGCTTTCGTTGCTGCTGTAAGTGCAATTTGTGGATTTATTACGATTAGATTCTTCGAGCAATTAGGAGAATGGTTTGATCTAGAAGCAAAGGTTCCTAACTTTCCAATCACGGTACAAGTTGTTGGAATTGTTGTAGGTCTGATTGTTTTTATGTCAATCGTAAAAAACAAGTCTGCATCGACATTACTTGAAGATGTTTATGGCGAACTAGTTAAGGTAGTTTGGCCTAATAAGGATGATGTTTTAAAGACAACTGTTGGACTAGTAATCGCTTTGAGTATTGTTAGCGGTATCTTTGTTCTGATTGATTACTCATTCAGACAATTACTAAGTTTAATTCTGTAGCCTAACTTAAAAAATTAAAAGTGAGATAAAGCATGGTTGATAATAACGAATCAGAAAAAGAACTTAACGAAGAAGTAACTGCAGCGCCAGAGGCTTCTGAAGAAACAACTGAACAGGCTGAAGCAGTTAACCCTAACTTTCGTTGGTATATTGCAAAAGCTCTTACAGGACAAGAAAACAAGGTTCAAAAGACTCTTCGTGAAAGAATCGTTAACTACAAGCTAACAGATTCTTTTGGTGAGATTGTTGTACCTGAAGAAAAAGTTACAACTCATGCAGGTGGAAGAAAGAGAACGATCACTAAGAAGCTCTTTCCAGGTTATGTGTTAATTCAAATGGTTATGAATGAGAACACATGGCACCTAGTTAAAGATACAGATAAAATTACAGGTTTTGTCGGTGGTACAGTTGACAAACCAGCCCCTTTATCAGATGAAGAGGCAGCTTATATGACAGGTAAATCTAATGAAGGCTTCAAAAAGTCACGTACAACTGTGGACTTTTCTGAAGGTGAAGAAGTTAAGGTTATTGAAGGACCATTTGCTTCATTCATTGGAACTATTGAATCAGTAAACGAAAACGGAAAACTGAAAGTGAACGTTTCTATCTTTGGTCGACCAACACCAGTAGAATTAGACGCTTCTCAGGTTGAAAAGAATTAATAATCGTTGGTAGAACGCAAGTTCGCAGGAGAATTTTATGGCTAAGAAAATCACAGGTTTCATTAAGCTACAGATTCCAGGTGGGAAAGCAAACCCATCACCACCAGTTGGGCCGGCACTAGGTCAAAAAGGTGTTAATATCATGGAATTCTGTAAGGCTTTTAATGCAAAGACTCAAAAAGACGCAGGTGTAATGCTTCCAACAATCATTACAGTTTACTCTGACCGTTCTTTTACATTTGTAACAAAGACACCACCAGCTTCATACCTTCTTAAGACAAAGCTTAAGCTTAAAAGAGGTGCACAGAAGCCAGGTACAGAAGTTGTAACGACAGTATCTAAAAACGTTATTGAAGAAATCGTTGAAGCGAAAAGACCAGATCTAACAGCTGCTACTCAAGAAGCTGCTGAAAGAATCATCGAAGGTTCATGTCGTTCAGCTGGTATTAAACTGGACTACTAAGAGGTGTACAATGGCTAAGAAATCAAAAAAATATACAGAAGCACTTTCAAAAGTGGATACAACAAAAACTTATACAATCGACGAAGCTATCGCACTAGCTAAAGAAATCAAGTTTGCTAACTTTGATGAAACAGTTGATCTAGCATTTAGACTTGGTGTTGATCCAAGACACGCAGATCAAATGATTAGAGGTGCACTAGCTCTTCCAGCAGGTACAGGTAAATCAGTTAAGGTATGTGTTATCACTTCTGGTGATAATGTTGCTAAAGCTGAAGCAGCAGGTGCTGATCATGTAGGTGGGGATGACCTAGTTGCAAAGATCGCTGGTGGTTGGCTTGACTTCGATAGAGTTATCGCATCACCAGATATGATGGGTAAACTTGGTCGTGTAGCAAGAATCCTAGGGCCAAGAGGTCTTATGCCTAACCCAAAATTAGGAACTGTTACTCCAAACATCGAAAATGCTGTTAAAGAGCAAAAAGCTGGTAAGGTTGAATACAGAACTGAAAAGAATGGTATCATCCACGTTCCAGTTGGTAAGTCTTCATTCTCAACTGAAGACCTAAGAAAGAACGTTGATACAATGGTATCAGCAATTATTAAAGCTAAGCCTGCATCTGCAAAAGGTACTTACCTTAAGTCACTGACTATCAGTACGACAATGGGACCAGGTCTTAGAATTGACACACTAGAAGCTACAGCAGTAGCTAGTAAATAATAAGGGGTTGATGATTGTCGGTGTGGCCGCTGATTAAGTTTAACGCCACATAAAGCCTGCATGAAATCTCCCTCCAGTAGTTTAGGAGGTAAACGATGTTAACTAGAGCAGAGAAAGACGTTATCATCGAGGGTCTTAATAAAAAGATCACTGATGCAAACGCTATCTTTCTAACAAACGTTATTGGACTACCGTCGAATGATGCCAACGCTCTAAGAAAGTCTGTTCGCGATGCGGATGGAACGCTAGTTGTTACTCGTAACTCACTTTTTTCAAAGGCTGCAGCCGGAACAGACGCGGAAGAACTTCTTTCAGGTCTTAAAGGTACACAAGCAGTTGCTTTCGCATTTGGAGACGCTCCAGGTGTTGCAAAAGCACTTAAGGAATGTGGGAAAGAGTTTGAATTAGTAGAACTTAGAGGTGGTTTACTAGATGGTAAAGCACTAACACCAGCAGAAGTAAACGCAATTGCAGACCTACCATCTCGTGATGAGATGCTTGGTACTCTTCTTGCAACATTTAATGCACCGATCTCAGCATTTGCTAGAGTTCTTAATGCAATTAAAGAGCAAAAAGAAGCAGGCGGTGAAGCTGCTCCAGCTGCAGCTGAAGAATCTGCAGAATAATTTAAAAGTTAATAGTTAATAGTTGAAATTATTTTAAAAATTTAGGAGTTAAATATGTCTATTACAAATGAACAATTAATTGAAAAAATCTCTAGCATGACTGTTCTTGAAGTTTCTGAACTTGTAAAAGAACTTGAAGAAAAATTTGGTGTATCAGCTGCTCCAGTAGCTGTTGCTGGTGCTGCAGGTGCTGCAGGTGCTGCAGAAGAAAAAACTGAATTTGACGTTGTACTTGCTGAAGCAGGTGCTAAGAAAATCAACGTTATTAAAGAAGTTAGAGGTATCACTGGTCTTGGTCTTAAGGAAGCAAAAGAAATGGTTGAAGGTGCTCCTAAGACTGTTAAAGAAGGCGCTACTAAAGAAGAAGCAGAAGAAATCAAGAAAAAACTTGAAGCTGCTGGTGCAAAGGTTGAGCTTAAGTAATTTAAGCCCCTTGCTCATCGCATAAAAATTTAAAAAATTCAGGTGTGGAGATTTAGCGATCTTCACACCTTTTTTGCGTTTGATTAAACCAAAAAAAAAAGTTATTAAGTAACTAAAAAAACATATACAACGTGCACGTTTAAACAATTAAAACCCGGGAGAACCATAATGACTGAGGTTTTTAGACCAAACGAGTGGTTTCGCAGAAACTTTGCCTCTACACCATCGGTGCTAGAGACGCCTCCACTCATGCTTCTACAAAAGAAGTCCTATGATGACTTTCTTCAAAAGGACGTACCTCCTTCTCAAAGAGAAGAAATGGGACTGCAGTCTGTTTTTCATTCTGTATTTCCAATCCATGACTTTAACAAAACTGTATCATTAGAGTTTGTTAGCTACTCACTTGAAGAGCCAAAGTACACTGTAAAAGAGTGTCGCCAAAGAGGACTTTCTTATGAAGCTCCACTTAAGGTAGTTGTTCGTCTAGTATTCTATGATGTAGCAGTCGACAAAGATGGTAACGAACAGAGAACTGTATCTTCGATCAAAGAGCAGGAAGTTTACTTAGGTAATATTCCTCTAATGGCCGAAACTGGTTCTTTTGTATATAACGGAACTGAGAGGGTTATTGTTTCTCAGCTTCACAGGTCTCCTGGTATCGTATTCGAACACGATGGTGGTAAGAAGCACTCAAGTGGTAAGCTTCTTTACTCAGCTAGAATCATTCCTCATAGAGGTTCTTGGCTAGACTTCGAATTCGATCACAAGAATATCCTATTCGCTAGAATTGATAGAAAAAGAAAATTACATGCAACAGTAGTTCTTAAGGCTCTTGGTTATAGTACTGAAGAGATCCTTGATATGTTCTACAACATGGAAACGATTAAGTTTGATAAGAATGGTGAGTTCACTAGAACTTTAGACTTATCTCTTATGACTGGTACTCGTGCAACAAACGATGTACTTGATCCAAAAACTGGTAAAGCTATTGTTAGAAAAGGGAAGAAGTTCTCAAAAGCATCTGTAAGAAGACTTACTGAAGCTGGAGTAAACGAAATTCCTGCAACTTTAGAAGAAGTAGTTGGTAAAGTTGTTGCTAAAGATATCTTTAACGAAGAAACAGGTGAAGTTATTTGTCTTGCAAACGAAGCTCTTTCAGAAGCTAAGATTCAAGAATTAACAGCAGCTGGTGTTAAAGAAGTTGAATGTCTTTATATTGATATGATCAACTTTGGTGATCAAATCAGAAACACACTTCTACTAGATAAGACAGATACTAAAGAAGATGCTCTTCTTAAGATCTTTGAAAGACTAAGACCAGGTGAGCCACCAGCAGTTGAAGCTGCAGAAGCTCTATTTGAAAGTCTTTTCTTTAATGAAGAAAGATATGACCTATCACGCGTTGGTCGTATGAAAATTAATTATAAGTTTAAAACTGATGTTCCTGTTGAGAATACAGTTTTAACAAAAGAAGATATTAACACTACAATCCAGTACCTTGTTGAGCTTAACAATGGTAAGGGGCGTGTAGATGATATCGACCACTTAGGTAACAGACGTGTTAGACCTGTAGGTGAACTACTTGAAAACCAATTTAGAGTTGGTCTAGTTCGTATGGAAAGAGCGGTTAAAGAGAGAATGGCAATTCAAGAAATTGATACAATGATGCCTTATGACCTTGTTAACCAAAAGCCAGTTGCTGCTGCCGTTAAGGAATTCTTTGGTTCATCACAACTTTCTCAGTTCATGGATCAAACGAACCCACTTTCAGAAGTAACTCACAAGCGTCGTCTTTCAGCTCTTGGGCCAGGTGGTCTAACGAGAGAAAGAGCATCTTTCGAAGTTCGTGACGTTCACGTAACTCACTACGGAAGAATGTGTCCGGTTGAGACTCCTGAAGGACCAAACATTGGTCTAATTACTTCTCTTGCAACATTTGCAAAAGTTTCTGAATACGGTTTCATTGAAACTCCATACCTAACTATTGGTGAAGACCAAAAGATTGGTGATGTTGAGTATTTCACTGCCTTCCAAGAAGAAGGTAAAGTTATCGCTCAGATCGATGCAAATAACATCAAAGATGGAAAGCTAGTTGGTGAGCACGTTGCTGCACGTGATTCAGGTGAATTCACGCTTGTTGACGCTGCAGAAGTTAACTTAATGGACGTTTCTCCAACTCAGATGATTTCAGTTGCAACATCATTAATTCCTTTCCTTGAGCACGATGATGCCAACCGTGCCCTAATGGGATCGAACATGATGAGACAGGCAGTGCCTGTTGTTAAGACTGAAGCTCCAATCGTTGGTACAGGAACAGAAAGAATTGTCGCTAGAGACTCTGGTGCCGTTCTTGTTGCTGAAGACAATGGTCGAGTAATCTTTGTTGATTCAAATAGAATCGTTATTCAAAGAGATAGTTTTAAAGATGGTGAATCTGGCGTTGATATTTATAAACTAGTTAAATATCAAAGAACTAACCAGAACACTTGTAATAACCAAAAAGCTCTTGTTACTGAAGGTGACATTGTTAAGAAAGGTGACGTTCTAGCTGACGGACCTGGTACTGACAATGGTGACCTAGCACTTGGGCAAAACCCTCTTGTTGCATTCATGCCATGGGGTGGTTACAACTACGAGGATTCGATCCTGATCTCAGAAGATCTTCTTGCAAAAGATGTATTTACTTCTGTTCATATCGAAGCATTCGAAGTTGAAGCTCGTGATACAAAACTTGGTAAAGAAGAAATCACTCGCGATATTCCAAACGTTTCAGAAGAGTCTCTAAAAGACCTTGATGAAGCAGGGATCGTTAGAGTTGGTGCAATCATTAAGCCAGGTGACATTCTTGTAGGTAAGATTACTCCTAAGGGTGAAACTCAACTTTCTCCTGAAGAAAAACTTCTTAAAGCAATCTTCGGTGACAAAGCTGGTGACGTTAAAGATACATCACTAAGAGTTCCTTCATCTGTTTACGGTACTGTAATTGATGCTAGAGTTTACACTCGTGAAGGTGTTGAGCTTTGTGCAAGATCTAAGGATATCATTGAGCAAGAAACAACTCTTCTTAGAAGAGATGAAAGAATTGAAATTAAAGCAATTCAAACTTCAGCAATTCTAAAAATTGCAGATATGCTTAAAGGTGCAAAAATCACTGACGTTCTTGTTTCTGAAGATGGTTCAGCAGAACTTCTTTCTAAGGGAACTGAGATCACAGGTGAAGTACTTGCTTCAATTCCATTTGAGCTAATTGGTTACTTGCCTCTACAAGCTGAACTTGAAGAAAAACTATCTGAGTATTTCGCAGATGTTAGAAACAAGATCAATAGAGTTAGAGCTAAGACTACTGATGAAATTGCTAAACTTCATAGAGGTGATGAGCTTCCTCCAGGTGTAATCAAAAAGATTACTGTTTACGTTGCAATTAAGCGTAAGCTTCAGCCAGGTGATAAAATGGCCGGTCGTCACGGTAACAAAGGTGTTATCTCAAACGTTGTACCTCGTGAAGATATGCCATATCTTGCTGATGGAACACCTGTTGAGATCGTACTTAACCCACTAGGGGTACCTTCTCGTATGAATATCGGACAGCTTCTTGAGCTTCACCTTGGATGGGCCGGACGTGGTCTTGGTGAAAAAATCAAGGTAATGCTTGAAGAACAGCAGAAAGTTCATGAGATCAAGGATTTCATTTACAAAATCTATAAGACTCCAGAGGTTGAAGCGTGGCTTAAGTCAGCTTCAGACGATGTTGTTATGGCACTTGCTAAGAAGCTTACTAGCGGTGTTCGTTTCTCAACTAAAGTATTTGATGGTGCTTCAGAAGCAGATATCAGAGAAATGCTTGAGCTTGCAGACCTAGAACCACACGGTAAAACTACACTGTTTGATGGTAAAACTGGTGATGCATTTGCTGAGGACGTTACTGTTGGTGTTATGTATATGCTTAAACTACACCACCTTGTAGACGAAAAACTTCACGCACGTTCAACAGGTCCTTACTCACTTGTAACTCAGCAACCACTTGGTGGTAAGGCTCAGTTTGGTGGTCAGAGACTTGGGGAAATGGAAGTTTGGGCACTAGAAGCATACGGTGCTGCTTATACACTACAAGAGTTCTTAACTGTTAAATCTGATGATGTTATCGGTAGAACTAGAATGTATGAGTCAATCGTTAAAGGTGAGCAAGTACTTGAACCAGGTCTTCCTGAATCGTTCAACGTTCTAATCAGAGAGCTACAAGCACTTTGTCTAGACGTTAAACTTGAAGAAGACAGAATTGAAGAATCTATTCGTTAATTTATGGCAGGCTTAGTCCTGCCATATATTAAGAGGGCATAAATAATGAAAGACCTTTTAAACTTTTTTGATAAGCCAAAAGATCCAGTAAGCGTTGAGGGTGTATCTATCAAGCTTGCTTCTCCTGATACAATCAGAGAGTGGTCATTTGGTGAAGTAAAAAAACCAGAAACTATTAACTATAGAACATATAAGCCTGAAAGAGATGGTTTATTCTGTGCAAAGATCTTCGGACCAGTAAAAGATTACGAATGTATCTGTGGTAAGTACAAGAGAATGAAGCACAGAGGTGTAGTATGTGAGAAGTGTGGTGTTGAAGTTACACTTTCTAAAGTACGTCGTGAGAGATGTGGACATATCGAATTAGCAACTCCTGTTGCTCACATTTGGTTCCTACGTTCACTTCCTTCAAGAATGGCCGCTCTACTTAATCTTTCTCTTAAAGAACTTGAAAAGGTTCTTTACTATGAAGCTTATATTGTAACTGCTTCGGCAACTGATGGTGTTGAAGGTGGTCTAGATGTAGGTCGTGTTATCTCTGAACAACAATACTGGGAACTTAAAGATCAAGGAATTGACTTTGAAGCTGGTATGGGTGGAGAGATTGTTCAAGAACTACTTTCTAAGCTTGATATCGATTTAGAAAACAAAAACTTAAGACGTGGTCTTGCTAATGCTACAACAGAAATGGCAAGAACAAAGTTTGTTAAGAGATTAAGAGTTGTTGAATCTCTTATGAAGTCTGAAAACAAGCCTGAGTGGTTCATGATGGATGTAGTTCCAATTCTTCCACCAGACTTAAGACCTCTAGTTCCTCTTGAAGCTGGTCGTTTTGCAACTTCAGATCTTAACGATCTATACAGACGTGTTATCAACAGAAACAACCGTCTAAGAAGACTTAAAGAACTTAATGCTCCTGAAATCATCATTAGAAACGAAAAGAGAATGCTTCAAGAAGCAGTAGATGCTCTTTTTGATAATGGTCGTCGTGGTAAAGTATTTACTGGTGCTAACAAGCGTCCACTAAGATCTCTTTCTGATATGTTAAAAGGTAAGCAAGGACGTTTCCGTCAAAACCTTCTTGGTAAGCGTGTTGACTACTCAGGACGTTCTGTAATTGTTGTTGGTCCAAGTTTAAGACTTCACCAGTGTGGTCTACCTAAACTTATGGCACTTGAGCTTTTCAAGCCATTTATCTACAACAAACTAATTGAAAAAGGACACTGTACTACGATTAAAGTTGCTAAGCGTATGGTTGAGCAACAAAAAGAAGAAGTATGGAATATCCTTGAAGAAGTTGTACAAGAACACCCAGTACTTCTTAACCGTGCACCAACTCTTCACAGACTTGGTATCCAAGGTTTCGAACCAGTACTTATTGAAGGGAAAGCGATTCGTCTTCACCCTCTTGTATGTACAGCATTCAACGCCGACTTCGATGGTGACCAGATGGCCGTTCACGTTCCTCTATCACTTGAAGCTCAAATTGAGTGTCGTGTTCTTGCAATGTCGACAAATAATATTCTTTCTCCAAAAGATGGTTCTCCAATTATTACTCCATCTCAGGATATCGTTCTTGGTCTTTACTACATGACTCGTGAGAGACCATATGCTCGTGGGTACGGGAAAACTTTCTCTTCTAAAGAAGAAGCTCAGTTTGCTTACCACTCAGGTAACCTACACCTTCAGGCACCTATTAAAGTTCGTATCGATGGTGTTGTTCACGAAACAACTGTTGGTCGTACTTTCGTATTCGATATTGTTCCATCATGCTTAAACTTCGCTGATGTAAACATTATCCTAGGGAAGAAAGAGCTAGTTAAACTTCTAGACCTTGCTTACAGAAGAGGATCTGAAAAAGATACTGTTCTTCTTGCTGATGGTCTTATGCAGCTTGGTTACAGCAACGCTACGAAAGCAGGTATTTCGATTAACGTTGTTGATATGGAAATCCCATCTGAAAAAGAAGGTATCCTACAAGAAGCTCACGATGAAGTTAGCGCAATTACTGAAGAGTATAACGAAGGTTCAATCACTAACGGTGAGAGATATAACAAAGTCGTTGATGTTTGGTCACAAACAACAGAAAAACTTGTTAAGGTTATGCTTGAGAAAATTTCAACTGATGAATTTACATCTGAGAAAGAAGGTGAAGAGCCAGTATACGCTCCTTCATTCAACGCTCTATATATGATGGCAAACTCAGGTGCAAGGGGTTCTGCTCAGCAGATGAGACAGCTTGCTGCCATGAGGGGTCTAATGGCCAAACCATCAGGTGAAATTATTGAAACGCCAATTACTTCAAACTTCCGTGAAGGTTTATCGGCACTTCAGTACTTCACGTCTACACACGGTGCACGTAAAGGTCTAGCCGATACTGCCCTAAAGACAGCAAACTCTGGTTACCTAACGAGACGTCTAGTTGACGTAGCTCAAGATGGTATTATCAGAAATGAAGACTGTGGTACGACTGACGGAATTACTCTTACTTCACGTATTGAGTCTGGTGAAGTTGTTGAGCACGTAGCATCTAGAGCTATGGGCCGTGTAACAGCAGCTCCAGTTATCTCAGCTGAAGGTAATGAAGTTCTTCAATCAGGTCACTTACTAACTGAAAAAGACCTTGAGATGCTAGAAGCAAATGAAGTTGACCAAATCAAAGTTAGATCAGTTCTGACTTGTAACGAAAGACATGGGTTCTGTGCTGCATGTTTTGGTCGTGACCTTGCTCGCGGTACAATGGTTTCAGTTGGTGAAGCAGTTGGTGTTATTGCCGCTCAATCAATTGGTGAACCTGGTACACAGCTTACAATGCGTACTTTCCACGTTGGTGGTACTGCAACTGCTGGTGCTCAAGTAAATAAAACAACAGTTCGTACGTCTGGTAAGGTTGTATTTAACAACGTTATCACTGCTGAAACTCAAAACGGTCTTCTTATTATGAATAAGACTGGTGAGCTAATCATCAAAGATGCACGTGGTGTTGAAAAAGAAAAATATCCAGCAACTTACGGTGCTAAGTTACACTTCAAAGAAGGTGACGAAGTAAACGTAGGGGATACTCTGATTGAATGGGACCCGTTTGCGATTCCACTTCTAACAGAAGTAGCTGGTACAGTTAAATTTGAAGACCTAGTTGTTGGTGCAACTATTGCAGAGCAAACAGATGCAGTAACTGGTCTAACTCAAAGAACTGTAATGGAAACTAAGGATCCTTCTTTACAGCCAAGAATTTCTATTCTTGATGCTGATGGAAACCCAGTAATTGTTCCTGGAACAAACCGTCAAGCAACATACCGTCTTCAAGTAGGAGCAACTCTTACTGTAACTGAAGGTGATGAAGTTGAAATTGGTGGTGTATTATCTAAAGTTTCTCGTGAAACAACGAAAACAAAAGATATTACAGGGGGTCTTCCAAGAGTTGCAGAACTTTTCGAAGCTAGAAAGCCAACTAATGCATCTCAAATTGCCGATGTTACAGGTACTATTGAGTTTGGTGCAGAGGTTAGAGGTTCTAGAAGAGTTCTAATTAGACCTGAAGATGGTTCAGATCCAGTTGTTTACACAATCCCTAAGGGTCGTTACGTAACAGTTAACGAAGGTGACTACATCCGTTCTGGTGAAGCTATTATGGATGGTCCAGCTAACCCACATGATATCCTAAGAGTTTTAGGTATTAAGGAACTTGCTGGTTACATCGTTGATGAAATTCAAGCTGTTTACCGCCTACAGGGTGTTGATATTGATGATAAGCACATCGAGGTAATTGTTTCTCAAATGCTTAAGAAAGTTGAAGTAACTGATCCAGGTGACTCTACATTTGTTGTTGGTGACTCTGTAACTAAAGCAGAATTACTTACTACGAACGAAGAACTAGTTGCTGATGGATATGAGCCAGCTCAAGCTAGACCAGTTCTACTTGGTATTACTAAGGCAGCTCTTTCAACTGATTCATTCTTATCAGCTGCTTCATTCCAAGAGACAACGAAGATTCTTACTCAAGCTTCACTCGAAGGTAAGAAAGATATGCTTCGCGGTCTTAAAGAAAACGTACTTATGGGCCGCCTGATTCCAGCAGGTTCTGGTATCTCTAAGTACCGTGATTATGAAGCATTTGTTGAAGAAGAGTCTTCAGTTGAAGAAACTTCTACATTAATGTTATAAAAACTTGCTTATATGAGGGGTGGTGTGTTACACCATCCCTCTATAGTTTATTATGGGCTAAAGCCTAATTTTATCTTTGAAATTTGTTGTAGTTAAGGAGCGGAAATGCCTACGATTAACCAATTAATTAGAAAAGGTAGAACTGATAAGTTTGAAAAAACTAAATCACCTGCCTTAAAAGCGTGTCCACAAAGACGCGGTGTATGTACAAGAGTATATACAACTACTCCTAAGAAACCAAACTCAGCGATGAGAAAGGTTTGTAGGGTAAAACTAACAAGTGGATTTGAAGTTACTTCATACATTGGTGGTGAAGGACACAATCTACAAGAACACTCGATCGTTATGATTCGTGGTGGTAGAGTAAAAGACCTTCCAGGGGTTCGTTATCACACTATTAGAGGTACATTAGACTGCCAAGGTGTTGATAAAAGAGGTCAGAGAAGATCTAAGTACGGTTGTAAAAAGCCTAAGAAGTAATTTAGTTAACTAATTGACACCGATTGCGTAATGGCCTGAGGTGAGTAATCGATCAGTTAAATCTGTTTCCGGTGAAGGAGAAATAATATGAGTAGAAAAAATAGAGCACAGACTAGAGAAGTACTACCTGATCCAATTTTTCAAGACGTTGTTGTTGCAAAATGTGTAAACGCAATTATGAAAGATGGGAAAAAGTCAGTTGCTGAAAAAATCTTTTATGGAGCACTTCAAAGAGTTGAGTCAAAGACTGGTGAAGAGCCATTAAAAGTATTCAAAAAAGCACTTTCTAACATTAAGCCAGCGGTAGAGGTTAAGTCTCGTCGTATCGGTGGTGCAACTTACCAAATTCCAGTTGAAGTTAGAAATAACAGAAGACAATCTTTAGCACTTAGATGGCTAAGAGATTACGCAAGAGCTCGTGGTGGTAGAACTATGGTTGAAAAACTATCAGACGAAATCATCGACGCTTCTCAAGGTAGAGGTGGAGCTGTTAAGAAGCGTGAAGACACTTACAAGATGGCAGAAGCTAACAAAGCATTTGCTCACCTTAAGTGGTAATCTGTTATTAATCTAACAAGATAAAATTAAGCAAATTTCATAATAAACTATAAAGGGCCTCTATTGAGGCCCTTTTTTATTCCTACCTAAACTGCCTTGTTTGTGTTAATTATATGTCTGCATTTTATTAAATTTTTAAGGACTTATTATGAGTTTAGAAAATATTCGAAATATCGGTATTATGGCGCATATTGATGCCGGAAAGACGACAACTACTGAGCGTATTCTTTATTATACGGGTAAGAGTCATAAGATTGGAGAAGTGCATGATGGTGCTGCGACTATGGACTGGATGGTTCAGGAGCAAGAACGTGGTATCACAATTACTTCCGCTGCTACGACTTGTATGTGGAAGAAGACAAATATTAATATTATCGATACTCCAGGTCACGTAGACTTCACAATTGAGGTTGAGAGAGCTCTTAGAGTTCTTGATGGGGCAATTGGTGTATTTGATGCTGTAGCCGGTGTAGAGCCACAGTCAGAGACTGTATGGGGCCAGGCTGATAAGTATAGCGTTCCAAGAATTGCATTTGTTAACAAGATGGACCGTGTTGGTGCTGACTTTGAAATGTGTCTTGGAGAGATTAGAACTAAGCTTGGTAAAACTGCAGCAGCAATTCAATTACCAATTGGTGCAGAAGATACATTCAAAGGTGTTATTGACCTTGTAAATATGAAGGCCATTCTTTTTAAAGATGAAGACTTGGGCTCAACTGTTGTTGTTGAAGAAATTCCACAAGATATGCAAGATGATGCACAAATGGCCCATGAGGAATTAATTGAAACTTTAGCTGACTTTGATGACCAATTAGCAGAGGATTATCTGTCTGGTGAGTCTATATCAGCTGAAAGAATTTCAAAGTCTATTCGTGATGCAGTTATTAATCACGAATTTGTTGCAGTTCTTTGTGGTTCTGCTTTTAAAAACAAGGGTGTCCAACCACTTCTCGATGCTGTTCGCGACTACCTACCTTCACCAATTGATCGTGGTGAAGTAAAAGGTGTGAATGGAAAGAATCATGATAAGGAAGAAGTAAGAAGGCCAGATACTGAAGATGCATTTTCAGGGATTGCATTTAAGATTGCAACGGATCCATTTGTTGGTTCTTTAACATTCTTCAGAATTTATTCAGGTTCTCTTAAGGCGGGAGCACAGGTATATAACCCTCATAAAGGTAAGCGTGAAAGAGTTAATAAAATTCTTCAAATGCATGCAGCTAAGAGAACTGAGCTTCAAGAAGCAAAAGCTGGTGATATTATTGCAATTTCGGGATTAAAAGAAACTGTAACAGGTGAAACTCTTTGTGCGGAAAACCGTACAATTATTTTCGACCTTATGGAATTTCCAGAGTCTGTAATCTCAGTTGCCATTGAGCCTAAAACGACAAATGATGAAAAAAAGTTAATGACTTCTTTAAGTCAGCTAAAGCTAGAAGATCCTTCGTTTACTTATCAACATAATAAAGAAACTGGTCAGCTTCTAATTTTTGGTATGGGCGAGCTTCACTTAGAGATTATTTGTGATCGTCTTGAGCGTGAATTTAAAGTTGGTATACGAGTAGGAGATCCTCAGGTTTCTTATAGAGAGAGTATTACAGGTACGGCTAAGGCCGAAGATACATTTAACCGCGAGCAAGGTGGAAAGATGGTGTATGGCCATGCTGTTGTTGAGGTTGAGCCAACGGATCATCAGTCTGGTGTTCAATTTGAAACAGATCTAACTAAGCGTGATCTACCACAAGACTTCTTAAATGCTATTGAAAAAAGTATCAAAGATACTTCAATGGGCGGAGCACTTGCTGGGTATCCATTTATAAATATTAAGGCTAAATTAGTCGCAGCAAACTTTAATGAAGAAGAAGGCTCTGAAGTTGCATATGCTATTGCAGCTTCAAACGCATTTAGAGAAGCATGTCGTAATGCTGGATTATCTTTACTTGAGCCTAAAATGAGCCTAGAAGTAGTAACTCCAACTGATTACACTGGGGATATTATTTCAGATATAAATACAAAGCGTGGAAAAATTCACGCCATGAGTGCAAAGCAAGATAAAGAAGTGATTGATGCTGAAGTTCCTTTATCTGAAATGTTTGGTTACTCAACAGATATACGCTCGAAATCACAGGGAAGGGCCAACTTTACGATGAACTTTGATCGTTATGAGGAAATTCCTATGAAAATGGCGAAAGAAATACTTGAAAAACGAGGAATATACATCTAAAACACTTTAGATTTTTTTTAACAAAAAGCAGGAGTAAAAAAATGGCAAAAGAATCTTTTGACAGAAGTAAGCCCCACGTAAACATTGGTACGATCGGGCACGTTGACCACGGTAAGACAACTCTTACAGCGGCAATTTCAATTACACTAGCGAACGCACTTGGTGGTGACGTAAGAAAATTCGACGAAATCGATTCGGCACCAGAAGAAAAAGCTAGAGGTATTACAATCAATACTTCACACATTGAGTATGAAACAGCAACAAGACACTACGCACACGTAGACTGTCCAGGTCACGCTGACTATGTAAAGAACATGATTACAGGTGCAGCACAAATGGACGGAGCAATCTTAGTTTGTTCAGCGGCTGATGGGCCAATGCCACAAACAAGAGAGCACATCCTTCTTGCACGTCAGGTAGGTGTACCAGCGATCGTAGTATTCTTAAATAAAGTAGACCAGGTAGATGATGAAGAACTACTTGAGCTAGTAGAAATGGAAGTAAGAGAGCTTCTATCTTCTTACGACTTCCCAGGTGACGATATTCCTATCGTAGCTGGTTCGGCACTAGCAGCTCTTGAAATGAGAGACGATGCAATTGGTAAAGATAAAGTACTAGAGCTTATGGCACAAGTTGATGAGTATATTCCAACTCCAGCTAGAGCAACAGATCTTGACTTCCTAATGCCAGTAGAAGATGTATTCTCAATCTCAGGACGTGGTACAGTTTGTACAGGACGTGTTGAAAGAGGTGTAATCAAGGTAAACGAAGAGATCGAAATCGTTGGTATTAAAGAAACAACTAAGACAACTGTAACAGGTGTTGAGATGTTCAGAAAGCTTCTTGACGAAGGTCGTGCAGGTGATAACGTTGGTCTACTTCTACGTGGTGTTAAACGTGAAGAAGTACTACGTGGTCAGTGTCTAGTTAAGCCAGGATCAGTAACTCCACACGCGAAGTTCAACTGTGAAGTATATATCCTTTCAAAAGATGAAGGTGGACGTCACACTCCAATCTTCAAAGGTTATAGACCACAATTTTACTTCAGAACAACAGACGTAACAGGTGATATTACACTTGCAGACGGAGTTGAGATGGTAATGCCAGGAGACAATACTTCATTCGCAGTAGATTTAATTACTCCAATTGCGATGGAAAAAGGTCTTAAGTTCGCGATCCGTGAAGGTGGTAGAACAATTGGTGCTGGTACAGTATCTGAAATTCTAGACTAATTTTATTGTATATAAAGAGGGTGGTCTTAAGGGCCACCCTTTTTTTATGAGAAAAATTGGTTGATGCGTAAAAAATATATGGCCTAGCGTAAAAATAATTTGACAATAGGCCCAAAAAACATATAAAAGTCAAATTCAACTTTTAAAATTGATTAATAGGATGTGTATGAAAGCTTCTAAGTTAAGAATTAAATTGCGCGCATATGATCACAAGCTTCTTGATAGCTCTGTAGATGAGATCGTTCAAACAGCTAAAGAAACAGGCGCTAGAGTAGCGGGACCAATCCCATTACCAACAGAGATTAATAAATTTACTGTTCTTAGATCACCTCACAAAGATAAAAAATCTCGTGAGCAATTTGAAATGAGAACACACAAGAGACTAATTGATATTGTTGATCCAACTCAACAGACTGTTGATAGCCTAATGAAATTAGATCTATCAGCTGGTGTTGACGTTGAAATCAAGTACTAGTATAAACTAAAAAAATTTTATTATTAACCATGCATGCATCTCTTGGAGAAGAGTGATGCTGTGGAGGCAAAATGACAGAAGAAACTCAAGCAGTTGAGACAGCTGCTACTGAATCATCTAGTTCACTAGCTCTTAATACTATCTATGGTGTTAAAGCTGGTATGACAAGAATCTTTGATGAAGCTGGTAACCACGTTCCAGTAACAGTAATCAAACTTATTCCTAATAAAGTAACTCAAGTTAAGACTCTAGATAAAGATGGGTACGAAGCTTACCAAGTTGGTTACTACGAAAAAAGAGAAAAACTACTTAATAAAGCAACTAAGGGTCACCTTAAGTCAGCTAACGTTGAGAATAACTTTGTAAGATTTGCAGAAGTTACAGCTCAAGGTGTAGATGCTGCTAACTTAGGTAAAGATCTTTCAGTTGAGTCATTTGAAGCTTCTACATATGTTGACGTAACAGGAACATCTAAAGGTAAAGGTTTCCAAGGTCAAATGAAGAGACACAACTTTAAAGGTGGACCTGCAACTCACGGTTCGAAATTCCACAGACGTGGTGGTTCGATCGGTAACAGAGCGACTCCTGGTAAAGTTTGGAAGAACAAAAGAATGCCTGGTCACATGGGTAGTGAGACAAAAACTATTCAAAACATCAAGGTTGTTGAAGTTAATCAAGATAAAGGATACATGCTACTTAAGGGATCAGTTCCTGGTTCTAAAAACGGTTTTGTAAGAATTGCAAAAGCACTTAAGAAGTAATAGTAGACTGAGGTAATAGTTATGAGTGATGTAACAGTATTAAATGCAAAATTAGAAGAAGCGGGAAAGCTTACTACAAACGTAAGTCTAACTGCTGAAGATATTAACGTAGCGGCTGTACACCAAGTTGTTAAAGCTACTCTAGCGGGAAGAAGACAAGGTAATGCTTGTGTTAAAGGTCGTTCAGATGTTAGCGGTGGTGGTATTAAGCCATTCAAACAAAAAGGTACAGGTAGAGCACGTCAAGGTTCTATTAGATCGTCTCTTATGGTAGGCGGTGGAACTGTTCACGGTCCTAGCCCAAGAAGCTACGTTCAAAAAGTTAATAAGAAAATGGCAAAGGTTGCTATTCAATCTATTCTTGCTGACAAACTCCAAGCAGGAAAGTTGACAGTAGTAGATACGATTGAATCAACTGGTAAAACTAAAGAAATGTACAATCTTTTAAATGGTAAAGGTTTACTACCGGCTTTAGTAGTAACTGCTGATAAAAACTCACCAGCTCTTAGAGCAGTGAAGAACTTACAGTGGGGTAAAGGGATGGCCGTTGAAGGTTTCTCTGTATACGAAGCGGTTAAATTCGAAAACCTAGTTATTGAAAAGAGTGCATTAGAAACCCTATTAAATAAGTTGGTGTAATTATGGCGACGTTAGAAAATGTATTAAAGAAACCACTTATCACTGAAAAGACTTCTGTAGCTACAGATAACTACAACAGATTTGGTTTTGTTGTAGATCTTAAAGCTAATAAGCATCAAATTAAGAATGCAGTTGAAGCGCTTTATGATGTGAAAGTATTAAATGTAAAGACAAACATCACTCCAGGTAAAATTAAAAGAGCTGGTAAAGGTGTAAAAAAGACTAGTAAATTCAAGAAGGCTTTCGTTCAATTAGCGGAAGGTCAAAAGATTGAATTTTTTAAAGGTGTTTAACTAGTTAGCTGAGGAAATTATGGGTATTAAAAGATTTAAACCAACAACTCCTTCACTAAGAAAGATGCAAGTCCTAAATAGTGATGAGTTAACAAAAGATGTAAAGCCGGTTAAAGGTCTAACATCAGTTAAGAAAAATTTTGCAGGTAGAAATAACTCTGGACGTATCACTGTTAGACACAGAGGTGGTGGAGTTAAGAGAAGATATAGAATTATCGACTTCAAAAGAAACAAAATGGATATCCCTGCAACAGTTCAAGCGATCTCATATGATCCAAACAGAACTTGTAATATCGCACTTATCGCATACCACGATGGTGAGAAGAGCTACATCCTAGCTCCTCTTGGACTTAAAGTAGGTGATAAAGTTATCGCATCTGCAGATGCAGATATTAAAGTAGGAAATGCTAAGAAGCTTAAGGACATTCCAGTTGGTACTCTTGTACACAACGTTGAAATGTACCCAGGAGCTGGTGGTCAATTAGCACGTTCTGCAGGCTCTTACGTACAAATCATGGCAAAAGAGGGTAAGTTTGCTCTTCTTAGAATGCCATCAGGTGAGCTTAGAAAAGTTGAATTAGTATGTATGGCAACTATTGGTCAGGTAGGTAACCTAGATCACGAAAAACGTAACATTGGTAAAGCTGGACGTAAGAGAAAGCTTGGATTTAGACCAACTGTACGTGGTGTTGCTATGAACCCAGTTGATCACCCACACGGTGGTGGTGAAGGTAGAACTTCAGGTGGACGTCATCCAATTTCACCATGGGGAACACCAACTAAGGGTTACAAGACTAGAACTAATAAGAGAACTGATAAGTTCATCGTTAAGAGAAGAAAGTAGTAGGAGATTAATATGGCCCGTTCACTTAAAAAAGGACCATTTGTTGATATTAGCTTAATGAAAAAAGCTCTACAAATGCAAGAAGAAGGTAATAAAGGTAACAAAGTGATCAAGACATGGTCTAGAAGATCAACGATTGTTCCTGAGTTTATTGGACTTACATTTGCCGTTCACAACGGTAAGAAATTCATACCAGTTTATGTTACAGACAATATGATCGGACATAAGTTAGGTGAATTTGCACTTACAAGAACTTACTATGGTCACGGTGCAGATAAGAAAGGCAAGAAAAAGTAGTTAAGTTACAGTTGAATAAGGAGAAGGTCAGATGGCCATTACAGTTAGAAACAGTAGAGTTGGTATCGCGCCAAGAAAAGTAAGACAGGTTTGCGATCTAATTAGAAAGAAGAAAGCTTCTGAAGCGTTAAAGATTTTACGTTTCCAAGAGAAGAAAGAAATTGCACTTGTTTTAACAAAATTAATTAATAGTGGATTAGCAATCGCAGCTGATTCTGAAAAATATGATTTAGACAACTTAGTTGTTTCAATCATTAAAGCGGACGAAGGTCCAACTTTAAAGCGTATCCAGCCAAGAGCTCAAGGTCGCGCATTCAGAATTAGAAAAAGAACTAGTCACATAACAGTTGAACTAAAAGAAGCATAGGATAAATTATGGGACAAAAAGTACATCCATACGGTTTTAGATTAGGTTATATTAAGTCATGGCACTCAAATTGGTTTGCTAACGATCAAGAATACGGTGAAACACTTCACGAAGATCTTGCAATTAGAAACTACATTGAAAAGAACATGAAGAATGCTTCTGTAGCTAACATCGAGTTATCAAGAACTTCAAACCAAGTTAAGGTTACTGTTTATACAGCTAAGCCAGGTGTAGCAATTGGTAAAAAAGGTGCAGGAATTGAGAAAATTAGAAACGACCTTAAGAAACTTACTAAAGGGACTCTAATCTTCAATATTGCAGAAGTTAAAAGACCAGATGCAGAAGCAAAGTTAATTGCTGAGAATATCGCAGGTCAGCTTGAGAAACGTGTAGCTTTCAGAAGAGCAATGAAGAAAGTTATGCAGTCAGCATTCAGAGCTGGTGTTAAAGGTATTCGTGTTAGAACAGCAGGTCGTTTAGGCGGAGCTGAGATGGCAAGAGCAGAAGGTTATACAGAGAGAAAAGTTCCTCTACACACTCTTAGAGCAGATATTGATTACAACACTGCTGAAGCACAAACAACATACGGTATTATCGGTGTTAAAGTTTGGGTTTATAAGGGTGAGATTTACAAGTAGTTGGAAATTCGTTAATGAATTGAATTTATTGAGGTAAATATGTTAAGTCCAAAAAAAGTAAAGTGGCGTAAGCAGCAGAAAGGAAGAATGAAAGGGAAAGCAAACCGTGGAAATACTATCACGTTCGGCGAATTTGCTATACAAGCCCTGTCATGTGGGTATATAACTAACCGTCAGATTGAAGCTGCCCGTATTGCAATGACAAGAAAGATCAAAAGAGGTGGTAACGTTTGGATCAAAATCTTTCCAGATAAAGTCCTAACTAAGAAGCCAGCTGAAGTTCGTATGGGGAAAGGTAAAGGTTCTCCAGATTCTTGGGTTGCAGTAGTAAAACCAGGAAGAGTAATGTTTGAAATTAAGCATACTGATCCTGAGCTAAGTAAACAAGCACTTAAGCTTGCTATGTACAAGCTGCCTGTTAAAACTAGAATCATTTCTAGAGAGCAACAGGAACTTTAATCGTTAGAGGAAGTTATGCAAAAGTTAGATTATAAAGAAGTAAGCGGTTTAAGCGGTAAAGAAATTGATGCAAAAGTTACTGAAATGAGAAGAGCTATCTTCGATATGAACATGTCAAAAGCGACAAGTGGAATCGAAAAGCCTCATCAGCTAAAAATTGCAAAAAAGAATATTGCTAAATTATTAACAGCAAAGAAAGCTAAAGGTGAATAACCATGAGTACAAAAACGTTTAAAAGAAAGCTAGATGGTGTAGTTGTTTCTGTAAAGAATGATAAAACTGTAGTTGTTAACGTTGCTAGACGTTTTAAGCACCCTGTATACAGTAAGTTCGTTACAAAAACTAAGAAATACCATGCTCATAACGAAAGTTTTGAAGCAAGTCTAGGTGACAATGTAACAATTATTGAAAGTAAACCTTATTCAAAACTCAAAAAGTGGGAACTGTTAAAGGTAAATAAGTAATGGCTTAATAAGCCTATTTTAGGAGTTAGAAATGATTCAGATGCAAACTAAGTTAGAAGTTGCTGATAACTCTGGAGCTAGAGAAGTAAAGTGTATCAAGGTTCTTGGTGGTTCAAAAAGAATGAACGCTAATCTTGGTGACATTATTGTAGTAGCAGTTCAGCAAGCTCTTCCAGGTGGAAAAATTAAAAAGGGTGACGTTAAGAAAGCAGTTATCGTTAGAACTAAGTACCCAATTAGAAGAGAAGATGGTTCTTACATCAGATTTGATAAGAACAGTGTTGTAATTCTAAATAATAACAATGAACCAGTAGGGACACGTATTTTTGGTCCTGTAGCTAGAGAATTAAGAAACAGAAGTTTCACTAAGATCTGTTCTTTGGCCCCGGAAGTTCTATAATCAAGGTTCAGTGAGGAAGTTATGCAAAAGCTAAAAGTTAATGATAATGTTGTAGTTTTAACAGGAAAAGACAGAGGCAAAACTGGTGAAGTTAAGAAAATTAATTTCAAGACCAAAGTTGTTTATGTTGGTGGTGTTAATCTAGTAAAAAAAGCAATTAAACCAACTCAAGAGAACCCAGCAGGCGGTATCGTTGATATCGAAGCGCCTCTTCACATCTCTAATGTTGCTGTTGTAAGCCCAAAAACAAAAAAGGCTACAAGAGTAAGATTTGAAGAAAAAGATGGAAAGAAAGTTAGAGTCGCTGTTTCTTGTGGATCAGAACTGAGTTAAGGGTAGAGGCAGATATGAGTAGATTCAGAAAACTTTATAATGATGAAATTAAAAATAAAATGACTGAGAAGTTTGGTTATAAGAATGTTAACCAAATTCCTAAGCTAGAAAAGATAGTGGTTAACTGTTGTACAAGAGACGCAGTTACTAACTCTAAAGTTGTTCAGTCGATTGTTAAGGATCTTGGAACTATCACTGGTCAAAAGCCAGTTGTTGCAAAGGCTAGAAAGTCTGTTGCAGGTTTCAAAGTTAGAGAAGGTATGCCTCTAGGTGCAAATGTTACTCTTCGTGGTGAGAGAATGTACGAATTCCTTGATAGACTTGTTAATATTACTCTTCCAAGAGTTCGTGACTTTAGAGGTGTTTCTTCTAAAGGTTTCGATGGACAGGGTAATTATACTTTAGGTTTAAAAGAGCAGATTATTTTCCCAGAAATTTCTTACGATCAAATTGATAAAGTAAGAGGTCTTGGAATCTCAATCGTAACAACTGCTGGAAACAACGAAGAAGGTAGAGAGCTACTAAACCTTTTTGGTATGCCTTTCAACAAGTAATAGAGGATATAGTAATGGCTAGAAAAGCGAAAATTGAAAGTAACAAGAAAAGAGCTAAGCTTGCTGAAAAATATGGTGCTTTAAGAAAAGAACTTAAGGCTGCTATCATCAACGAAAAACTTTCTGATGAAGAAAGATTTGAAGCGATGATCAGACTTCAAAAGCTTCCAAGAAATTCAGCTCAAATTAGAGTAAGAAATAGATGTGAACTGACTGGTCGTCCACGTGCTTTCTATAGAAAGTTCAGATTATCAAGAATTCAATTTAGAGAGTTAGCACTTAAAGGGATGATCCCAGGTGTAACTAAGTCAAGCTGGTGATGGTAGAGGAGACGAGATTATGATGACTGATCCTATTTCAGATATGTTAACAAGAATTAGAAATGCAATTAATGCTGGACACGATAGAGTTGAGTTCCCAGCATCAAAAATGAAAGCTGGTGTTTGTAAAGTTATGAAGGACGAAGGATATATTCGTTCATTCAAAATTATTGCAAAAAGCCAGTCAGATATAAGAATTAAAGTACTACTAAAAGATAACGCTATTGTTGGTCTTCAAAGAGTATCTAAACCAGGTCTAAGACAGTACCGTGGTTATAAAGATATCTCTAGAGTAATCAGTGGTCTAGGTACTTCAATCCTATCAACTTCTAAAGGAATTATTTCTGATAGAGAAGCGAGAGCGACAAAAGTTGGTGGTGAAGTAATCTGTAATATTTGGTAGTAGGGAGCGAGTAATGTCACGTGTAGGAAAAAACCCGGTAATAGTTCCTGAGAAAACTCAGGTATCAATAAACGGTACAACAGTATCGGTTAAAGGGCCTAAAGGTGAACTAGAGTATACTTTTAATAATTTAGTAACTCTTTCACATGAAGGTAACGAAGTAAAAGTAAACCCAATTGACGAGTCAAAAAAGTCTCGTGCAATGTGGGGTACAGCAAGACAAATCATCTCTAACATGGTAACAGGTGTTACTGATGGTTTTACAAGAAAGCTTGAGTTCAACGGTGTTGGTTACAAGGCGTCAGTAAGTGGAAACACAATGACACTTAACCTTGGTTACTCTCACCCAATCGAGTACGTTCTTCCAGAAACAGTTGCTGCAAAAGTAACTAAGAATGAGATTGAGCTTACTGGACCAAATAAAGAGCTTCTTGGATTTGCTGCTGCAAAAATCCGTTCATTCAGACCACCAGAGCCATATAAAGGTAAAGGTGTTAAATACGCTGAAGAGCACATTGTTAGAAAAGCTGGTAAATCTGGCGGTAAGTAATAAATATGTAGCCTGAGAATGGCCCGCGGTTAGGGCCTAGGGTGAGGAGACTAAAATGATTAGAAAACCTTATGGTAAAGCTGGTAAAGCAAGTACAGCTAGAAGAATTAGAAGAAAACTTGCAATTCGTAA
The DNA here is from genome assembly GCF_003612895.1 of Halobacteriovorax sp. BALOs_7. GTDB lineage: Bacteria > Bdellovibrionota > Bacteriovoracia > Bacteriovoracales > Bacteriovoracaceae > Halobacteriovorax_A > Halobacteriovorax_A vibrionivorans. The sequence continues at coordinate 3,014,383 of NZ_CP027772.1, read as the reverse complement.
AAAAGTTGCTGGTAATGCAGAAAGACCACGTCTATCTGTAAACCGTACAAACAAGCACATCACTGTACAAGTTATTGATGATGAAGCTAACAAGACTCTTTTCAGTGTTCAAACTTATGGTAAGAACGCAGTAGAAGGAAAGTGTAATGTTGCAGGTGCTCAACTTGTAGGTGCTAAACTTGCTGAAAACTTAAAAGCTAAGAATATTTCAACTGCTGTTTTCGACAGAAACGGACTTAAATACCACGGTGTAATTAAAGCTGTTGTTGAATCTGCTAGAGAAAATGGAATTCAAATTTAGGAGTAAGTGATGTCTGAAGAAAATAAAAGCGTTGAAAAAACAGTAAAAGCAGAACCTAAGAAGAAAGCTTCTAAAAGAGCTCCATCTAAAAAACGTCAAAATAATAACGGAATGGATGTTGAGCTTGAGGAAAGAGTTGTTGCTGTAAACAGAGTTGCAAAGGTTATGAAGGGTGGTAGAAGATTTTCTTTTAGTGCTCTAATGATCGTTGGTGATAAGAAAGGTCGCGTTGGTTTTGGTCTAGGGAAAGCAAAAGAAGTTCCTGAAGCAATCAGAAAAGCAACACAAGCGGCTCAAAAAAGTATGATTTCAGTACCTGTTGATGGTGGAACAATCCCACATACAGTTATGGGTGAGTTCGATGCTGGTCAGATCCTTTTCAAGCCTGCCGCAGAAGGTACAGGGGTTAAGGCTGCTGGTGCATGTCGTTCAATTCTTGAGCTTGCAGGTGTTAAAGACGTTCTAACTAAGTCACTTAGAGGTAATAACCCACACAATATCGTTAAGGCGACATTTGATGCTCTAGCACAACTAAGATCAGTTGAAGAAGTTGCAAGAGTACGTGGTAAAGAAGCTAAGGGCTTAAGAATTAAAGGTTAATTGAGGTTGATATGACAGCGAAAACAATTACAGTTACATTGAAGAAAAGTACTATTAAGTGCAACGAAAAGCAAAAAGCTACAGTTAGAGGTCTAGGACTTAGAAAAACAGGTACATCTAAGACTTTAGAAAATACATCAGCTGTTAGAGGAATGATCAAAAAGGTAATTCACCTTTTAGACATCCAGGAATAAGAGGTAGATATGTTAACTTTAAATAACTTAAAAAGCCCAAAGGGTGCACATAAGAACATCAAGAGAATTGGTCGTGGACAAGGTTCAGGACAAGGTACTCAAGCTGGTAAAGGTCATAAAGGTCAAAAAGCTCGTGCCGGTGGTGGTGTAAGAACTGGTTTCGAAGGTGGGAACATGCCATTATACATGCGTCTACCAAAGAGAGGATTTTCTAACGCTCCATTCAAAACAGTATATGCTGAAGTTTCTCTAGCTACTCTAGAAGCGAAATTTGATGGCGGAGACGTTACAAAAGAAGCTTTAATTGAGAAGGGTATTCTTAAGGGTGCGGATAAAAGACGTCCTGTGAAAATTCTTGCTAACGGAGAGCTTTCAAAATCGTTAAATTTTGTTAATATTGAAAAGTTTTCTAAGAGTGCACAAGAAGCAATCGAGAAAGCTGGTGGAAAAATAGCAACAAAATAAAAAGGATCGTCTGATGTCAAATGCTCATGGAAGACTTGAAGAGCTTAAGAAAAAAGTCTTTTTTACTTTTTTATTATTAGTAGTATATAGATTGGTTGCGCAAATCCCTGTTCCAGGGGTTGATGCGCAAGCAATTTCTTCATATTTTGCAGAATCTGGAGGCGGAGGTCTTTTCGATCTAATCAACACTTTTAGTGGTGGTGCCTTCAAGAGATTCTCAGTTTTAGCACTGGGGATTATGCCTTATATTACTACTTCTATTATCTTTTCTCTTCTTGGTGAGGTAATTCCTCAAATCCAAGAGATGCAGGAAGACTCAGAAGGACAAAAGAAAATACAAAAATGGACTAGGTATGCAACAGTAATACTCTGTTGCATACAGGGTTACTCAATGGCCGCTGTGTTTGAAACATTTGTTTCACCAGGTGGTGCTAGAGTTATTCCTGATCCAGGTATGCTTTTTAGAGTTGTTACAATGATTACTCTAGCTGCAGGGACAATGTTTCTTCTATGGCTAGGTGAGAGAATCACTGAATTTGGACTCGAAAATGGTGTATCACTGATTATTTTTGCTGGTATTGCAGTTGAGCTACCAACAGAAGTAATTCAGAAAATAACATTATTTAGAAACGGTGAAATGGGTGGTTTAGAGCTACTAACTTTCGCTGCTGTAATTGTTGTTGCATTCTTCGTGGTTGCATTTATTGAAAGAGCCTTTAGAGCTATTCCAGTACAATATGCAAAAAGAGTTGTTAACAACAGAGTTTACGGAGGGAATCAAACACTTCCGATGAGAGTTGATACTGGTGGAGTTATGCCTCCTATCTTAGCATCTTCTCTACTTGCTGCACCTGCAACTTTTGCGACATTTATCCCAGCTGATAGTGCGTTTAAGCCATACTTTGATACTATTCAACAAAGTTTATACCCAGGGCAGTTACTATTTAATATCTTGTTTGGAGCTTTGATTGTGTATATGACTTATTTCTATGCACCAATTCAGTTCAAGACTAAGAAAATTTCCGAAATGCTACAAAAGAATAATGCATTCATCCCAGGAATTAGACCTGGTGATAAAACTAAAGAATATCTAGATACACTTTTAAATCGTATGTCATTCTTTGGGGCCTTATTCCTTATTGTTGTTTGTATTGTGCCTTCTTTAATTACAGGAGCTCAAACACGTTTCGGTGGAACATCTATGCTGATCCTTGTTTCAGTTTCAGTTAGAGTAATGATGAATGTGCAATCGTTTATGTTTGCTGACAAATATGAGTCATCATATAAGTCTAAAGGTAAATATAACGGAAATAACAGAAGGTTCTAGTCAATATGTCGCCACAGTTAATACTTATTGGAGCACCCGGTTCAGGTAAAGGTACTCAAGCTAAAAAGATTGTAAACGAACTTGGTTACAATCATGTTTCTACAGGTGATCTTCTGCGTGCAGAAGTTGCTAAAGGAAGTGAGCTAGGTACTAAAATCAAAGAAGTAATGGACTCTGGTGAGTTAGTTAGTGACGAGCTTGTATTAGATTTATTAAAAGCAAATTGTGCTGTTGATAAATCGACATATATTTTTGACGGTTATCCACGTAATTTAGTACAAGCTAAAGATCTTGATAGTGCTCTATTGGGTGGAGTTAAGTCATTAGCTGTTTATTTTGAAGTCAATATCGATACTTTAGTTGAGAGAATTGTAAATCGTCGTGTCGCTCCTAAGAGTGGTGAGATTTATAACCTTAAAACTAAACCACCGAAAGTTGATGGAAAGTGTGATGTAAGTGGTGAAGACCTTGTGCATCGCAAAGATGATAATGAAGAAACTGTAAGAACAAGAATGAAGGTTTTTACAGACAATATTGAGCCTGTACTTGAGTATTATGAGTCACAGGGAAGACTAGTTAAGGTAGACGCAACCAAAGACCTTGACGCTATTTTTGAAGATATAAAAAAAGTTGTTAAATAATTTATAAATAAGTGATTGAGCTTGCAATATGGCCATGAGTCATATATAAGCAATTACTTTAGGTTTTTAGTATATGAGTAATCAGGAAACTATTGAGGTTGAAGGGGAAGTTACTGAGCTTCTTCCTAATACTAAATTTAAAGTCAAGCTACCGAATGGACATTCGGTAATTGCCCACATTAGTGGAAAAATGAGAATGCACTTTATTAAAATTTTACCTGGAGATAAGGTCCTTGTTGAAATCAGCAAGTATGATCTAACGAAGGGAAGAATTACATATAGAAGTAAAAAACGCTAGTGTAGTAGAACATACGAGGTAGTTATGAAAGTTAGAGCATCAGTGAAACCGATGTGTAAAGATTGTAAAGTTATTAAAAGAAAAAACGTACTTAGAGTTGTATGTAAAAACCCTAAGCACAAGCAAAGACAAGGCTAATTAATAGGAAGGAGTGTAGCTATGGCGAGAATTCTTGGTGTTGATATTCCTAGAAATAAGGTAATGAGAATTGCCCTGCAATCTATTTATGGTGTAGGACCAAAGATTGCTAAGGAAGTATTAGAAAAAACAAACATCGATTTAAACAAAAGTTCAAACGAACTTACTGAAGAAGAAGCAAATGAAATCAGACTTGTTCTTGAAAGTGAGTACACTGTAGAAGGTGACTTAAGAAGAGAAGTTGGTCTTAACATTAAGAGACTTAAAGATTTAGGTTGTTACAGAGGTATTAGACACAGAAAAGGTCTACCGGTAAGAGGTCAAAGAACTTCTACTAATGCTCGTACTCGTAAGGGGCCAGCAGTAGCAATCGCAGGTAAGAAGTCAATTAAGTCAATGAAGTAATTGTTAGGAGTTAATGATGGTTAAGAAAACAGCTTCAAAGAAAAAAGTAAAAAAGAACATCACGAGAGGTATCGCTCATATTCAGTGTTCTTTCAATAATACAATCGTAACATTCACAGATATGAATGGTAACGCAATTTCATGGGCGTCTGCAGGTCAGCTAGGTTTTAGAGGATCTAAGAAGTCGACTCCATTCGCGGCTCAAATGGCTTCAATGGAAGCAGCCAAGAAAGCTATGGAGCACGGACTATCAAGCGTTGAAGTAAGAGTTAAAGGTCCAGGTGCAGGTAGAGAAAATGCTGTAAGAGCATTCATCGCTGCAGGTCTGAAGATTACTTCTGTTGCTGATAGGTCACCAATCCCACACAACGGATGTCGTGCACCAAAAAGAAGAAGAGTATAATTTATAGACTTATATTATTAAGGAGTTGTCTGTGGACACATTTACAGCAAAAAATTGGACAGGAATGATAAGACCAGTAGCTTTGGAAATGGATAACGATAAGCTAACTAAGACTTATGGTAAGTTCGTTGCTAAGCCACTTGAAAGAGGTTATGGACAAACTCTTGGGAACTCATTACGTCGTGTACTTCTTTCATCACTTCAAGGTGCAGCTATTGTTGCAATTAGAATTGAAGGTGTTGAACATGAATTTGGTACAATCAACAACGTAAAAGAAGAAGTTTCTGAGATTATTCTAAACCTTAAAGAGGTACACTTTAGAATTAAAGATAAAGAGCAGGTAACTCTAACTCTTGAGAAATCAGTTGAGGGTGTTGTTACTGCTGGTGATATTTCTGAATCAGCTAACGTAGAAGTTCTAAATCCTGATCACGCTATCTGTAACTTATCTACAGGTGGATCAATCAAGATGGAACTACTTGTTGCTAGAGGAAAAGGATATGTTACTGCTCTAGATAATAAAGAATCATTTGATCTTCCAATCGGTTGGGTATATCTAGATTCTCTTTTCTCACCAGTTGCACGTGTTAACTATACAGTTACTAACTCACGTGTTGGTAAGAGAACAGACTTTGATAAGCTGACTTTAGAAGTATGGACTAACGCTGGTGTTGAGCCATCTGATGCTGTTGCATACTCTGCTAAGATCCTTAGAGATCAATTAGCAGTTTTCCTAAGCTTCGAAGATGAAGAAGAAATTACAAGAATGGAAGCTAAGCCAAAGAAACAACAAAATACAGCTAATGCAGCTCTATTAAAACCTGTTTCTGAGCTTGAACTATCTGTAAGATCTGCAAACTGCTTGCAGAACGCAGATATTAAGTATATCTATGAGCTAGTTTCTAAAACTGAAGGTGAAATGCTAAGAACTAAGAACTTTGGTCGTAAGTCACTAAATGAGATTAAAGAAGTTTTATCTCAAATGGGACTTGGTCTAGGTATGAAAGTTGATAGCATTATGCAAGACCTGAAAGAAGAAAACTAAAAGTTGTTATAAGTTGAGGTAGAGATATGAGACATCAAAGACATAAATATAAATTAGGTGTAAGTCCATCACACAGAGTTTCTATGATTAAAAACCTTGCGTCAGAAATTATTGACCACGGTATGATTAAGACAACTCTTACTAGAGCTAAAGCTGTTAAGCCAGTTGTAGAAAAGTTAGTAACTCTTTCTAAAAACGACACAGTAGCTAATAGAAGACTTGCATTCAAAAAACTTAACGATAAAGATGCAGTAAACAAGCTTTTTACAGAGCTTGGGCCAAAGTTTAAAGAAAGAAATGGTGGTTATACAAGAATCATGAAGCTTTCTGATAACAGAGTTGGTGATAACTCTAAGATGGCTTATATTGCTTTCGTTGATTAATATTTTAATTAATTCAAACTAAGATAGGCCCATCATATTTAGGTATGATGGGTTTTTTTATTTCACATTGTATTTACTATGAGTACTTCTTCAAAAATATCATTCATCTTTATAATTGTGGCCATAACGCTTGGTTATTCTATTTATCATAAGAATAAAATTGATACCTATGTTGATGAAAGTCGCACGTATATATTAAAAACACTCCCTAGTGTTGAGTTAACTAATTTTGAAGATAATAGTCCTGTTCAGTTACAAGACTTGGCGCAAAGCTCTAATGGTCTTGTTGTCCATTTTTGGGGAACATGGTGTGCACCTTGTGAAGCTGAATTTCCTGAATTTGTTGAGTTTGCACGTAAGCTCGAAGAAAAGAATGTAAAAGTTGTTTTCATGGCCGTTAAGGATGAGGACATGAAAATTAAAAAGTTTCTAAAAAGATTCAAAGACCTACCAAGTAATTCTATGGTTATTCATGATGTTTCTGGGATATCTATGAGTAAATTAGGGGTTGTTAAAGTTCCGGAAACTTTTGTTTTCGATTCTAACCTCGATCACCGTATTATGTTTAAGGGACCTCAGGATTGGAAGATGAGTTCATATTTTACACGTGTTCTCAACTACTTAGGGATAAATTAAACTAATAATATTTCTTTGAATTTGTCTATTTTTTCATCATTTGTAGTTAAGTTTTATTAAAATCTGCCGAAAAGTTTTACAGACTAAGCTTTGGTATATCGTTTTTGTGCCAAAAAAATAAACATCGGAGATTAACAATGATCAATTGGACTGAACTAAATGGACTACATGTTATTTCTAAGCTCGAAGAAATAATTAATAAGTGGTTTGGTGTAGAGGTATTCTATGCAGACAACCATTTCAAAATAAGAAGTGGACATAAAGATAAGGATTATGATTTTAAGAACCTTTTCTTTCAAACACAGATGTCTCTTCCGCATGGTTATGACTTTATTACGGCCGATGTAGAAAGGTTTAGTGATGAATTAAGTCAGTCTGGTGAAACAGTTATGATCTTTGATTCATATTTTCCGGGTGTGAAAATGATGGGGACAAGAATTGAAATTGAAGGTGAATATCAGGGAACTGTTTTTGCTTTTCCTTTCTTGAAAAGTACTTTCAGTGATGAAGATGAAAAAGAGCTAGTGGCCGCACTTATTGAGCATGGAGCGAGCCCAGAAGCAGCACAGGAATGTGTAAATGAAACAAGACGCTTATTTCCAAGAGAAATTGAATATTTAAAAGAACTAGTTGAACTAGTTGCCGGTGAAGTAGCTACATTCCATGTCGAGATTTCTAAAAGAGAAGAAAGAATTCATATGCTTAATTCTGAACTCGGCGAAAAGTTCCGTTATCATAATATGATTGGTAAATCGAAAGCTATGCAAAAGATTTACTCTCTACTTGAAAGAATTTCTACTAGTGAATCTTCTGTACTTGTACAGGGTGAAAACGGTACGGGTAAGGAACTTGTTGCTAAAGCAATTCACTTTGCATCACCTCGTAAAGATGCTCAATTCCTAGCTGTTAACTGTTCTGCATTTAACGAGAACCTACTAGATTCTGAATTATTTGGTCACGTGAAGGGTTCTTTTACTGGTGCTCATAAAGAAAAGTCTGGTTTATTTGAGTTAGCAAATGGTGGGACATTATTCCTCGATGAAATTGGGGATACATCACTATCGATGCAAGTTAAGCTTCTACGTGTTCTTCAGGAAGGTACTTACTTACCAGTAGGTGCTGATAAGTCGAGAAGAACAGATGTGAGAATTATTGCAGCAACAAATAAAGACCTTAAAACAATGATGGCAAAAGGTGAGTTCAGAGAAGACCTTTACTATCGTATTAACGTTTTAAATGTAAACCTTCCTCCGCTAAGAGAGAGAAGAGAAGATATTCCTGTTTTAATGGAGCACTTTTTAAAGAAGAAGTGTGATGAGTCAGGTATGCCAATGAAGACTTTTTCTAAGAAGTGTATGGAAAAGATGCTTGATTATCCATGGCCAGGAAATGTTCGTCAGCTAGAAAACGAGGTTGAAAGGCTTGTTGTTCTTGCTGGTGATGATAAATCAATTACACCTGATATCCTTAGTCCACAGGTTCTAGATCACGGAGCGGCTCCAGTTGAGCAAACTAGAGGTGTTAACACATCTGGAAAACTTAAAGACGCACTTATGGAACTTGAGATTATTATGATTCGTGAAGGGCTTAAGAGATGTAACTTTAATAAATCAAAGCTTGCTAAAGAGCTTGGTATGTCTCGTGCTAGTTTAATCATGAAAGTTGATAAGTATGGACTAGATAAACGTGCGAAAGCAGGTAATGAATAGTTAAAAACTTACAATAATAAAATATAGACACTTTTGGGCCCTCAACGAGGGCCTTTTTATTTATATTCCTATAATTTCATAGACTTAACCCCCGTAAAATAACGCATCGTGATTGGGCAAATTGCATTTTAAAGGTGTAATATGCACTGATAATTTAAACATGAAATTTTGAAAGAAGTTGGTGGAGGGTTTATGTCGACAACCAGTGAAAATATATTAGAAGAAAAAAGGGCCTTTCTCCTTAACAAGAGAGCTGAAGCCGAGCAAGGTGGTGGTGAAGCTAGAATTGCTAAGCAACATGACCAAGGTAAGTACACAGCAAGAGAGAGAATCGAAAGATTAGTTGATCCAGGTACATTTATCGAGTTTGATAAATTTGTTACACATCGATGTGTAAACTTTGGAATGGAAAAGAAGAAGTTTCTTGGTGATGGTGTCGTAACAGGTATTGCAGAAATTAATGGTCAAAAGATCGCTGTTTATTCTCAAGATTTTACTTGTTGGGGTGGTGCACTTGGTGAAGCTCACGCAAAGAAGATCTGTAAGATAATGGACTTCGCACTTGATAATAGAATTCCTGTAATCGGTATTCAGGACTCAGGTGGAGCACGTATTCAAGAGGGTGTTGATGCTCTTGGTGGATATGCCGAAATCTTCTATAGAAACGTAAAAGCTTCAGGTGTTATTCCTCAAATATCTTTAATTATGGGGCCTTCAGCTGGTGGTGCAGTTTATTCACCTGCAGTAACTGACTTTATCTTCATGGTAGATCAGTCATCATATATGTTCGTTACAGGTCCAGATGTTATCAAGACTGTAACTCACGAAGAAGTAACAAAAGAAGACCTTGGTGGAGCTACTGCTCACTCTGAGAAGTCTGGTGTATGTCAGTTCAAGTGTAAGGACGAAGATGAGACTTTTGAAAGAGTAAGAGAACTAATGAGTTACTTACCGGCTTCAAACTTCAGAGCACAAGAAGACAAGTATACTTCGGATCCAGTTTATAGAGATAATACAAAGCTTAAGGAAGTTGTTCCTGGTAATCCTAAGAAGCCGTATGACATGAAAGAAGTTATTCTTGATATTGTTGATGATGGGCACTTCTTAGAAGTACATAAAGACTACGCAAGAAATATCGTTGTTGGTTTCGCATCAATTGGTGGTATTAAAATTGGTATTGTTGCTAACCAACCAGAAGTTTTAGCTGGTGTTCTTGATATAGATTCATCATGTAAAGCAGCTCGTTTTATTAGATTCTGTGACTCATTTGATATTCCAATCGTTTCACTTGTCGATGTTCCAGGTTTCTTACCAGGAACAGTTCAAGAGTATGGTGGGATTATTAAGCACGGTTCTAAACTTCTTTATGCATACGCAGAAGCGACTGTTCCATTAATTACTCTAATTACAAGAAAGTCTTATGGTGGAGCGTATGATGTTATGGCATCAAAGCACATTAGAGCAGATGTTAACCTTGCTTACCCAACTGGTGAAATTGCCGTTATGGGTGCAGAAGGTGCAGTAAATATCGTCTTTAGGAATGAATTAAAAGGTCTTGAAGGTGAAGAATATGAAAAGAAAAAAGCAGAGCTAGTTGCAAATTATGAAAATAACTTTGCTAATCCATATGTAGCAGCTGAAAGAGGTTATATTGACTCTGTTATTCTTCCAGAAGAAACAAGAAAGCGTCTTTATGAATATCTAAAAGTACTTAAAGACAAAAAAGTTGATAGACCAAAACGTAAACACGGGAATATTCAATTATGATGATCAGACAGCCAAAGAATATGGAAAGAAGAGTATTAATTGCAAACCGTGGAGAGATCGCTTCTCGTGTAGCTAAGGCTTGTCGTGAGCTCGGTCACACAGCAATTGGTATTTTTACAGATAATGAGCCTCAAGGGACACATCTTCAGTTTTGTGATGAATGGGTTTACCTTGAAGGTAATACAAATGCAGAGACATACCTAAATGTTGAAAAACTAGTTGCTTTAGCTAAAGAGATTAAAGCAGATGGTGTTCACCCAGGATATGGTTTCCTTTCAGAGAATAGAGATTTTGCAAATGCACTTTCTGAAGCGGGGATCACTTTTATCGGTCCACATGTTGAGGCCATTAGAGTAATGGGTGATAAGGCGACGTCTAAGAAGCTAGCAAATGAAGCAGGTGTTCCTACTGTTCCAGGTACAGATCATGCTGTACCTACTGTTGATGAAGCAGTCCAAATCGCAGATAAAATTGGATATCCTGTTCTACTTAAAGCAGTTGCTGGTGGTGGTGGACGTGGTATGCGTGCATGTAATAATGAAGCTGAAGTACGTGAGCAATTTGATGCTGTTGGTAGAGAGGCCGCAGCGGCTTTTAACAATGGTGATCTACTTGTAGAGAAGCTTATTGTTAATCCTCGCCACATCGAAGTTCAAATTCTTGCAGATAAGAAAGGTAATACATTCCATTTCTTTGAAAGAGAATGTTCAGTTCAAAGAAGACACCAAAAGATTATTGAAGAAGCACCATCGCCATTTATTGGAAGTGATGAGGAGCTTCGTCAACGTGTTTGCGAAACAGCTGTTAAGCTTGCAAAGGCCGTTGAATATGATTCGGCAGGTACAGTTGAGTTCATCATGGGTGAAGATAAGCAATTTTACTTCCTTGAGATGAATACACGTATCCAAGTTGAACACCCAATCACTGAAGAAATTACTGGAATGGATCTTATTGTTTGTATGATTCAAGCTGCATTTGGTGATGAGTTGGGAATCCCTTCACAAGAATTCATCAGAAGATCAGGACACGCGATTGAATGTCGTATCTGTGCAGAAGATCCAATTACAATGCTTCCAGCTCCAGGTCTTGTAACAGGTTTTGAAACAAATTTCCCACAAGGAACACGTTTTGATCACTGCCTATACAAAGGATTAGAAGTTACTCCAGATTTCGATCCAATGGTAGGAAAGCTTGTTTGTAAAGGAATCGTTCGTGACGTTGCTGTAAGAAAAATGAATGCAGCCCTAGATGGACTATTCATCGAAGGTCTTAAAACAAATCTTCCACTGTTAAAAGAAATTATGACAGAGAAGAACTTTGTTGATGGACATTATTCAACAGCTTACATTGGTGAAGTTGCACCTCAGAACAACGTGAAGACAGACCTTGATCATATAAAGCTATATACGATCATTGCAGGCTCTGAAGCACGTAGGATGGGTATTTAATATGAGAACATATTTAATTAATGATAATGAAGAAGTAATTGTTGATTTAACAAGAACTAAAGTTCATGAGTACAACCTTGTTGAATTTGACTTCTCAACTCTGAAAGATGGCGAGAGAAGTTTACATGAAACAATGTGGCTAAAGAAAATCTGTGGTCAGTATTTCATCTCTAGAGATCAAAGAACTTGGAAGAAGATTCCACGTCAAGATCTTCCATCTCGAGTTGTAAATGTTGACCGTGTTTATTCACTATTTAGAGGGTATAAGCCTTCTGGACTTGGTGGAGCCGACGCAGGTGAGTTCTTAACAAAAATGCCAGGTAAGATTGTAAAAATCAATGTGGAAGTTGGTCAAGAAGTTAAAAAGGGTGATACACTTTTAATTCTTGAGGCCATGAAAATGGAAAATGAAATTAAAACGGGGATTGATGGTACAGTTAAGGCCATCCACGTTAAGGAAGGGGACGCCTTAGAAGAAAACGTTCTCATGTTAGAAGTAGAAGCATAAGGAGAGTAAATGTCTTTTAATAATGGACAAGCACCAAGAAATGACTTCGAAAAAATGAAACAAGATTTAGATAAAGGGCTCAAGTTACTTGGGCCTTTTTTTATTTTTGTTGTTTTATTTGTTTTCGGATACACATCGTTTTACACAGTTGAGCCGGATGAGGAGGCCGTAGTAATTCGTTTAGGTAAGTACGTCGATACAAATCCACCTGGTCTACATTTTAAGATCCCATTTGGTATCGATAATGTAATCAAAGTTAAGGTTAAAACTGTTCTTCAAGAAGAGTTTGGTTTTAGAACAAAGAGTACAAGATCAAGAAGAACTTCTTATTCGAGTCGTAATCTTGATAGTGAATCACTAATGCTAACTGGGGACTTAAATGTTGCTTCAGTAGAATGGGCGGTTCAATACCAAGTCCGTGATCCATTCAAATTTATTTTTCAAACAAGTGAGCCAGTTAGAAATATTCGAGATATCTCTGAGTCAATTATGAGACGTGTTGTTGGTGATCGCTCAGTTACTGATGTTCTTACTGTAGGAAAGGTCGAAATTGAAGCAGATGCCAAAGTACTTATGCAAGAAGTAATTGATAAGTATGACATGGGGGTAACGATTATCTCTGTTAAACTTCAAGATGTTAATCCTCCACAGGTTGTAAAGGCATCATTCAATGAAGTAAACGAAGCTAAGCAAGAGCAAGAGAAAGCAATTAATCAAGCAGAAGGTGCTTATAATAAAGTTATTCCTGAAGCTCGAGGAAAGGCCGAGAAAATCGTTTCTGAAGCAGAAGGTTATGCTGCTGCATTAGTAAACCGTGCAGAGGGTGATGTTGCAAAATTTAAGGAAGTATTAAAAGAATATAAGCGTGCGCCTCGTATTACTAAGAAGCGTCTTTATATTGAAGCGATGGAAGGTTTATATAAGAATTATAAAAACCTAACAATCATCGATCCTAAGGTTAAAGGGCTACTTCCTGTATTTGATAAAGGAGGGAAGTAATGAATAAATTAATTCCTTTAGTTGTAATTGTATTTATTGGTTTAGTTTTAGGGAAGCAGTCTATTTTTGTTATTAATGAAGGTCGTCAGGCCATAATTACAGAATTTGGGAAGCCTGTTGGAGAACCTATTACTGAAGCTGGACTTCATTTTAAAAAGCCTTTCATTCAAGATGTACGATTTGTAGATAAAAGAATTTTGAGTTGGGATGGGTTTCCAAATCAAATACCTACAAAAGATAAGAAATTCATTAAAGTAGATACAACAGCTCGATTTAGAATTATGAATGCTCTTAAGTTTATCCAAACAGTACGAAATACTGAGGGGGCAAAGCAGAGACTTGATACGATTTTGGATTCGGCTACACGTAATGTGATTTCATCTCATCAACTTGTTGAAGCGGTTAGAAACTCAAATGCAATCATTGAGAAGTTAGAATCAGCTAAACAAAATGTTAACGAAATTGAAGAAGAAATAACTGGTGACATTGAAAATGTAGCAGTTGGTAGAGAAAAGTTATCTCAATTAATTGTTGAAAAAGCCGAAGGTGAATTAGAACAATTTGGTATCTCATTAATTGATGTACAGCTTAGACGAATTTCTTACGAGGAATCTGTTGAGAAAAAGGTTTACGAAAGAATGATTTCTGAACGTCAAAGAATTGCTTCAAAAATTAGATCTATTGGTTCTGGTGAAAAAGCAAAGATTGAAGGTCGTTTAGTACGAGATCTTCAAACTATACAGTCAGAAGGTTATCGAAAAGCTCAGCTGATTAAAGGTCGTGCAGAAGCTAAGGCAAGTGCTGTTTACGCAAGAGCATTTAAGCAAGATCCTGACTTTTTTGAGTTTATTAGAACGCTAGAGGCTTATAAGAAATCAATCGATGGAAATACTAAATTAATTATTTCTAATGATAACGAGTTCCTAAAGTTTTTGAGGTAATTTTGATTGAATATGTAATCGCATCAAATCCAGATGACCGTGTTTTAAAGAAAGTATCAGATGCTCTAAATAATGGAGAGCTAGTCTGTATACCAACTGATACAAATTGGGTTGTTATTGCATCTCCTTTTAACAAGAAGGGTGTGGAGAAGATTTATAAGTATAAAAATGCTCCTAAGCTTAAAGCATTTTCATTACTTTGTGATTCCATCTCAATGGCCTCTGAAGTTGCAATAATTGAAGATAATATCTTTCGTTTTATTAAACGACTTATACCAGGACATTTTACTTTTATTTTTGGTGCCAGTAAGAAGATTACGAAAGCTGTTGCTGCAAATAAAACAGATCATGAGGTTGGTATAAGATTTGTTCCCTCTACTTTAGTTACACGTTTACTTGAGGTTCACGGGGAGCCTGTTTTATCGACAAATGTTGATCTTAAAAAGTTTTCTAGCTCAGTAACATCATATGATGAAGTTTATTCGTATATGATCGAAGAAGAGTTGGGTGGAGTCGTTTCAATGATTGTTGATCCAGGTGAATTAAGCTTCGCCGGACAATCAACTATTGTTAATTTTACAGAAGGTGGCCCTGATATAATAAGGCAGGGTGCTGGACTACTATAAATAAAGCCTTCTTAATGAAGGCTTTTTTATTTTTCAAATAGAGTGTTAATTAGTTTTTCTGCTGCGCTCAAAGGCGTTTCGACTTCGTTGAGTATGTTGTTGTTAAGCTGATTCCATTCTTCTTGAAGTTTTGGATTTTCTTTTACTTTATTTTCAATTAGTTCGTGGAAAAGTTTGTTTAACCAGGCTTGATTTTGTCTTTTTCTCTTTTGAGTAATCTTTTCCTTATTCTCTTTATATGTCTTATCAATTAAGCTCCAATACTCTTTAATTCCTTCATTATTTAAGGCTGAAGACATGAGAACGTTGGCACCAATTTTTTGATCTGTTTTAATGACACCAAGTGCTGATTTGTATTGAACCATTGTATCGTGCGCTTTCTGCTTATTATCTCCATCTGCTTTGTTGATAATAATATTGTCACATAACTCAATTATTCCTTTCTTTATTCCTTGGAGTTCGTCTCCTCCTCCTGGAAGAAGTAGTACTGAGAAAAGATCGACAATATTTGCTACATCGTATTCTGATTGTCCAACACCAACAGTTTCAATGAGAATTACATCATAGCCCGCAGCTTCACATGCTAGCATTACTTCTCTTGTTTTTAGAGCAACACCACCGAGGTTTCCTGAAGAGGGTGTCGGTCTAATGAATGCATTCTTTTCCTGAGCAAGCTTTTCCATTCTTGTTTTGTCACCAAGTAAACTTCCTCCGCTTAAAGGGGAGCTTGGGTCAATTGCGAGTACAGCAACCTTAAGCCCCTTTGATATTAAGTGTAGGCCAAGAGCTTCAATGAAAGTCGATTTTCCAACACCTGGAGTACCAGATATTCCAATACGAATTGCCTTACCAGTTAAAGGAAGAATTTCATTAAGAAGCTTCTGTGCATTTTTTTGATGCTCAGGTTTTTTACTTTCTATTAAAGTTATAAATTTTGAAAGAGATCGAATATTTCCTGTTTTCAATTTCTCAAGATCAATCTGCATTACTTTTGAGCCTCTTTAATTTTTGAAATTAAGTCTTTTGCGGCATCAGAAATTGTTGTACCAGGTCCATAGATTCCTTTGACTCCTGCTTCATATAAAAAGTCGTAGTCCTTTCTTGGAATTACTCCACCCGCAACAACAAGTATATCTTCTGCATCAAGCTTTTTAAGTTCTTCAATAAGGTCTGGGATTAATGTTTTATGACCTGCTGCTAGTGACGATGCTCCAATTACGTGGACATCGTTCTCAACTGCTTGTTTTGCAACTTCTTCAGGTGTTGAGAAAAGAGGAGAAAGATCAACATCAAAGCCAACGTCGGCATAAGCTGTAGCGACAACTTTTGCTCCTCTGTCGTGTCCATCTTGTCCCATCTTTGCAATTAGAATTCTTGGACGGCGCCCATAATCTTTTTCAAATTGGTCGATTTCGTTTTTTAGATTCATCCATTCCTCATCACTTTCAAATGATTGTCCATAGACACCTGATACTGTTTTAGTATTAGCGTTATAGCGTCCCCACTCTTTTTCAAGAGCGTAAGTAATTTCTCCGACACTACAACGGGCTTCCATTGCTTCGACTGCTAGTTCAAGTCCGTTTCCATTACCTGTTTTTGCATAATATTCAAGTTTGGCCATGCACTCACTAACTTTTGCCTCATCTCTTGCTTCGCGGATTTCTTCAAGCCTCTTAATTTGCTCATTGAGAACTTGTACATTATCAATTTCTAAGACTTCAAACTCATCTTCAGTTGTTGGCTTATACTTATTAACACCAACGATAACATCTTCTCCGCGATCGATCTTTGCTTGTTTGAGAGCTGCTGCTTCTTCAATCTTTAATTTTGGAAGACCAGTTTCGATCGCCTTGGCCATTCCTCCTGCATCATCGATTTCTTTGATCAGTGAACGGGCCTTGTCTGCGATTTCTTGTGTTAGGCTTTCCATCATGTATGAACCACCCCAAGGATCAACAGTATTTGTAATTCCTGTTTCCTCTTGAAGAATGATTTGAGTGTTTCTGGCGATTCGTGCAGAGAATTCCGTTGGCAGTGCAATTGCTTCATCAAATGAATTTGTGTGAAGTGATTGTGTTCCTCCAAAGACTGCGGCCATTGCTTCAATCGTTGTTCTGATAACGTTATTATATGGATCTTGTTCTGTTAGTGACCAGCCAGATGTTTGGCAGTGTGTACGTAACATTTTCGATTTAATATTTTTTGGGTTGTACTCTGAAACAATCTCCGACCATAGAAGTCTTGCTGCACGAAGCTTCGCAATTTCCATATAGAAGTTCATCCCAATACCAAAGAAGAATGAAAGTCGTGGTGCAAATGAATCAATTTCCATCCCTGCTTTTATGGCCGTGTTAATATATTCTTTTCCGTCTGCTAGAGTATATGCAAGTTCAAGTGCTGCATCAGCACCAGCTTCTTGAATATGGTAACCAGAAATCGAAATGGAATTAAACTTTGGCATATTTTGAGAAGTATATTCAAAGATATCTGCAATGATTTTCATCGAAGGAGCAGGAGGGAAGATATAAGTATTTCTTACCATGAACTCTTTTAGAATATCGTTTTGAATTGTTCCTGAAAGCTTATCAAGAGAAACACCTTGCTCTTTGGCTGCAACAATATAACCTGCTAGTACTGGAAGTACGGCACCATTCATTGTCATTGAAACAGATACTTTATCTAATGGAATCCCATCAAATAAAACTTTCATATCCTCAACAGTGTCAATCGCAACACCTGCTTTACCAACATCTCCTTTAACTCTTGGGTGATCCGAGTCATAACCTCTGTGAGTTGCAAGATCGAAAGCAACAGAAACACCTTGCCCTCCTGCTGCTAATGCTTTCTTGTAAAAGTCATTTGATTCTTTAGCTGTTGAAAAACCTGCATACTGACGAATCGTCCAAGGACGTCCTGTATACATTGTTGCTCTTGGCCCACGAATAAATGGGGCCATACCTGGCATTGTATTTGTTAATTCATTATCTGCAAGATCTTCTTTTGTATATAGGGCCTTCATCTCAATACCTTCAGGTGTTTGAGTAACTTTAGGGCCTTTACCTTTTGTTTCTTTGTCAGCTAGTTCTTTCCAAGCATCAATACTATTGCTCATTTATTCTCCTTCAAACCATTTAACAACAATGTAATCAATTCCTGAGCTTTGTGCTGCTCGTATACCTGTTGGTGAATCTTCAAAAATCAGGCACTCTTCACTTTTAGCGTTGAAATGATTTTGTGCCTGTAAATATGGCTCAGGGTTTGGTTTCC
Source organism: Halobacteriovorax sp. BALOs_7 (assembly GCF_003612895.1). Lineage (GTDB taxonomy): Bacteria > Bdellovibrionota > Bacteriovoracia > Bacteriovoracales > Bacteriovoracaceae > Halobacteriovorax_A > Halobacteriovorax_A vibrionivorans. The sequence continues at coordinate 2,996,282 of NZ_CP027772.1, read as the reverse complement.
CTTTTTCAACTTCACGTTCTGTTATTATAATTTCAAAATACTTCTTTAATTCACAATGCTCTAGTAAAGGATGAGTTACTTCATATTGGCTTGCAGTTACAAGTGCAAGTTTTAGACCTTTTGAAGTAAGGCTTTCTAGAAGCTTTCTAATGTTTCTATGTCTTATATTATTTGGATCAGACTGGCCAATAAGCCCTATTAATGCTGAGTTCTTTAACTCTAAGAATTCCTCAAGGCTAGCAAGCCCAAGGGCATTTTGTATAAGTGGATAAACCTCTTCATCTGACATGCCAAAGGTTTCTTCCATGGAAGGAATTTCGTTGTTACCACATAATTTTTGTACAACTTGGTAGTGAAGAGGCTCACTATTTAAGATAGTTCCGTCCATATCAAAGAAGATATATTTCTTTTCTTTGGTGTAAGTATCTAATAAGTCGATATCACTATCTTCTAAGTGTAGGAAATCACAAAGTTCTCTATTCATAGTTGAATTTATACCACAAAAGGAAGAAATTGTTGGGTTGTTGTGCAGCGTTAAGTTATTGCGATATAATTAAGAAGATGGAGGAGAATATGAAGAAGAGTAACTCAAGTATTTGCCTAGAGGCCTCGCTTCAAGCTTACTTCTTTGATGAGCTGCATCGAATAAATCAGAAGCGACAAGAACCCTTACCAGATTTATCTATTTATTATTCATCACTTGTTATGGATCGTTTTAGTTTATCTAATCAGTATTTTGAAAAACAAGAGGATGGCAGGGTACGAGAAAAGACTTTGGGAATTAAGTTGTTAAAAAGCGAAGGCCTTTCTGAGTCAGAAAAAAGAAGAGAGCTTAGAGATATTGGTGATACAGCTTTGTTTTTATGTGGATATTTCTCTAATTCAATAAATGAGAAGATCATCGATATCAATTATTATTGTGAGATTGGACGAACAGCTTATCGAAAGCTCGATAATTATCAAGAATCATTCTACGATTATAAAGGTTTCTTCCAACACTTTTCAAAGCAATTTCATGAATTAACAAATATGATGAGCCTTTTACAAAGTGATTGTAATTTAAACGAAGAGCAGTTTTTGCTCTTCGCTAAAGACGTATCTTAGGAGACATTTCTTTATCTAATGGTTTACCCACTGTAATTGTAATCCAGTTCTGACTTAGAACTTTTTTTACAATTCTTTGAAAGTCCTCGTGTTTAAAATCACTGATTTCTTTATTTGCTTTATAAAAGTAATCAGATCCAAGTCCATGTAAAGTAGGTACTGAATATACGTTAGCATAGTCATCGTTAACTTGAAGATTAAGTTGATTTTGACCCTCAATCATTTTCTTTATTCTATTGAAGTTGGACTTTGATAGTCCCTCTCTTTGAATTTTGGCCAAGATCGAATTTATGGCATCAATTGCTTCCAATGTCTTGTCATGTCCACTTGCCATGTAAATTCCCCAGTAACCAGCTTCAAGTGCATTCATGTGAATTGGTTGAGCAACATAGCATAGACCTTTTCTATCTCTAACATCGACAAAAAGCTCTGAAGATTGTCCGGAAAGGTGAGTTGTTAGCATTTTGAAAACTACATTTTCTTTTGCCGTTAGCTTCTTTGTTTGTGTTGCGATCAATATCTGTGTTTGTTCGCGGTCGAAATCGATATGCTTATTAAGAGTTTTTATTTTTTCAATTTTTTTAATTTCTTTTTTCTTTTCTTTTCTCGGTTTTAAGTCAGAAAAATAGAATTCAACCTTTTCTAAAACCTCTTCAACACTTAAGTCTCCACAGAATGTGATAAGCATCTCTTTTGATTTTAGATTTTTTTCATGCTTTTTTATGAGGTCATCTTTTTTTATGGATCTTATTGATTTCTCATTTCCAATTGTAGAAAGAGAATAAGGATGTCCTTTAAATAATATATTAGTTGCTTCGGTAAAGCATTGCCTTGTTGGATCTGCTTTATTGGCCTCAATCGTTCTTAGGATTAGCTTTTTCTCATGATTTAAGCTCTTTGATTGAAAAGATGGAGTTATAAGTGATTTGAAAAAATGCTTCGATAAATCAGAAAAGTGTTCGATCTGACCATGCATTGTTATTCCGTAGGCATTCTTTCCAGAGAAGCTATTGAACATTGTTGAGCGACTATCAAGGTCTAACTTGAGCTTTTCATACGATAGGCCTTTATACCCTTTTGTTAATTGCGAACTCATTAAGCTGTAGAGACCATTTGTTTTCAATGTCTCATCAACAAGTCCACCTTTTAGGTATGCATGCATTACAAACGTAGGTGTTATAGAGTTGTAACGATATAAAAGCTTAATCCCTGGCTTAACTTCAATGACTTGAGTTGCTGGATCATATTTAGACTTTGTAGATTTAATTGTATTATCTTTTCCTGTCTTCTTGATCTGAGCAAGTTTCTTTTTAAATTCAGTAAGTCTAGGTTTAAACTCTTGTGGCTTTAAGTCATTTGGAAGCTGTAGGCTTAAATGTATTGATCGCCCAAAAATTTCAGAATATTTCTTATTAACTTCTTTTAAGCTAATCTTTCTGATCTTATCGATAAATTCTTGTTCAACATCTAGGTCTTTTGCTCCGGCATAACTACTTCCTAGAGAGAACGCATATGACTCAAGAGATTCTTTTTCATAAATTTTAGCAGCGACATATTGATTCTTAATTTTTTTAATATCACTTTCTTTTAGGCCGACGGTTGAAACTTCTGAAATTGTTTTTTCTAATTCTGACATAACTTTCTGATAATTTTCTTTTGGAAAGTTTATTCTCAAAAAGTGTATACCACCATCAGCAAAGAACATAGAAGATGAGGTGCAGTTATTTGCAAGAGTATTTCGTAGAACGAGGTTTTTATATAGTGGAGATGTTTCTCCGTAGCCTAAAGCATTGTAGGCAAGATCTTCAGCAGCGGCTCCATTTGATTTCATTGGAGGGCATTCGATGGCCATTGTTAGCTGGCACATTCTGACATCTTTTTTATGAATTTCAATTGTTGATTTCTTTTGCAAGCTAAAAGAAGGACGCTCAGAAAAAGAACCTTCTGGTAGGTGATAAGACTCAATCGTTTTTTTGTACTTTTCTTTTTCGCTTAAATCACCGGCAACAACTAAAAAAGCATTGGCGTTATTATAGTGGCTATTTCGAAACTCTGTTAATTGTTCTCTAGTGAAGTTCTTTATCGTATTCTCATTTCCTAGAATAGGATGAGCATACCCCCCCTTAAAAGACATTTCTTGAATTCTTTGAAAAGAAAACTGTCCAGGATTGTCCTGACTTCTTCGATATTCTTCAAAGACGACTTCTCTTTCCGGTATTAGGTCCTCTTCTTTAAACATAGGGTTGGAAACCATATCCATTACAATATCGATTGAATTATTAAAGTAGGCTATTGGTGAGTTTATATAGTAACAAGTGTAATCAAATGAAGTGAATGCATTTATTTCTCCACCATATGATTCTACATCGTGAGCAATTTTAGCTCCAGGTCTCTTCTTTGTACCTTTGAAAAACATGTGCTCTAAAAAGTGAGCAATTCCAAAATTACTCTTATCTTCTAAAGTTGATCCGGCCCTGAACCAAATTTGAACTGATGCACTAGTATTACCTGGAACATCGACAAAAATTACTTCTAAACCATTTTTTAGTCTTTCTATTTCATATTTCATTTACATAGCCTTTTATATTTAGGTATCAGTTAATTATAGTCTGTGAAGGACAAAATTAATATGGAAGAAATAAAGTCACTATATATACATTTCCCTTTTTGCCGCCATCTTTGCAATTATTGTGACTTTTATAAGTCTATAAAGGAAGATGAGGCACAATTAGAAGAATTTGAGTCTTTGTTTTCCAAGATGTCTAAAAAGCATCAAGAGATTTTAACAGACAATAACGCTACTTTGAAAAAGCTTGAAACGCTCTATATTGGTGGTGGAACACCAAGTCTATGGGGAATCGAAGGGGCAAAATTCTTAGGTAAATGGATGGAAGAGAATAATATTTCTTTCTGTGAAAAAAATGAATTTACCCTCGAGGTAAATCCTGGAGCATGGACTAAAGATGGGCTTGAAGCTTGGCGAAATATTGGAGTTAATCGCTACTCTTTAGGAATTCAGTCTCTTGATTCGAATTTTTTAAAAATAATCGATAGAGTCCATAACGTGGATGATGTGCATAATACTCTAAAGTTTTTTAAAGAAGGTCAGTATAATTTCTCTGTCGACTTTATGATAGGTCTGCCTTTTTCAAAAAAATACAATCGCGATATCATTTCAGAGTTAACTGAAATCTTAACGTATAATCCAAGTCATATTAGCCTGTATATATTAACAGTTCCTAAACATTATAAATATTTTCAAGATCTACCAGATGATGAGTGGATAAGTGATGAATATACAAAAGTTGCGCAATTCCTTTCTATCAATGGCTTTGAACACTATGAAGTTTCAAACTTTGCAAAGCGCTCGAAAGCCTCTGAGCATAATTTAAATTATTGGCGCATGAGATCTGTTGCAGCGCTAGGTCCATCAGCTACAGGCCTTATCCAAAATACACGTTATCGATACAAGTGGAAAACCAAGGATGCTCAGGTTGTTGAAGAAAGACTATCAGAGGATGAGTATCAAATAGAGAAGCTCTATATGAACTTACGCTCTAGTGTCGGCTTTCCTATAAAGGATCAGTACTGGGGTGATCTTAGCGAATACGTTCAAAAATTAAAGAAGGACGGATTGGCCATGGTTGGAGTGAATAAATTTACTCTAACGTCCCGCGGCTTTCTCATTCTTGATTCAATAATGGATGAAATCTTTAAAATATCTAAGTAATTCTAGATACTTAGTCTTTATCTCAAAAAATATTTATCCTCGCCATTGACACTAGGCCATATGCTCCCATCTTATGATTAGAGATAAATTTAAAGAGGTAGTTAAAGATGTCAGAAACTCAAGTTAATGATGAAAATGAAAAAGAAGTAGAGCTTGAAGCTAAAGAAAATGAAGAGGCTCAAGTTGCTGAGGAAGAAACTACAGATGGTGAGCAAGAAATCTCTGAAGAGATGAAAGAGCTTATGGAATTTAAAGATAAGTTCTATTATGTAGCCGCTGAAATGGAAAACTTAAAAAGACGCCATGAAAAACAGCTACAGGACCAAATGAAATTTGGAACTGAAAAAGTTATGATAGGCCTTCTTGATGTTGTTGATAATTTAGAAAGAACACTTCAGGCCATTGAAAATGATGAAGACGAAAAAGTTAAAAATATTTTCACTGGTGTAGATATGGTTAAAAACCAGTTTTTAGATTGTCTAAAAAATAATGGATTAGAGCTTATTGAAACTGATGGAAAAACATTTGACCCTCATTTCCATGAAGCTATGGCACAGATGCCAGCTGAAGGAAAGGAAGATCAAGAAATAATTCAGACATATCAAAATGGTTACTCACTAAATGGTAGAGTGATTAGAGCAGCAAAAGTAGTAGTAGCTAAAAACTAATATATAAAGGAGATTATAATGGGAAAAATTATTGGAATCGACTTAGGAACAACTAACTCATGTGTATCAGTTCTTGAGAATGGAAAGTACAAAATTGTACCAAATGCAGAAGGGCATAATACAACACCATCTGTAATTGGATTCGCAAACAACGGTGAAACTCTTGTTGGACAAGTTGCCAAAAGACAAGCGGTAACAAATCCATCAAAAACACTATACGGTATCAAAAGACTTATCGGTCGTAAGTTTGATACGCCAGAAGCTAAGCAATTTGCTGATGTAGCTCCATTTGAAATTTACGCAAATGATAATGGTGACGCTTGGGTTAAAGTTGACGGTAAAGCAATGGCACCACAAGAAATTTCAGCAAAAGTTCTTCAAAAGCTTAAAAAAGCAGCTGAAGACTACTTAGGTGAAACTGTTACAGAAGCAGTTATTACAGTTCCTGCTTACTTTAACGATTCACAAAGACAAGCAACAAAAGACGCTGGTAAAATTGCAGGTCTTGAAGTTAAAAGAATTATTAATGAGCCAACAGCAGCGGCACTTGCTTATGGATTAGACTCTAAGCAAGATAAGAATATTGCTGTATTTGACCTTGGTGGTGGTACTTTTGATATCTCAATTCTTGAAATCACATCTGATGGTGTATTCGAAGTTAAAGCAACTAACGGAGACACTTTCTTAGGTGGTGAGAACTTTGATGAAAATATCATTAACTTCCTTGCTGAAGAATTTCAAAAGCAAGAAGGAATTGACTTAAGAAAAGACCAAATGGCACTTCAAAGACTTAAAGAAGCTGCTGAAAAAGCAAAGCATGAACTATCGAATGTTAACTCAACAGATGTTAACCTTCCATTCATTACTGCAGATGCTTCAGGTCCAAAACACTTAAATGTAAACCTTTCAAGAGCTAAGTTTGAATCACTAATTGCAGATCACTTAACTGCTCTTGCTAAGCCATGTTTAACTTGTCTTGAAGACTCTGGACTTGAGAAGAATGAAATTGATGAGGTAATCCTTGTTGGTGGTTCAACTCGTATTCCAGCGGTACAAGAAAGAGTTAAAGAAATCTTTGGTAAAGAAGCTTCAAAAGGAGTTAACCCAGATGAAGTTGTAGCTGCAGGTGCTGCAATCCAAGGTGGTGTACTAGCTGGTGACGTTAAAGATGTACTTCTTCTAGACGTAACACCTCTTACACTAGGGATTGAAACTCTTGGTGGTGTAATGACAACTCTTATTGAGAAGAACACGACTATTCCAACGAAAAAGTCTCAAACTTTCTCAACTGCTGTTGATAACCAGCCAGCTGTTACAATTCACGTATGCCAAGGTGAACGTGAATTTGCTAAAGACAATAAGTCTCTAGGACGTTTCGATCTAAGTGGAATTGCACCAGCTCCAAGAGGTGTACCACAAATTGAAGTTACTTTTGACATCGATGCTAACGGTATCGTAAATGTTTCAGCTGTTGATAAAGCAACTGGTAAATCTCAAGAGATTAAGATTACTGCTGGTTCAGGTCTTTCAGATGAAGAAGTTGAAAGAATGGTAGCTGAAGCAGAAGCAAACAAGGAAGCGGATAAGAAAGCTCGTGAACTTGTTGATACAAGAAATAGTTTAGATGCTCTTATTTTAAGCTGTGAAAAAATGATTAAGGACGGTGAAGGTAAAATTTCTGACGACGATAAATCAAAGCTAGAAGCTGCGATCAATGAAGCGAAAGGAAAACTTCAATCAGAAAACCTTGATGAGTTAAAAGCAGCTCAAGAAGCTCTAACGAATGCTTCTCATGCAGTAGCTCAACAAATGTACCAACAACCAGGTGCTGATGCAGGTGCACAGCAAGCTGGTCCAGAAGCCGGTGCAGATGCTGGAGCTAACGCTGGAAATGATAAGCAAGATGACGATGTTGTCGATGCTGACTTCAAAGAAGTTTAATTAAAAGATAAAATTGAGGAAGGGAGCAGTGTGCTCCCTTTTTCGTAATAAAGAGAAAAAGTTATGAGTGATAAAAGAGATTATTACGATATTCTGGGTGTCTCAAAAAGCGCAGACAAAAATGAAATAAAGAAAGCTTATCGTAAGCTTGCAATGAAATATCATCCCGATCGTAATCCCGATAATGCTGAAGCAGAAGCAAAGTTCAAAGAAGCTTCAGAGGCAGCAGAAGTTCTACTCGATGAAGGTAAGCGCCAAAGATATGATCAGTTTGGACACGCTGGAGTAAACGGCCAAGCCGGTGGATTCGGTGGTGGTGGATTCCAAGGTGGATTTGGCGACTTTGGTGACCTAGGTGATATTTTTGGAGACATTTTTGGTGACATGATGGGCGGAGGCCGAGGTCGTCGTGGAGGACGTCGTCGTCAGGGTGTACCTGGTAATGATCTTCAAATGGCCGTAGGTGTAACTTTTGAAGAAGCGGCATTTGGTGCTAAGAAGACAGTTTCAATTAATAAAGAAACAACTTGTGAAACTTGTAAAGGCTCTGGTGCAAAAGAAGGCTCAGAACCAACTAGTTGTGATATGTGTCATGGAGCTGGTGAAGTAAGACGTCAGCAAGGTTTTTTCACTGTAGCTTCAACTTGTCCTAAATGTCATGGTTCAGGAACAATGATTAAAGATCCTTGTGGTACTTGTCATGGTCAAGGACGCAAGAAGAAAAAAGTTGAACTTGAAGTAACAATCCCTGCAGGTATTGATCATGGACAGAGATTAAAGCTATCTGGTGAAGGAGATGCTGGTGCTCAGGGGGGCCCAAATGGTGATCTTTACATTGTTGTAGATGTAAAAGAGCATGAAATCTTCAAGCGCGATGGTTTTAACGTTCATTATACTGTACCAATTAGCTTTTCACAGGCTGCTCTTGGTGCTGAAGTAGAAGTTCCAACACTTGATGGAAAGGTTGTTGTTGACCTGCCTGCTGGTACTCAATCAGGTAAGAAGATGAGACTTAAAGGCAAAGGGATTCAAAAGCTTGGTGGTTATGGTACAGGTGATGCAATTTTAACTGTTCATGTTGAAACACCAACAAAGTTATCAAAGGAACATAAAGAGCTTCTGGAACAAATTGCTAAGCTAGAAGGAAAGCAATGTCATCCAATGAGCCATGGTTTCATTGATAAAGTTAAAGAATTGTTTAGTTAATTTATTATATGAATGGGAGACTGAGTGTTTTAGTCTCCCATTATTGTTTTTATCTTTTTATTTCTCCTGTTTTCATCTATCCCTATTTCCAATAAAATAGACACTGAATAAATTAAAAAAGGTCTATTATGTTTAAATACATTTCACTAATTGTAATTACATTTCTTGTGAGTTGTAGCGGAATCCAAATGATTAATCGCGACACTTCTCACTTATATACAAAACAATTTCTCGCTAAGTTTGATGTAGCAAAAAAGAGTTTTGTGGAAGGGCAAAAAGATGTCGCTCTTCAACAGTTAAATAATATCCAAGATGCAAAATTAAAGCCTGCAGAACTTGCAACAAAGAATAACTTAATTGGTGTCATTAATTATTCAAACGGCAACTTTGAACAAGCTATTTTTCAATTCAATTTGGCCCTTAATAGCTCTCAAGAAGATGGAGAGTTAAGTGCTCAGATTAGACTTAACCTAGCCAGTAGTTACTATAAATTAGATGATCTTGAGAACACATTTAAAACACTTGATGGTACTGACTCTCGTTATCTTTTAAATCGAGATCTCGAAAACTTTCATAAGTTAAGATATCGTGTATCTAAGGAACTAGACTTTCAAACTGTCGCATTAGATTCTCTTTTATGGCTTAATGCAGGTGCGACAACAGTTGAAGACTTAAAGAATAATAAGTTCTATCCACAATTAGTTACTCAATACTTTATTGTTGATCAATCGCAGAGAGTGAAGATTGTTCAAGACTTTAAAGAAGGCAAAGAGTTTGTTTGTGCATATTTATCATATTTAGAAGTTGAGCAACTTATCAATGAAGGAAATAAAACTAAGGCGCAAGAAGTTGGAAGTTGGATGCAGTCTAACTTTGGAATGTTCCCTGAGATCTTAGCTCTTGTTTCAACTCGATTTGAAATGTTAAAGAAGTATAGCAAGATCAATATGCAATCAATAGGTGTTGTCCTACCTTTAACAGGTGATAAGAGTAAGTTTGGTAAAAGGGCATTAGCTGGAATTGATCACGCAGTAAGAAAGTATAACGAAAGAAATAGCAATAAACCTAACTTTCAACCAATACAAATTAAGATTTTTGATAGCATGGGTAGTGCAATCGTAGGTAAAGAGAAAGTTAGAGAGATGATTGAGCGTGAAAACTCTTCAATTGTTATCGGTGGCCTTTTAAAAGATGAAGCAAGAGCAGAGTATGAAGCTGCAAGAAAGTATGGGGCATTCTTTATTTCATTATCTCAAATCTATACGAATAAAGATGAAAAGAATCATCTCTTAATAGAGGTACCAGGCTCTGTTGAGTCTCAAGTTTCACTTCTTTTTTCTGAAAAATATTTATCAAAGTATGGAAATAAAGTTTCTATTATTTATCCTAATACAGAAAGTGGCTATGCATATGTTGATTCAGCGTGGAAGATGGCCGAGAAGTCAGGAGCTGAAATTGTAAGTATTCAATCTTTTGATCACAATCAAACAGATCATCGCTCCACTGTAGCAAAGATCCTAGGCCTATACTTTACTCGTGAAAGACAGGAAGAATATGATCTTCTAAAAGAAGTACATAAGCTTGAGGGGAATACAACAATTAGACGTGTCCAAACACTTGGGCCAATTGTTGACTTTGACTGGGTTCTTTTACCTGCAGCACCTAACGATGCTCTTCAGTTGATACCGTCATTTAATTACTATGATGCTTTCAATGTAACTCTTGTTGGTGGTCCAAATTGGCGTTCACGTCGTATCTCTCGTGAAGCTTCTAAACTTGGAAAGTTACTATTTGTTGACTCTGAGGTACCAAAAACAGATTCAGCTTTTGTTTCAAGCTTTCAAAGACGTTATGACCAAAGGCCAGGAGTTGTTGAAATTCTCGGTTTTGAAAGTATGTCTCTAGCGGCAAATATTCTATCTTTAGGTGAATTTAATAGTCGAGACGAATTAGAGTCTACAGTTATGAATGCACAAAAAGTTGCTGGTATTACTGGGTCTTGGCGTCTACAAGATGATGTTTGGATGAAAGAAATGAGTTTAATGAGCCTTTATAGAGGAAGGCTAAATAAAGTGAACTTCACTACTGAAAAATCGATTGGGGAATAATTAAGAAGTAGGAAACTGACGCCTTGGGCGTCAGTTATATTACTTCTTTGCTTTAGCAGCGTTGATTCTACGTAAGATTCTAGCTTTTTTCTTAAGTTGAGCTCTTTTCTTACTCATCTTTGCAATAGTCTTCTTTCTACCTGCACCCATAATTTTTCCTTTTGCGTAGTGTTAGAAAATAGTTCAGTTATACTAGTTAAAAATAATGATTTTGACAAGTACTAAGTACCATTTTCACTGATTTGAAGGGGAGCTTTGTCCCTAAATGTTTTTATTAGTTGTCAATAAAACGACCTAAATGGTACATTTTACATAATATAAGCAAATGGATTGCTATTAAAAGGTGTAATGGAATGTGCGCTGCAAAGAAAAAAACAGCTTCAAAGAAGAAGGCGACTGCCACTTCTAAGAAAAAAGTTGGCAAAAAAGCCGCTAAAAAAGCAACTAAGAAAAAAGTTGTAAAGAAAAAAACTTCACGTAAGAAAACTTCTACTAAGAGTAGTAAGCCTAGTTTATCGTCTGCATTTGTAGATGAACTATCAATAAAGTCAAAAAGGGATACTACAGATTTAGGTGCAAACCTAGAGATGAAGAAGGCTGCCCTTCGTGCCAGAAGAATTCATTGGAATGAAGACAAGCGTAAGATTGCAATTGATATGCTCGAGCGTTATACGGGCCATGATTTTGGTGATTTTCAGCAACAGATTATTCTTACGAACTTTCACTACTACGTAGAAAGATTTAATGCACTATTAGATGATCATATTTATACGCAGGGTTCTGCATTTAAGGCATCGAGTTCAAAGAAAGCCAAAGTAACAATTATTGAGTTTGGTGTTGGTGCTGCAATGGCCGCATTAATTGGTGAATTAATTTCAGTAATTCAACCGAAGGCCGTTCTGTTTTTAGGATTAGCTGGTTCAGTGCACCCATCACTTAAAGTTGGTGACTTTGTTCTACCTATTGCCTCGATTCGAGCAGAAGGTGTTACTGAGCACTTTCTTCCTAGGGAAGTTCCTGCCCTTCCAACATTTAAAGTACAAAAATTTGTTTCTCAAATATTATTAGAACATGGACACGATTACCGTACTGGAACGATCCACTCTACAGATTACCGTTTTTGGGAGTTTGATGATCGCTTCAAAGAACGATTAATCGAGCAAAGAGTTTTAGCAGTTGAAATGGAAACAGCGGCACTTTTTGTTTCTTGTTTTGTTAGTAAGGTAAATATTGGAGCACTACTTTTAATCTCCGATTGTCCAATGACTAAAGATGGTATTAAAACGAAGAAGTCTGCTAAATCAGTCTTCAGAAAGTATACAGATATTCACATTGAATTAGGGATTGAAGCTATGGCAGACATTGCTGAGCGCGGTGAGAATATCAGACATTATCATTGGTAAAATTTTATAAAGGAATATGAAATGTTAAAGCAATTTTTTAATTTCTTCTCAAACGATTTAGCAATTGATTTAGGGACTGCAAACATTCTAGTTTACGCAAAAGATAGAGGGATCATTGTTAATGAACCTTCAGTTGTTGCTGTTCACCAAGGATATAAGGGAACTGGATCAAAAGTTCTTGCTGTCGGTGCAGAAGCAAAGCAAATGCTTGGTCGTACACCTGGTTCAATTCAAGCGATCCGTCCAATGAGAGACGGTGTTATTGCTGACTTTGAAGTAACAGGTGCCATGCTTAAGTATTTCATCCAAAAATCACTATCAGGTTCTAAGTTAGTAAAACCTAGAATTATCATTTGTATTCCATTTGGTATTACTCAAGTTGAAAAACGCGCAGTAAAAGAATCAGCTGAGCAGGCTGGTGCAAGAGAAGTTTATCTTATTGAAGAGCCGATGGCTGCTGCAATTGGTGCAGGACTTCCAATTACTGAACCATCAGGGAATATGATTGTTGATATCGGTGGTGGTACTACTGAAGTTGCCGTTATCTCTTTAGGTGGGATTGTTTACTCACAATCAGAAAGAGTAGCAGGTGATAAATTTGATGAGGCAATTGCTTCATACATTAAGAAAAAGTATTCATTATTAATTGGTGAAAGAACTGCAGAGCAAATCAAAATGTCGATTGGTAATGCATATCCTTTTGATGATGAAGTAAGAACATATGAAGTTAAGGGGCGTGACCTTGTCGCTGGAGCTCCGAAAATTATTGAGGTTACTTCGGATGAGATTAGAGATGCACTTTCTGATCCTATTGCTGAAGTTGTTGAAGCAATTAAAACTTCATTAGAGAAAACACCTCCTGAGCTTGCAGCTGATATCGTTGATAACGGAATCATCCTAGCTGGTGGTGGATCACTTCTTGCTAACCTAGATGTACTTATTAAAGAAAGAACAGGACTACCTGTTGCTCTTGCTGAAGATCCTCTTACATGTGTAGTTCGTGGATGTGGTAAGGCACTTGAGTCAATTGACCTGCTTAAGCAAGTTGCGACTCTTTCTTAATTAGGCATAGGTTATATTTTGAATTCTGAAAAACTATTCATCGAATTAGAGCTCTCTGATATAAATTTAAAAATCAGAGAGCTTGTTGCCACAAAAAATAAACTGAAAATTTGGACCAATTCACAACAGGTCTCTTCTGTTCTAATTAATGGAATTGATGGTAACGTTCTTACCGTTGAAGAAGGCGTCCATATTCAGGGTGAAGTGATGGCGACATTTACGCTTCGACAAATGAGCTATTTCTTCAAAGGAGAAATAGACTCTGATCGAATTACTTTAAAAGGTAAGGTTTACCGAAGCGAGAGAAGAGAAGATATGAGATTTAATGTTTCTTATATGACTTCTTCATATTTATACTTTGATGTCATCGATGAAGAGGTTCAAAACGAAGGGCCAGATAATATCCTTCACTTCAATAAGGCAAAGAATAAAGAAGAATCTTTTATTAAAGACTTCTCAAGTAGCTTAGATGATTTCCCAGAGTTTAGGGGAGCTAAATTAGTTGATGTCTCAAATTCTGGTGCCTCATTTGTAATGTCATTGCAAGATTTTAAGAACTACGAAAATAAGCGATTCTCTATTGGTACTTTAGTATTAGAGAAAAAGTCATTTGATATTAAAAATATTCAAAAGGTTTATGATATCGACTATGTGAATTTTAGACTCGATAATATTCCTATGAAAAAAATTGGTGTTCACTTTGAAGCAGGTGAGGACTTAAAGAATTACCTAGATGAGTTAGATGACAAGTCTATTATTTTAACTTCACTTGATGAGGAATTTAATAAGTATATAAATCAACAGTCTCAGGAGTAGTCCATGTTACGACTTCTAGTCCTTATAAACTTATTCTTTATTACATCTTGCTCACTTATGAGCTCAGAAAAAAGCGTTGAACTTAAACCTGCTGAGATTCGTTTTAAACAAGTCGAAGTAAGTGGTGAGTATCTAGTTAAGACTAGGACAGGCTTTGGAAAAAACAATAGTTTTATCAAAAAAATTGAAGTTGTATCAATGCATAATGAGAATAATGCATTTGAAAAAACTATAACAATTTCTAAGAAAAGAGAAATCATGCCCAAGGTTGAGTTCTTGGCACCTTTTGAATACGAATCAACATATTATTTAAATAAGGATACTTATACTGTAAGAGGTAAGGTGGACTGGAGAAGAAGAGAGATTGTTTATAATTTAAATTCTCCAGAATATAAGTGGCTTGGTCAAAAGAGATATAAATTTACAGATGATATAAAAGCTCTATGCTTTTATTCAAACTTAATTGAATGTGCGAAGATCTCTGGCTTTATAAGTAAAGCAATTGAGAAAAGAAATGGTGATATGTCTTTTCATGTCCTTTGGGAAAGCTACCCATACTTTCAAGAACAATATATCAATATGCCTAAAGAAATTGTTTCTAAAGCTGTTTTAACTTTTGATAGTTTTGATAAGAAAGGCAATTATCGATTCCTTCTTTCGGTGGGAGGACAATCAATTGTTTATACCTTGAATAAGAATCTAAACCTTGTCGGCCATTACTGGGCAGCGCAGGGATTAACAAAAGAGATTATTGAATGAAATTATTTTTAAAGTCATTACTGACATTATTTTTTGCCATTACAACAATCTTTTTTGCACTTAGATTAACACCGGGTGATCCTGTCGAAAGACTTTTGGGTCCTGAGGCTAAAGTCGAAGAAGTCCAAAAGGTAAGAGCTGACTTTGGTTTAGATAAAAGTATTCCTGCACAATATGTAGACTTCGCTGAAGGAATTCTTACTTTCGATTTGGGTAAGTCTTATGTTAAGAAAAAGCCTGTTGTTAATTTAATTCAAGAACACTTATCCCCAACACTCGTTCTTGCTCTAATATCAATTATTCTAGCGACACCTATTGGAGTAATTGTAGGTGTTGTTGCAGCGGTGAAAAAATCAAAACTTCCAGATACCTCAATAAGAGTTTTAACTCTAACTTTACTTTCATTTCCTATATTTTCTTTAGCACCAATGTTGGTATTAGTATTCTCAATTTGGCTTGGAATATTTCCCGTATCACAGTGGTTGTCTTACAAACATATGGTAATTCCTGTTGTAACACTTGTTCTTCCACTATCATCAGTTATTGTAAGAGTAATGCGAAATAAGTATCTCGAAGAAGAGTCTCAATTATGGGTTCTAGTATTAAACGCAAAAGGTCTTTCAAGTAGGGCCGTGATTTATCGCTTAATAAAGATATGTATGCCAACAATTTTAAATGTTGTAGCAATCCAGTTGTCAGTCGTTTTAGCTGGAACAGTAATCACGGAAACAATTTTTGATATTCCAGGACTTGGCTCATTACTATTTGAAGCAATAAATAATCGCGATTATCCGCTTGTCCAAGGAGTCATTGCTTATTCAACTGTAATTTATATGCTTGTATACGTAATGGTTGATTATGTGAATGAGAAGCTTGATCCGAGGATTGCATAATGAGTTCTAAAAAGCATACAAGAAGAATTAATAAAGAAATGATAATTGGTGGTGCAATTTTATCTTTATATATTCTTTGGGCCTTTGGTTGGTTAATGACTCATGGTGGAAGTTATATTCCTGAAAGTATTATCTCACACGAGTTATTTTCTCCTTTTAGTCATGACTATATTTTAGGTACTGATATTAATGGTCGAAGCTTATTTAAAGTATTAAGTGTTGGCCTGATATATACAGTTGGTATCTCTTTACTGATTAGTATCAGCTCTTGCATTATTGGAATTGTAATTGGTTATCTTTCTGCAATTAGAATAAAGTTTATTTCTGAAATAATGGATATGTTAACTAACTTAATATTCATTTTCCCAAGTATTCTGCTAGCAATTCTTGTAATGTCTTTTTCTGGACAATCTTTCTCAGGATTAGTGCTATGTTTAATATTTACGTCTTGGCCAGGCTATGCGCGAATCGCCCGTGGTGAAACGATGAGAGTTCTTAATTTAGGTTATGTAGAAAGTGCACGTGCAATTGGTGTAGGTGAATTTCGTTTATTTTATAAGTCAATTTTACCAAGTATTATACCTGTAATTTCGATACACTTTGTCTTAGGGATAAGTGGGGTTATAATAAGTGAAGCAAGTTTAGGTTTTCTAGGCTTGGGTGCTAGCGAGTATTCTTGGGGAGCAATTTTGGCAATGGCCAAACTTGTACTACTTGAAGCGCCTCACGTTGTTATTGTTACAAGTTTACTAATGACTGGTTTAATAATTTCATTAAACCTATTTAGTGATGGTCTGAGAGATTACTTAGATCCAAAACTTAAGAACTAAAAAAGGCAAACGCACATGAATAAAGATTTAGGTCAATTATTTATAACTGGTATTTCAGGTAAGCAGCTTAGTGCTGAAGAAGAACAGTTTATTCAAAAAGAAAATATCGGTGGTGTTATTCTTTTTTCACATAACTATGAATCTCCTGCACAATTAGCAGAGCTTGTTAATAATATTCAATCACTACGTGATAACTATCCTCTTTTTATCGCTACTGATCATGAAGGTGGTCGTGTTCAACGCTTTAAAGAAGGATTTACTAAAATCCCTTCTATGTTAGATGTTACTAAGAAAGAGTCTCCAAAGCTTTGTTTTGAAATCTCTCAATTAATGTCTAATGAATTATTAAGTTGTGGTGTAAACCTCAATTTAGGGCCTGTTTGTGATATTTTTACAAATCCTAAAAATAGTGTCATTGGTGATCGTGCATTTGGTAAGAATGCTGATGATGTTAGTAAGTATATTTCTGCAATGATTAGGGGACAGCAGACTTCTGGAATTATGTCTTGTGCAAAACATTTCCCCGGACATGGTGATACTCTAGAGGATTCGCATTTTAAACTTCCTATAGTAAATAAATCACTGGATCAATTAAGAGAGCAAGAATTTATACCATTTGTTAAAGCGGTAAAAGCAAGAGTTGACATGGTAATGATGGCGCACCTTAAAGTTGATTCAATTGATCAAGAAAATATATGTACATTTTCTCCTAAGGCCTATGAGCTTATTAGAGAAGAACTTAAATTCAAAAAAGTGATCATTACCGATGATATGGAAATGAAGGCCATTTCTGAAGATCTCTCTCTTGGTGAAGCTGCTCTAAAAGCACTTAAGGCCGGTGCTGATCTTATTGAATATCGTTCATTTGAAGCTTGTCGTAGTGCATATGAGTATGTGAAGGATGCCGTTAATAGTGGGGAATTTACTCCGCAGGAAGTTTCGAGTCGATATGAACGAATTCTTGAACTTAAGAAGAAGTATCTTTCAAATTATTCTCCTATTTATATTCCTGATGTCGCAGGTCAGGTAGGAACAGCGGAGAATCATAATCTCGTTGAGCAGGTTAGTCAGGCATAGTTTTTCTCGGCCTAACTCAACTGGCCATAATTGCCTCTAACTGCTTGAAATCAATTATTTTTGATATTCTTATGTTATGACTAAAGGTCTCATAACTTTACTTATTTTCTATGTGGTTACGACATTTACATCTTTTGATGTCAGTGCCCAAACATATAGTGATTACTCGCAACGAGACTTTGCTGCTCTTCTTAAAGAGTCTTGTGATAAAGGCGCGCAAGCAAGTTGTTTTGAATTAGGTCTTCTTTATCAAAACTTTACTGGAAAAAACTTTAAACAAGATGGAATCAATTACCCTAAAGAAGGGAAAAAGATAATACAACAAGCCTGTCAAAATGGTGAGCGTAATGCGTGTGATTATCTTCAAGGTGCTGAACTGTTTAAGAGTTCACAACTTCTTATGTGGTCTTCTATCATTCTCATTGGGATTGCTGTCTACATTGTTACCCAAATGATGTTTCAAGATAATGACTCTTTCCAGGCGGCACAAAAGCTTGAAGAAGGTGATTCGAAGAAACAGGATGAATTTAAAAAACACGGTATTGTTCTACAATATTCAAGGCCATTTTTTAAACGCTACATTTCTCCCATTGTTTCTTCAATGAAGAACAAAAAGAAGATAAAAGAAAAATATCGTAGAAAGCTAGCAAGTGCTGGTTTAACTGAAGTTCTTACAACTGAAGATTTTTATGCATTTAAGCTTTTCCTAATTATAGGATTCCCAATTGTATTTCTAGGCGTTAGAGAGTTTATGGATGCTGATTGGCAGCTTTCGTTAATTCCGGTTGTTGCAGCAGTTGGTTTTGTATATCCAGATATCTGGATCAAGGGAAAGATTGATCAAAGACAAAAAGACATTATTTCAGGGATGCCTTTTTCCGTTGATATGTTGGCCCTGTCAGTTGAAGCAGGACTTGATTTCGTCGCTGCCATGACGAAAGTTGTAGATAAAGCAAAGCCGGGCCCATTAACACAAGAGTTTGAAATATTTTTAAAGGAAACTAAAATTGGTGCGAGTCGAGCAGAGGCCCTAAGGAATATGGCCTGGCGTGTAGACCTCATTCAAATATCTTCATTTTGTGCTACTTTGATTGCTGCTGATTCTGTTGGTGCATCAATCGGACCTATCCTTAAAGCACTATCCGTTGAGATTAGACAAAAGAAATCAGCACAAATAGAAAAAGAAGGTGCTACTGCAGCAACAAAAATTCTATTTCCAATGATGGCATTTATTGTTCCTTCTGTTCTTTTAATGATCTTTGCTCCTTTAATCGTAGATCTTGTTGGAGGTAATTAATGAAGATTACCTGTGGCCAGTATCAAATTTGTAACAATGCAATCGTTGCAGATTCATTCTTTAAAAAATTAAAAGGATTAATGTTCTCAGATCGTATGGATGGATTTGATGGAATGATTTTCTACGGAACAAACGCAATCCATACCTGCTTCATGAATTATAAAATTGATGTTGTTTTCTTTAATCGAAAAAATGAAATTATAAAAATATATAGAGGTTTAAAACCTTGGAGACATACACAAATTGTTTTTAAGGCATGTAGAGTTCTTGAACTGGCCAATGGACAACTTCCATTAGAGGTAAAAGAAGGGGATCATTTAGATATATGTACAAGTTAGTTGTAGTAGCAGGAAAGCTACGTGGTACAGAATATAAGTTAGAAGAAGGTGAAAACACTCTAGGAAGAAGTGAGGAGTGTGATGTACACTTTCCTGTTAATGGTGTCTCTAAAAAGCACCTATCAGTAACAGTAACTCAAGATGTTGCCTTTGTTAAAGACTTGGGAAGTTCAAATGGTACTTTCATTAATGGGAAGGCAATTAAGCGAGCAACTGTAAAAAATGGGGATAAGATCGCTCTTCCAGATTCAATCCTTCAAGTTGTCTATGTTAAAGAAAAGAAAAAGATAATTAAAAAGCGTGTAGAAACACACGAAGAAGATGATGAACCAACATATATTTCAGGTGGTGAAATGCCTGAAAATATTTTTGGAAAGGTTATTTGGTTATTTAAATATCGTTTAATGCCTGTTGTTCATGGAATTAATGAAGAATATGAATGGCGTGTACTCACAGGTATTTTACTGGCTCTTTTTGTTCTTGTTACGGTTACCTTAACAATTTTCCCAGTAATGAAAACATCACAAAGTCTACTTCTAATGGAGGTTGCAAAGCGTGGTGCTCATTATGCCGATGAAATCAAAAGATTAAATCGTGGAGCTTTGGCCAGAAAAGATCTAGATCGTGTTGATACGAAGTTTATGGAGCAAGGTAATAACGGTGTTGTCTCTTATGACCTTTTTGATATTGATGGACGAATCGTTAGGCCTTTAACAAAACTTAATATGTACATCGATGACTCATTCTCTGTGCAGGTTAGAGAATGGGCCGAGAGAACAAAGAAGAATGATGGTGACCTACCAATCGTAAGAAGACTTGCAAATGGTGAAATTGGAATTGGTCAGAAAATCAAAGCGACAAACGTTAAAACCGGTATGCTTGATGTCGTTGGTGTTATTGCGATTCGATTTAAACCATCATCAATTGCTGATGAAGCATCAAAAAGCCGAGTGGCATATCTTGAAGCACTAATTACATCATTTATAGCTTCAATCGTATTTTTTGCAATTGTTTACTATATGACGATTCGTCATTTTGATGAAATGAGATTTCAAATTGAAGAGGCTCTACGTGGTACGAGAAAGAGTATCGAAAGTAGTTATTTATGGGAAGAGATTGATCCATTACGATCTTCAATTAATTCAATGATACAACGAATTAGAGAATTACAAAAAACTGATGATGACATGAGCTTTGATGAACTTGAGAGTGATGAGACTTATGTCGCAAATTTATATGAATTTATGCAAGGAGCACATGGCGCTGTTATTGTATTAGATTCGCAAAAAAACTTGGCACATATAAATACGCTGGCAGAAGATATTACAGCGATTCGAGGAAGCTCATCAGAAGGGATGAGTCTATTGGATGTTGCCAGAGAAAAAGGCTTTGCAGCTACAATTATAGAGCTTTGTGATGCATCTGCAGATAATGGTGGAACATCTCAAAAAGGTGAATATGAGCTATCAGGGCACTACTATAATATTTATGTAACGAGTTTGATAGGACGAGATAATTATGCAAAAGCGTTCTATGTTACACTAATTAAAGAGGATTAATAAAGAATGGTCGCTGCTATAAGGATGACAAAAAATTTATCTGCTCCTGAAAGTGCTGGGAAATACCACCGTATTATCTGCATGACAGGAAAGAATAAGGGAATTTGTTATTACCTTAATGGTAAGCGCGTTGTGCTTGGCCGTCTGAGTTCAAATGATGTTCAAGTACTAGATACACAGGCCTCACGAGAGCATGTTGAATTGACTCGAGTTAATAATGAATACACGTTAACTGATTTAAAGTCACAGAACGGGGTTATGGTAAATGATCTTAAGGTTACTCAACATAAGTTAAAGTCTGGCGATAAAATCATTATTGGTTCAACTGTATTTAAATACTCCTTCCTAGAGGTTAAAGAAGAAAAAGCATTAGTTGAGTTCGAAGATGAGGATGAAGAAGACGAGGAAGAAGAGGAAGAGGTAAAAAAGACTAAGCCAAAAAAGAAGAAAGTTGATAGTAAAGAAGCAAAAAGAAAAAAGCTTATATATGGCCTAGCTGCAATTATGTTGATCTTTTTCTTTATGGATGGAGATACTGAACAGGTAAAGAAAGCAAAATCAAATAAAACAGGAAGTACCGTAATTGAGTCGAGTAATAAAAACACAGGGATTCAATATAAAGAAGACTTAGAGGTTAAAGAAAAAGTAGAAGCTTATATCCATCGTGGAAGACGTGAGGCGCGAGAAGGAAACTATTTTAGGGCCATGCAAGAGTTTAATCTTGCCTTAACCTTGGATCCAAATGATGGTGAAGCTGCATACCACTTGAATATTGCTAAACAAAGACTTGATGAAAAGATTAAAGATATGTTTGATCAAGCAACTAAGAACAAAGATTCACTTAAATATTCAAGGGCCCTAGGGACATATTGTGCAATTTATAAATTATTAATTGAATATAAAACAGATGAGCGTTTTATTGAGGCCAAAAAGAACGTTGAAGATATGGCCGAAAAACTTGGGATGAAAAAGAGTGATAATTACTGTTTCTAAAAATGGAACAATTTTAAATAACTACGAGTTTACTGACCAAGTAATCTTAGGCCAAAGTGCGTCTTTTTTAATCGGAAGATCTGATGATGCTCAGGTAAAACTTGAAGATCCACAAGTTTCCCGTCAATTGGCCAGCTTGAATTATAATGGTGTTTCTTGGACTATTAAAAAACTATCAGATTACGATACGATATTGCTAAATAACACTCCTATGTTTGACTCTGAAGTTGAAGTTAAGAGTAATTATTTTATTGTTTGTAAAGATTATCGAATAACATTTACAGAATTAGAGGCCAATGTTGTAAATGATGTTGCAGAGTTGCACGATCATCAAGACGTAAATGACACTCCAGCAGAACTTGATGACGAAGTGGATATTCCAATTGTGGAAGAAGAAGATGAAACTTCTGTTATGGATAACCCTGAAAATGGAGAAATTGAGGATGATGCCCAAACTCAAGAGTTTGACTTAAACGATGAAGGGCCAGTTCAAGAAGACTTTCAGGAACAAGTTCAAGATGACTTTAATGACTCTTTTGAAAGTGATGCACCTTCTGACGATTTTCAGATGGATGGAAATCAAGAAGAAGGATTTGGTGACTTTCAGGATGATGGTTATTCAGAAGAATATAATGACGAGTATGGTGATCAAAATTACGATATCGACACACTAGATGATGATGCTGGTGATAAGACACAAGTATTTAGTGGGTTTGCAAATTTTATATTAGAGTTATTTGGTGAGGATGTTCCTTACGATCACTTTAATCTCGACCAAGCTGAAACATTTATTGGAAGAGACCCAAATAAATGTCAAATTGTCTTAAGTGACCCTGAGGTTTCATCAGTACACGCAGTTATACGTAAGAATAGAATTACTTGTGTTCTTGAAGATTTACAATCTGCTAACGGTACAATTCTTAACGGAAAGAGGATAAATCAAAAAGAAATCACCAATGGTGATGAATTTATTATTGGTTCAACGACGTTCACTGTAAAAATTGCAAGTGACTTCATTAAAAGTCAGCAGGATATGCTGATGCCAGTTGAAGATAATCAGGAAATCGAAATCGAGGAAGTTGTTGAAGTTTCAGATGATGACGATTTAGGTGATCTTGAATTATCTGATATGCCTGATGATACGGAAGAAAAATCAATCATCAAAAAAATATTAAAAGATCCGGAAAAACGTAAAAAAGTCCTAATTTATACTGTCGTATTGTTAGGGGTTTATATGTTTTTATTTCCTGATAGCGAGCCTCAACAGAAAAAGAGTGCTAAGGACAAGCAAGCTCAAGAGCAAAAAAAGAAAGCAGTTGTTACATCTGTCGATAAGAAACTAACTAAAGAACAACAAGAAAAAGCAGAAGCTTTATACCAACTTGCCACTCGCTACGCTAACGAAGGAAATGTTGTACGAGCAATTACAGAATTTGAAAAACTTTTCTTAATCACAAAAGACTATAAGCAGGCACAAACTTTCTATCAGTTAGCAAAAGATAAATATGCAGAGCTTGAAAAAGCTGAGCAAGAAAGAAGGGCCGAAGAAAAAAGACAACTTATAAAGGCCAAAGTTGATAAATTGTTAGAAAAAGCTCAAGCAGCTGTAAAAGAAAAGAATGTCACTTTAGCAAGAGGACTCTTTCAGCAAATTAAGGAGCTTGATCCAGATAATTATGATGTTGCAAATTTAGAGTTAGAAATAAATGCATATGTAAAAGAGAAGAATCGAAAAGAATTAGAAGAGGCCCAAAAGAAGGCAGAAAGACAAAGAATGGTCGACGCATTAAGGCCAGGTGAGAAATTATTCTTACAAGAAGAGTGGTTTAAAGCTGTGAATGCACTTGAATTGTTTATAAGTGAAAAAAATATCGACGAAGATTTAATGAAGAAGGCAGTCGATATGTTAAAGAAATCACGACAAAATTTGAAAAATATTACTGGACCTTTATTGGGTAAAGCAAGATCCTTAAAAGAAGCTGAGGACTTAAAAGCTTCTTATGAAGTCTTTAAAGAAGTTCTGCAATACAACCCAAATGAGATTGATGCTCAAAATGAGCTTGATGATATTAATGAGATACTTACTGAACGTGCCCGTAAAGTTTATCGACAGGGTCTTGTCTCTGAATCACTAGGTGCTTTTGAAGAGGCCAGAGAGAAGTTTCAGGAAGTTCAACAAATCTCACCTGTAGATAATGAGTATTATATCAAAGCCTCTAAAAGGTTAAAAAACTTATGAGAGAACTTGAAAGCTTTTTTGCTCGCACACATCAAGGGCCATATTTAAATCTAAATGAAGATAGTACCTATATTAATTTAAAGCAGAAAATATTTGGTGTTTTTGATGGCTTTGGTGGAAGTGGGATTTCTGATTTAAACCTCGAATCAGTGACTAAATCGATTGAAAACTATTTTACAAAGTTATCAGGTGATCCAAATGCAACGATGCCTTATTTTTATTCACCTCAATATGTTTTAGAGACTAATGCATTAGTGAATGCCATAATGATTGCTCATAAAAACTTAATGGCCATTAATAAGAAGAAAGAGATGAAGGATAAAGGTGGTGTTTCGGTTGCATTAACAATGTTATCGGAAAATATTCTATCTGTTGTTTCATGTGGCAATTGCGTTGCACTTTTATATCGAGACGGTGCTTTATCACAAATCAGCGCACCAGATTCACCAACTCAAATATCAACTTCAGATAATACTCATCATAAAAGTACATTTCCTCTTGTTGCATTGGGGCTCTATGAAGAGATTTCTCCAAAAATATGGGAAGTAAATGTAATGCCACATGATAAAGTAATTCTTCTATCGGATGGGGTTTATGGAAGCCTTTCATTAAATGATATAAAACGTGTTGTTCAAGAATTGGGTCCTGATGAAGTGACTCAAATCGACGGCCTTTTTAATTTTGCTAATCGAAAAGGTAATTTAGACAATCAGTCGGCCATTATTTTCTCAATTTTATAATATAATTAAATAATCCTAGTAAAACTCAATACTTGCTTAGCTGGATTTTTTGCGTAACAATATATTGAGGTTTTATATGAGTAGAAAGGTATTAGTTGCTGACGATAGTCAGACGATTCAAAAAGTAATCAAAATTACATTTGCAAGCCAAGACTTTGAGCTTACTCCTGTATTGGATGAAGAGGATATTTTCAACCAAAGTGAAGACTTTGATTTGATTTTATTAGACTTTGGTCTTGCTGATGACGGTTATGGCCTTGGTCGGAAAGTTCGAGAGAGGTTTTCACAAACTCCTATTCTCGCAATGCTAGGGACATTTGATATCATTGATGAAGAGAAGCTACGTAGTAGCGGATATTCAGACAAAGTTGTAAAGCCTTTCGAAACTGAAAAGTTTATCAATTTATGTAATGACTTAATTGAAAATGGTGTTTCTGATGAACAGCCAATTGAAGATAGCGAAGAGTTTTCTCAGGAAGACTCTGAGGATGATAACTTCTCTGGTTGGGGTGTCGATACGACTCAAGGTGAGTTTGAAGAAGAAGATCAGACAGGTGAGTTTCACCTCGATGATAAGCAAGATATTGATTCTCTAGAAAATGAAGAAACAATCGATCCTTCAGATTTAAGCTCTGAGTTAGACGGTTGGGGCTTTGATCCAACAAATTTAAAAGGTAGCGATGTAACAGGTGATTTTGATTCTCTGCCTCCTGTTATTGAAGGGCAAGAAATTAGTTCTGAGAATGAAGCACCAGATATAAATCAAGAGGCGGCTTCGACAGTTTTAGATGTTAGTAATTATTTTGGAAGTCTCGATGACGAGCTTGATGATGACTTTCCTCAAGAAGAGCCTATTATTGAGGAGCCACGATCTCAATATACTAGTGAAGAACTTTCTGCTGAAGATGATGCTACAGATGAATCAGATGACTTCCCACAAGAAATCGCAGATGAGAATCTTTGGGATGTTGATGAAGAAGTTTCTCAAGCATTTTCATCACCAGAAGAAGATGAGCACGAAATTGATGTTTCTAATGCTAGTGAAATGAATGATAATTTCTCTTTTGAGCGCACAACAACAGCTCTTGTTAATAAAGGTGCATCAAAACAGGCACCAAGTGTTGATATGGAGGACTTAAAAGCTTCATTAAGAGCTGACGTCGCACCTATCATTGAAAAATATGCAAAAGAATATTGCGAACAAAACCTAGAGAAGATTATTTGGGAAATTGTTCCAGATCTTGCAGAGAACCTAATTAAAAAAGAACTTAAGACAATCTCAAAAAAAGTTCTAACTTCAATTTCAGAATAAAACTAATCCAATAAGAGAGAGCCTGTATAGGCTTTCTCTATTTTATCTCCGTTTTTAATCAATGCTTCACCATATTCACCAATGCCTTCAAATGTGCCAGTGATAATCTCATCACCGTCAATAACTTTACATTTTTGATTGATATGAAAGCTTAATCGACTCCATTTTGAGATAATGTCATGATCGTTTAATCGATTCTCACAGATATACTTATAAATTTGCTCCGGTAGAGTCTTGTACTCTTCTTCGTTAAGTAAGTGACCTGATTTTAGCTGTCCATAGTTATTATGAGTGGACTTCGTAACTGGGCCATAATTTATTCCAATACCAATAATGTAATCATCTCCCTCTTTATTTACGAGGATTCCAATGACCTTCTTTCCTTTTTCATTGTAAATATCGTTAGGCCATTTGAGACTTAAATTATCTTCATCAAAATACTTCGCAAGAGTAATCGCAATTTCTAGTGCCAGAAGAGTAGGCTTACCTGTAGGGCTAATATTAAATGAGAAAGCTAGACTATTTTCGAGATCTTCCCAATTATTATCTCTTCTACCTCTTCCTTGTGTTTGCTTCTGTGCGCTAATTAGAATTGAATTGTGTTCTTCAATTAATTCAATAGCTTTAAGTTGGGTAGAGGGAAGTTCTTTAAAGTGTAAGTGTTTCATAGGCTTTCTCATTATGTTATTATCGAAGAATACTAATAAAATCAGAGGTATTCAATATGTCACTAATCGAACGTTCTACTCCAAGAGAAGTTAACTTTTCTATTAATATTAACCCTTATGCAGCCGGTTCTGTACTAGCTGAATTTGGTAACACAAAAGTTCATATTACAGCTTCAATTGAAGATAATGTTCCAAGGTGGATGAAAGGCAGTGGAAAAGGTTGGGTGACGGCCGAATATTCAATGCTTCCAAGTTCAACTCATACTCGCTCAAGACGTGAACGTTCTAAAATTGGAGGACGAACTCAGGAAATTCAAAGGTTAATTGGACGAAGCTTAAGGGCCGTCGTTGATCTTGAAAAACTTGGTGAGCGAATGATTACGCTAGATTGTGACGTAATGGTTGCAGATGGTGGTACAAGAACAACTTCTATCTCTGGCTCTTTTATTGCTCTTGAATTGGCAATTCAATCATTACTTGCAAGTGGTGATTTAAAAGAAAGTCCAATTATTGAACCATTGGCAGCAATTAGTTGTGGAATTAATAAAGAAGGTAAGATTATTGCTGATTTAAATTATGAAGAAGATTCAAGTTGTGACACAGATATGAATATTGTTATGACTGAGTCTGGAAAGTTTATTGAAGTTCAAGGAACGGCCGAAGGCCAGGCATTTTCAAGAGAACAAATGGATGCTCTTATGGATTGTGCAACAGAGTCATTAAAAATTGTATTTGCAAAACAAAAAGAAACTTTAGGACAGTAATGAACTTTATTCTTGCATCTGGTAATGCCCACAAGGCCGAAGAGTTTGGTATTCTTTTTAAAGATAGTAACGTTACCGTAAAGGCAGCACCAACTAAATTAGAAGTGGTTGAAGATGGAACAACCTATCAAGAAAATGCCTTAAAAAAAGCACAGGCATATTATGAAGAATTTAAAAAGCCTGTTCTTGCAGATGACTCCGGAATTAATGTAGAGGCATTACCTGATGAGTTGGGAATTTTCTCTGCTCGTTTTGGGGGAGAAGGTTTAACAGATAAACAAAGAGCTGAGCTTCTTTTGGAGAAGCTTTTAGACAAAGAAAAACGTGAAGCTTTCTTTACTTGTGTACTGTGTTTTTATATTTCACCTGAGGAAATATATTTTTTTGAGGGGCGCATGGAAGGTGAGATTTCAGATAGTTATGTGGGAGATGGTGGCTTTGGTTACGATCCCGTATTTTGCCCTAAAGCCTTTCCCAATAAGACCGTAGCTGAATTAGAAGAGTGGAAGAATGAAAATTCTCATCGAGCGAAGGCCGTTGAGAGTGCTGTGAAATTTTTTAAGGAACTTTAAATAAGTTTAAGTTCTGGGTTGCCAAAAAGGTTTAGATCACTTATAACAATCACACCCAATTTTTCAATGTCGGAGTATAGCGCAGTTTGGTAGCGCACTTGCTTTGGGAGCAAGGGGTCGCAGGTTCAAATCCTGCTACTCCGACCATTTTTCAAATCCCATAAATTTAACTTATTTTTCAATCTTATTAGGATTATCTGGTGCTTTAGTGAAATTCTCACCAAGC
The DNA here is from genome assembly GCF_003612895.1 of Halobacteriovorax sp. BALOs_7. GTDB lineage: Bacteria > Bdellovibrionota > Bacteriovoracia > Bacteriovoracales > Bacteriovoracaceae > Halobacteriovorax_A > Halobacteriovorax_A vibrionivorans. Next base: position 2,967,977 of record NZ_CP027772.1, on the reverse strand, counting down.
TTCTTTGGTTGTACTTTTTGTACTGGAAGTTCAGCGTGGGCAATTTCTGTGTTGAAGTCTTCTGGAAGTTCTATCATTGTCTTTCCAGTTAAGATTACTTTTGAAACTTTTTTAACAAAGAAATCAAAAATTTCAGCATCGATCTTCTTTCCAACTGTTTTTTTCATAATTTCTAAAGCATCTTCAATTGGAAGTGCTTGTGAATATGAACGCTTTGTTGTGATGGCATCAAAGAAGTCAGCAACAGAAACTACTTTTGAAAAGATGTGGTGGTCAGGTCCTTTTAATCCCTTTGGGTAGCCTGAACCATCAATATTTTCATGGTGTTCAACAATTACTCTTTCAATTGCTTCTTTTTTTAAACCTGGAAAATCTGGGTTCGCTTCTCTAAACAACTCGACACCAAGTTCTGGGTGTTTTTTTATTTCTGCAAATTCTTCATCAGAAAGACCACCAGACTTATTGAGGATTTCAGTTGAAATCTTTGTTTTCCCTAAATCGTGAAGAAGTCCACCGAGCCCAATTGCTACAAGATCAGCTTCACTGGCCTTAGGTCTATATTGTTTATAGATGAGAACACTATACATACTAACATTTATTGAATGATCGTAAGTGTAGAAGTCGTGAAAAGATAATTCACCGATCAGGTTCTTAAGGCTATTGATATCGTAGTCTTTTATAACCCCAACCATGGCCTTCATTGAATCGTGACAACCATCAAGGGCCTCACCAAGAATTTCAGTATTAAATTCTTTACCTGGATTAAAGATATCATCGAGATGCTTAACAGCTGAATCTTTAATGGCCGTTACTTTATCAAGAGATTCAAAATCATCATTTTCAGCAAGGGATTGTAAGTAAAGACCTCGTTCTGACTCGAGGACATGAATACGTTGATACTTTTTAAAGTCCTCCACGTCTGCGTCAGTAAGTATTTCACCTGGCTTAACAATTTTCACATAGTGATCCTTGTCTTTTACCGTCGATGAATTGATGTAGATATTATATAACATCGGCTTTTCTCGTGAAACGAGATGAAAGTCGATTGTGAAATAGACTGTCTTTTGATCTTGGCTCATTGGATTTCTTATCGGCAACTTTGAGTGAATGATGAAGCCCTAGTATTAAATTCGTACAATATAAAGTGGCGTGTTAGTTCTTGTTAGGATTTTGGCTTTGTAAGATATTAAAAATACGTAAGTCTTTTAGCGAAACTTAAATATTAAAAGTGTACGATTTGGTGCTTGAAATGGTACATTAAGCCCTACACAACACACAAAATATAGTAGACATTGACGGAGTGAATCAAAGTGCAACTGAAAAGACTTATTATCCAGGGCTTTAAATCCTTTAAAGATCGTACAATTGTTAATTTTGACGACGGTATTACAGGTATCGTTGGGCCAAATGGATGCGGTAAATCAAATATCGTAGATGCCCTTTTTTGGATTATGGGTGAGCAATCAGCTAAACACCTAAGAGGTAACTCTATGAAGGACCTTATTTTTGCTGGTTCTTCTAAATACAATCCAGCTGCTTGGGCCGAGGCAACACTTGTCCTAGAAAATACGGATGGTAAGCATATTCACATTGGTGGAAAAGTTGCAAACCCTTCAGAGATTCAATTAACAAGAAAGTTATATAGAAATGGAGATACGGAATATCGTATCAATGGAGAGCCAGCAAGACTCAAAGATATCCAAGAAGTATTTATGGATACTGGTGCTGGTGCAAAGTCTTATTCAATTATTGCTCAAGGTGAAATCAACAGACTTGTTCAAGCAAAACCGGTTGAGCGTCGTACAATGATTGAAGAAGTTGCTGGTATTACGAAATTCAAAGTTCGTAAGAAAGAATCGATGAGAAAGATCGAAGCAACAGAGCAAAACTTAAATCGTCTAAATGATCTTACTGTTGAAATTGAAAAGAATTTAAAATCTCTTCAAAAACAAGCTGAGAAAGCTGAAAGAGCTCGTAACTTAAAAGAGAAAATTAAGCGCACTGAAATCTCTGTTAATGCACACAAGGTTTTTGAAGATCTTCGCGAACTTCGTGATGGTTCATCAGAACTTACTGAAAAAAGAATGAACCTTGAGGCTTGGAGTACACAGAAAGATTCTCTAGAGATATCTCTTGAAGAAGAACGCTTTGAAAGAGAAGAGAAGACTGCAAAAATTGATGAATTTCAAAAAGAAAGAAATGAGATCTCAAATAAATTAGCTGCTTCAGAAGAAAGGCTTAATGCTCTTTGCAAGTCTCTAACGGATAAGGAAGAGAATTTAGAGCAAAGGCAAAAAGAGATCGAAGAGCTTTCACAAGAGATTGAAGAAAGACTACTGAAGAAAGAAGAAATTGAAACAGAAATTAATGATGTTATCACTTCTTCAAAAGAAGATTATGACTATGAAGCTGCAAGTGAAAAACTTGAAACTTTAAAGTCTGAACTTGAAGATCGCCAATCTCAAATAAATGAAATTGAAGAAGAGTTAAATATTAAAAAAGAAGAGCTTGTTAAAATGGAACAACAAGCCTTTCAAAATAGTTCAAAACTTGAAGAATATGCTGCAACTCTTCAAGACCTTGCAACTGAAATTGAAGCTATTGAAAAACAATACTCAGGTGTTTCAACAGAACTTGCCAAGGAAAGAGACGAGGTTATGGCCGCTAAGAATTTAGCGCAGGAGTTAACTGAATCAGAATCAAACCTGAAAGAAACAGTAAATGAATTAACTATTAAGGATCGTGATCTAGAGAGTGAACTGAAAACTCTTACAAAAGAGCAGATTACGAAACAATCACGCTTATCTTCTTTAAAAGAAATACGCGCATCTCTAGAAGGTGCAAAAGAAGGTGTATCGAAGTTCTTAAATGAAGTAGACTCGGAAAATTACACTGTTCTAGGAAATATTATCAAGTGTGATGACAAGTACACGAAAGCTGTTACAGCACTTCTTGGAGAGTTCTTAGAGTCTTTAGTTACTTCTGAAAGTGACCTATCTCTTCTGAAAAACTGGGTGTCTGAAAATGATGAGAATGCGCTTGAAATCTTACTTGCTGATAAATCAGCAGATATCATTTCGGCTGAAGCACGTGAAAGACTCCAGGTTAAGCTAGGAGCAGAGCTAACAACGTTAAGTGATATTATTGAATTACCTGAAGAGTATAAAGCGAAACTGACTCCTTATTTATCAAGCTTATTCATCGTTGATACTCTTGACGTTGATAAGGTTGCTTCACTTGAGAGCTCGATCTCATTTGGTGGAATCTCAGATATTGCAGGAAATATTCAAATTAGAAATCGCCGTAATGCGACAGTTCTTCATATCAAAGGATCTGGAGAGCAAGGTCAAAGTGCGATTGAAAGAAATAATACAATTGAAACTCTTGAAAACGAGTTAGTCTCTCTAAATGAAAAAGTTGCCAACCTTGAAGAAGAAGTAAATGCTTCAAATGAGATGTTAAAGTCGAAAGTTGAAGAACTAGAAGATGCTCGTCTTGCTCTAAGTGAAGCAAGAGCAGATTATGCAGCAAAGAACTCTGCTTTAGAGTCGAAGCTTGCTTCAATGGAATCTGGAAATACGAGACTTGATATTCTTAAGAATCGTAAGGATGAAACGTCTAAGCTTAGACTTGCTATTCTTGAAAAAGAGGAATCATTTCATAAAGAGAAGTCATCACTAGAAGAATCAATTTCAGATATGTCTGAAAGAATTCAAGATCTACGTGATGGATATAATGAGATGAATGAGGTTTATGAAGCTGATCGTGAGGTTTATGTTTCTAAACAAGTTGAGGCCAAGACTTTTGAACAGCGTGTAAATTCACTTCGTTCTCAGTCAGAGGATATTGAAAAACAAATTGAAAAGCAAAAGCTTCGTAAAGAGTCCAATACTGAATTAATTACGAAACTTGAAAATGAAATCGAAACGATTCAAGTTGAGATTGAAGAGCTTGAACTTTCAAATAATGACAAGGCAGATGTTCTTGCAAGTAAAGATGAAGTTCTAAGTATTATGAAAGATGAGTTCTCTGAATTATTACTTGCGATGCAAGAAAGAGAAGAACAGGTTAAGGAACTCACTAAGAATATCAACAAGGCCGACAAGGAAATTACTGAAAAAGAAGTTCGTCTTGAAAGATGTCTTAATGAAGAAGAAGAGTGCGTACGTAATATTTTTGAGAAGTACCGTGTTGATCTTCGCGAGACTCTTGGTCGCTATCTTGAATATGGTGAGTCTGACTTTGAAAAGCTTAATGATATTTCAACAATGTACTTCATGGAAACTGAGAATGGACCAAAAGAGATTGAAAAAGAATCTTATGAGTTTGTTCGTAAATATGGACAAGACCTTAAAGACCAAGGGCATAAGCTTAAGAATTATAAATCTGAGTTTGGTCGCTTAGGTGAGATTAATTGGCAGGCGATTGAAGATTATGACAGACAAAAACTTCGTTATGACTTCTTAAAGGTTCAAGAAGTAGAGCTTAGAAAGTCTCTAGAAGATCTTCAAAATGCGATAGATCATATTGATGAGAAATCAAAAGAAAGATTTAAAATTGCTTTTGAAGAAGTTGATACGAGATTTAGAAAAGTATTTCCAATCATCTTTGGTGGAGGGGAAGCTCGTCTAGAAATCGTTGGAAATATTGAAGATGCAGAATGTGGAGTTGATATTATTGCAAAACCTCCAGGTAAGAAGATGCAAAATATTAACCTAATGTCTGGTGGTGAAAAGGCCATGACTGCGGTTTCACTAATCTTCTCTATCTTCTTAGTTAAGCCATCTCCATTCTGTCTACTGGATGAGGTTGATGCTCCACTTGATGATGCCAACGTAGGACGTTTTAATGAACTTCTTCGTGAAATGAGTGCTGAATCACAGTTCATTCTTATTACACATAATAAGAAAACAATGGAGTTAAACGATACACTATACGGGGTAACAATGCAGGAGCCTGGTGTTTCAAAGGCAGTTTCGGTACAATTACAGTAATGAAAAAACTATTACTACTGACAATTATTTCAAATATGGCCTTGGGATTCGTTCCAAGGTCTTTTTCTACTAAGTATAAACAAATTGTAAAAAATCAATTAACGGGAACGCCTAAAGAGTCTAATGGGACTTTTGATTACCAGTACCCAGGAAAACTTAGACTTGAGCAAGTTGGAACTGATGCTCTTGTTTATGTAACGAATGAAAAGACAACTTGGTATAAGAGAGATGGCTTTATGCCTGGAGATCCTGCTGAGATTGTTATCCATAAGGGAAGTGATAAAGGGCTATCCAACTTCTTTGATCTCTTAAAAAGTGGACTAAAAACAAATAAGAATTACAAGGTTAAAGACAGCGAAAAATACAGTGTACTGGTCTTTGAGGAAAAGGCCGTAAAGGATACTGGTGTAATTGAAACAAAGCTTGTTTTTAAATCGACAGATAAGAAATTCAGTAATCTTTCAAAGATTGAAATCAACTATGCTGATGGCAAGAGTGTTAATTTAGAACTATCTAATATTGCCACAAATAAGAAATTTCAAGAGAAGAACTTTATCCTTCAAGTACCAAAAGGTGCTAACGTTTCATATCAATAAAGCCACCGCGAAAGAAGTTCTCTTTCAAAGTAATTGGCTCATCACTTAGTAATCGTGAGTATATGAGATAATTTCTCGTTACAAGTTTTACATATTTTCGTGTTTCTTTGTAAGGGATCTCTTCAATATACTCTAGGTCTGGAAGTTTAATTCGGCTTCTCCAGCGTCTTACTGGTGTACCTCCAGCATTATAGCTGGCCACAAAATCAATAAAGTTATTATCTCTTCTCTTCATTAACTCGTTTAAAAGAAGGCTTGAGAAGGTGATATTAATCTTTGGATTATAAAGGTCTTCATAACTATTGTATGGAATCTTATAGCGTCTAGAAAGACGTTTACCTTGTTCTGGAATTAATTGAAGAAGTCCAAATGCATCGGCAGGTGAGCGTGCGTATTGATTAAAGGCCGACTCCTGTCTAGCGATACTCATAAGTAGTGGAGTTGTGACTGTTTTTGAGCGATTATTCTCAAGGAACTCCTTTTTGAATGCTAAAGGAAATGCAAATTGTGGATCTTTACTTAGAATCTCTTTTTGTTTTTCATCACTTTCTCTGAAGAATTTGAAGATCATAATATTGAAATATTTCGCCGCATATAAGTCACTATAGCTTACATCTTCATTACTATCGATAATCTTCTTAGCAAGTTCTGTATTATTTAAGTATACTGCCCAGGCCAGTTCATCAATTGTAATATCAAACCTTTCACGATAGTTGATGTGTTCAAGTTTTGTATGATTCATGTGAGCAATTTGGCCATAGTATCCAAATTGATCTTCTTCTTGAATTCTTTTAAGAAGCTCTTGCGCTTCTTTAAATCGATTAAGCTTTTTTAAGCCTACAAACTTCCAATAAAGAAAACGGTAATTTGCCTCTTCTGATTTACTTTCAAACTGATCAAACCAACTGATCATCTCTTCATAATTTCCAGCTTTGTAATTTGTCCAAGCGAGATTCCATACAATGCTTTCGAGATGCTCATGTTCTTTTTCAATTGCTGCATATGCCTTTTTATAAAATTTAATAGAGCGATCATATTTTCTTAAATCTTCAAAAATACCACCGATTGTATAATAGGTCGTTACCACTGAATCGTTTGGAACTTCCTTATATAATAGTAGGTTTCTTAGGACTCTCACTGCTCTTTGTAGATTATCTTCCGTCCAATATATTCTTGCTAAACGAATTGAATACTCAGCATGCTTTTCTTTTAAGTATTCTGATTCACGATTCTTTTGAAGATAGAGTACAAGTCCTCTTATATTTTCACGAAAGCTATCACCTTTACGTTCTCTCTTATATGAGTGTGCTAGTCGAAACCAAGCATCGACCTTTTCTTCTTTTGTGGAATCTTTATTTCTAATTACACGACGATAGAAATTTCTCGCCTTTGGGAATTGGCGATCACGCTCAAAACTCTTTCCAACTTCCATAAACTCTTCTGGCTTTGGAGATGTGTTAAAGCGAGGTGAAACTTCAATTAGTTTTTCATAGATTCGATCGTATTCATTTGTATTTTGTGGAAATCTTTTTAAACTGTCTTGAAGTAGTCTTTCTGTTTCTCCACGTGTTTTCAAATAATCAATCTTATTTAATACGGCACTTACATAAGTATCATTGTAATAAGGCTTTGAGATTATGGCGTCGATGAGTTCTTCACGGGCCCAGTATGGATATTGTTCTACGTTCTTATATTCTTCACTGAGTTCTTGGATACTCTTTGTGCAGTTTTTATGATAATTCGCTCTCAGCCAAGGAGCTAAAGGGAAATCTGTCACTAAAAACTTTTCATATTCTCGACATGAGACTTTGTCGTTCTTTGAAATCTTCACAAGTAGGTTTGTTAATTCACCACTTGCTTTACGCTCCTTTGGAGGACGATCTAAGTTTGTACAAGAGGCCAGAAGTAAAATAAATGTCGTTATAATAATTAATCTCATTACTATCTAGAATAGGCCGAGAAGGTAATTCCTTCAAGTAATTGAAAATAGGCACTTCTGTACCTAAAAAAATTACATAAGACCTTGAAAAAACGTCGGTTGAGACTTATAAGTACCTACTTTCGCTTACATTGGAGACATATATGACTGAGATTTCATCTCAAGTTAACCAAAAATTTAACGACCGCACGGTCTACTTTACTTCTCTGGGTTGTTCTAAAAACCTTGTTGATGCTCAGGTTATGCTAGGGCATATGGGCCTAAATGGCTTCAAGGTTGAAACTGAGCCGCAAAATTCAGAAGTAATTGTTGTTAACACATGCTCTTTCATTGAAGCGGCAAAGCAAGAATCGATAGAGATGATTCTAGACCTTGCAGACTATAAAGATGAAGAGGTCGGAAAATGTAAGGCCCTCGTTGTGTCAGGTTGTATGGCACAGAGATATTCAGATGAACTTGAAAAAAGTCTTCCTGAAGTTGATATGTTTATTGGAACAGGTGAATACAATAAGATTGTTCCTCTTCTAACTGCTTTAGAAAATAATAAATTAGAAAAGAAGTCATTTGTTGAAGTTCCAAGATTTATTCATACTGAATTTGATCCAAGACTTAATACTTCTCCATTTTATACAGCTTGGTTAAAGATATCTGAAGGGTGTAATCGAAATTGTACATTTTGTATTATTCCAACCCTTAGAGGGCGTCTTCGTTCACGTACTGTTGAGTCTCTCGTTGAAGAAGCAAAGAAACTTTCTGAATCAGGAGTTCGTGAGTTAAATCTTATTTCTCAAGACCTTTCTGATTATGGAGTTGATTTAAGTGATGAAAATAATCTATTTGAACTCCTGTCTGGCCTTGAAACAGTTGATGGTGTTGATTGGGTTAGACTCTTCTACTTCTACCCAGATGAATTAACTGATGAAGTAATCGAAAAGATGGCAACATCTTCAAAAGTTTGTAAGTATCTTGATATGCCAGTTCAGCACTTCTCTGATTACGTGTTAAAGAGAATGAATCGAAAGATCACAGGTGAGAAGATCATGGAGAGAATTGTTAAGCTTCGTGAGAGAATACCAGGTATTGTTCTACGAACTTCAATTATTGTTGGTTTTCCTGGTGAGTCGGAACAAGATTTTGAAAAACTTTTAGAAGGTGTAAAAAAAGCTCGCTTTAACCACCTTGGTATTTTCAGATACTCTGATGAAGAAGGTACACCGGCTTATCGTCTTAAAGATAAGAACTCTCAGGAAGTGATTGATGAAAGATTTGATCGCTTATATGAAGCTCAAAAAGAAATTGCTCGCGAGCTTAATCAAGACTTCTTAGGTCAAACAGTTGAAGTTTTAGTTGAAGGAACACATGAGGATACTGATCTTTTAATTGTCGGTCGCCACTTTGGCCAAGCTCCGGATATTGATGGAAAAGTTATTATCAATGATTTAAATGAGAGAGATTTAAAAATCGGTGACCTCATTGAAGTTGAGATCACCGAAGTATTAGATTTTGATTTAGTTGGTCGTGTGCTTTAGTTATATTTATTCTTCATCTCTGTACTTATACGCAGGGAACTCGTAGAGATATCGTCCTGTAATCGTATCCCCTGAAGTGTAGTTTTGAAGAAGTGGCAACGTTAAGAAGAATTCATCATCGTCGTAACCTTTAATCTGGTAATCATCTGTACCGATACGAATCTCCATACCAGGGTAAAAGTATTCGCTTGGAAATCCGCCAGTAACTTTTACTGACAGCTCGGACTTCGTTGCAGAATCAATTGTTAAAGGGATAACAGTATAAGCAGTACCTACTGTTGGCGCAGTCGATGGCCCACAAGCACTATAATTTGTTCCTCTATTTAAATCGTCCCAATCGTCAAATCCATTGATAGGGTTGCCAAATAAATCTGATAATGAGTTATCCATTGCCCAGTTTCCTGCAATATAAGCTTTGTCGAGGTTTGTTAGATCAAAGCTTGTATCCCAATCTCTAATGTGAACGTTAATTCTTGCTTGAACATCATTGGCTTGGTCAAGGCAGTTAAAAGTATAAAAAGGATTGGCTCCCATAAATGGATCAACAATATTATTAGGTGTATCTTCATATGTAGCTGATAAAGCGTGAGCCTTTATTCCGTCTGCATAGTAGTCAGTATTTCCATCATGACAAGATGTTTCAGTAAGGTAATTTGTTACCAGTACATTTGTATTACCACCTCTCTCAAGTGGCCTAGTTGGAGATTGAGTTGTATTTACTCCATTATATGCTTCCGTTAGTTTTGCATAAAAACCTTTCTCAACATCACTCCTACCAAACTCTTCGACAATAGGCCCATCAAGACAACTTCTAGGATTACCTTCACATGTATGTTTTACAACTTCTACTGTGTTGGTACAGTCTGATGGTGTAATGAGTGCTCCTGTATCGTCCCTTACTTCTTCAGTGTAGATGAAGTTGATTAAACCAAGTGAGTAGCCACCATCATCACAGTTGATGTCTTCGCTGTATTTTCCAGTGCAAATATCATCAAGTGATCCAGAAAATGGTCGTCCGTTAATGTAGATTCCATCAGTTGAGTAAGTCGCAACGTCACCATTGCCACCACCGTAAACGTTGCCACTCCCTTGACCTGCTGAAAAGCTTGTTGTCCCTGCTGCAAGACATTCTGGAGATGCATTTGTTACAACTTGAACGATGTAATCCGATGCCGAGCCATCATATGTAATTTGATTGTCTGTTGTCTTATTTGGTCTACGCTTAAAGTAAGAGAATGGTACATATTCAAGAGTATGGCACATTCCTGGACCAACATTTGCATTAATATTTATATCTCTTGCGTAAAGGTCACCTTCACCAATATCGAAGAAGCAATCGATATCAATAATATCTTCAATATCAGAAGCTGATGATTTTGGATTACTGATAATATCTCTCTTCTTAATTCGGCATTTATTAAAAATATTACCTTCACCATCTTTGTGGCCATAGAACAGTGGAGTATTATCAATATCAATTTCAACTTCAAAATAGTCTTCAATTAAAATATTGAAAGAGCTCGAAGCAGAACCTAAAATATTTTTTGCTGTAACGATAAAGTTTTTTGAAGCTGCAGCAACTTCAGGTATTCCTGAAATTCGTCCTGTGTCTGGATCTAGCGTTAGTCCAGGTGGAAGTTCCGGCTCAACAGAGTAGACAACAGAATCTCCTCTTGGAAGAGTTGCTAAAAGTGAGGACTCAACACCTCTTTGAAGTTCAAAAGTTGTTAGAGATTTATAATTTGTTATCGAGTCTGCATTTAATGAATACGGTCTCACTGATGAGAATTGTGCAGGCAGAGTTAAAGTAATTGGCTTACCATCTGCACTTTGTAGCAGTGCTGTATCATTTGTTGAATCTATGGCAGATAATGATAAGCTTGCACGATTCGTTGTTGTTAAAACGTCCATTCCTGATACTAAACTAGCTGTATCTGAAAACGTAGCTTCTATAACTGGAGCCCACATACTTAACATTGTATATGAAGTCCCTAAATCACAATCAGCTAAATTAGTATTACTTGCAATAAAGTCACGATTGGCCGTTGTATCATCAGGATCTTTTACTTGATTTACAAAAACGTATCCAGATAGCCCTGTATCCGTTGGGTTTCCTGTTACAATCGCTTTTGCATATTCATTTGAAGGTGCTGCAATAAACTCCTGACAAAGTGCCGGTTGTTGGTCAATATAAGTCGGTGTGAATGCAGCCGTTGTATTAAGTTCCATAACATGAGTTAAAGAAACTGGCTCCGTTTGAATAACTGCTTCTTCATCTACGAACTCTTTATAGTTATCAATGGAAGAATCTTTTACGAATTCACCAGAAATAACCTGTACGATTAGATACTTCTCATTTCCATCAATGTCTAAAATTTTCTTGATTATCCCTTTTGCACCTTCTGTTAGAGGAGGTGTTGCAACAGTTGCTACTTCTTGGCCTACGACAAATGTTGAAGTACTTTGAATTAAGTTCTTTACTTTAAAAGCTGTAAGTTGAGAGTAAGATAGCTTCTCAGGCGGGTTTACAATACCTATGTCAAACGTAAAAGTTCTCTTTGATATGTTATTTGATACCGTAACAGAGTATTCTTTTGCGCTTTGTAGTTCGTGGTCTGCCCCTCCTGATACATCAATGATGTAGCCAAATAATGGACTATCCACATCTTTTACTAGCTTCAATGTTGAAGGAAGATCTGGAGTAACTTCAATATTGGTATGATTGTCATAGCTAATATGTGAAATAGGACTTACTGATGTATCATTGATAAGTTTTAAAACAATATTTGAATCAGGTTGAAAGTAATACTTAAGTTTCTCAATGACTCCTTCTGTATTAGAGAATGGAGATTGATTATCAATAACGTCACCAGGATATATTTCTCCTGAGCTGATTGTTCCAAAGATAGAGTTAGACTCATCTTTGTAGGTTATTGTTCCAGTTGCACCTGATGCAGTTGAGAATGTTTCAGATGTAATAGAATCGTCAGCTAAAAATCCAGTATTTGAATTTAATTGAAAGCCAATATAAATAGGGCCAGAAAATGGAAAGGCCACAGTATTTGTATTTGTTCCATCATAATTAAAGTAACAAGTACCTGAGTCAAGATACACATCACCAATTGTAGGAGTACTTGGTACACTTGTTCCAATATCTGTTCCAGTACAATTAAATCCAGTATCTACCTCGAGGGTAAGCTTTTCTGGGATAGGTGCCATAACGGCAATTTTAGGCATCGAAGTTACTGTTATAGTTTCTGCCGTTGCATTTGGTGGATCATAGAAGTTGAAGTTTGCGTTTGCAGCAGTAAATGTTCTAATTGGCGCAGCGTTAGTATCTCCAAGCCTAATTGTTCCTGTTTTACTTTCAAGAGTGAAAACACTTGCATATGTTGTTTCTAAGTCTGTTCCAAAGTTAAAACCTGGATTTGAGATTGGATCTAAGAAATTATTTTGAGTAGAGTCACTTACTGAAAAGACCTTGTCTTCTTGACTTATATACTCACTATATTGATTACTTAGAGTGTCGCCACCAGATGACTCGATGATTGTATAATCACCAAAGTTTCCACTTGGTTGAATATAGTTAACTAAGTTTGAGCCACTGACATTCATTAGGCTTAAGTCACCGGTAACAAAAATATGTGTTTTGGAGCTGTCATAAGAAACAGACGATGGAATATCGATACTGTCTGCTGAAATCTCATTTCCTTCATCATCCTCAAATCCTGATGGTGGATCGACGACTTCACCAACTGAACTTGATGCATCATCACTTGTTGCACCTTCTTCCTTAAACTTAGTTAAGCTATCTGGCACACATGAAGATGTGATGAGAAGTAAGATTAATAATAAATGGAGTGACGGTCTACCTTTTAACGTTTTCATACAATTATTATCGAATGAAACGTCCATAATCTTTACGAAATTTGAAATAACCCCTGTTTACGGGGGGATAGAGGTATTTCTTGCCTGTGACTTGGATAAAAACTTGACAAAAATATGTGGCTAATTTTTGCTAACTTCCTAAAAATACGAAGGGCATTTATAATGAGGAAATATTGATAACTTATTGTTTTTTTTGGGGGACCATTTTGAAGAAACTCATTATTGTTTGTTTAGTTGCGAGTACGACCTTTGCACAGGTTAATTTTCTGCAAAACTTAAGGCCATTTGTTGAAAAAAATATTTCATCAGAACTTGCGGATAAAATTTGGGGAGCAAAGGACGAAGTTACTTTACCTGAGGTACCAACAATTAAAAAAGATGCAAAAGACTTAAGTGTTTATAACAAGAAAAAATATAATTCACCTTTTTCAAAAGAAAAAATGTCTCAATATAATCTCTCTTATATAAATGAGCTAATTAAAGCGACAAGAGGTTTAGAAGCAAATCGAAATGAGTTATCAAAGTGGTATAGTACTCTAGAACAAGGGGGAACACGTGAAGGTGTATATCGTTCTCTTGTTCTCTCTCCTTATTACCAGAGGCTTGAAAATTATAAAGAACAAACTTCAGAGGTTGCCAAAGACTTTACTGTTTCTTTCTTTGGTACATATTTAAATAATGATCTAGAAAAAGCTAAACTTAGTTCTTTAAATATTTATTCCATAAAAAGAATAACGACAGAAAAATCTCTTGAAGTAATGGAGGCCCTTCTAGGTCAAAGTCAGAAAAATTTTAGTCGTTGGTACGCCGTTTTATCTGCTGACTTGGCCAAGAATTATCCAATATGGAGTAGTAAACTAAGAAGTACAAAAGAAAGTGGAGTTCACTTTCGCTGGGCCATGAAGATGACACCTGATATTGTTAAGTCGGAGCTTATCTTGAAGCTACACTTGCTTTTTAATCATCTTCAAAAACAACAATAAACTAATCAAAGAATACGTCTTCTTCAGCTGTAATGGCCATAAGAAGGCGTTCTACTCCAAGTGCAATTCCTGCACTCTTGGGAAGACCTTTTTCAAGGGTTGATATAAATCTTTTTGGCCACGGTAGTTTGTAGTGATAAATCTCTTCTTTTAATTTGCTATCTTTTTCAAACCTTTTTATCTGCTCAATCGGATCTGTCAGTTCATTAAAGCAATTACAAATTTCAATACCATGACAATAAACTTCGAATCTTTCACACACTCGAGGATCGTCTTCTTTTATAGTTGAAAGTGCACGTAGCGGTTCTGGGAATTCATAAAGAAGAACGAAAGGATCTTTTTTCAATTCTGGTTCAATATAATTATACATAAGTAAGAAGAAGAGGTCGTCCCACGCATAATCATCTTTATTATCAGAAAGACTTATTCGTTCACTGAAGTCACTTTTTATCTTATTAAATAATTTATCTCGTTCAAGATAGTTGAGAATATCGAATTGAAGCACGCTCTGAAAAATTTCTTGAACAGTAAGTTTTTTTATATCAACTTCTGTCTTATTGCGAACTTGCTCATAACAGTATTTAAAAAGCTGGATAGTATCTTCCATGATCTTCTCATAATTTTCATTAGCTCGATACCATTCAAGCATTATGAATTGCTTGCGGTGTGTTTCACTATTTGGCTCATCACGAAAACAGTAGCTCATAGTGAAGATCTTATTCATTCCTTCGCTCAATAGTTCCTTCATATGAAATTCTGGTGAAGTGTGAAGGTAGAGATTATGAGTTTTTTCTTGATGCACCGAGTGAATTGCAAAGGGATGAATGTGAGTTTCCATTCCCGGATTCTCCACAATTGGTGGTGTTAGCACATCAATAAAACCTTCTTTGTTGAAAAAGTTTCGAATCATTTGCTGTAATTGAAAAAGAGCTAATTTATTTGCCATATTAATGCCGTTTTTTGACTTAAAATATTGATTTTTATACTTACTTATCATATCTCTAAAGCACACAAAATGGAGAATTATATGTTGCAACTCGTTGCTTTTCTACAGTCTTGGGCAGACCAAGCTGGAATGAATATCATAATCACAATCGAATACGCTTATGCCTTTATTGCTCTTTGTTCGGTATTAGGTGTGAGTGGTTTCACTGGGCTTTTCTATCTTGTGAAACCAAAGGCAAAGCTGCCTCCACCAACTAAAACAGAGACAGAAGAAAAAGACGAACCTCAGTCACAAGCTGAAGTATTAGAAGTTGTTGAAGAAGTTAAAAAAGAGGAAGAGGAAGAAGTCCTTGAGCCGACTAAGCCAGAGAAGTCATGGAAAGATCGACTAACAAAGGGTCTTTCACGCTCTCGTGAAGGAGTTTGGGGAAAGATCGGAAGTATCTTTGGCCGCGGAGGTCTTGATGAGGATGCACTTGAAGAAGTCGAAGAGCTTCTCTATGGAGCAGATCTTGGGCCAAAGGCAACAAGTGAACTCATTGAAGATCTTGAAGAAAAGGCAAAGTCTGGGGATTTTGATGAAGCAAAATTTAAGTCATATATTAAAGACTTTTTGAAAAATAAGATGGCAAGTGTACAGGCCAATAGTCCTGGTGATCTGTTTCAATTCGAAAAGAGTGATTCAAAATTACCTAAGGTCATAATGATTGTTGGTGTTAATGGAGCAGGAAAGACGACAACTATTGGAAAGCTTGCGACAAAGCTTACTAATCAAGGAGCAAAGGTTGTTGTTGGTGCGTGTGATACATTCCGTGCTGCGGCAGTTGATCAGCTCCAGGTGTGGTGCGATCGCGCAGGTGCAACAATGATTCGCGCAAAGGAAGGGGCCAACCCAAGTGGTGTTGGTTATGACGCGCTTCAGGCTGCAATGAATGAGGAAGCTGACTATTGTATCCTTGATACGGCGGGGCGTCTTCATACAGCGGGAAATTTAATGGATGAGCTGACTAAGAGTAAGAATGTTCTTAAGAAGCTGATGGAGGATGCACCTCATCATACACTTTTAGTTATTGATGCCATTACTGGTCAAAATGCTATTCGCCAAGCGGAAGAGTTTAATAAGGCTTTGGATCTAACAGGTCTAGTATTTACAAAATGTGATGGATCTTCGAAGGCCGGAAGTGCAATTTCAATTGTTGACGCACTTCAAATACCAATTACTTATATTGGTGTCGGTGAAAATGTCGAAGACCTGAGTGTGTTCAATTTAGATGAGTATCTTGACGCACTGGTAGGTAATTGATTGATTGACTGGAATCCTTTGTAGGACTACAATTGAATTACTATGGATATAAGTACGGAAGTAAAAGAATATCAAGTTTTAGGTCATAATTTCAGACTCCAAGAGTCTGGAGAAGATGAGATTGTTTCTGCGACAGAAATTGTTGAGTATGTTGATACGATCGCAAGTAATATTCGCCAAAAGGCCCCTTCAATTTCTAACTCACAATTAGCTGCACTTGTGGCACTAGAGTTAGCGAAGGAAAAGTTATCTTTAGAGAAAGAGTATAAACAAGAGATCACAGATGTGATGTCTCTTTCTGATAATGCCCTGAGATTGATAGAGGAATCACTTCCAAAGACTCACTAATCATGAGTTCGGAAAAGAAAAACCTTCGTAAAGAAGTTTTAAATATCATAGCGCAGATGGATCCTCAGGAATTTGAGATTCAAAGTGCAAAAGTTGTTTCAAACCTCGTTACTCTTTTTAAATCCGAAAACTTTTATCCGCAGACTCTTGGGATCTTTTATCCGATTCCAGGAGAAGTTAATTGTCTTAACTTAAAGGTACTGGGGAGCTTAGCATTTCCCGTATTTGATGAAGACTCAAATGATATGGAATTTAAGTCTTCATCATTAAGTGAGTTAAAGACTATTAATGCTTTTGGTAAAGAATTTAAGGTGCCTTGTGAGTCATCTCAAATTGTTGAACCAGATATTATATTAATCCCAGGTGTTGCTTTTGATGAGTCAGGGCATCGCTTAGGAAGAGGTAAGGGTTATTATGATCGATACCTCACAAATAGAAAGAAGAAAGAACCATTAAAAATAGGCGTTTGCTTTAATCAGCAGTTACAAGAAAGCATTCCTTGCGAGCAACATGACCAAGTAATGGACTTTGTTGTAACAGCAAAGAAAGTGATTAAAGTGTGAATATAGGGAGAGAGTAATGAGTACAGATTTAATCTTAGCATCACTTCTTTTTCTTGTTCTTGGACTAGCAGTTGGTTTTGTTATCCGTAACCTTCAGGCCAAAAAAGAATTGGCCGAGCGTGAGGCAAAGGGTGATGAAATCATCAACAAGGCTAAAGAGCAAGCAAAAGAGATTAGCTATAAAGCGAGAAAAGAGGCAAAAGAAGCGGCCCAAGAAGAAAAGAAGGACGCTGATAAGTATGTCCAACAAGTTAAGCGCGAGCTTAATGATCAAGAAAAAGACCTGAATAAAAGACAGGCCAAGCTTGAGTCTAAAATGGATGAGCTTGATGAGAAAATGAAGAAGCTTGATAAGAGAGAAGACGAAGTTAAAGAAAAAGAACTCGACGCTCTTAAAGAGAAAGAAAAGTATGTCGTTCGCCAAGAAGAATATGCTGGAAAGCTTTCAGAAGTTGCGGCCATGACAAAAGAGCAGGCCAAAGAAGAACTTCTAGAGACAATGAAAGAAGACGCTCAAGTTGATTTCACTAAAATGATTAAACGCATGGAAGAAGAGGCAAAAGAAGAAGCTGAAAGCCGTGCTAAGAGAATCGTTGGTATTGCAATTCAAAGATATGCTGGTGAACATGTTGGTGAAAAGACAATCTCAACTGTTGATCTTCCATCTGATGATGTGAAAGGTCGTCTAATTGGTCGTGAAGGTCGTAATATTAGAGCATTTGAGCAAATCTGTGGTGTTGATTTAATTATCGATGATACTCCAGAGATCGTTGTTATTTCTTCATTTAACGTTGTAAGACGTGAGATCGCTAAGGATACAATTGAGAAGCTAATTGCTGACGGTCGTATTCACCCAGCAAAAATTGAAGAATTTCATGATAAGTCAAAAGCTGAATTTGAGAAGAAGCTTCTTACACTAGGTGAGAAGGCACAAATGGAGATTGGTGTTCACGGTATTCACCCTGAGATCCTTAAGCTTGTTGGTGCATTAAACTTTAGAACTTCATATACTCAAAACCAATACCAGCATGCAATTGAAGCAGCATTTATTTGTGGTTCAATGGCAGCTGAGATGGGTCTAAATATTAAGCAAGCTCGTCGTGCGGGTCTTCTACATGATATTGGTAAAGTTCTTGATGCTGCGGCCGAGGGATCACACGCTGTTATCGGTGCTGACTTTGCAAGAAAGTATGGAGAGTCTGCTGACGTTGTTCACGCAATCCGTGCTCACCACGATGATGAGAAGCCGGAATCGATTCTTGCTCATATTGTTGCAGCAGCGGATGCGATCTCAGGAGCAAGACCAGGAGCTCGTAAAGCACTTACTGAGTCTTATGTTTCTCGTCTTACAGATATCGAAGAAATTGTTAATTCATTTGAAGGTGTTAGCAAGTCTTACGCTATCTCTGGTGGACGTGAAGTACGAGTTTTTGTTGAGAATGAAAAAATCAACGATGAAGAGACGGTATTATTATCTCGAAATATTGCTAAGCAAATTGAAGAGCAAATGTCTTATCCTGGAACGATTAAAATTACAGTTGTTCGTGAGACTAAGGCCGTTGGAGTTGCGAAGTAAAACTAATTACATTTATAATAGTAAGAGGGCACCCAGTAGGGTGCCTTTTTATTTTGGAGAAAAGTAATGAAGATGAAATTAGGCATTCGCTACTACATTTTTTTTATTCCCACTTTTGTTATTTTCTTTATTGCTTCGGCCGTCCTTAATTTTTCAACAGAAGAGTATATTTGTTTCTTTACAGCAATGGCCTTTGCAGGACTTTATTGTCATCCAGATCGAGTCTCATATTTTGAGGGGCGAACAAATCGTTTTAACTTTGCCAATGCTGTTATGAGCTTCTTTTTGAATTTAGAAAAACGGTTTCCAGATAATACGTGGGGAAACTTTTTTGTAAGACAAATACCAGGCTTTCTTTTCTTTCTACTTGTATCTTTAACAGGAGTGTCAATTCAAGGTTGGCTAGTTTATTTTGGCGGAGTTATTTTGTTTGAGATAACGTTCTTTTTCTATTCTAAAAGTGTTTTAAATTATGTTGCTAAGAATAGCGATGAACAAATTGAACAAGATGATCTTTAAATTCACGAAGTTCCTGTGATCTCAAAAACTTACCTCTAATTAATTCAAAGTTCTCATAATCATCAAAGAGATAGCGACAAAATGCTTTGAATCTCTTAAGTATTGTCGATTCTGGATAGCCAAACTTTCGGTATTCTTTTTCTAATTCATAGAAGTAGAGATCAAGATTTTGAGCTCTTAACTTTAAGAGAAATTCTTCACTGATAAAGTCTGCACGTCCCTGGTATTCTTTATAAATTGAAGCAAGCCATGGCGTCTTTAAGGCACTTCGACCACACATAATCGCATAAGGGTCACATTGGTCATAAATGCGATCAATATCTTCAATTGTCCAGATATCACCATTGGCAATGATTGGAAGAGATGAGTGCTTAACAGCTTTTTCAATATAGCTCCAATCGGCAACACCTTTATAAAGCTGATCGCGGGTTCTCGCATGGATTGTAATGCCATCAACACCACAATCTTCAAAAAGGTTTAAGAGGTCAAAGAAGAGCGAATCATCGCGATAGCCAATTCGAATCTTAACCGTGAAGACATTTTGAAATGATTCACGAATATCTCTTATGATTTTCTCAAGGGCCTTAAGGTCAGATAGAAGATAGGCTCCCCCTTTATTGGAGTTGACTTTCTTTGAAGGGCATCCAAGATTTAAGTCGATATGGTGATAATTGAGTTCACTAATTAAATTAATGGCCTGCTTCGTTTGTGAAATTTCTGAGGTTAGAAATTGATAGGCCGTCTTAATACTATGAGACTTCTTTTTTAAATATTCTTCACCGTAGTGTTTTACTAGTGTCTTTGTATGAACATTACCAACCGATGGAATTCGATAAAAATCTGTTGAATAATAATCCCAGTCACCAAATGCCCTTTGAATGGCCTCGCGATAAGGGCCATCTGTTACACCTTCCATCGGCGCAAAGATCATAGAATGTTTATCAAAAGGTAGTTTTCTCACTGAGCTTCTTATAAACAATCCGCTTATAAAAAGCTAGCACAGCTCTTTAACATTTCAATATTTTTAGGGTAGATATAATCTTATGGAAATATCAATAGTTATACCTTATCGCATAGAAGAAGATGGAATTGTTCTCTTCGGACAAAAACGCCAAGAAGATGGCCCACTGGATGGAAAGTTTGAATTTCCTGGAGGCAAGATTGAAGATGGTGAGTCATGTGAGGAGGCTGCTCGTCGAGAATTTTTAGAAGAGGTAGGCAGTGAATTAAATAAAATTTCCCTTTTTACCCATCTAAGCTTCAAATACCCCGATCGAAGTGTCTTTCTCTATGTCTATGTTACTGATTATATTGAAAGTATGAACCTTATTGCGCAAAAGATATCTTTTGAAAACGCTCAAAATGAGGTAGAAGAGCTTAATATTCCAGATGCAAATAAAACAATAATTATGCGCTTAGTAGAACATTTCTTACGAGAGAGTAAATATAATGAGTAATACATTTGAAATCGCAAAGTACTTTTTCTTGGCCGCAGGCTTTGGAGTATTTGCTTTTGCACCTGTTGCGAACTCAAAGATGACTGGTGGGGGTTTTCAAAAGCTTCTTTCGACAACATGTTTAGTTAGTTTATTCTTTGCAGCTATCACTCATATAATAACTGGTCATAGTGCAACTGATCTTGAAGCAATTCTTATTTATATAAGTACGATTTCAATCCTCTTTCATCACCAATTACACAATCACTATGATGAGAAAAATACGGCACTGTGGATTCTTTATGCTATCCCAACTCTTTTAGGCTTTATTGTTCTTTATTTATTTCAAGAGAAGAATTTATTAAATTACTTATATGTCGCTTCGTCAGTCTATTACTTAGGCGCAATTACATATGCTATGATTTTAGGTCACTGGTATCTTGTAACGCCAAAGCTTTCAGAGCTTCCCCTTAAAAGGGCCACTCTGGCGATGTGGGCACTCATTGGGATTAAGCTTATTTGGACGGCCGTTGAACACACAAAGCTTGGGCCATATTTAACAGAAGGGACACAACTTGGCGGCGGTTATGCCTTTAATTGGTTAATGGTTATTATGCGTGATATCTGGGGATACCTAGTTATCTTTGCAATGAGTATATTTGGTTGGAAACTTGTTTGCATGAGAAGTACACAAAGTGCTACAGGTGTTTTCTATGCCATGACGATTTTTATCTTCATTGGTGAAATTATTGCAATTTATTTATTTTATACATATGGATTACTACTATGATGGAAATTACTTTAACTTGTAAAGAATGTGGCTCAGGGGTTTCATTTCATCCAAATAAGGATGTAAGTGAAGTTGAATGTCAGATCTGTCATACAAAAACTGAAGTTCATATGAACGAAGATCACGAAAAAGGCATCTTAAAAGACTGTCCTTGTTGCAAGCGTAAAGACTTTTATAAGCAAAAAGACTTTAATCGAAAAGTGGGTGTAACCCTATTTGTAATTGCCGCTCTCTTAACACTTTATATGGCCACAACTCAATATGCTCCATATTCAGTGGCCCCTTTTATTATTTTATATATTTTTGACTTCGCTCTTTTTAAGCGTCTTCCGCCTGTGGTTATCTGCTATAAGTGCCAGACGATCTTTAGAAAAGTCAGTAATATCAGTGAGATATATGACTTTAATCACGAGATGAATGACCGAATTGTGTACTCGGATCACGACTTCAAGGGTGAGCAGCTAGATCATCACTAGTGAAGAAATAAACCTATATCCTTGAAATTTATAGAGTTATGATGTATTGAATCACATCAGGAATACTGATAAAATATTAACTATTGAACAGGGTGAGATAATCTCTCTATGCCCGTAACAAGGATACATTTTATAGAACCTCCGCTTTATTGTTGTTTCTTAAAAAACTCCAACTCCATTTCGTTTAAACTAGGACAAGGCAATGACTGATGTTAGTAGCCTTGAAATTGTCTCACTAATCGTTTGCTTTATTGGCTCAGGTTTTTTCTCTGGCTCTGAAGCCGTGTTGCTATCAATTCCTCATGACCGAGCAAGCCAGCTTATTCAAGAAGGTGGAGCAAAGGGACGTGCCATTGCATTTATGATTGATCGTCCAAGTGAGATTCTTACAACGATTCTTGTAGGGAATAACGTCGTTAATATTTTTGCTTCATCTCTTACAACAGTTCTAGCAACTCGTCTCTTTGCCGATGATGCCATAGGAATTGCTGTTGGTGCCACGACGTTTATCATTTTAATCTTTGGTGAAATTATTCCAAAAACTTTTGCTCGTACACACGCTGAAAGTATGTCTTTTTTCGTAATTCGAGTTCTTCAAATTTTCTACTATCTTCTTTATCCTGTAATTAAGATTATGGTGTGGTTAATCCATACTGTTCTTGGTGAAAATGCTCAACTTACAGGTCGAATTGTAACAAAAGATGATCTTGAGTTTATGATTCAAAAAGCAGAAAAGGAAAATACGATTGATCACAAGCAAATTGATCTTTTTAACTCGATCTTAGAGTTTCCTAAGATTAAGGTTAAGGATATTATGATTCCTCGTAGGGAAATCAAAACAATTCAAGTTAGTAGCTCTTACAAAGAAGTTATTAGTGAAATTGAGGAATCGATTCACTCTCGTTATCCAGTATGTGATGGTGAAGTTGATAATATTGAAGGCTTCCTTCACGTTAAGGAACTTGCATTCATCAAGAAGGATCAACGCGATAATTTCACATTATCTGAACACTTAAGAGAGCCATTCTTTGTCTACGAGCATATGAAGATACAGGCCGTATTTGATCATATGAATCGCAAGAAAGTTCACATGGCACTTGTTAAAGATGAGAACGGTTTAATCGTTGGTATTATTACTCTTGAAGATATTATTGAAGAGATACTTGGAGAAATCCAAGATGAGCACGATGATGATATCGATCAGATTACAAAAGAATACGAACAAAATGATCTTATCGACGGTGTGGATATTGATGGGGCCACTAACTTAAGAGATCTTGATCATGACTATGATATTAAGATTCCACTTAATGATAATTATTCAACTCTAGCAGGTTTCCTACTTGATATGCTTGGTAATAACTTCCCTGAATCTGGTCAGATTATTATCTGGGAAGGTTATAGTTTTGAACTAATTGAAGTTTTTGATTATGAGATCAAGCAGGTCAAAATCAAAGATGTCGATGGTGAAAAGCATTTCTTCTCTAAGAAAGAAGCCAAAGAAGCAGTCGACTCAGGTGAGGATCTTGTCGATATTCCAGTAAAGTAACTATCTAATTTCATCATATAGTTAATATATCTTTATATAGAGGGAATCTATTAGATTCCCTCTTTTTGTTAGTCTATACTTATTGAGAAACATAGATGGAGAAAATTATGTCTAGCGAAAAATTTGATATTGCAGTAATTGGTGGCGGGGCCGCAGGAATGATGGCCACACTAAGAGGTGTATTAAATAACGATAAAGTTGTGATGTTTCCAGGTTCTCCTCGCGATAAGAAGCGTTCACGTGAGAAGTGGGTCTATAAGGTTGAGAATATGCCTGGTACACATAAGTATAAAAAAGGGATCGAAGAACCTAATAAGGAAACTCTTGAGTGGATTCAAGAGTCTGAATTTAAAGATAATCTCACTTTCGTAAAAGGAAAAGGTGTCACAGAGGTCACAAAAAATGATGATGGCTCTTTTAAGCTCATTGATAGTGATGGAAGCGAGTATGAAGCAAGCTATGTGGTCCTTTGTACTGGGATCATGGATGTTCAGCCTCATTTTAACGACAGCATTAAACCAATACTTCCTTTTGCTAATGCACAAACAGTAGACTACTGCTTAAGATGTGATGGACACCATGTCTATGATAAGCACACATCGATTATAGGGCACACTTCAGGGGCCGTGTGGGTTGCTGTGATGCTCAAGGAGAGGTACAACACTCCTTCGATGTCGATCCTTACAAATGGAGAGACTCCTGACTTTAGCGATGAAGTTAAAACTCTAATCAAAGCTTATAATATTGAAGTTTTCACGGAAAAAATTGTGGATGTACTTGGAGATCGTAAAGAAGGACAGGTTCAAGGTTATAAATTTGCAAGTGGGCGAACTTTAGAATCAGCGTTTTCTTTTGTTTCCCTCGGGACTATCGTTTATAATGAATTAGCAAAGGCCATTGGCGCAGAAGTTGATGAACGTGGCTACGTTATAGGCAATGAAAAAGGTGAAACGAATATTGAAAATTTCTATGTTGCCGGTGACCTGAGGGCCAATAAGAAGAAACAAATTTATACAGCATGGGATATGGCCGTTGATTCTCTAGATGATATTAACGCCAAAATTCGCCGCAAGAAGAGGGCAGCATTATTAACATCAAAAGGTTTAGCTTAGTTCTTATATTTACTCTGATAACTTCTGTCTTTAGGACAGAAGTTGTCTGGGCCTTAAATAAAACAACTCATTATAAGAGTCTCTATCAATCAAAACCAAAATTATCTAAAAAAGAAATAGCAAAGCTAAGAGAGCTTACAGTCGTTTTCTTACCAGGAATTCTATCTCAATCAGCAATAAAGAAATCAGGTCAAATTTTAAACCTATCCTATTTTGTAGGTGATTACTTTAGTGATTATATGGAGTTATTAGAAGAGCACAAGATTCCTTTTAAAAGAATTATTGTGGAATCAGAGGCACCGGTTAAAGAGAATGCACGCTTCATTAAATCAAAGTTAGATAAGATTAAAGGGCCACTACTTATTATAAGTCACTCTAAAGGTGGTCTTGAATTTCTAGAAGTTTTAATAAACCATCCAGAAGTGAAAGATCGCGTAGTGGGTTGGGTGACAATGCAATCTCCGTTTCGTGGATCAGTTCTTGCAGATTACTTTATTGATGGAACAGTGACGAAAACGCTAATTGGCTGGGCCTTCTACCTTCTTGGTGGTGACATTAGTGGAATGCAGTCTGTAGGTACGGCCGAAAGAAAAAAGTATATGAGTGAGCATCGAGAAGAAGTCATGAAGGTTCTAGGCGATGTTAACTTTTTACAATTCATTACCTTTATTGATGCTCAAGATGGACGAGAGTCTCTATTAGAATCAAGCCGTAATTATATTTATAATCGTGTCGGTCGAAATGATGGAATGGTGGATATTCAATCTGCTCTTTTTAAGGATGAACAAT
The DNA here is from genome assembly GCF_003612895.1 of Halobacteriovorax sp. BALOs_7. Classification (GTDB taxonomy): domain Bacteria; phylum Bdellovibrionota; class Bacteriovoracia; order Bacteriovoracales; family Bacteriovoracaceae; genus Halobacteriovorax_A; species Halobacteriovorax_A vibrionivorans. The sequence continues at coordinate 2,942,642 of NZ_CP027772.1, read as the reverse complement.
ATATTATCGTTAATGATGTTGATCATCTGATTACTGTCTTAGATCAAGAACGATTAGATTTTTATAAAGATGGAAATAAGTCTTGGGACTTTGATCGCATTAAGCACTTTCGTGCTTTAATTCAACTTATTTTAGAGAAGAAAATTTAATATCACCTAGAACCTTAGCTCGACAGGCCATTCTAATTTTACCTTCTTCAACTTCTGGATGCTCACCAGCTATTGCATCAATTGTGTTTTGCTCAATGATACCTGGTTTTTTCATGTTTTCTTTTCCCTCAATGATCTGTATACGACATGAGCCACAAGAGCCACTCAAGCATCCATGAGGTAGAGTCTTGCCTTGATCCTGAAGTGCGTCAAAGATACTTTGATTTTCATCGATCGTAAATTCAGTACTTTGCCCATTCTCATCGATTAGTGACGCTTTGTGCATACAGTTTTTATCCTTGAAAGTTTATTGTTCTTTTCACTATTGTAGCACTATTTTAAGCAATTTAAATTGCCATGAAATTTCGGGTAATTATTGCAATCAATTAAGGAGATTAAGCATGCCTAGTTTTGAGAGACTATACAAAGATGGACACGAAGAAGTTATCTTTTTCAGTGACCCAAGTTGTAACCTAAAGGCAATCGTTGCGATTCATAACACAGTTTTAGGACCAGCTCTTGGTGGAACTAGAATGTGGCCATATAATTCAGAAGAAGAAGCAATCAATGATGTATTAAGACTTTCAAAAGGGATGACTTATAAAGCAGCTGTTTCTGGTCTAAACCTTGGTGGTGGAAAGGCCGTAATTATTGGTGATCCAGAAAAGGATAAGTCAGAAGCTCTTTTCCGTTCATACGGACGTTTCCTAGAGTCTTTAAATGGACGTTATATTACAGCAGAAGATGTAAATATTGGTGTTGATGATATTGAGCACGTATTTACTGAAACAAATAATGTAGCAGGTGTTGCTGAAATTCATGGTGGTTCAGGTAACCCTTCTCCATGGACAGCTCGCGGTGTTTTCAGAGGTATCGAAGCAGCTTGTATGAAAGTTTACGGAGACCGTTCACCAAAAGGTAAAGTTGTTGCGCTTCAAGGTGCTGGATCAGTTGGTCGCTACCTAGGTGAGTACTTATACAATGAAGGTGCAGAAGTTTACGTTTGTGATATCAATGAAAAGAACCTTGAACTTTTCAAAGAAAAAGTTCCAAATGCAAAGGTTGTAGGAATTGATGAAATCTACGATGTGAAGATGGATATCTATGCTCCATGTGCACTTGGTGCAACTATCAATGATGAAACGATTGAGCGTCTAAATTGTAAGATCGTTGCTGGTGCTGCAAATAACCAACTTGCAGAAAATCGTCACGGAAAAATCCTTAAAGAAAAAGGAATCCTATACGCTCCAGATTACCTAATCAATGCTGGTGGTCTAATGAACGTTTCAATTGAATTTGAAGGTTGGTCAGAAGATAAGGCAATTAGAATGGTTGATACAATCTATGATACAACTATGAAGATTTTCGAAATTTCAGAAGAACAAGATATTCCAGTTTATCAAGCAACTGATATCCTTGCAGAATCAAGAATTGAATCAATTAAGAATATCCAAGGGAAGTTCCTAGGTCACGTAGGACACCGTTTTCCTGGTAGAAAGAAGCGCTAGCGTCATTGACTGGCTAAGGCCAGTCTATTGGACGCTACGCTAGCTCCCATTGCAATGAAATAAAGAAATATATTCAACAAGCCTGCATTTATGCAGGCTTTGTTGCCTCAGGAGCAATGGGAAAGCTATTGAAATGAGAATCGATAGATATATTTCGATATAAGGGCCCGTTTTTACGGGCCTTTTTTGTTTATGTCGGCATCTTGTGCCACGAGTTAATATTAAGGTCTTCTTAAGGTAAAATTAACTCCGTGAAGAAGTTGATTTTATTACTCCTATTAATTCACTCAAGTATTTATGCAATACAATTTGAGGATGCTGTCTTTCCAGAGATTGTCACTTCATCTCGTGCCCTTGCCATGGGAAATGCATTTATTGCAAAAGTAGATGATGCATCCGCTGCTTTCTATAACCCAGCAGGCCTTGGAACTTATCGTGGAAAACACTTTCACCTTTCAAACTTTCAATTTGAAACCAATAAGGGATGGATGGAGACTCTCTTTGGTGGAGATGTAACTGGTAACGCCGGTGATATTTTTGATGCACTATCGCTTGAGGGTGCAAGAAAACTTCTCAATCAAAATAAGGGAACAGTTTCACATAGTCGTTTCCAAATGATGCCAAACTTCTCAACTCGCTATTTCTCTATGGGATATGTCTATGCTGTTCAACAACGAGCTTTTATTGGTGATCAAGCTGGTGACCAATTTGAATATGCACAAAGAACTGATCACGGTCCATACGCAGCTTTTAACTTTTCACTCTTTGGTGGAATCGTAAAAATAGGTGCTACCGCAACTTATCTATTTAGAAAGGAAGCAATCGGGACAGCTGATCCAGCGGTTGCATTAGATCTACCAGATACGGCCTACAACCAAGGTAAAATGTTATTTTTTACTACTGGTTTTCGCTTAACTCTTCCATACACATTTCTCCCAACTCTTGCCATCACTTCACATAATACAGGTGGTACAAGTTTTGAGCAGACCGGAGGTCCAGCAGCACCAGCTGATATCAAACAAACTTTTGACTTAGGACTTTCTCTTACACCACAAATAGGTAGAACGATGCGTGTTCACATGGAATTAAATTATAAAGATGCGCTAGGTGAACACTCGAATGTCGACACTATTAGAAAACTTGGACTTGGTTTAGAGTTTGATTTACGTCGTATTTTCTATTTCCGTTTAGGTTACGGTGACGGTTTTGGTTCCGGAGGAATTGGGATTAGAACGAGAAAAATGGAGTTTGATCTCTCAACTTATGCTGTTGATACAACAGATTCAGACTTCAGAGGACAGGTCGATCGCCGATATGTGCTAGGAATCTCTAGTGGTTTTTAAAGTTAATCTTCTAAATACCTGAAATTTGTCAAAACTTATACTCTATTTTAATGCACAGCATGTGCACCTTTTGCACTAAAATTGGTAAGCTAGCCCCACTTAAAAAGGGGCGTTAAATGCTTGATAAAACTGCAAAAGGATCAACTGTGGGATCTAACAAATTAGATAAGAAAAAAGAGATTATTAAAAAGTACAATCTTTCAAAAGAGGATCTAACTTGGATGCTTCGTAATGTTTTCGTTTCAAGAAAGCTAGACGATGCTGAGATCACAATGAAGAAACAATCAACAGCTTTCTTCCAAATCTCTGGAGCGGGACACGAAGGTGTTTTAACAGCTCTTGCAAAAGTTCTAAAGCCAGCTCACGATTGGTTTATTCCTTACTACCGAGATAGAGCACTATGTACAGGTCTTGGTGTAACTCCATATGAAATGCTTTGCCAAGCAAATGGTAACATCGGAGATACAGCAACTCATGGCCGACAGATGCCAGCTCACTGGGGGAATGTAAAACTAAATATCGTTCAAAAGTCTTCATGTACTGGAACTCAATTTCTACAGGCATGTGGTGTTGCTGAAGCAGGACTTGCTCTTAAAGAATTAAAAGAAAAGCATAATTACGATACATCAAAATTCTTAGTTGAAGATGCTGAAGTTGTTTATACTTCATGTGGTGATGGAACGATTGCTCAAGGTGAGTTCTGGGAAGGTCTAACAACAGCTTGTGCTAATAAACTTCCTGTTCTTTTCCACGTTGAAGATAATGGTTATGCCATTTCAACAATTACTTCTAAGCAAACTCCAGGTGGATCAATCTCTAAAGCTCTAGATGAATTTCCTGGTTTAAAGATTATTGAATGTGACGGTAATTGTCCTATTGAATCTTATAAGGCCGCTGAAAAAGCAGCAAAGCATATTAGAGAAGGAAAGGGGCCAGTTCTTCTTCACTCTCATGTAACTCGTCCATACTCACACTCTCTTTCTGATGATCAGTCAATGTATCGTACAAAAGATGAGCTTGCTGAAGAAAAGCAAATCGACGTATTTAACTCTTACCCAAAGACTCTTATTGAGCTTGGTGTAATGACTGAGAAAGAAGTTAACGATCTTCTTGAAGAAGTAACGATTGATGTAAGACGTGCAATGAAAGAAGCTGTTGATACTGAATGGCCGGCTCCTGAATCTGCACTTGATCACTTATATTCTCACGATGTTGATCCAACTTCATCGGATTTTGAAACTGAAGGTTCATTTGAAGGAAAAACAGATATTCCAATGGCATCAGCAATTAATGCTGTTCTTCGCTCTGAGTTTTCTAAGAACCCACTTCTAAGAATGTTTGGAGAAGACGTTGCCGATTTCTCTGATCTAGAAAAATTAAAAGATCCAGAACTAAAAGGTAAAGGTGGTGTATTTAAGGTATCTTCAGGTGTTCAAAGAGCATCTTTAGAAGGACAAGTATTTAACTCACCACTAGCAGAAGCAAATATCATCGGTCGTGCAATTGGTATGGCAATGAGAGGTCTTAAGCCTGTTGTTGAAATTCAATTCTTCGACTATATCTGGACTGCTTATATGCAACTTAAGAATGAGATGGCGACGACTCGCTACCGTTCAGGTGGAGACTTTAAGTGTCCAATGGTTGTGCGTGTTCCAATCGGTGGATACCTAAGAGGTGGATCGATTTATCACTCACAATGTGGAGAGTCTCTATTCACTCACGTTCCAGGTATTAGAGTTGTGTTCCCATCAAACGCAGCAGACGCTGCTGGTCTTTTAAGAACTGCTATTAGATCAGATGATCCTGTTATGTTCCTAGAGCATAAGCACCTTTACTACCAAGGTTATAATCGTACTGCTGATCCAGGTGAAGAATATATGATTCCATTTGGTAAGGCCCGTGTCGCAAAAGAAGGAGCGGACGCAACTGTTGTTGCTTGGGGTGCATTAGTTCAAAAATCAATTGATGCCGCTAAGAAAGTCGAATCTGAAACTGGTAAGACGATTGAGGTTATTGACCTTAGAACACTTGCTCCATTTGATATGGATTCAATTAAGAAGTCACTTGAAAAAACTAATCGTCTTCTTATTTGTCACGAAGAAACGAAAACTTCAGGCTTTGCTGGTGAAATCGCTGCATGTGTTAACGAAGAATGTTTTGAAGCACTTGATGCTCCAATCCTTCGTGTTGCTGCAAAAGATTCTCACGTTGCATATTGTCCAACTTCAGAAGATTATATTCTTCCACAAGTTTCAGACGTATACGAACAACTTAATAAACTTCTAAGTTATTAAAATAAAGGCCAGCTCTTATGATTGAATTCTTAAATGATAAGAGCTGGCTAACTTACCTTAAAGACGAATTCCAAAAAGATTATATGCGTGAACTTTCTGAATTTTTAAATTCAGAAGATGGTGAAATCTTTCCTAAAAGAGAAGAGTTCTTTTCAGCATTAAATTTAACTCCTCTAGAAAAAGTTAAAGTCGTTATTCTTGGTCAGGATCCATATCACGGTGAAGGGCAGGCCCATGGTTTAAGCTTTTCTGTAAATAAAGGTGTGAAAATTCCACCTTCTCTTAGAAATATCTACAAAGAATTAAATGAAGATCTAGGAGTCGAGGTACCTGAACATGGATTTCTTGAAGAATGGGCAAAGGAAGGCGTTTTGCTACTTAACAATTGTTTAAGTGTTAGAAAAGCACAGGCAGGATCTCATCAGAAAAAAGGGTGGGAGAAGTTTACTGCCAAAATTATTGAAGTGATTAATGAGCAATGTGAAAATGTAGTCTTTATTCTTTGGGGCTCTCCTGCACAAAAGAAGGGCAAGAATATTGATGAGTCTAAGCACCTAGTTCTTAAATCTGTTCACCCATCTCCTCTTTCTTCTTATCGCGGCTTCTTTGGCTCAAAACCATTTTCAAAGGCCAATGCCTATCTCATTGAGAATGATTTGAAGCCCGTCTCTTGGGAAATCACTAATTAGCCCAATCGTAATTAAGGCAAATGAATAATTTTTAGATTTTCTTGTGTAAATTATTATACCAATTAAGATTAAGAAGTTTACATGGATAAATCCTATACTATTTGCAATATCAAAACAGAATTCAACGAGTTTTGTATAGATTATTATTAATACCTCTGAATAATTCCATATTTTAATGAAGAAGAGATTTAAAAATAGAATGGGATAAACCAAAGTGAATAGACTTGTTAAAAGAGGAGAGAGAATTACTGATGCGGGATAAATAACACCCGAGAACTTATGGGCGATGAAAAGTTGAGCAACAAAAAAGAGTAAGTACATCTTATATACTCGAAAGTCTTTAATTGAAAAAATTAATGCTAGAAATAATGTACTTAAGTAAAAAGAAAGATGGCCAAAGCGGTATGTTCCGAAAAGAAAATCCGTTATAAGAAAAAAGATGAATATCTGCATTTTCGTATAATTTGTTTTTCTAATATCATTTAAAATAAAGAAACTTCTTAATAAGGCAACCCTTCGAAAAGAGTAATATCCTGGTAGAAAGAAATAAAAGATAAAACACATCACAAGCTCTATGAATTGAGTTGGTCTCTTAAACCTCCTTCTGATTAAAAAGAAAATTAGAAATAAAGAAGAGAGATGAAGTCCGGATGGTGTCATCAAGTGCATAAGATTCAAATGTGACAGTCGCTTTTTTAATTTTTTATCAAGTCCCCATTTCTGACCAGTTATAACTGAGCGATAGAAGTAGAAATTCCTCTTTTCTTTAAATGACTTCTTTATTTTGCTTGGAAGCTTAATTTTGGGCGCAGGGCGGTATGATCTGTAATTAAATTGATTAGTTAGTGGATTGATAAAGAGAAATGCAGCTAGAAAGATAATATTGAAACGCATTGCAGCTTTATATGGAAGAAATCTCTAAATATCAGCTGAAACTCATCTTTTGAGAGTTTTTTTTCTAAAATGAAAATGGTAGAAATTATTTCTACGGAGTTAATTATGACAAATCTACTTATAAACAAAGCATTGCAAGAATCTATCGCGGACTATTTCAAAGAAGATGATTTATCACGTAATCTTAATTATATTCAATCGCTTCCAAGTGATGAAGTACAGTGTCGCTTAAAAATCAAGGATGACATGATTCTATGTGGCCTTCCTTACTTTGTAGAGTCATTCAATTATCTTGGAGCTAATTTAAAATATGAAGATTTTAAAAAATATGAAGGACGTCAGTATCAAAAAGATGAGATGGCCGAAATTCATTTCACTCTTCCATTTTCTATCGCTCTAACAGGGGAGAGGATTGCCTTAAACTTAATTCAGAGGGCCTCATCAATAGCAACATATACGAATAAATTTGCTGTCATGGCAAAAGGTAGTGGCGTAAAGATTCTTGATACAAGAAAAACTCTTCCAGGTTATCGCGCTCTTGAGAAATATGCTGTTGTAACTGGTGGTGGTAATAATCATCGATTTGGTCAAAGTGATATGTGGATGGTTAAAGATAATCATAAGTCTTTCTTTGGTGGTGTAAAAGAGGCCATCGACTTTTTTAAGTCAAAGAATTCTTTCTATACTCCTATCGAAGTTGAGATTCATGATCTTTCTGAACTTAAGTTAGCGCTTAATGAAGGCGTAAAACATATTATGCTTGATAACTTCTCTCCAGATGAAATTAGAGAGGCAGTAAAAGAAAAACCTTCGGATGTTACTTTTGAAGTATCTGGTGGAGTGAGATTAAATACTCTTGAAAATTATCTAATTGAAGGAGTGGATGCAATAAGCATTGGTGCACTTACTTACGATGCTCCTGCAGTTGATCTCTCTCTTAAATATAGTAGGGGCTAAATTTGGACAATTACGATTTTGATGTACTTATTCTAGGTTGTGGAATTGCTGGCCTTGCAACAGCTGCAAAGCTTGCAGGAGAGCATTTAAAAGTCGGCATTGTTACTCGTGCCAGAGACCCACAGGTATCAAATACATTTTGGGCCCAAGGTGGAATAATCTATCCAAAAGGTGATGATCAAGCTTTATTTGATGATATTCAAATAGCTTCTTCAAATACATCAAATCCACTTGCCATCGCAACCCTTCAAGAACATGGAAAGAATGCAATTGATGAGCTGCTATTAGAAATGGCCAAGGTTAACTTTGAAAAAGATTGTGAGAATAATCTAAAATACACAAAAGAAGCCGCCCATTCTATTGAAAGAATACTCTACCGTGGAGATTATACTGGAAAAGAAATTCAAATAAGTCTTCTAAACCTTTTAAAAGATAATGAGCGTTATCCAACGGTCAGATTTTTGGAAGCTCATACTGCAATTGATCTTATTACAGCATCCCATCATGGAATTACCATCTCTCAAAGATATGAAGAAAGAAAAATCTTAGGTGCTTACCTTTTAAATCAAGAAAAAGGTAACGTAGTAAAGGCCATGGCAAAGAAGACTGTATTAGCAACAGGTGGAGTTGGGGCTTTATATTTACATCACTCTAACTCTGGAGCTAGTCGAGGTGATGGTATCGCAATGGCAAAGAGAGCTGGAGCCGATATTATTGATATGGAATTTATTCAATTTCATCCCACAACTTTTTATGACTCTTCTTCTCATGGACGTTTCTTAGTATCTGAAGCAGTAAGAGGGGAAGGTGGAATTCTGGTTAATTGTAATGGCGAAAGATTCATGGGGAAGTATCATCCTGAAATGGAGCTAGCACCACGTGATGTTGTGGCCCGCTCTATCATGGAAGAGACAATTGAGACACGCCATGAATGTGTTTACCTGGATATCTCACACAAAGAAGATACTTGGATTAAAGAGCGTTTTCCAACGATTTATAAGCACTGTCTTGAACACGGTGTTGATATGACAAATGAGCCAATTCCTGTTGTTCCTGCCGCTCACTATACATGTGGTGGAGTAAAGATCGATATGAAGGGACAAACTTCAATTAAAAACTTATATGCAGTTGGAGAAGTTTCTTGCTCAGGTCTACATGGTGCAAACCGACTAGCATCAACATCTCTTTTAGAAGGCTTAACATGGGGATACCTTGCGGCCATGGATATTAAAGAGACTGTTAAAAATGAAGATTTATATTCTCATTTACAAATAAAAGATTGGCGTGAAGAATATGCTTCAATTGATAAGGCCCTTGTCCAGCAAGATTGGATGACTCTGAAGCTTACCATGTGGAATTATGTTGGACTTTCAAGAACAACGAATCGTCTTAAAAGAGCGGTTGCAATGTTTAATGAAATTAACGATGAAGTTTCACGCTTTTATCGTAGTTGTAAATTAGATGATAGTCTTATCGGTTTAAGAAATGCTATTGAGGTATCGACGATGATCGTAAAGTCTTCGATGCGTAATAAAGAATCAATTGGTTGCTTTTACAGAAAGCTCTAAATAAAAAAAAGAAGGCCAACACCTATGAGAGAGAGTTGGCCGAAGAGCAATTATTAGTTGCGAGATTACCTACGCTAAAACATCCTCTGTTTTATACTCGGTTGTGATATGTCGTCTCAATTTAGATTTGCGGCTGGCCGTATTTTCCTTGAGACTTTAGATATAAACACCATTGCCAGCTAAATATTAAAGTTAAAACTTATGCTGCTGATTTAATGAAGTTAATGAGATTTGTCCCCCATTGCTTCGGTGAAGATGTTAATGCTTGTTCAAAGCTTAAAACTGCTTCAACTTCTTCTTTTATTTCTTCGATATCCTGTATTTCTTCAAAAATATCGTATTGATTTCGATCTCCATCTTTAATGACCTTAAAAGTTACAAGATCAAATTCACATTCCTCAATACTTGAGCCCTTTAAAGTGGAATACTTCCATGTATTCCCAACAAGTCTGCTGCTTTCAAAATTGCAATCTTCAATATGTGAAAATTCGAAGGTGCAATTTTCAAATACACAGTTGATAAATTTGCACTGTTTTATTTTTGAACCAAAAAAAGTGCAAGACTTGAAGTGAACAGCGACAAAAGTAGTTTGAGAGAAGAGAGAACCAGATACGGTTAAGTTACTTAAATCACTTGATTTTACTACCTCATTTTCAATCACTTCAAATTGTCCATTTGTGAAGTCTGATAGTTTCTCTGGCATAATGAAGTTTGTTAATGTGGCCATGTGATCCCCCCAAGCCTTGCTTAATTAGTGGATTTGTTCATCCACAATGCAATAATAGCGGTAATTGACTAATTGCGTCAAGCAATAAAATTGCATCAAGAAATAAAAATTAAATCCGATAATGATATTAAGGACTTTTGAGGTGATTTTTTTTAGGACCTCAATTGCACGTAATCGAAATATCAGGCACTTGCATGGTGTTTCAAATTGCAAGGAGAATTTCATGTCGGAATTTAACAAAGACAAACTAGATGATTACCTAGGGATTATTAGGAAATACATGCAGGTTCGTGGCCCAATGACTCAAAAAGAGTTGGCCGAAGCAACTGGGCTTGGTGTTTCAACGATTTCACGCTTTCTATCAATGAAGACAACGGAGATAAACCCTCAAGTAGTAGCAAAAATAACTGCGGAGCTTGAGATTCCACTTCATGAAATGATTGATTTTGTCGAAGAGCATTTTACAGATCACTTCATTAGACTTGTTAAGTTCTATAAGGGTGATGAAAAGAAAGAGCAACCAGCAGCACAAGCTCAATCAGCACCGGAACAACCAAGGGGAGAAGAAGTACCTACTGGAAGTTTTGAAGACGCTCTTGTTGATACATTAAAAACTGGTTCAACAGGTAATGCTCAAATGAATGCCAATGCTAGAGTAAAAGTTGGTGGTAAAACGAGAACGATGCCATTTATGGCCGATACAAGTAATGAAGATATGCTAAAGCAAAGAATGGCAGAGCTAACGCCAAGACAAAAAGCTTATGTAGCAGATTTTTTAAGCTTAGATATTGATGCTCGTGATTTAATTGTTGATTTAGGAAATGATTTATTTCGTTATTTCAGACAAAGGGGAATGATTGCTTAAGAGATTAACTCTCGCATTCTTACTTACCCAGTCAGTGCTCTCCTTGCCTGATACGGTAGAATTCGTCTTCATCTCTCCTGCGGCATCTAATAAGACGACGTTATTAGATTCAAAAATAATCAATTATAGAAAAGTAGCTCAAAACGAAAAAGAAAATTGCGTTCCAATGGGTGAAGGATGTTTTGATCCTCAGAAAGGCTATATCCAAAATGATAAAGCTGTCGATTATGTTGATCAAGAATATGGAAAAGTTAATAAAAAGGTTGAAGTTGAAAATACAATTGAATCAAGTATGATTCGCTGTACTGGTGCCTACTTTGATATCTTTTGTGGAAAGGCAAAAAAAGTAGAAGAGAAACCAAAGTCAAAATATGAAATATGGATTGATACAAGTGCTTCTTTAAGACGTGCTGATTGGTCTAAGTCCGGGGATACTTGTTATCGTCGAAGCTTCGTCTCAAGACTATCTCATTCTTGTCCATTAACGATTAAGGCCTTTGATTCATCCCTTAAAGAAATTGCTAATGATCTCTACCTTTGCCAAACTAAAGGTGGAAATAATACAAAGAAAATTATTCGCTGGGTAAAGAATTCAAATGCGAAACATCTCTTTGTATTAACAGACATCGATGAAGCAAATGGGGAACTTACTGATTTTCTAAGTAATATCGGAGCAAAGGTACATGGCGTTGGAACCAAGCCATTTTATCCAGAAGATCTATTTAAATTAGCAGATAATTTAAAAGCAACTTGTCAAAAATAGTAGAAATCGCTACAAATAATCATGTTTAAAAAATTACTCGAATGGTCAAAAGACGCTTATATAGACCTTCCATGGCGAAGAGATAGAACTGTCTATAAGACATTAGTCTCTGAAATTATGTTGCAACAAACAACTGTTGGAACTGTTCAAAATCATTTTGAAAGATTCTTGAAAATATATCCCGATGTCCATGCACTTTCTAAAACTTCAGAAGAAGAGATATGTGTAGCTTGGAAAGGTTTAGGTTACTATCGACGTGCGCGCAACTTAAGAAAAGCTGCCATTGATATAGTTGAAAATTACGACGGGAAAATTCCAGGTAATTATGAGGATCTAATTACGATTACTGGGGTTGGTGAGTATACGGCCAATGCAATATTAAGTATCGGACAAAATAAGAACGCACTTGCAATAGATGCAAATATCGAAAGAGTCGTTAGTCGAATTTACGGTATACAAGGAAAGAAAGGACCAAAACTTCAAAAGCTTTTAAAAAAGAAGTTTGAAGAAGGTGAGTTTAGAGAGATCAATAAATGTGGTGGCCGTGAGATTAATGAAGCGTTGATGGATCTTGGTAGAATTTACTGCCAGGCCAGAAGTGCTAACTGTCTTGGTTGTCCTGTTAAGAAAAAATGTATTGCAGGAAATGCAAAAGATCCACTTGAGTATCCAGAAATTCCTGTTAAGAAAATTGCTAAGACTTATGAACTTGAGCTTCTAAGAATTATTGTAAATGAGAATAATTCGATCTTAGGATATAAGAAGTCTGATGACGAGTGGCTTGCTGGACAAGTTGAGTGTCCAACTTTTATCTTAAAAAGTGAAGATAAGAACTTAATGCAATATCCTCATTTAGATAAAAAACTATCTTATAAGAAATTGAAAAAATATAAAACCGCCATCACTAAGTATAAGATTACAAATTATATTCTAGAGTTATCAACACAGGAATTTAAAGATCGTTTTAGTGGTAAGTTTAGAAAGTATAAGCTTACGGATAAATTAAATATTTCAACGGCCACAACAAAGGCCCTAGCTAAGTTATCATGAAAGTTAATTGCTTCAGTGTTATTCAAGAAGAGTTGGCAGATAAGGGAATTAATCTTCCATTTAATCGTGTTTTTGAACTTTTTGATGCAATTGAATCATCTAAGAAAATTAAGCAGAAGTTTAGTGAGCTTTGTATCGGAGATATCGTTCTTTGGCGAAAAAATATTATACCGATTAGTGGTGATAGTGGTCATATCGCAATCATACGTGAAATAAAAGAAGATGGTTGGATTAGAGTCTTTGATTATTCAAAACAGCCTCATTCAAATGAAGATTGCCTTCGTCCAGGATCAGGAGAAGGTGATATGAAATTAATTTTAGATGGTGATGAAATTAATGGTTTTATTTGGTCAAAAGAGATAAAAAAGACAAAGATGACAAAGGTCTTAGGGATCTCTCCCCAAGACCTCGTAGAATTATTCTAATTCATTTATTAAAAAAGTATAAATATCGGCGACTTCTTTAAAGGCTTCAAATCGACCTGATGCACCTGCATGACCTGCTTCCATATTTGTCCAAAGAAGTTTTACTCTTGAGTCTGTAGCAAGGTCTCTAAGCTTATAAGTCCACTTCATAGGTTCCCAATAAGTAACACGAGGATCATTAAGCCCACCTATTGCAAGAACTGCAGGATACTCTCTCTTTTCAAGATTCGTATAAGGGCAATATGATTTCATATAGTCGAAATATTCTTTATCATTTGGATTTCCCCATTCCTCGTATTCAAGTTTTGTTAAAGGTAGTGTGTCATCAAGCATTGTATTTAAAACATCAACAAATGGTACATCCGCAACAGCAGCTCCGATGAGGTTTTCTTTATCAAGATTTATTGTTGCTCCTACAAGCATTCCACCTGCACTACCACCCATGATTCCAAGTTTGCCTTTAACAGTATAGCCTTCATTAATGAGAAATTTCCCACAGGCATAGAAGTCTTCAAAAGTATTTTTCTTATAAAGAAATTTACCGTTTTCATACCAGTGACGACCTAGGGTTGAGCTTCCTCTGATATGTCCTATTGCATAGACAAATCCACGATCAAGAAGTGAGATAATATTGCGATTAAACCATGGATGTATCGACATGGAATAAGAGCCGTATCCATAGAGTAGGCATTTGTTAGGATCACCCTTCTTAGTTGTCTTCGCTTTAATAATAGTCATTGGAACCATGGCCCCATCATGAGAAGGAGCAAAAGTTCTTTCAACTTCGTATTTAGATTGATCGAAACCAGGGACTTCTTTTTGATGAATCTTCTTTGATTCACTGCTTTCTATGTCATAGTCAAATGTTGTAGTGGGTGTTGTTAATGAGCTGTATTCATAGCGAAATACCTTAGTCTCATAGTTTGCATTATCGCCACCTCCTACAAAGTAGGCATCTTCAGGAAAGCTCGCCTCAATTCGCTTTTCATCTTTTAATATAGCAAAGCGATTAAGTCCCTTTGTGCGATAATGAAGGACCATAAAATCTTTAAATGTATTAAAGTTTGTTAGATAGTTTTCTTTAGTTCCTTCGATAATTACTTTTGCGTCTTTATATGAAGGAGTCATTATTGGAGTTCTAAGAAGTGAAAAGTTTTCATGAAACTTATTTGTAAGGACAATGAAGTCGTCTCCATCACTTTCAACGCTATATTCAATCTTGTCTTCTTTAGGAAAGATTTCAATTGGATTTAGATCACTTGCATCAGCTTTCATATAAAGAACACTGTTATTTGAAGATCCTGATACATTGATTAGGATATATTGGTGATCCATTGTTTCTTCAAGGCTTAGGAAGTATTCACCTGAATCTTCAGTGTAGACTACTTTATCAAATGAGTTTTCCATATCTGTGACATGGATTTTATAAGGTCTAAGATTTTCATCCATTTCAATATAAGCGTAAGTCTTTGAGTCATTAAACCAGCATGGTGAATAACTAATCTTCTTTGGTCCTTCTTGAACGATCTTATTTGTGGATAAATCAAGAATATATAAGTCATATAGTTCGTCACCATTATAATCAACAGTGTAAATTAAATATCGGTGGCAAGGTGAGATATCAAAGGCTCCTACGTCTAAGAAGTCGTGTCCTTTTGCCAATTCATTTTCATCTAAACATACTTGGACTTCACCAGACTTTAAGTGACGACGTAAGTGAATAGGGTAGTCTTTACCTTCTTCATAGCGTTCATAGTATTCATAATCATCGTGAGGATAAGGGCAAGTTTCATAAGTTTGGAGCTCACGTGACTTTAATTCTTCAAAGATTGTTTCTTTCAAATTACCTTTATTTTTTAGATATGTTTTAAAAAGGTCATTTTCTGCATTGAGAAGCTTCATGACATCATCGTCACTTTCGCGATTTCTCATCCAAAAATAATCATCAGTTAGAATTTGGTCGTGGATCTTTGTCTCATGCGAGACTTTCTTTGGTTTAGGATATTCCATTATTCCCCCTGAAATGAAAAATGTGTCGCCGAAACGACACATTTGTAAAAATAGAGTTAAGGTATAAGCCGGGTCCTGTATTGGACTATCATTCGTCTAGGCCAGTAGTTACCCACTGGCTCGAGCGCTTAACCCGTCAACAAGGGCCGGCTACCCCATAAGTTGACCTATTCAAGCTTGCACCGCCTAGAGTTTACCTATTTTCACTACAGCAGGTGAGATAAATCTCGTCACTGATTGGCCGGCCGAAGCTACCCCAATCGAGTTCAAACCCCTGTACTTCTTCTCTGTTGCACTTGTCCTAGTCTCGCGACCGACGGGCGTTACCCGCTAAGCTGCCGTATGGTGCCCGGACTTTCCTCCCGTCTATTATACCGAAATATAATAAACCAGCGATAGTCTCCTTAACTCTGTTGGATTTATGCCCTATGTCACGCTGAATGTCAAAGACTTACACGGTATCTAGTCATGGGTTGAATAAATTGGTAAAACTTTTTTTAACTTCATTCGTAATAAAGATAAGTAATAACGTGGGGACCACATGAAATATATTTTATTGGCGATTCTATCATTAAACGCCAGTGCTAATCTTAAAAGTTATGTAAGAGAATATCTAAAAAACTCTACTGAGATCAAACAAGCTGGATATAATTTTGAGTTAGCAAAACTTAATTTTGAACTTCAAAGTGATGATAAAAGACCATGGACTCTCAGTTTGTTGAATGAATTTAATAACGTAGGACTTATTTCAAATCCTAATAATCCAAATTTAATTAATACATATAAGGCCTATACTTCGGCAGCTGAATTATCGAAAGAAAATATCTATGGTGGAAAGTTTGCGATCACTGGATCTTATATCGACTTTAATGGTGGCACTGAATATGAAGGTTATAATCAAGAAGTAAGTTATACACAAGATCTTGGTAAGAACTTCTTAGGCCGCAATGACAAAATGGATAAAGAAATTGCTGCACGGGAAGTATATTCAACAAAATACGAATTTGATGCGCAAAGATCTCAAAATGTACTAGAGCTTATTGAAAGTTATTTCGATTATAAAAAAACAAAGACATTACTGAATCTAAAAGATGAAGCAAAGAAGAGGGCCGTTCGTAGACTTAACTTTGTTCAAAAACAGGTAAGAGATGGACTACGTGAGAGAGTTGATCTCTATTCTGCACAAGCACAGGTAAACTCTGTAAGTGAAGAATATGCTGAATTGGAATCACAATTAGAAACTTTTAAAAAGTCATTAGAAAGTAAACTCGAAAGAGGACATCGCTTTAGTGATATTAGCTTATATCGTATTGAGAAAATTAAGTTAGATCCAATTGAAGAAGGTAATATTGACTCGAACCTTACAATACAAGCTTTGAACAAAAAACTTGAGTCTCTAAATAAGGCGGTAGAAAAGTTTGATAATTCAGTTTTTCCAACGATTGAATTAATGGGTGCCTATAAGACAAATGCCTATTCAACTGTCACAGCAAACAACGGAAATGTTTTTAGTGACGGAACTTTTGGTTCTGATAATGATGCTACAGAAGTTGGACTAACGGTAGTTATTCCACTTGGCTTTAGTGCTGATGAGAACTCACTAAAACAAGCAAAAATTAATCGTATGAATACAGAGTATCAACAGAGACTAGCTAGAGTTAGAACTAAGAATCAACTTGAGGCCCTGACAAATACAATGCGATTAATTGATAAAACAATCGACTTAGTTTTAAAAAGGCATAAGTTAGCAACACTATCTGTTAAAGAATATAATAAGTTATATTCAAGGGGACGAGCTGACTTTGATAACGTGATAAGTGCAGAAGAGCGCCTTATAAATACTGAAAATAAATACGTAGAATATATTAGTAGAAGAGAAAAATTATATTTCAACTTACTTGATATCTACGGAAAGCTTGAACAATATTTTTATTAAATATCTCTTAGGGGTGCAGGAAGGAGTAACCTTTGGCATCCCTTGCAAAGAATCAGATCAATTCCTTTATTAAAAGTAGCAACTTCTCCTGCTGCATATGTAAATTTACAGCTGCCACAACTTTGTCCAATAAGAAATGTACAAGCATCATGGGCCCGTTTTGATGCGGCCATCTTATATAATTTCACAGCTTCTGGAGGTACTTCACTTAAAAGTCCTTCAATTTGATTTTCCAAACTTAAAACTTTACTTTCATTGGCCTTATTGCCTTGATCGACCTCTGCTTGAATCTCATCAATTGTATTTGTGATACCGGTAATAAACTCAATGGCCTCTTTTTGAAGAGCTTCTTTTTCTTCGATCATTTCTAGAAGCTCTAATGTTTTATCTTGTAAGCCTTCAAACTCATCTTCTTGCTTTTTTATGCTTACGCTTAATGCTTCTTCTTGTTGTTGACTAGTGACAGCATTGAGATTTGCTCTACTTTGTTCTAGCTTTTTTTCTATTTCGAAAATCGACTTTTCATTGGCCGTAACCTGCTCTTTTGCTTGCTTGGTATCATTACGTAGTTGAGCAATTTCCTCTTCTTTCTTGTCTTTTTGCTTAATGAGAAATTCAATACGCTTTAACTCTTCATTATTAGCTTGCTTTAAGCCTAATATGACTTTATCTAGGCTCATGACATCTTTTAAGTATTTTAAGTTTTCCATTCATAATTAATAACATATTTACCTAGCAGCTGCGATTGGAATATTTGTATATTTAAGGTGATAATAAGGGGATAGGAGTTATAATGCGCGGAAGTATATTTGGTAAAATGTTTTCAATGACTACCTTTGGTGAATCCCATGGCCCAGCACTTGGTGTTGTTCTTGATGGAGTACCAAGTGGTCTTGATTTTAATCTAGAAGATTTACAGGCAATGCTTGATAAGAGAGCACCTGGTCGCTCAAAGGGAGTGACTGCCCGTAAAGAAGCAGATAAAGCAGAGATTCTCTCAGGTGTTTTTGAAAATAAGACTTTGGGAACACCAATCGCTGTTATCATTCGAAATACAAATCAACGAAGTAAGGATTACGATAAATTAAAAGATAATTATAGGCCTGGCCATGCTGATCGAACTTATGATTTAAAGTATGGAATTAGAGATCATCGTGGTGGTGGAAGAAGTAGTGGGCGAGAAACAGTTGCACGTGTTGTTGCTGGTTATTTTGCAAGTTTGGTTCTTCCTAAGGTGAAAGTTAATGCTTTTATTTCTAAGCTTGGGCCGTTTGAATGTGAAAATATAATTAAGTCTTTTCCACAAGATTTAGGAACTTATAATTTTGGAGATCCTAGTAAAGATCAAGAGATTGAAAAGTACTTGATTGATTTAAAGGCCAAGGGCGATTCTGTTGGTGGTCGAATTTCCGTTAATATTGAAAATTGTCCAGTCGGTCTTGGGGAGCCTGCTTTTGATAAGCTGAAAGCAGATCTTGCAAAAGCTGTTTTATCAATTGGAGCTTGTGTCGCATTCTCATTTGGTGCAGGTGTGAAAATGGCCGATATGAGTGGACAAGAAGTAAGTGTTGATAGTGCAAATTTTGGTGGAATTGAAGGTGGAATAAGTAATGGTGAGATGATTAACTTAGATTTAACATTTAAGCCCACTTCAACAGTTGGTGCAAATGCAAAAGAAGGACGTCATGACCCATGCATTCTTCCGCGTGCAGTTGTTGTCGTGGAATCAATGGTAAGAGTCGTTTTAGCAGATCATTTTTTAAGACAAAAGGCATACGAGGTTTAAATTGTCTGAAATTAAGCATTTTAGTGATATTCAAAAGATTAATAATATAATTAATGAGATCGACTCAGATCGGATACTAATTATCATTGATTCTAATGTTAATGATCTCTACTTAGATCTAATAGATCCTAAGAATGGAGTAGATATCTATATAGCTCCTGGCGGAGAAGACTGTAAGAAGTTAAGTGAAGTCGAAAAAGCATGTGAATTCTTTTTAGAAAGAGGCATTCATCGTAAGGCCCACCTGGTTGCTATTGGTGGAGGCGCGTGTTCTGATTTTGCTGGTCTTGTTGCATCCATGCTCCTACGAGGAATTAGCTGGAGTGTTATTCCAACAACTCTACTTTCAATGATTGATGCAAGTATCGGTGGAAAAGTTGCAGTGAATTCGGCCTTTGGTAAGAATTTAATCGGAGCTTTTCACTTACCTGATAATATTTATATATGTTCTGAGTTTCTCCAAAGTTTACCAGAAGATCATTTCATCTCTGGCCTTGGGGAATTAGCAAAGTACTTCTTCTTAGATGAAGAGGTTTTTAACCTTATCAATAATGAAGCATCATTTGATGAAATTACAATTCGCTGTGCTCGTTATAAGCAAGAGATAGTTGATCAAGACTTTAAAGAAGGTGGAATTCGAAAGATCTTAAACCTAGGACATACACTAGGACACGCTATTGAAAAAGTTTACGAACTACCGCATGGAGTTGCTGTATTTTGGGGGCTTAAACTTATATTTAACATCTTTCAAAGAGATGAAGAGAGTGAGTTCCTAAATCAATTTGCTCATGTCTTTGGTCTAAATGCTCTTATGTGTCCGTGGCAAGATAATTTACCCATCGATGAGCTTATGGAATATGTTGCAAAAGATAAAAAAGTCGTTGCTAATAATACAATTGAAGTGATTTTACCTTCAGGGATAGGCAAGCCTATCATTCAAGAAGTGTCTCTGGATGAAATAAGAAAGCGACTAATGGAGTATGCCCACGGTAAAGGAGCAACGAAGGATTTCATTAAGAAGATCCGCGTTCCTTCATCTAAGTCTTTTGCTAATCGTGCGCTTGTTTTAGCTGCTATATATCCACAAGACATTGAATTATTAGATCTCCCAGAATCTACAGATGTTATTCATATGCTCAATTGTCTTGGGCATATTGGTTTACAGATCAATAAAGAGGGAAGAAGTGTCACAATAAAGGATTCCTTTCCTGCTTGTGAAATTGAGACTGATGAAATTATTAACCTTGTCTCAGGAGATGGTGGAACAACAAATCGTTTTTTAATCCCATTACTTTCGCTTGGAAATAATAAGTATAATCTGATACCAAGTGAAAAAATGTTTGATCGTCCAATGGATGAACTAGAAAAGGCACTAGATGAGTTAGATGTCGAAGTTTTAAGAGATGAAGAAAACTGGTTTCAAGTTCAAGGGCCAATTAATATATCAAAAGGTGTTTATGAAGTTGATTGCTCAAGATCAACTCAGTTTGCAACAGGACTGGCAATGGCCTTATCTCCAAACGATATCGATGTTGAGCCAGTCAATATGTCCACAAGTCGTCCATATTGGGAGATGACACTAAATCTAATCGAAAGATTTAAAAGTGGAGAACAAGTCTTTGAAGTTCCTGTCGATTTTAGCTCTCTTGGTTATCCATTAGCATATGCATGTATGTCTGGACCTGTGCTTGTTGAAAATTGTAAAGGAATTGATCGATTCCAAGCTGATAGTCAATTTATAAGTTTATTAGAAGAGCTGGGTGGAGACTTCGATTTTACAAAAGACGGGCTTCTATTTAATGGTGTAGAAAATTTAAATGGCTTTGAGATTGATTGTCGAGACTGTCCCGACCTTATTCCGACACTTTGTTTTCTTGCATCTTATGCAGATGGTGTCTCAATTATTAGAAGTGTTGAAGTTTTAGTTCATAAAGAATCAGATCGTTTAAATGCAGTTATGGATTTAATGGAGCTATATGATATCAAACATCATTATGATGAAGAAAATGATCTTCTTGAAATAGAAGGCAGAAAAGCTGATGGACGTGTCGTCGATATAACACCTCCTCGTGATCATCGTATGGTTATGGTCTCTTACCTCTATCAGATTGTTAATGGTGGAGGAAAATTAGAAAATACGGAATGTGTTGAAAAATCATTTCCAAATTTCTTTGAGGTTATCAATTAGTGAAAAAAGCAGAATTGATTTTTACGATTCTTTTTATATCACTATCTATTCTATGTGAGTCGATAGGCTATAGAGGAAACGTATATCCTTTCTTTAGTTGGAATCTCTTTAGTACAACGAGAGGCCAGTAGATGTTGAGTACGATATCTCAGATATTTTACCTCATGACTTTTCCACTTGTGAGTATGTATCTCTATGAAGGCTATGAAGTTCAAAACTCTGGTAATTGGGTTGCAAGCTTACTACCCTCATTTAATTCAATCACACCACTAATAATACTTTGGGCCATTTCAATATTTGGCTCAATAGGCTCCTTTTTACGTAAATACTTTCGTATTTTATATTCTCTTTTACTCTTTTTAATTATCGCTTTAACAAATGGTGCCGATTTTGATCATGATCTATTTGCTTGGTTTTATATTTCTATTCTTTTTATATTTGAAGGAAGAGATGAAAAAAGTGACAAAGCAATTTTAGATTTTTCTAAACTTACCATTGTTCTCATTTATTTTATGTCTGGATTCTGGAAATTATTTTATTCATTTAAAGCATTTTTTAATGAAAGCCTTGGATATTTTCACTTTGAAGGACTCAGAGAGATTATTAAGGAATCACACCATTTAACAAATCATAGCTGGCCGATCATAGATGTAATTCCAAGTGTTATACTATTTCTAATTGGTCTAGGGATCGTAATTTTAGAACTTTCAGGGTTATTTCTATATTTCAAAAAACGCTCATACCTTTATCTATGGGCCAGTTCTATTATAATATTTCATCTGTTAACTGTCTTAACAATGAGGGTGGAGTTTGTATCGAATATTATATTGATAGGGATAATTTTTCTTCTAGGAAAGTCTACTAAACTACAATCCAGCCCATATCATCGTTGATATATTGCATAGAAAAATTTCTTGAGTAATTTAGATCAACTTTTTCTTCGACAATAAAAAGCCCATTTTTATTGGCAATCTTTTTATTGTGTGGATTGATAATAGGACTTTTTCCCCATTTTGTTTTTCTTACGCGAAAATGTATAACTGAGTGAATTTCTTTTGGTTTAATGGGAAGTTCATAAGTCATACCACTCTTAAGAATGATACAAGTATCATTATCACTAGTTATTAGTAAGTTACCAGTGTTTGTTTTCTTTAATCTCATAATAGAGTGGGCCATGGCCTTATATGTGAAAAGAGAAAATAATGTAGTGAAAATAAAATTTCTTCGTTTCATGATCCTATTATATACTATAATTATAATTTTCAATAAAAAATTAATTGAAGGAGATTTTATGGCGCTGTTAAGACCATGTACTATAAGTTCGACAGGTACTATTACAAATGGTTCATCTGGACCTGATCTAAGGGTACAAAGTGGTGAATTCGTAGCGGATAAGGTCTGGAACTCTGTTTGGAATGATGTTGCTGACTTTCAATTACTTAATGATGATTTAATACCAGGGAAATGCTACTTTGATACAATAGAAGGTGCTAGAATTTGTACTGAAAGGTGTCAGCTGAGTGTAATTGGGGTAGCTTCTGATACATTTGGTTTTGGTGTTGGACAAGGTAATGCTGGTGTTGAAGTACCAATTGCAGTAGCTGGTTGGGTTTTAGCATATGTTGATGATGAATACCCATGTGGAACTCCATTGACTAATGACGAAAATGGAAACCTAACAGAGATGACTTTAGAAGAGAAACAAAACTTTCCTGAGCGCGTCGTTGCAATATATAAAAAGAAGGAATTAAAAGATTCTTTCGGAGATGGTAAGAAGTTTATTGATGTTAATGGACGCCATTGGGTGAAGGTTAAATAATAAAGGATTCAAATGATTGTCTTATCAATAGCTTTCTCGGAAGCTTGCAACTTAGATTGTAGTTACTGCAATGTTGATAAGCTTTCAAAGAAGTCAATTAATACTGACTTATTCTTTGAGTCCTATGAGAAAGTACGTTCTAAAAACCCACAAGAGCTTATTCAAGTAGATTTCTATGGGGGAGAGCCTCTCCTACATTGGGATAAAATCGTTACAGTAACTAAAGAGCTAAAAGATGATCCCAATGTGCAATTCTATATGCCAACCAACGGTCTTTTACTTGATGATGAAAAAGTTGAATTTTTAAATGCTAACAAAGTTAGAGTCTCATTATCATATGATGGCCTATGGCAGGATATAAATCGCAATCAGCATGATGGCCGTGGTACCAATTATCTTTATCAAAAAAAGCTCCCAATAATAAAACAGTTAAATGACCTTTCGTGTCATTCAATGATTTACTCTGGAAATAATAATTTATTAGAAAATCATCTCTATATTAAAAAAGTCCTTAATCTCAATCCTGATTTAACATTAATTCGAGATGTGGATGTTTGGACCAATGAAAGTGCACAAGAGGTGAATTATGGCTTTAGTGAACTGGTCGATTGGTATATTGAAAACGTTGATAATGTTGAAATGCCAAAAATTATACTCACATATTTAAGGCATATTTTACGCTACACAGCTAAAGATGTGCGCATTGATTATTGTGGTGCCGGGGATACTCATTTATCCTTCTCTGAAGATAAGCTAATTGCCTGTAATCGCTTCAAAGATGACGACTTATATCTTAAAATTCCAGAATACAAAAATATGGCAGCTTGTGAGTCTTGTTCGGTAAAAAATTACTGTAGAAAAGGCTGTTTGTATGAGAACATAAAAAATGAAGGCCCAATTGAAAGTATTTGTTTTATGTATAAGCACTTCTATAAAGAAGTACAACGTATGATTAAAACTTTGAAAGGGAATGAATATTTTAAACGAATCTTGAAGCGAGAAATTTATGAATCTTAAAGCACTGAATCGAAGTATGTATCTAGCTGCACAACATCTTTATGAAGCTAGTAAGCATATGCATCCAATTGCACCTGAGTATTCTGACAAACTTTTAAAAGATGCTGATGAAATTCTAGCAATGATAAAAGTTGAAGAGGAAAAAGTTTCGGAAGATAAACTCGATAGCATCTTGGATGAAATCATGAATACGGAGATTGAATAATGGTAGCTTATAATATTGAAAACCCAGCGAAAGCAAAAGGTGGCGTAAGGAATTACTTCACACTTGAAATTACAACCTCTGCACTATGTGATCTTAATTGCACATATTGTTTTGAAGGAGAGAAAGTTGACAAGGCAAGGCTTGATAACGATCTTCCAACAATTTTTAAAAGGATTGATAGTATCCTTGAAGACAAGGAATGGTTTCAGGCAAAATATGATGGCCTAAATATCTCTCTATGGGGTGGTGAGCCTACTTTAAATCCAAAATTTATTATCGATCTTATGAATCAATATCGTGAACACGATAATATTGATTTTCACCTTTATACAAATGCATTCAATATGCACAATATGAAGAAAATTATTGATAATGTTGATATGTCTAAACTTCATGTTCAGGTATCTTATGATGGACGAGCGGTTAATGATAATTACCGTTTGATGAAGAATAAGAAGGCATCTAGTAATCAAGTAATTAATAACCTCTATGAGTTAGCAAACCTTGGTATCAATGTGAGTATGAAGGCAACCCTTCCAATTGACAGTATGGATAGTCTTTATAAATGTTGGGAAGATTATCATGATATTCAAAAACTTCTTTGGAAGGTTTCAAAAAATATTAATATCAATTACTCACCGACTATCGACTATATTACAAAATTTAGTTTAGACGAGAAAAAAGATGCGGTAAAAATCTTTAGAAGTGAGTTCTTAAAGATTGCTAAGCGTGAAATTGAATTTTACCGTGAAAATGGACGCTATCTTTGTTCATGGTTTGGTGGAGAAGATAATAGAAAGCATTGTTCTGCTGGTTATAATATGGCCGCAATTGATCAAAGAGGAAATCTCTACGCATGTCACGGTGCTATCTATTCAAAACATAAGGATGAATTAGCGTATAGCGATATCCATGATGAAGAATTTGTCCAAAAGATTAGTGCTTATACAAAGAAATTTGAAGAACCATTAAAGAAAATCCATAAAGATTGTAAGGACTGTGTTGCCACGACTTGTATGATTTGTCCTGTTGCAAGTCATGAGAAGAGTGAAAAAACGGACTTTTTCGCTAAGTGGACAGATAATTGGGTTAATGAACTTTGTGGTTTCTTTAAAGCTTTTGGAGAAATTGACCGCGCAGTACAGAAGCACTTATTTGCTTTACATGCAGAAACTGATGAGGAATATAGAAACAGGGAGATGGCAAATGGCATGTAGTGGTGGACACTGTTCCTATCATAATAGAGGAACGTCAACATGTTCAGGGCACCGAGGAGTTTGTTCTTCAAATAGAACACACACATTAAATATAAATATTGCAATTGGTGCTAAGATATATGGTACGCACGTTAAAGCTCTTAGAGATGTTATTTCTGCAGAGATGGCAGCTAGAAGAGCACACGCAATGTATAATCCAGGTACTCCAACTAACTCATACGGTGTTGGTACTCAAATTACTAATTCTGTTACGGCCAATATGGTAAGTCGTCTTAATCAAATGTCGCCAGCAAATGACTCAGTATGGAGTGCTGCAAATCCTTCTCCTGCTGATAATAGACCTAAGACTTCTGACGATGGGAGTGCTTCCGGGACTTCTGGTACAAGAGCTTGGAATAAAACAGGTCAACATATCGTCGAGCCCCATATTCAAGAGATTTTAAATTATTATAATACTTTAAGAGCCGACTGTATTTGTAATACAGACTGTAATTGTAACGCTGTTTGTGCATGCCACAATAATTGTGGTTGTCACTATTAAGATATTTTAAAAGGATTTAAATATGATGTTATATGATGTTGCTTCAGTTGAAGATCGTGGATCACATTGGTATGTGACAAATGTTTTTCCTCATACACTTGATCCAATTGAGAGACATGAGAAATTGTTAAACCTTTCAGCGGTTTCTTCTTCTATCATTAAGCATGCTATTGAAAAGGGAATTGAAGTAAGGATCACGAAGCCTCTTGAATATAATGAAGTAATGCCTCATGAGATTAGATTAATTGAAGGCGACGAGAATGATCATAATTATGCTCGCGAATCTGCAATTAAAAAGGCCCGTATGGTTGTGACTCATGACCTTGCTTCAGTAAGTGGTTATACATTTTATAGTTTTATGTGCCTTAATAATGAACTTTGTGACAAAGGATTCTTTATTACTGCTGAAAATAGAGAATCAAAATATTTAGAGATTTTAGAAACAGGTAACGAAGAACTTATCCAAAAATTAGAAGATTATTTAAACACGAAAGATCAAATTGAAAGGGTTGCTGCTTTAAATAAGAAGTTTGATCATTTTAGAAAGCTTATCGGTGAAGAAGATGATATTGAAAAAATCGAAGGCTTAACAAATAAGTTCTTAGAGGATTATTATTCAACCTTCTTCTAGAGTTATTCTCTATTTACAAAAAGATCATCGTAAAATAAATGGAACACTATTTTACTGCTTTGAGTACTTTCTCTATACAAGGTCTCAAAGCAGTGAAGTGAAATTTGTCCTTCATAACTGTTCGCAAGAAGAACGCCTTAAATATATAAAAATCTTTAAAGAAAAGTATAATTATCCTCAGGATTATAATGACTCTTTTATAGTTACTCAAAAGGTATATGATATTTATAAATTAAGGCCTAGGCTTTGTTTGATTTTAGATATTCATACGTTAGAAGGGCTCGGGGAAATAATTCCATGTGATTTACTTGTTTATTCTAACGTTGCAAACCCTTTAAAAAGATTTCAGAAGAAAAGTTGTCGTTATTTTGGTTATTACGATTACCAAACTTATGATGAAAAAGAACTTTTAAAGTTTTCATTCAATCATTATAGAAAATTAGATGTTATCGATAATAATGTCTTCGTTGTTTCACCTTTTTTTGACTATAAGAATATCGAGATCCCACAAAAATATCATGATCGTAAGAAGCTTTATAAGGAGGCTAATCGTCATCATGACCGCTTACATGAGCATTTTGATACACTATTATACTTTCAAGGAAACCGTCCAGACACTAATAATAGGCTTATTCCTGAGTCTTTTTACTATGGTAAAGAGATTGAGATTATTCCCAATGGGATTCAAGACTCTGTTATTTTAAGGTATAATGATATTTTAGAAAATGGACTTGCTACTTATCAGTTAACTAATGACGATAAGTTAATTTCAGCTTTTTTGGAATAGTATGATTTTAAGACTTGATAAAGAAAATTATGATCTTTGGCTAACATATAGCTGGAGTGCAAATAATCATGGTCTATGTGGACACACATATGAAGTTATTGATTATTATTTCTTTTTAAAAGAGTATATGAGAGTTGGGATACTCTTATGTGAAGATATTGATTGGCCAACTTTCAAGAAGACAGTCGTAGACAAGTATATTATTTCTGATGAAGAGTTGGTCCAGCTTGAAAAGGATACTCTCTTTGTAAATAGACCTAATCTTATACATGCAAACAATATCCTCTTTACCGATGGAGGAGCTAAGTCTCTGGAAAGTAAGCATATCTTAGCGCATAAAATATTTCACTTTGCTTGTGGTGATAAGGAGCTACAAGATAACGATAAGGATAATGTATTTATTCTTCAAGATAAGCGTATTTATCGTGATTGTAAGAATGCTATTGATTATAAGAAGCGAATCAATTTTGATCGTCTTAAAAAACCCGTAAAAACAGTACGTTGTAATTTACTATATGGCACAAAAAATTGTCGAAATATTCCAGATCAGATGTATTTAGACCTTCTAGATAAGTATGATGGAAATTTCATGTGCCTGACTAATAAAGAAAACCGTCCTCAGAGACGTTTAGAAGGACTCTCTGAGCGTTTTGAGTTCCCTGAGATGCCCGTGCCAGATTTATTTGAGAAATTTGATAGATATATCTATACGCCCGTTCCACGCAAATTTGACTGTAGCCCACGAATGATCTCAGAGTGTAAATTTTTTGAAAAAGAGGTTGTGTATTATAATATAGACTACTGGGATGAAGACAAAGGCCTCTACTGGAGAAAGTGGGATATTGATAATGATTTTGAATCAATATTTCTAAAAGAGGGCGATCCCATACTAGATATCTTGGGAGAACATATTGGATTATAATATTTTTAGCCACTCTGGTTTGAGGCTAATAGATGATAAATTCAATAAGAGAGCAAAGCTCGATACAGGAACATTCTGTAATTATGAATGTTTCTTCTGCTATTATATCGAAGATCTCGATAAGGTAACTCCCATTGAGATAATTAAGGAAAGAGCAAAAAAATTATACCAATGCGGTATGCGAGAGGTTGATCTAAGTGGGGGTGAAAGTTCTGTCCACCGTGATTGGTTTGAGATTTTAGACTATTGTCGAGATCTAGGTTTTACTAATATCTCTGCACTTACTAATGGTGCAAAATTTGCAAATATCGAATTCTGTAAAAAATCAAAAGAACATGGATTAACGGAGCTATTATTTAGTCTTCATGGTGTTAATGAAGAAAATCACGATTCGATGGTGGGACGAAAAGGTGCTTTTCGTCGCATGCTTAAGGCCATTTCAAATTGTCAAGAAATCGGTATTAAAGTTCGCATCAACTGTACTGTCACTGATAAGAATGCATCGTTACTACATGAGTATGTCGAACTGATTAATAAGATAAGGCCATATCAGCTTAACTTCTTACCCTTAAATTATTGGGAAGATGCAAATCGTCTTGAATCACAAAGCTATGAGCACCTAAGCCGATATATAAAGAAAGCAATTGATACACTTGATGAAAATATCCTGATAAATGTTCGCTACATCCCTTATTGTTTTATGGAGGGATATGAAGAATATGTAGTTGGTATTTATCAACATATATATGACCGTGATGACTGGAATATTTATACCTATGATGTTGAAAAAGTTGAAGCAAAAGAAATTGATACAAAAGAGTATTTTGAAGTAGCAAATAAAAAAAGAAAACATACATATACAAAGGACAAAAAGTGCTTTGGTTGCAAATTCTTCTTCATCTGTGATGGAGTTGAGAAAAAGATAAGCCAAGTTCAAGATGTCTATCCTGTCGAAGGTGAGAAAATTGATGATGTTCTCTATTTTCGTCGTGGAAAATATCCTGAATGTGAATATAAGTAGGTAGATATGGAAGAATTACCAAATACGCTTTCAAAAGAAGATATCCTAGAGGTCGAGTTAGAACTTACAGGAACCTGTAATCTCGATTGTCCTCTTTGTACTAGGAGCTATGTAAATGCTAAGCATTTACTTAAGTACAACGAAAGGCCAGCTGCTGAAATAATTGCTCAACTTGATGAATATCCAAATATTAAAATGTGTTGTATGGCCGGTATCATTTCAGAGCCAACGCTTCATAAAGAATTTTTTACGATTATGGAGTACTTAGTAGGAAGAGAAATCGAGGTTGAATTATATTCGAATGCATCTCTTCACACGACTGACTGGTGGAGCAAACTCGGTGGTATTATGAGTGAACGTGACCATGTCTATTTTACGATTTGTGGTTCTACTCAAGAGTTACATGAAAAGTATCGTGTAAGATCAAATCTTCAACAAATATTAGATAATCATCAGGCTTTCAAAGAAGGTTGTAAGTACGACATCGATTATATTCAACATATAAGATTTGATTACAATGCTGAGGACTACGAAAGCCCTGCCATGAAAGAGATCATTTCACGTTTCTCAAGAGAATATAATATCGACACTCTTCCATATAATGAAAGATTCGGTTTCATTAAAGATAAAGAAAATGACATCAAGATGACTGCTGAACTTGCAAAAACTTATGATCTTATTTCTAAACATGCCAAGCGTCGTTATCAAAAGAATAAAACAGGTGAAATAAGCTGTCGTATGAGGTGTAAAAGCCTTGAGGAACGTTTTGTTGCAATTGATCAGTGGGGAGAAATATTTCCATGCTTTTTGTATCGAATTTATAATGTTGGTGAAAAATTTAATTTAGATTATACCGAGATTAATAAGTTTAAATATGACTTCTGTTACGAATGCGAATCCATGACAACTAAGTTACTAGAAGATAATGGATTAGAGAGAATGGGATAATTATGGGTTGTAAAAAAACAACACTACATCGTGATGAGATTTGGGAAGTAGAGATGGACCTTTCTGGTACATGTAATCTCAAGTGTCCACTTTGTACAAGAAACTATGCTCATGCTGATCATTTATTAAAAAGAAATATACGTTCTCTCGAAGAAGTCATTGCACAACTCGATTCTTTTAAAAATCTTGAAGTGTTCTATATGGCCGGTGCTGTTTCTGAGCCGACATTGTATCCTGATGTTTTAGAACTTTGCCGCTATCTTGTTAAAAGAGGTGTAGCTGTCGAATTGTTTACCAACGGAAACACTCACACTCCTGAGTGGTGGGCCGAGCTTGGTGAAATTTTAACATCTAATGATCGTGTGTACTTTACTATTTGTGGCTCAACTCAAGAGCTCCATGAAAAATATCGCGTCGGAAGTAAACTTAAACAAATTCTTGATAATCACCAGGGCTTTATATCGACTAATAAAGATAAAATTGATCATATCCAACATATCATGTTCAAATACAATCGTGATGATTTTGAAAGTAAAGAGATGAAGGAGATTATAGATCGCTTCAGTGCTACTAAATTTGTCGATACTGAAGGTCAACGAACGTTTAATGAATATATTAAGAGTTTTGATAAAGATTTAATTAGACCAGAGAACGAAAGAAAGAGGGCCATTGATGCACTTTTTAATATTCGCCCAAAGCCCGGACAAAAGAAAGAAGTTGAAATAAAGTGTATGAGTCTTAGAGATAGGAAAGTTTATATCGATCAATTTGGCCGAATATCACCTTGCTATGGCCACGCGGAATATGAAGGACCAGGGCATTTCTCTGGTGAAGTTTTTGATTATAGTGAAGTTTTAAGCTTTAAGTTTAAAGACTGTTTTAAATGTGAAAAAAGAATACAAAAGATTATAGACGTAATGGAGTTGGACTTTGTCTGCTAACTACGATGCACTTTCAAGAAGTATCAGGATTGAGCTTGATCTCACTGGGACCTGTAATGCCAGATGTCCTCTTTGTGCTCGAAATTATAAGCATATTGATGTGAAGTACAATGAACGTCACTTAAATGAAATCACTGATCAGCTTGATCAATTTCCTAATGCAAAGTATGTCCATTTAGTCGGAGCCTTCACTGAGCCTACACTATATCGTAATATTTATGATCTATGCAGGTATCTCATAAAGCGTAATATTGCCATTGAGATTTGTACTAATGGAGACACTCATAATCCAGAATGGTGGGCAGAATTAGGAAAAATTCTAACTGAAAGGGACAGTGTTTATTTTACTATTTGTGGTTCTACTCAAGAACTTCATGAAATCTATCGAGTGGGTACTAGTCTAGCCAATATTAGAGCTAATGCAAAAGCATTCCGCGAGGCCAATGTACACAAGGTTGATTATATTCAGCATATTCTCTTTGATTATAATGCTCATGATCTTGAGTCTGGTGGCATGGATGAATTATTAGAAGAATTTAGTAATATAAATTTAACACAAACTCTATATCGTCGAGATCTAAGTGTTTATAAGAATTCATTTAATCTTGATAAAATGCTTATCACACCTGAATTAAAGAGAAAGTACGATGTCATTATTGAATCAGCCAAAAAGAAATGGCAGGACAAAGTTGATGGTAAGCATGATTATGATATCGATTGTCGCTCCTTTCATAACCGAAGTATACATATTGATCAGTTTGGACGAGTTTATCCATGTTATATTTGGCTAGAGGAAAGTCGTAAGGAACAATGGGATCTCGACTATAAGAAGATTAAAGATTTTGAATACGAATGTTGTCAAATCTGTGAGAAAAATTGCAAAAAACTTATGGATATGTGGGACCTCGAGATTCTGTAATGCTTTATAATAAGTTTGTCGAATTTATTGAGCTTAGTTTAAATAATAGCTGTCAATTGCAGTGTCAGGGCTGCCCTAGCCTTCCATCAAAGCATCCAAATAAAAGAGAGTTAGATTTTGAAAAAGTTTTTCCTATAATCAAAGATTTTAATCCAAAAGAGATCTTTATCTGTGGAAACGATGGGGAACCTTTAGAACATTCACGTATTGATTCTATACTTCAAACCTTAGGAGAGCGTTTTACTGATAACGATGTTCTCATTGCGACAAATGGTGAAAATTTAGAGAAGTTAGATCTTAGGGCTTTATCAAAGTATAAGAATATTATTTTTCAAATCGCTATTGATGGTCCAAATCAAATTATTCATGAGCAAACACGTGTCGGTGGGGACCTTGAAAAGGTGTTTAAGAATATTGAGTATGCCATCAGTCATGGAATTAATGTGGAGCCTATTTATTCACGTCACCTTAATAATGAAGGCTTTGAATCTGAAACCTATAAAATGGTTCGTGATCGTCTTGGGTTAGAGTTAATCTTTAGGGACACAACAATAGTTACAAAAAAGGTTAGGCCACCAAGAAATAAAAGTGAGTTAGGAAATATGTCTTTTCTCTATGAGAATAGTTACAATAAAAAAGTAAAACCTTGGTTTAAGAGAATTTATATAAACTCCGATGGTAATTGTTATCCTTGTGTTTCATTTATATATGCGAAAACGCAAATAGCGCCAATATCTATATATAACTTCGAACGCAGTTTCGATTTTTATAGTGAATTTATTAAATTTTCGAGAAGCTTTTGTGATTGTTATCAGGCATTGGGAAATACAACTCAATGTAAGCTTAATTGTGACTTCTATATGAGTGATTTTAGTTATGATAACATCGAGTCAATAAGGAAGTTATCATGATTAGTAGTAATACATCATTTGGAAAACTAAAATCCGTGATTGTAGGACGTGAATTAGAAATAAGTAAGAGAGTAGCAGACTTTACTTTTCAGCACTTTTACGGTGAAAACTTAACACACGCAGTTTATGACAGACTTAAGCATGAAGGTGAAGAGTACTATGTGAACCACGATTTACTTGTTAAGCGAAATCAACAGTTAGATGACCTTTCTAAGAAATTAGAAGAACTTGGTGTGAAAACTTATCGACCAGATCACTTGTCTCAAGTTGTTACAATTAAGACACCAGATTATAAGACCGAATTGTCGGCAGCAAGTAATGTGAGAGATGTATCTCTTGTCTATCGCGATTGTATAATTGAAACCCCTACTTATGTAAGAAATCGTTATTTTGAGAATACGTTGCTTTATAAGGTTTATAATCAACTTTTCGATGGTGGTCGTGGTGGAAAATGGCTAAAATCCCCAAATAATCGACTTGTGGAAGAGACAATGGATTTAACGCCATGGAATACCAAGCGTGATTATGAAAATTTTGATCGTAATAAATATACGATGGCCATTGATGGGGCCCAGTTTTTACGAATAGGTAAGGATGTTATTGTTAATATTAATTCATATAATCACTATCTTGGTTTTGAATGGATAAAGTCTCTATTTCCAGAAAGTAACTTTCATATCGTTAATGTTGCGGATAATCACATCGATGGTGTTCTAATATGTTTAAAGCCTGGGACTTTTCTTGTAAATCCTAAGTATCGAAATATAAAAGAACTTCTTCCTGAAAAATTCAAAAATTGGGATTGCTTATTTCCTGATGACTATCAAGTAGAGCCTGTTATTGAACAGGGAATGACAGATATTGATATTCAGTTAGCGAGTACGCGAGGAATGGATATTAATATTATTAGTTTGGATGAAAAGAATGTCTTAGTTAATGAAAAGGCTTATAATGTCATAGAGCTATTAGATAATAAGGGTTTTAATGTCCATACAGTGCCACTTGAAAATTGTGAGATTTTTGGTGGTGGTATTCACTGTTCAACACTAGATACTCAAAGAGAAGATGAATACATTGATTATACTAAGTAGGATTTAAATGAAGATTGCATTAATAACAATGATTGAAAGTAATGAGAAATGCACTAACGATGACATGGGGATCGATTTTGAGTTTCAACGTCATTATGAAGATGAAGCAATCTTATGTTTTCAAAGTTGGCGTAAGAATGCTGGTGATTTAAAAGACATTCCAATCTATACATATTGCCCAACTCAAAATGTGATTAGTGGTGAAACAAAGAAGAAGCTTGAGGAATTAAATGTAACATATATCGAAAAGTATCATGAGGTTACACAGAGCTTCTCCTCGGGGTTTGTGAATGTTCCCTTTTGTGGGATGATTTTAGAAGATGAACTAGAAGAAGATATATTCATTCATATTGATCTTGATATGAATTTAATTAAGCCGATACGTCCTGATCTCATTCGTGAGGTCTATAAAACAGGTCATGTGCTTGTAGGAAAGTATGATGATGTGTCAAAGTTAGATCAACGCTTTTTGGGAGATGATTGGGATAATCCATTAGATACTGGATTTATTATATCTCGTCGTGACTCAGGTTTTTATAAGTACTTCTATGAGGAACTTATGAAACTTCATGAAACAAATGGTGATGAACGTTGGAAAAAGTATTGTCAAAATGTACGTGAGTACTTCCTCGAAGAATACGTTATTGATCGTGCATATAATGAGAAGGCTTTTCCCATTGAAACTATTGAGTATTATCAAGTTGGAGAAGGTTATGCTTCTGTAGATACTTTTCCTGAGGATAAATTAGGTGATATTTATTTCTGGCATGAACATTTATATCCAAGCTCAAAATATGACAAAGTTAGAGAAAAGATCGCTTATTTTAAACGAATGAAAGGACACAGCTAATATGGATGTTGAAAAGATCTTAAGAGATAAGAAAATACAATTTCTCTATGAGGCCAAGGATAAAATATTTGAAGACTTTGGTATCGATGTCCCTTTAGGTTCAGGTTTTGGAAAGAGTAAGATTTTCTACTATATTCGTGTTGGAAATAAAAAATACCTTTATAAACCCGCATTGAAATATCTTGTTACTGAATCGCCAGATATTGATCGTAAGCTAGACTTTACTTTCGATGAATTGCTAAAGAAATACCGAAAGGTTATGAATAAACAAACGATCTTGCCAACTTTGTTAGAAGAATCAGAACACTTCTTAGTTTTCGAGTATTACTCCGAAGAAGATGGCTGGTTTAAAATGGATGATTTGAAAGAAAGTGATGGAAAGCGAATTGTCTCACTTACAAAAGAATTATGGGGTAATGATAGGAAGGTTCTCTTTCCTTTTTATAATCAGCTCTATTCAAAGATTTATAAAAATGTATATAGCGGTGATATCAAGATAGTTGATTTAAAGTATGTTGAAATTCAAAAGCGTAGACCGGTCTTTGTTTATATTTGCGATTATAATTTAAATAACTTGTATTATTTAGAGAAAAGTAGAAACCCCTTGTTTAATGTGAAAAATATATTGGCCAGGGAGTATCCAATTAGTGAGGCCCAGGAGATTTACTTATATAAATGAAAATACCATTTTTTCGGCCATATATCGGAGACCAATTAGGAGATCAAGTCAGAGAGGTTCTTCTTTCGGGAAATTGGACTGGCGGTCCTAAAGTCGTAGCAGTTGAAGATTTATTAATAAGAACATTAGACCTTCCTAATTGTGTTTGCACAAATAGTGGAACTTCTGCACTAGAGATCATTCTTGATGTTCTCTTCGCTAAAAAAGGTGCAAAAATAGTTGTACCTGTAAACACATTTACCACAACCGCTGAAGTACCAAAAAGACTTGGCCATAACGTGATTTTTTGTGATGTTGATGCAGTGACAGGAATGATAGACATTAATCATCTCTCACAAATTT
Source organism: Halobacteriovorax sp. BALOs_7 (assembly GCF_003612895.1). Lineage (GTDB taxonomy): Bacteria > Bdellovibrionota > Bacteriovoracia > Bacteriovoracales > Bacteriovoracaceae > Halobacteriovorax_A > Halobacteriovorax_A vibrionivorans. Next base: position 2,906,649 of record NZ_CP027772.1, on the reverse strand, counting down.
TATCTGAGTTAGAAGTAGACGCGGTGATACCTGTTTCTATTGCTGGTTTTCTTTATGATAGAAAGTCACTTATAGAATTAAAGAAGAAATATAATTTTAAAATTATCGAAGATTTTGCACAACTTAGTTATCCTTCGTGTTTCGATTCCAATGTCGATGCTACTTTTTTTAGCTTCTACCCTAATAAAATATTTTCAACACCGGATGGTGGTGCGGCAATTTTTAATGATTCTTCTTATGTTGATAAAGCAAAAAAATATCGCCTACATGGAATCGCAAAAGATAAATCTGGTTCATATGATATTGAGTATCTAGGCCGTAAATCAAATATGACAGATATTGTTGCCGTTATTCTGAATGACCAGGTAAAAGTTTTTGAATATAAGAGAGAGAAAAGACGACAGATATATGAGCAATATCTAGACCAGCTAGATGAAGAATATATACAAGTAAGAGAGCTAGAAGATAAGGTCGTACCTTCTTTATTTACAATTAATGTTAAAAGGAGAGATGATTTACGAAAGTTTTTATCTGATCATGGTGTTCAGACTTCAATTCATTTTAAACCTTTACATCTCCATCGTTACTGGGCCGATGGCAATTCGTATAAAGGTGCTCGATCATATTGTGATACAACATTGAGCTTACCATTTTATGAAAGTTTGAAAGATGATGAAATTATATATGTGTCAGTTCTAATTAATCGTTTTTATTCGTGCTAATCATTCTCTCTATATAGAATGACTCCGCAAGTTCATTTCCACACCTCGATCCTTCATGCTTTGCTTGTATTTCTAGATACTCACTCGAGCGAGGATGAGGAAAGTCGTTAGACTCACTTTTATAGGCTTCGAGGGCCTTTAGTTTCAAGTCTAAATCTTCTTTGGATAAGAGTGAATAATAGTTTTTTTCAATCTTTAACTGGTTTGGAGATTGGTATTCGACACTTGAAGGAATATCAAAGGTGAGAATATTAGGTGTTTTAGTGTTAGGTAACGGTCTAAAAAGAGTTAATGTAACCTGATTTGTTATTCTGTGGTCTATATTTAAATCATTGATAGAGTGAGTATAAACTAGATTGTAAGACGTTTTACCAAGGATCTTTTGTGTCTCTTTAATTATTTCAAGTAGTGGGTATTTATCTAACTGGTTGTCTTCAAAATTAAGCATTTTGAATGTATCTATTTTTAAAATTTTACAAGATAACTCTAGTTCTCTTAAACGATTCTCAATAGACCTTCCTTCTTGTGAAGCAGCACTATTAGTTAAAATAATTAAGTCGACATGATCACCTGCTCTTTTGTGTTTTGCGATAGTTCCGCCACAGCCCAGTACTTCGTCATCAGCATGAGCAACGATAATAAGGATGTTGTTTTTCATGCTTTTACCTTTTTGAAATCCCAGTAGTCATCACATTCACAATATTTAAAAGGGCAAATAATTGCTGACGTTTTAAAGTTACAAGTAAGGATATGTTTCTTTATACCCTTGCAAGCATAGGAGACCATTCCATCATATTGAATAATAAAAGCATTAACATCACACTTCCATCCTTTGAGGGCATGAAAGTTGTTGGCCATGAATTTTGGCTTTGAAATATCTAATGTTTTTGCTGTTGTTGTAATAGTTGCTGTTTCTTGATTATCTAGTTTTTCGACTTCTGATTCACAAGAGGTGATGAAGGCCTCAATATCTTTTTCGTATTCTTGGTAACTAGTGTTACTACCTTCTTTACTATGTAGGCGAATTGGATTGATTGTATGTTTTGACGACTTTGAAAGTTCATAAAGGTCTTGGAAAACTTCTTTTGATCGTTTGAGATGTGATTTTTCGTTTGTTATTAGAAAAGCAGTGTCAGTTCGATAAATTGAAGTAAGTTGAGACAGTTTTTTAGTGAAGTCTTTATTTGGGTACTCTGGATGATAACTTGCTGTTATTTTTACTTTTGATGACTTTTTAATCTTATTCCAAAACTCAAATGGCTTTACAAAGTTTGTGACAATTCTAATTTCTTTAAGGTTTTCTATTTCTATAAGCTCATTAATAATTTGAATGAAGTCTGGATGAAGTGATGGCTCTCCTCCAATTAGGTTTATAATAAAATCATCTTTGATTTGCTTAAGTTTTGTTAGGACAATCTTGCCAAGAGTGGTGTAATTTGTATCGCTTTGAAAAGGTTTATAATAACAATAAGAACAGTCAAATTGGCAGTGTGATACCATCTCCCAATTTATATTGAGAAAGGCATTACCTCCAATTGATATGATCTCTTCATTATTGTATCTCACGACTTCTGATGCTCCCTTCTTATGTCTTCGATCGCTATTCTTTCATTGCCAAAGAAATGATTGATGTCGTTCTGCTTCAATATTTCTTTATATAATGGGGCTTCATAATTATAAGGAAAACAAAAACTATTAATCTTTATTCCTTCTACTTTAAACCTTTTAAGCATTAATTCTGTGTCTTGGGTTAAGTGGTCGTGTAGTTCTTTTAATTTTATGTCACCTCTTAGGTCACGATGACTATGGGAGTGACCGCCAATGAAGCAATTAGCACTTTTGTCGATCGTACGAATTTGTTCCCAATTCATGTAAGCAGAGGTGTCTCCATTGTTAAAAAAATTCTGATGTGCGATATGACATGGAATAACTTCTTTCTCCTGTCTCTCATTCTTTGGACTAACGATATTTGTGGAAATAAAGAAGTACTTTTCGGTGTCAAAGCTTAAAAAGTGATCAAGATTTTTGTATTGTGAGTACAATCCATCGTCAAAAGTAATAATGTATTTTGACAAATCAATCTCTAGCATCCAGTCGGAGACTTCATGAATCATAATAATTGGTTTATTCGAATTCTTATTCATCTTTAAAGCTCAAAATGATCTCATCAATTCCAATACTAGGTGTGTAAACCTGTTTAAGCTTAGTTGTATCCGGAGATCTTTTAAATATATCTTCAGACTCATTAGAGTATTCTTCATGATAATCTTTCAACTCAATTTCTGCATTTGGTGAGATAAGTTCTTTTACTTTATATGCTAGTTCTAAAATAGATATTTTATTCTCATCATTACCAATATTAACGATTTGATTATGAAATAAGTCACTATGAACAATTGAGTCAATAGAGTTTACAAAATCATCAACATGACAAAATGCACGAGTCTGTTTACCTTGGTTATAAACATAGATTCTATTTTTTTCTTTGGCGTCTTGTATCATCTTAGGAAGAACCATTCCTTGACTTGCTGATTGGTTTTTTCCTGTAACATTAAACAATCTGATAATAGTGTGAGGAACATCATAACTTCTAATGAGAAACTCAGTCATAAGCTTATTGCAAGCATAACCCCATCTTAAAATATCAGGTGTCCCAATCGATAATTCTTGATCTTCTTTACAGTCTTCTTTATTTCCATAAACTTCTGAGGTCGAGGCAAAGATAGTTCTTGTCTTGTTCTTTGCTAGCATAGGAAGAAGTGCCATATTTACTTGGTACTCCTTAATGATTGATGCTTTTGGATCTTTATCTATGCTTTTAACTCCCACTGCAGCAGCAAAATGAAAGAAGAGGTGTGTACTGGTTAATTCGTCTTCTAGCCACTCGATGTCAGAAGTACTCATCTCGGCAAGGTCCATTTTCCTGTAGAAAAAATGATCAGAATACTCTGTTAACCTGTTTACCTTACTGTCAGTTTGTTCAACTTTATCAATGATGACGACATCGTATTTGTGAAAGAAATTCTTGGCAATTGCGCTACCTAGAAAGCCAAGTCCTCCCGTTATAATGATCTTTTTTTTATCCATATTTTCAGCCACTTGCACAATATTAAACTATTGGTAAAATTATTTAGTTAATAATAATGCATTAAAATTTAAATACACTTATAATTATAATATAATGCATATTTAAAGGTGTCTCAAATGAATTACAAAAAACGAAATAATGAGTTTGGTTTTACCCTCGTGGAAGTAATGGTTGCCGCGGGGCTCATTGGTGTTCTTTCAGTTGCTCTAGTTAACATGATTGGAAATATTAATCGTACTTCTAAAAGAGCTTCACAAGTTTTTAACATACAACAAGAAATTCAAAGAATGTCAGGAATTCTTGCTGACCAGGATTCATGTGAAAAAACATTTTCAGGTGAGTCTTTTGGTGGAACGGCCAGTGGAAGTAGCTTTAGCTTTAATCAAATTAATCGCTCTGATGGGCCAAATCCAGCAGATTTTGATGTTGTCTATCAACTTGATCAGGAACTCGGTGGAACAGACGGTATTGTACATATTGAAGAGATGACAGCGACAACAATTACAGGTCCTGGTCCAGTTTATATGCAAAATGGAGTAAATGTAACAAAGGTTGATGCAAGTATTAGAGTACGTTTTCAAAAAGGTCGTGTTGGAGCTAACCTTGCTAATGTAAAGAAGAGCTCAGTTGGAGCGACGGATATTGCTCGTGACTTTCCTGTTAGCTTCGTTGTTAATGCCGCTACAGGTGCTGTTGTATCTTGTTATGGTTCACAAAATCAATTTTCAGATGCTGTATGTGATGCTCTAGGTGGTGAAATTGATGCAAACGGAGATTGTACACAAGTGGAGCTCAAGTCTCGTGTTGCAGGTACAGTTGGAGTTGCTCTTGATTACTCTGCTCAAGTTGGTAGTAATGATGCTAGCCAGATTTCTTTAAATAATAGTGCTAACGTCCCACTTAGAATTCATAATGGTGGAAATAGTGCTATTGTAATTGATGATGATACAATACAAGCGACAACAGGAGCTGGAACTGATCCTCAAGCAATGGTAAATCCATTGTTGAATATAAATCCATACGGACCTATTCATATCGGTGGTCGTAATACTAATCCATTTGGAGCTCATAATACATCTAATGTACCGATGAGAATTTATCGAGGTACAAATTTCATGGGATTTACTGATGACACAATTCAACCTTCGTCTAATCTTAGTGGTTTAACATTAAAGCTAGGGCCATACAGTAATGTTGAAGTTGGTGGACCAGGTTCTCAAAATATTACATCAACTGGTGTTGGTAGACCTTCACTTAAAGTTCGAAGAGGAACTGGAACAGCCTTTCTTGGTGCAGATGAAAACGCTGTTCAAGCATTTAATGGTGTAGGGGGAGCAGCAAACTTATTTCTAAATCCTTATGGTACAGCTAACGTCTATGTTGGGCAGTCAGGTCAGACATCTCATTTACGCGTTTATGGAAATATTTATCTTGGTGATCCAGGTGCTCCAGTAACAACTCGAGTAATGACTCTCTATGATAATTCTTACTTAAACTTCACATCTGATGAACGTTTGAAGAAAGAGATTGTGGAAATCGATGATGTATTATCTAAACTTGATCATATAAGAGGTGTTGAATTTGTTTGGCGAAGCAACGAAAGAAGAGATATTGGTTATATTGCACAAGACATAGAGAAGGTTTTTCCAGAAGTTGTGGAAAGAGATGAAGAGACAGGTATGTTAAATGTTCAATACACAAAAATGCCTGCTATAAATACTGCTGCAATTAAAGAGCTTAGAGCAGAGAACCAAGAGCTTAAGTTTAGAGTTAACCTTCTTATGAAGGCCCTGTGTGAAGGTGAAGATGCATATAAATATGAAGATGTATGCGCACTACCTTTAGCGCCTTTAGAATAAAATTAAGACAAATAGATAATATAAAAGGGAGTCATGGACTCCCTTTTTTTATTTAGCTTTAATGTTTAAACGAGATTGCAATCGCAGTGATAACGAAAGAGTGTTTCAAAGCTGTCTTCACTAATTCGCTTCTTATTTCTCATGAAGAGCTTAAAAGCATCCCCACGATTAAGAGTTTGACCGTGTTTCATATTACAGGCCAATTTGAATGAAATATGAGGGTATTTATCTAAGAAGTCATCAACCATATGGTGATTATCATTTGTAACGATGATGACATAAGTGACTTGCTCTTCGTCCATATCGGGAAATTCTATTTCCTGGTCTAGGGTTTCCACACAATGATAAAGAACTTCATCAATATATTGTAAGTATTTATCACCATATCTTTTAATGAAGAGCCCATTTGTGAAAACATCAATTGTACAATTAAGCTTCACAAGATGCTCAAAGACTTTTTCCATCGTTTTTGGATCAATTAAACCTGGCTCACCTCCACTGAGGCTAACTGTAGCACCTTCTGTTACATTATAAATCTTCTCAAGGAGCATCTCCTTGCTGATTGGATTCTTCTTATTGCGCTCATGAGTGTCTATGATGCAATACGAGCAATCCCAGTTGCAGTTAAAGGTAGTAATTATAGTGAATTCATCACGAGCTTCGGCCATAGAATTATTGTAACACGGTACAGAATCGTAAAAAAGCTTTATTTCTTCTTAAGATTTCGGTCAGTTAACTTCGTCTTGTCCACAGTGAATTTACTGCTAAAATAGTAAGCATAAAGAATGAATCAAGGATGATTTTATGGCCAAAAAGGCAAAACAAGTAAAGCTTGAGGTAAGACTATCTCAACTTAGTGATATTGACGGAATTTTTGATCTAGTTGAGCGATCTTATACTGGATTTCAAGACTCATATACAAAAGGGATGATTAGAGGACAGATTACTAATTATCCTGAAGGTAATTTTGTCGCTACCCTCAATGGAAAGATTGTGGGCTATAGTGCAAGTATTCTCATTTCAGAAAAGAAGGCCACTGCAAAGCATACTTGGGCAAGTATAACTGGCCGAGGCTATGGATCAACTCACGATGAAGAAGGAGATATTCTTTATGGATATGAAACTTGTGTTGATCCAGATATTAGAGGTCAACGAATAGGACAGCGCTTATATAATGCAAGAAAGAGACTGGTTAAGTACGAGCGATTAAAAGGAATTGTATTTGCCGGACGTATCCCAAATCTTAAAAAGAAAATTAAACAAGTCGAAAGTGTTGAAGACTACATCAACCAAGTTAAAGATAAGAAGATACGAGATACGACTCTTGGCTTTCAATTACGTAACGGATTTGAGGTTCTTGGTGTATTAGAGAAGTATCTACCAGATGATAAAGAGTCCATGGGTTATGGAGTACATTTAATTTGGAGAAATTCAGAGTATGAAGCACGGGACAGTAAAGCAGATCGTCCGATTAAACAAAACTCTGTAAGAATTGTTAGTGTCCAATATCAGCAACGTGGTATTAAAAGCTTTAAAGAATTTGAAGACCTTGTTGAATATTATGTTGATGTTACTGCTGATTATCGTGCAGACTTTGTTTTATTTCCAGAGCTTTTCACAATGCAGCTTCTTTCAATTAAGAACGAAGAAGTAACTGCAGACGTTGCTATTGAGCATATGACTGCATACACAGAAGACGTGAAATCTTTATTCCAACGTCTGGCCGTTAAGTATAATGTGAATATTATTGCAGGATCTCACCCAACTAAAGTAGGGGATAGAGTTCATAATATAAGTTATATCTGCCTTCGCGATGGACAAATTCATGAGCAAGCAAAAATACATCCAACTCCTGATGAGCAATATTGGTGGAATATTGAAGGGGGAGATGAAGTAAAAGTAATTGACACTGATTGTGGCCCTATCGGAGTTCTAATTTGTTATGATAGTGAATTCCCAGAGCTAACAAGGCATCTTGCTAACCAAGGGATTAATATTCTCTTTGTTCCATTCTTAACAGATAATCGCCAAGCCTATTGTCGAGTGAAATTCTGTTGTCAGGCACGTGCTATTGAAAATCAAATTTATGTTGCAATGGCCGGAAATGTTGGAAACCTTCCACGTGTTAACAACGTTGATATTCAATATGCCCAAAGTTGTATTCTAACACCTTGTGATTTTCCTTTCGCTCGTGATGGGATCGCTGCTGATACAACACCAAACGTAGAAATGGTTGCTATCGCAGACTTACGTATTGATACATTACTTGAGGCCCGTCAAAATGGTGCTGTTAAGAATTTAAAAGATCGAAGACACGATCTCTATTCAGTTACATGGCATGGTAAATGATTTAATCATTTACCATGGCGATATATTAGATTTTTAATGTTAGAGATTATGCAACCTTCATGATTTTACTTTGAATATGATTCAACTTCTTTGATTCATCTTCAAGCTTGTCTGTAATGTCAGCTACGGTTTTAATTTGAACCAGTGACTCACTACTTGATTCGTTGATATTATGTAGTGCTTCTGAAAGCTCCTTAATACCAATATCTTGCTGGTCAGCAGCAGATGAGATTTCTTTCAAAGATACTTCTTGCTCTGTTGAGTTCTTTTCCACTTCATAAAATGATGAAGTAAGCTTCTTATTTATATCCTGCCAAAATTCAAATGAATCAGTAATTTCTTGTTGAAAGCTTGTAAGCTTTTGTGCAACTGACTCCACGGAGTTATTTAACTGCTCTTTACTTGTGTTTACAATATCATTGATTTCAACAGCTGCTGCTCCTGAAGTTGAAGCGAGTTTTCCAATTTCTTCAGCTACGACAGAAAATCCTTTCCCGTGCTCACCAGCTCTAGCCGCCTCTACTGAAGCGTTAAATGATAAGAGCTTTGTTTGGAAAACGATATCATTAATTAATGTCGTTTTCTCACTAATTGTATTTACGGATTCAACAACTGAATTAAGTTGTGTTGAAGAGGTCTCTTGCAGATCTTTCATATTTTCCACTAGAGATGTTAATGAATTAATAAATCGTTCACCTTCACCAATTGCTTGTGAACTTTCACCCATTGATGTTTTTGATTCATTCATTATCGAGATGACTCGTTCAATCTGATTTTTTGTACTCTCAACCATTTGTGAAATTTGTGTTGCTGTTGCTGAAATTTGAGTAATGGCCGAAGAGTTATTTTGCGAGTTACCAAGTAGTTGATGACAAGACTGACTTGAAACTTTTGAAGCGCTATCAATACTACTTACTAGTGGTCTAATCTCATTATTAATTTGTTCTTGAAGCTCAAGCACTTTGTTGAATCGATATGCTAGAAATGTACATGCAATTGCTTCAACAACTACAAATGCCGCATGAATTGCCACAATCCCTAAACTTGCTTCATAGTTAAAAATACTACTAGGTAGAAGAAAGTAAAAAGCAACATGGTGTACAGCTGCTGTTAGTGCTGCAGCAACGATTGTTAATGGAGTTGCTAAAACACTTAAAATTCCAATGGCAACAAATATATGAAAGTGCCATTCAATCATACCTTTACCAAGATGGATCATAACACCAGATAGTGCAATATAAGTGAAGCCCATTAAGATCGCAGCTACTTTTGTATTCTTTAATAGGTATTGCACACCTAATTGTCCAGCACCTAATAGAATTGGGCCAAGTATCGCAATACTGTATTGTGTATCAAAGAACCAGGCCATAACCATAAAAATTGGAATATGTGCAAAGATAGCGATATTTGTATACTTTAAAACTTTACTTAAATTTGATTCGTAAACACTCACTTTCTACTCCTGATACTTCAATCCCAGTGGATCCAGTAGCTTTTGATACTTCTTGCTAACTGCACATCCTATAACTGGCATCGATGCTATTTTTCGTTTTTTATCAATATTATTTAAAAAGCTTTGAATATTAATTTTTGTAAATGGTGTAATGGATTTATCTGAGTAACCACCAACATATTGTGTTTCCAAGTTATTATCGTATATAACGAGAAGGGGAACTCCCTTAATCATATCTGCTTTTTCAGCATCAAGTTTCTTAGTTTCAATTAATTGAACCTTATATCCCTTGGCCTTTAAGTTCTTTTCAAACTCGAGCTCATTATCATCGATAATAATTGCTAATTCATTTTCTAACGGCTTTCTACTTAATAAGTGTTTATAAACTTGCTGAGAGCAACTACAGGCCGGCGTAATAAAGTGTGCTACACCATGACCTTCTTTAATTTTTGGTAAGAGATTCTTGAATTCAACTTGCTTATTTTTTTCTGGGCCAAGGTCTGCATAATGCCACGAATGCAGTATTGTGATCACAGCCGATACTGCAATTACCCAAGAAGCAATGAGAAATACGTGGAATTTCTTCATGCTTACTTTTTCGGAGTATTTGTTTATAAACTTAATTAATTCAGTGGTTTATATTTAGTTTTTAGATTTTATCTGTATTTCTAGTTACTTGGCTCATCTTTTTTCATCAATTATTATTTATCTTTTTCAGCAATTTTACTCATGCCATATTCAGTTATGGCCGTAATTGATAATGATGGATTCACTCCTGGATTTGCAGAGATCATTGAGCCATCAAAGACATACATATTCTCATAATTGAAAACTTTATTGTCCTTATCAATGACTCCTTCCTTCTCACTTTCTCCCATACAGGCTCCACCTAAAATATGAGCGGTTGAAGGAATACCTGTTAGTGTTTCAGTAAACATCACCATTGGTTTTCCATCAATGATCTTACAATACTTCTTGGCCATTTCATGTGCAGTCTTAATAAAGGCGGTAGGAGCTTCTCCTTCTGAAAGAAGTGTTTTTAATCCGAAAAATCCTTTTCGAAATTTTAAAGTACTATCTAAGTGCTGCATAAAAAGGTGAATATTAGTCTGCTTTGCAAAGTCTTTTACTGTTAAGATGCGAAGCCACTTAATAGGATTCTTTAGAGGCTCGATAATGAGCTTTAACATTCTTAAAATGAAGTTTGGCTCAGAGATCATTGGAACCATTAAGACACGCCAGAAGCCAGAACCTTTTCCATAGCGTGTCGGTTCAAGGTGAGAGTGCTCGTCGATATCTATTATCGAACCAATTGCAACTCCTTTAGTCATATCGATATTTCGCTTATAAGTTGTATTTAAGATAAGTGCTTCGTTGTTTGTTCTAATGGTATCTCCAAGTGCAGGAGATAATTTAGGAAGAGACTTCTTTTTCAAATCAAGTAGTAAGTTAATTGTCCCAAGAACACCAGCACTGAATATAACTCCCTTACTTTTAAAAGTCCTTGTTTTACCAAAGTACTTTGTTGATTCCTTAACCGTTATAGAATAACCAGTACGGCCCGATTCACCATCTAAAGGTATGACATCAATTACTTTATTCTCAGCAAGAATATCTACCCCAAGTTTACGTGCAAGATAGAGATAATTCTTATCTAAAGTATTCTTGGCATTGTAGCGACAACCAGTCATACAAGCACCACAGGCTATACATCCGGAGCGAGTTGGTCCTTTACCATCAAAGTAGGGATCATCAACTTCAATACCTTCCTTTCCTTTCTCGCCAAAATAGACAGATACCTTTGTTGCATCAAAGTGATCTTCTCTTCCAATTTCTTTTGCTAGTTGTTTTAATGTAAAGTCAGCATCACCATGATGTTTTGTTTTCTCTGCTCCAAGCATCTTCCATGCAAGATCATAATAAGGGGACAACTCTTCTTCCCAATTATTTAAATTCTTCCAAGGTCCATGCTCAAAGAATTGGGACTTCGGTTTAGGAAGTGTATTTGCATAAACAAGAGATCCACCTCCAACACCAACACCACTTAAGACCGATACATGTCTAAAGAAAGTAAGTTGCTGAATACCAAAAAACTTCAACTGAGGTAGCCACATCCATTTAGGTAGATTCCAATTTGTCTTAGGAAATTTTGAAGTATCACCATAATCCTTTCCCTTTTCAATAACGAGAACGCTATAGCCTTTTTCTGCAAGCCTAAGTGCAGAGACAGAGCCACCAAAACCTGAGCCTACAATAATATAATCGTAAGAATCCTTGATCATAACTACCTAAATTTCATTGTTAATATTCACTTATTCTAACACGTCATTTTCTAGTAATTAAAGTCTTAACTAATTTTGTGACCTCGTAAGCTATTGTAATTAAATAACTTAATTCACTTAAATATATCTAGTGGACGTAAGAATTGGCCGAGCCTATGTTATAATAGATGAAAAGATTTGGGGGAAATTATGAAATATACAATTTTGGCCTTGGCCTTAACTTTGGTTTCATCATCAGTTTTTTCAAAAGGTAGACCTCTACTAAGATGTCCTAAAAAAGATAATAAGGCCCTTGTTTGTCATGTGCCTCCAGGAAATCCTTCAGATGCTAAAGAGATCTTTATTGGTAAAGATGCTGTTGAAGATCATCTGGCCCACGGTGACTACACTGGCTATTGTAAAGACACAAATTACGAAGCAAAGAAAGAGATGTGTGGAATTTGTGATGCGGATATCGATCCGAATTGTTAGTGGTTTAAAGTATAATATATTTTAAATAAAGATTGGCCTCTACGAATTAGGGGCCTTTTTATTTTTAGTAAGTAAAGACTTGCGGTCGCGAACTCACCTATGCGAGGGGCACTCTCTCGCTCACTTCGTGTTCGCTCGTCAGTGATGCTCGGCTTCAAATGCCATCGTGGCATTTGCCGCCTCAACAACTTGTTCCATGATCAAAATTTGAAAATCTTGAATATCGCACAAATAAAAAAAGCCCCGGCAGATGCCGAGGCTTTTTTTATGGTGGGACATACAAGACTTGCGGTCGTGAACTCTCTAGTCGAAATACATCTTTTTACATGGCACATTCACAGTAAAAACATGCCATCGGGCATGTTTTTTCACGACCGTGTGACAACCCTTCGGGTGGTCCCTGCGTTCAAGAAATAGATTTGGGTTTCAGGCAAAAAAAAACCTAGTGCGAAGACTAGGTTTTTCTATGGTGGGACATACAAGACTTGAACTTGTGACCACCCGGTTATGAGCCGGGGGCTCTAACCAACTGAGCTAATGTCCCATAAGTTGGTAATTTGAAATATAAATTTAACTAAGAATTGGTAATCTGGCTACAAAATTTTGATACACGGCGGTGGTGCGATGTGTAATTGGCGATAGTAGTCAAATTTATTAAATAATGAAATGATATTCTCATGACAAATTTCAGTAAATACAGCTCTAATGGAAATGACTTTATCGTCATCGATAACCGTGATGGAAAGCAAGATGTTCACAATATAGAAAAGTGGCAAAGGCTTTGTCAGCGCAACTTTGGAATCGGTGCAGACGGAGTAGTCTTCTTAGAGAACTCTGATAAATACGACTTTCATATGCGTTATCTTAATGCTGATGGTGGGGAAGTTAGTATGTGCGGAAACGCCACACGAGCTATTACGGATTTTTACCGTCGAGTTACTGATGCCCATAATTCTGATTTCACATTTACAACTAAGAGCGGTGTTTATTCATCAGGACTTGATGGAGATGTAATTTGGGTTCATATGGCCACAATCAAAGATGAAGACCTTTATGATATTTCTGGGAAATATGAAGAGGCCATTGACTCAATGTATGTAAATACAGGTGTTGAGCATTGCGTATTTATGGTCTACGACGCTCAAGAAGTTGACGTCGAAACAATAGGAAAGCGTATTCGCTATGATAAAGACTTTCCAGAGGGAGTGAACTCAAACTTCATTCATAAAATAGATGATGGAGAGTACCGAATTCGTACTTATGAAAGAGGTGTTGAGGGTGAGACCTTTGCTTGCGGTACAGGTAATGTCGCGGCCGCTTGTATGCTCTGGGATAAAGGCCATGAACATAGTGATGAAATAGAATTTCAAACAAATGGTGGTATACTATTTGTCAAAAGAGCAGCGGAGATGATCTATCTTGGCGGTCAAACAAAGCTAATTTACACAGGTGAATTCCATGATTAAAAAACTCATTTTATGCCTTCTGTTAAGTTTAAGTGCATATGCCACAATCTTTGTAGAAGTGGTAATGACTCATGAAAAAGACTTCGAGGGACAAACCATTCTTATGAGTGAGCTTCATTTTGTTGAAAATATACAACCAGATAAAATGAGTCGATTTGTTATGAAGAGTAAAATTGATCTCTTACTTTCAGGTACATTCATTGATGATGAAACAACTTATGGCCCAGGGTCACTTGTTGAAATCGAGGGAAGAGTACTCTCTAAAACACTTTCAAAAAGTTTTAAACTTGATCTTAAGCTAGGCCACGAAGGTAGTGTTATCTTCAATGAGCCAGAACTTGGTCAAAAAACGAAAATAAAGATAAAACCAGTTGTTCACTAATGTCCGATTCAAATTTAGAAAGACTCGATAAGAAATTAGCAGACTTAGGACTTGTTTCCACAAGATCAAAAGCACAGCAAATTATTGCAAACGGAAGGGTTCGTATTGCTGGAAAGATTATTACCAAAGCATCTTATAAAGTCGCTGATGAAGAAATCGAAATAATTGATGATGTCAAAGAAGTCGGGCGTGGCTTTCATAAATTAGCAGGGGCTTTTGAGCATTTTAATGTTGATGTAAAAGATAAAGTCGTAGCGGATGTGGGAGCAAGTACTGGCGGATTTACTCAATTTTGTCTTGGCCTTGGAGCAAGGAAAGTCTTTGCTATAGACGTTGGGCATGGACAACTTGATCCATCTCTTATTAGTGATGAAAGAGTTGTTAATTTAGAGGGAACAAATATTCGTGAATTAAATGGGCTAGAAGAGAAGGTTGATCTATGTGTCGCTGATCTGTCATTTATTTCACTGAATTTAATTTGGAATAACCTTGTTGCTATCAGTAAGGATAATGCTGAAATGATTCTTCTTTTTAAACCACAATTTGAAGTGGGACGAGAGGGCATTGGTAAGAAGGGACTTGTTAAAGGACGCGAATACGTCATTCGTGCACTTGAAGAAATGAAAATACAATGTGAGGCAATAGGTCTTAAGATTAAAGGTTTTAAGCCTTGTGTGATTAAAGGACGAAAGAGTGGAAATCAGGAGTATTTCTTATACTTAGATAAAAGCTCTAGCGAGAGTCTCACATTAGAAGAGTTAATTAAAGAAGTTGGAGAATAGAATGAGAGTATGTGTATTTTGTGGATCATCAAGTGGAAAGAGTGAAGTATACTTAGAGCAGGCAACTGATCTGGGGGAAAAACTTGTCGGAAATGGACACTACCTCGTTTACGGTGGAGCCTCAATTGGTGTGATGGGAAAAATCGCTGATACTATGCTTGCAAAAGATGGACACGTTATAGGTGTAATGCCTAAGTCTCTTATTGATTGGGAAGTCGGACATCAGGGTTTAACTGAGTTTATTGAAGTAGAAACAATGCATACACGTAAAGAGAAGATGTATGAATTATCGGATTGCTTTGTGACTTACCCAGGAGGCTTTGGAACTCTTGATGAGCTATTTGAGATCACAACTTGGGCCCAGCTTCAATATCACAAAAAGCCAATTTACTTGGTTAATGTTAATGGTTATTTTGATCACTTAATTAAGCATATTGAACTTTCTGTAGCAGAAGGGTTTGTTTCAAAAGAGCATTATGAATTAATTACTGTTGTGAATTCAAATGAAGAATTAATGGAGAGGATCAATTAAGATCCTCTCAGAATATTTTAGTCTTGTAGAATAATATAAATATTTGGTTCATCAACTTCGATAGTATTGCTTTCGAAGCGCTCTAGTTCTTTAAAGATTGTACGACGAACGTTAAAGAATCCGGCCTTTGCCTTTTCAATTTTTATATTGATAATTTTATTATCTAAATCGTATGAAGAGCGGCCCTCAAATTTAACTTTTATACCCTTAGAAATATTTCCTTTAAGGTGTCCATTAAATTTACCATTTCGAATATTAAGACTGATCCCATCGATTTCAACAGCATCACCAAGTGTTTCATACTCATTTGTTACATTATAGAAACTTCTTTCATCACTTTTAAAATAGGCCTTATCCACATTTAGTGTTAGATAGTTGAAGCAGTTTTGAAGAAGTTGTTCATATTCACTTCCTTCGCGCTCTCTTTTTTGACATTGAATTCTTGAGTTTGTGAGTGTCGTTCTAAACCCTTCACCTGTGGCATTAATATTTGTTAGGCCCAGTGAAAGGTCAGCATTTCCATTTGTATAATTAATATTATCAAGATCAATCTTATTGGCATCTCTAATTGGAAGGGAAGATAGATCGAGCTCAAAGGCTTCATTTTCTACTCGAAACATTAGGATTCCATTATAGTTTTCAACTTCAAGTTTTGGATTTATAAAATCACCAAAGCCTTCAATTGAAACTTCTTTTGCGCTTCCGTCACCTTGAGGTGAAGTATAAAGAGCATTTAATTGAGTTATTCTACCAATAGGGAAAGAGGCTTCCTCTTGGGCAAATGTTTGTGTGGTGGCGAATATGAGGCAGCAAGATGCCGTCATCATTTTTAATGATTTTGTAAACATGTCAACTCCGTTTGTCTGTGTAGCAATAAACGAATCGGGTGTTGTGGAGCGCATGCGTAATTAATTAAGGTGATTTTATCGATGTCGGTAAATAATGCCGATTTAGCAGGCTAAGTTATTAATAATATGAACGAGATCAGTAGGGAAGATGTCTATACTGGACTATTCAAGTAAAGTAAAAACATGCTATATTGCGTCTAATGCTTAAGAAAATGATTCTACTATTCATCCTTGTAGGAGGGCTTCTCAGTGGTTACCTCTTTACGCAAGTACCAGTTTTAAATATTAATAAACTGGCAAATAGCTACGTCAAAAATGAATATAGGAATGAGTCAATTCATTACCGTATCGTTCACAAGAGACCTCGCAAGTGGGCAAGTCTTAAGGCCTTACCAAAGCATGTTTACTATGCTTTTATTGTTAGTGAGGATTGGTCCTTCTATAACCATCAAGGAGTTGATCTAAGGCAAATTTACATGGCCATCAAGGATCATTTAAATGGAGAGAAGTTAAGAGGGGCAAGTACGATCTCACAACAGCTGATAAAGAATCTCTATACAAAGAGTGAAAGAAGCCTGCAAAGAAAAGTATTTGAACTCTTTTCGACAATGTATTTAGAGAATCGTTTAACAAAAGATAAGATCCTAGAAACTTATTTAAATATCATTGAATTTGGAGAAGGACTTTACGGTATCACTGAGGCAAGCTGGTTTTACTTTAAAAAACGACCAGATGATCTAAATCCAAAAGAGGCTGCATTTCTAGCAATGTTACTTCCAAATCCCAAAGTATACTCTCAGTCTTTTCGCGATAAAGAGTTAACAGAGTTTGCTAATAAAATTGTAAATTCAATCTTGAATAAATTGAAAGTCGTAAAAGTAATCACGCCTGAAGAGTTAGATGATTACCGAGATTCAAATCTTTCATTTGAGAAAACAAAAGTACAGTCCGTAAAAAATAAGAAGCAGATATTAGAAGATGAATTCTTTGAACTTTAAAGAACTATTAAAAAATGTCTATTCAGATGTTGGCCTAGCAGAAGCTAAGACAAGACGTGCTCTTTTATCTGAGCAAATGTATGATAATGAGAAAAAAGGCCTTGATTGCATGAACTGTACTGGACGCTGTTGTACATACGAAGCGAATTCAATGCAAATGACATCGATTGAAGCACTTGAGGCCATGGCAGCTCTAGAAGAAAAAGGTCTACTTAATCAAGAAACAAGAAGACGATTAGAGGACTGCATATCTGAATTCAGGCTGGATAAATATATCCAAATAGGAGCTGGAGAGTTTTTTAGAAAGTCTTATACATGTCCTTTTTATTTTTATCCAAGTTTTGGATGTGGCCTGGGTGTCGATCATAAGCCTTATGGTTGTATTGCTTTCAATCCATGTGAGCCGGGACAAAGCGAAGGTGGAAATTGTCAAAGTGATTTAGATATTCAAGAAAAGCGAAACCTTCAATTTGAAGAAAGTGAAGATCTCGCTGATAAGTATCTTTTTGAAAAGTTTGATATTTCACCTTTGAAAGAGCCAATTCCAATTAAGCTCTTAGAGATTTGGCGAAAAGTTTATTCAGAAAAGTTATAACGAAGACCTAAGACCATCGTTTTCACAGTAAATTCAGTATCGTGAGTAATATCTAAATCTGATCCCGAACTATAGTGATATCCACCATAGACGTAAAAACGCTTACTCATTGGTACTTCTATATCCATTCCAAGTGTCCAGAGAATATAGTTTGTATCTGAAGGAGCTTGAGGGTTGCTATATTCCCTTGATACATACTTAAATCCAAAAAGTGGTTGAAACCACCAAAGCTTAAATCCAGTCGTTCCCATGACACCACTTTCTTTTAGATCAGTTTTAATTGTACTAGATTCTAATTTATAAGATTCATTACTATAGGTATTTTGATAATAAGATATTTTTGTTAAAAGCCAGTCTGTCTCTTCTGAAATTCCAATGTGAAAGCCTGTCCCGTCAGTTGTATAAGGTTCAAGGTCTGTATCACTGCCACCAAATAAATCGATGATTGTGACATCTTCTTCATACTTAGGCATCTGTGCACCAGCAACAATTCCATATTTAGCTGCACAAGATGTTAGAAAAACTAAAATAAATAATGGTAAAAAAACTTTCATATCTCTCCCTTAAATAATTAACTAAAATTATTTTAGTTCTTATTTGATTTTATTTAAGAGAGAAAAAACTTCTATAGGTTCTTTGAAATTAAATCTTCAAGAGGTTGAGGTAGAACGGCATTTGGAACTTTCATAATAATATGTCCGCCTTCTTTGTTTTGAAACTTTCCAAAACTATCATCAAATCGAAACTCCGCATTTTTAAATTTACGAACATTGATCTCATTACCATTGACCTGGTCGACGAATGCAGACTCAAACTCAAGTTTTTCTAAAGAAAGTTCCTCATTAAAAACAAAGAACCACTGATAGAGTTCTTCTTTTTTTGCATCATCACCAAGGTCTGTTCTCTTTGTTTCAATGACAGAGACATTTTCATTCATAAAATAATAGAGAGTTTCAAATTTCTTATCCATAAAAATATTTTACGTGGATTTCTTCATAAGCGCAAAAAAGATATGAATTCAGATTTATATGGCCGAAGGAGTGTAGGGTTGTTCAAAGAATGTATATAAGAAAGAATTGCTATAAAAAGAAAGAAGAAATGAATTTTAAGTAATGGACACTCCATCCAGCCGATATAAATATCTGAATCTGAAATTATCTTAGCATAAATGTAGACGGTGTCAAATAAAAGTTTGAATATTAAAACAGTTGTTTCTGTATGTTTACAACCCGTTAATTATTGGTGTGAAGAGAGGTGAGCACTGGGCCCACCTCTAGAATATAAAAATTATGCTGCTCTGTTTCCGCTTACAAGTTCGATAACTGACTTAACTACAAGATCAAGATTATTGGCCTGGTTTTTTAGATTTGAAGCTTCTTTTGATGCCTCTTGTGCCGAGTTGTTATTTTGTAGTGTTGTTTCATCAATGAGGCGAATAGCATTTGTGATTTCGTTTACACCTTGAGTTTGTTCGCTACAAGCGTGAGCAATTTCTGTAATCTTGCCATTCACATTTTGTACGTTGAAGACGATTTTATCGAGTACGTCTTTACATTCACTTGCTTTCTTACGTCCTGCCTCAACTGTTTTACCACTATTATTGATTACATCTTGAACCATATTAGTTGTTTGAGATACGATTGTTTCGACGTTTTTAATAGACTCATCAATAAGAACTTTAATTTCATCTGATGCTTTACCAGACATTGAAGCTAGTGATCCAATTTCTTCTGCAACAACAGCAAAGCCTTTACCACTTTCACCTGATCGTGCCGCCTCTACAGAAGCATTGAATGAAAGTAGCTTTGTTTGAAAGACAATATCGTTAATGATTTGAGTTTTAGTTTCAATCTCTTTAATAATGTTTAGGATCTCTTGAATCTGGTGGTTACTATTTTCCATCTTTTTCATTGCATCAGTATTGTTTTCAGAAATATTTTCGATGGCCATAAGCATTTCATCGATTGTTTGCTTACCATTTTGAACTTCTCTTTCTGATAGTTCTCCTGATTTTTTTGACTCTTCTGCAAACTCTGTATTTCTTCGAATCATAGATGAGATTTCATCAACAGAAGCAACTGTCTCCTGAAGAGATGCTGCTTGTTCATTAGTAGCAGCTGAAAGTTGCGTCGATGTATTTAATGTTGTTGTTGAGCCACGGGCAACAAATTGAGAAGTTTCTTTTAGTTTGTTGGCCATTAAAAGAAGAGGTGTTGATACTCCAGTTTTTAAAACAAAGGTAAAGATTGCGGCAATGATTAATAAACCAATAATCCCAAACGAAGCCTGCTTTAGAAAGACACTAAAAATATAGTTATTAACGTCTTCAACATAAATACCTGTTCCTAAAACCCATCCCCATGGCTTGAATAATTCAACATAAGAATATTTTTCAACAAATTTATTCTTATCAGTCTTACTATTCCAAATATAGTTAATAAAACCTTTATCTTGCTTCTTAACAAGGGCAACAACATCGTTAAATAATGGCTTTCCTGCTTTGTCTTTAAAGTCAGCGACACTCTTACCTTGGAGTGACTTACTAGGGTGAATAATCATATTAGGATGCAGGTCATTTACCCAGAGATAATCATCGTGATCACGACCGTAGCGAATACTGGAAATATAGTGTTTACTAATACTCTTGGCCTCATCAATTGAATATTCACCTTTTTGAACTTTCTCATTCATTGACTCGAGAAACTTCATTGTCGTTGTGGTTACATCTTCAATTTGGTGACGTTTTTCTTTAAGTAGCGCATCCTTTGTTGAAACATAAGAGTATGCGATAAAGATAGAGGTGAAGATAAAAAATGGAATAAGTGCCATGAGTAAAATCTTTGCATTTAAGCTAAGACTTTTTAAAAATGCTTTCATAATTCTCCTAAGATTGTTGCTTTATTCGATTCTTGGCTTTTATTCGGTACATAAACTAAATAAGATAAGGGATTCAACGAATTTTGATTAGAGTATTTTTGACACTTATGTATAATAAAAATAATTTAATTCTAACTAGCGTGGTTTTATGAACAAGTTAATTACTAAGAAAATACTCCCATTAATTGGAATCATCATAGGTGTGATCTACATCCTAAACCCAACGGCCGGTGTGATAGAGATTATCCCTGATAACCTCCCTTATATCGGAAACCTAGATGAGGCTGGCGCTGTCTTGCTCATTATTTCTTGTCTTAAGAAATTCAGAGAGAAATAACTTTGCAAAATCTTTATTGCATAAGCTTCAAGGCAATATAGGGTGTTAAATTTAATAGGATGACAACAAGTTTAAAGTTAGCAAGATACTTGAAGTATATTTTAGGTAATTTCTTTTCTTTTATTCCAAAAAGTGTTGAGTGTGTTCTTATAATAAATTTTCGAAATAATACGATTGAGATAGTCGAAAGGGTGAGGAGACCAAAATTAATTAGTGTACACCATCCTAGAAATTCTGTGATGCTATTGATATTGATCTCCATCATTCTTTCCTCTAGTCCTTTTCAGGCAAGTTTTGTGCAAAACCTGAGAAAGCTCGACTTAAGATATATCTTTCACTAGGTTTTTTAGGGTAAGGGTATTTCTTATCAAGACTGCCTTGTTTTGATCCTGTAATTAAATCAAAAAACTGAACTAATCCATTTTTCTTTTCAATGTGATAGTCTAGAGAATTACTTCCACTCTTTTTTATCAATCCGTTCCAAGCTAGATACTTATTTCTTATATCATAGACAAAGAAGTTGATATCCATATCTCGATTTGTTGTTGTCGTAAGTTTCTTGTCTCCTGTTGCTTTTCCTTCTGTATCTGTTACATCTTCAGTTTCACGTGAGTTTCTTGTGATGTCATTTTCAATACGAGCAAAGGCAATATAGCGGCGATCTGTTAGGTTTTGATTTAATAAAGTTAGAGATTGTTCAGATAACGTTGAATCCTCTTCGATTTCTCTAAGCATCTCTCTATAGAGACCTCGTCCCATGCGCTTAACGAGATAGCTTGTGCTATCGATGATGATGTCTTTTCTTTGTTCCTGAACATCTGTACGAAATTGATTGGCCAGATTAATCTTCTTCTTATAATCCCATTTTTCTGTTGTGTGAGTAATGCCTCCAATAGTAAGGCGTCCGTTCACAACATTACTATATGTGAAATCAGCTGTTTTTCTTAAACCATGAACTTTTGTCGCACATGAAGTCATAAAAAGTGCACTTACTAGCACTAGTAACTTGATCATCAAATCCTCCTATTGATTGGCCTTTATATTTTATAGAAAATTGATGGTCTAAACAATAGAGCAAATTTAGGAAATCTTAACTCTGGTGAACATGTTTTGATGGTATATTAAAGATGGTAGAGCTTCACTCGGTTGCTCTGCTCAGCTTGTAGCTCTTGCTGCGAGCATGAAAAGAGGCCCTTACACTTCGGTAAGGGCCTTTTTTTATTCTATATTCTAATTGAGAACCCAAGTGATGATTGATATTCAGGCTCTTCTATTTCGCGATGATTTGTGAAAACAGCTGTAATACCTGCATTAAGAGAGAATACTCCAAGCATATTTATACTTAGACCACTTCCTGCATAAGGTGAAACGTATGTCGCAGGCTCCTGTGTTGTGGTAACTCCTGCCTCTGTTCTTTCGTACTTACTCTCACGAGCACTAGCTCCTGCACGTAAATACCAGCGTAGTGAAGAGCCAATATTGTATGCACTTCTTAAACCAAGTTTGTAATTCGTTGATGTCTCGGCCATTTCAACGGTACCAGAATTATAAGTCTCATCTTCTTTTGATTGAGTAACTTCTGCTTCTAGGGACAAATACTGTGGCCCCCAATTAGCACGAGCACCGTAAAACAATCGATTTGATGTATGAGGCGTTGGAAGAATCGACTGGACTCTTTCGTATCCGACTATTGGCTCAATTGTGAGATTTCCTTTTGAGATATTCCCATAGGCCAATACG
Organism: Halobacteriovorax sp. BALOs_7; assembly: GCF_003612895.1. Lineage (GTDB taxonomy): Bacteria > Bdellovibrionota > Bacteriovoracia > Bacteriovoracales > Bacteriovoracaceae > Halobacteriovorax_A > Halobacteriovorax_A vibrionivorans. Next base: position 2,883,868 of record NZ_CP027772.1, on the reverse strand, counting down.
CTAGTTGAAGAAGAGATAATTAAGATAAATGAAACAAAACGTAAGATATTTTTCATTCTAAAATTATCTCATATTCTTGGTGTCGTTAATGTTAGCGGTAATTTTGATCATCCTTTAGTTTTTATTTGCTCGAATTTACTAGAGCTTAAATTGACTTACTTACCTACATATCTTTTTATTAATCATATTTTATTTAGAGGGTTTGAAACATTATCATAGGAGGATATGTGAAAAATTTAATGAGGGCGGCAGTTACACTGTCGATATTGTCGAGTAGTGTTTTTGCTTCATCGCGAGTTATTCGAGATAATCGATTAAATGACTTGGGTATTTCCCCTGTTTTGGGAAGAGGATATTCCATTGCAACAAATACTTATCAAAGTACTTGTATGGGGCAAGTGAAAACAACTCAACCATCATATGACTTAAAATATCGTTACTTAGAAATTGAACAGGACTGGGAAAGTCAGTATACAAAATCTTTTGAAACAAAGAATACCTTTAAATTCTTATTCTTAAAAACAAACGTTAATCTCTTTACGGAAGTTTCTGGAGAAAATACTTATCATTACCATTATATCTTTGCTGATATTGATGTTGATAGCTATTACCATTCTCTTTCAGAAGGAGAAAGTCAGCTAAGTGAAAGTGCAAAAAGCTTATTGGCAAAAGGTGATGTTGTCGGTTTCTTTGACTCTTGCGGCCCTTATTATGTTCGATCGATTGGTCGTCATTCGAGTTTCTTAGGTTTACTTCGTTATCGCACAACTTCTAGTGAGCGAGATGTAAACTTCGAATTACAACTTAAAGCTAAGATGCGTGGATTCTTCTCTGGTGGCTCATCTGATACGACAATTTCAAGTGAATTTAGAGAAGAGACACAATCAAAAAGATTAGAAATCAATATTTGGGCCTATGGTTTAGGTAAAGGTGAGATCGCTGATATTATTCCTACAGATATTGATAGTTTCAAAAAGTCAGTTCAAGCTGTTGTTAAAACGATGCAGGATCCAAATGCAGGTCGAGTGACAACTATGGAAGTTGCACCTTGGATTGAGAACACACAATTTCAAGACCTGTTAGAGCTTGAAGATGATGAAGGTAAACTTCTATTTGAAAAGAAGAAGAATTTAGAAGCTAATGCTGAAATTATTAGTGAATTAGATCGTATTGATCGCGCTCAAATTGATCAATACTTTAAGGCCAGTAATTGTCGTCGTATTTTAGAAGATGAATATTTAAATGTTGATGATGATTTTAATGGAGGTTATGAGCCGGAAAATACTTATTTTTCTGATTTAACAAAACCAAATAGTCAAAACTCTGAGATCTCTCTTGCTGCATTTGATTCAGTTCTCTCTCAAGAAAAAGTTGAAGAGTATCTTGCGGCCAATTATCAATTTAATTATGGCCAAGCAGAACCAACACCAGATCCTGAAACAGGAGCATTGGCATGTATTAAACAAATTCATGAGCAAGGCATTGATCAAGTACATTATAGAAATATTCCAGCTTGTTTAGATGCCCGTACGACTAGTGTACCAGTTTCACCACTTCTTGATAGTTACTGTATGCCAGAGCTTTCAAGAGTTGTTATTCCAGATGATGCATAATTATGAAAAATAACATCTTAATATTTATTCTAATTTTTGGTGGGGCCTATTCATGGGCCCTGCCACTACATGATAATAAAATCAATGAAGAGAATTTTCATTCATCCCTTTATATTGATGATCCAAGAGTTACTCAAATTGAAGGGCACATGAAGCTTCTTGATGGGTTTTCAAGAAAGTTGTTTAAAAGATCAAATACCTGCTTTGAGTTAGATAAGTTTGTCGGTACTCAACAATCTAATATTCAATTAGAGTTTAAACAAAAAGTTGTGGGTACAAATATCTTTAACCCTTTTTTTAGTAAGTATTATAATAATGTTTATAATAGCCATGTCGACGATATTTTAAATAAACAAAACCAACAAACCCAAAGTGCATTTCAAATAGCAGTTCACAAAACAACTTTTGCAAGAGAGCGTGATACTGACTATGTGAAGATACAAGATCGCTATGGTGCATTACTTCAGGCAGGTGATTTTTTCACATTTGGAGAATTATGTGCCAGTGGTTATGTGAGCTCATTTGATAAGTATGCAGGTGCGTGGTTTACACTGGTCTTTAATCGAGATGCAGATGGGAATGATGCAGGCTTTATCTCTCTTGTTGAAACTTATATTCGTCTCTTTGATTCAACGATAGAGCCAAAAGTCCGTGCACAACTTAATCGTGAACTGGCAAATCGTGCTGTAACTCTCTACGCTGAGTTTCGAGGTATGAACCCATTAACAATCCCAATTCAAAATTTAAGAGATATTGAACAATTTAGAAAGTTAATTACTCAAATTAAGTCGGCGATGCTCTCTTCTGATTCTGGATTATATATGGCCCTAGAGTATACACCTTGGGGATATAATTATGAGTTCCAGAATTACTTCTATGATTTCTTAAAGCGAAATACCAAACTTCCTACTGAACCAGGAAGAAGACAGTGGTTTAATTTTTATCAAAATATTGAACTTGCACGATTAATGAGTGATGCCTTTGCTACTGAAGCAGATTACGTCGATCGCTTTGAGGTTTGTCGAAAACAGATGCTAAGAGACTATCCTCTTAATCGTCAAAATGAAAAGCAACTCTTTGTAAATCACCTAAATCCAAAAGGTCCAGGAGTACCACTAAGTCAGATACATCAATTACTATCAGAAGAAACTCTAAATCAACTCAAGGATAAATTAAAAAATCTAGAGTCTAGCTCTGACGGATCAATTGCAACATGTCATAAAAGATTAACAGGACAAACTTTCTATACGAATCATTATCAGGATTTTAAAGAATGTGCCTGGTTTGATGACTTTACAAAAACGCCGACACTTATTGTGGATGCCCTTTGTCCATTAACACCAAAGTAATATATGAATATGTAAACATATGTTGCCAATGGCAAACAATAGTATTTGTTGCCGTCAATCTAGTTAGAGATTTAAAATATAATTTTAACAAGGATTAGTTATGAAATTATATTATGTCTTCATGATGCTCTTTCTAGCATCATGTGCAAATGTCGATCAAATTGATCGAGGCCTCTTATCAAAGAAAATTATGCAATTAGATCCTCACCCTGAAGAAAGTGTTTTCCAGAATGAAGTACGTGCATTTAGAGAAGGTGCTGTTGGTGGAAGTTCTGCTGTTGGAGGTGGTTGTGGTTGTAACTAAATTTAAAAAAACGCTCTTCACTCTACTCCTGTTGCTCGTTTCTATACGCAGCTCTTTTGCGGAAATGTTAGAAGAAGGAAAAACAAAGTTTAAACTTCTTTTTAATGTCTATCATCAAAATAGTGATGATGGTAATCAGGTCTTTGATAATTCAGGAAAAGAAGAGGCAAATGTTGTCGAGCCGATGTTATTTGTTGAACATCAAATAACTGAAGATACAGCGATAAATGCACATTTTGTTTTCGATTTTTGGACAGCAGCATCTGATACTAAGCTTGATGGTGCCACAGGTGCCAGTGGCCCAGGTCGAAAGGAGCAGTCACGAATCTCTGGAAATTTAGGCGTTAGAAAGGAAATGGGTGATTGGGAATTAAGTGGTGGAGTTGGGTTTTCTTCAGAATATGACTATCGCTCTTTTAATGGTTCGATAGGAATCCAACGATCAATGGCAAAGGATAACTTCACGATTGGCCTTAGTCTTCAATATTACAAGGATGAGGTCATGTTGTTTGAAGACTTAAGTAATCCTCCAACAGCTAAGATATCTGAATTCTTACCACGTGATATTTTTGCTGCAAGTTTAACGGCGTCACAAATTATTACACGTAAAGATATTGTTCAAGCTGGCCTTACATATGTGAATGCAAATAAAAACCTTGAGTCCACTGCTAGTTCCGTTCTTGTTGGAGGTGTTCGACAAGCTGAAGTTCTTCCTGAAACAAGAAATCGTTATGCACTATCTTCAAAATGGGTACACGGCTTCGACGATACAATGGCCATGAATCTTTCCTATCGCTATTACTTTGATCAATGGGATCTGGATGCCCATACTATTCGTTTCGCATTTCTAAAGGAAATAAATGATGATGAAGATTTTTTTGAAGTTGCTCTTCGCTTTCACAATCAATCAAGTGTTGAGTACTATGCTGACTCATTTGATACTGCCAAGGAATTTATGACAAGTGATTCGGACCTTGAGGATTTTTCGTCATACGAATTGTCTACTATGTTAACAAGTCATTATGATACCCAAACAATCTATGGAATCGACTTTGAAGAAATGGTTTGGAATAATGGCATAACTGCTGCTAAACGCTCAAATGGACTCATCTATGCATATATTCAGTCATCAATCGGATTTCAATTCTAGGTTTTTTATGAAAAAGATACTACTTTTAATTACTTTTTTACTTTCATTAAATATCAATGCGCAAACCATTAAGGATTTTACTCTTCCTATATATGACAAAAAAGAAAGTTTTCAACTAAAGTCTGCAACTAAGAAATATAAAAAGATTTATCTAAACTTTTGGGCTTCATGGTGTACGGCGTGTATCCAAGAATTAGATGAACTCGAGGCCTTAAAGAAAAAATACGAATCTAAAGGTATCCTCTTTGTTGCAGTTAATGCAGGAGAGAAGAAAAAGAAAATAAAGAAATTTATGAAAAAATATCAATTCTCTTTTTTGATTCTTGAAGATCGCGATCGCAGTACTTCAAAGATGTTAAATGTAACAGAGCTTCCACGCTCTATTGTGATTGATAATAATATGAATATACTTTATAGCTCAGATAAGCCACCCAAGGATTTATAGTGTCACTAAAAATTGAAGGGGAAAGTACCATTCGCTGTGAACATAAATTTAGAGCAATGGGAGGCGAGTTTCAATTACTCTGTTTTCCTCAAACTCATTTATCTAAGCATGATGTTATAAGCATCTTCAAAAAGGCTGAAGAGGAAGTACATCGCATCCAAGCTAAGTTAACTGACTTTTGTGACAGTCCATTCAATAGGGTCAATGATTTTGCTGGAATAAAACCAGTAAAGGTTGATAATGAAATATTTAATCTAGTAAAAAGATCCCTTCAAATATCGAAAGCTTCGAAAGGTGTTTTCGATATCTCTTTTGCAAGTGTGGGACATATATGGAGAAAAGCAAAAAATGATGGAAGGACTCTATCTTTTTTAGAGAGAACACAGGCTCAAGTACACATCGATTATCAAAAAATTAAATTAAACAATCTAACAAAGACTATCTATCTACCACATGAACAAATGCGTATTGGGCTTGGCGGTATTGGGAAAGGCTATGCCGTAGACTATGTTTATGAATTTCTTAAAAAAGAAGGAATTATTAATTTCTATGTAAATGGTTCTGGTGATATTCGGGTTCATTCACATAATAGTGCTCCAAGGCCATGGCGAATCGGAATTCGTAATCCCTTGTCTAAAGATAGTTCAAAATCAATCGGCGTAATTCAGTTATCAAAAGGAAGTGTTGCTTCCTCAGGTGGATATATTCATTTTAATGAACATGAAAAAAAACAAGCTGACCACCATATAATTAATCCTAAGAATGGATGTAGTAATGATGAAATTATTGCTACTACAGTAATTGCTGATGATGCAATTACATCTGATACAACCGCCACTATTTTAATGAACCTTTGTGTTAAGGATGCTCTTCTTTATCTCAATAAATATAAATTTATTGGATTTATCATAGACAAGTATGGCCAATCCCATCTATCGCAAAAAGCTTTGAAATCATTTGGATTTTAGTGATCGTGCAAAACTGAGTTGGCAGAATGAATGTTTTTCCAGATTAGCTTATGTTAATAAATAATAGTTGTTACATAATTAATTCAATCTCTTACAAAGTTGTCTATAAAAGTCGTTTGTGAAAATGAGTCACGAATATATTCTGTTTATTAGGGAAGAGTTTATTTAGTAAGTGCCTGTAATTATGCTTTCATTATTGAAGTTTCTTCGACTGTATAGTCTAAATATTCTTTTTTTGTAAATAAAATATTTTTTTTCGCCGAGATGTAAAAACAGATCTTGTGAGTGAAAAAATTGGAGTGAGAGTTTATGTTTGCCAACCTAAGTTTTAAGAAAAAACTGGTATTATTATGTGTATTTATGTCTTGTGTAAGTTTAATCATTGGGGGAGTTGCTCTCTATGGTTTTATAACTTTTTCAAAAGTATCAGATGATGTAGCAAAGAGAGTTATACCTAGAACGGCCCTTCTTAATACAATGGATGTTAATTATCAGAAAATAAGAATTCAAGTTAGAACATTAGGGTTTGAGAATCTCAGTTTAGAAAATCGTACCAGCGCAATTAATAATGCTTTGAAATATGTTAATAATTATGAAAATGCTTCTAAAGAGCTCAAAGCATATGTAACAAGCAAAGAAGAGTTAGAACTTTATAATAGGCTCGATAGGCAGTGGGAAGATTTTAAAAGTGTTGGTGTTAAGGCGATTGAGTTAGGTAAGGTTTATGATGCAGATGCACGAGCAAAGCTATTAGAAATCTTTTTAGTACATTGCCCAGAGGCAGCAGGCAATTTTCAACAAGCCTTAGATGAATATACTGATAGTATTAAAATTGAATTAAAGAATGCTGTTGCTCTTTCAAATGATGTCTCTAAAGAAATTGAATTCATTGATATGTTACTTGTTGTTGTTATGATTTTAGGAACTGGAATTGGATTAACTGTGGGAGTAACATTTGCAAATAGAATGTCTAATTCAATTCGCGAAACAATAGATAGTCTTACAAAGAGTTCTTCTGTTTTAACTTCTAATGCTTCTGATATTTCAAAAACATCTTCAGAGTTATCAGAGGCCAGTCAGGAACAGGATGCTGCATTACATGAGTCTTCAGCATCATTAGAAGAAATTGGCTCAATGGTTAAAATGACTGCTGATAATGCAATGAAGTCATCTCAGCTTGCGACGGAAAGCTATGATCGTGCTTCTAAAGGTAAGAATATTGTTGTGGATATGAATCTATCGATGAGTTCAATTAATACAAGTATTGATACGATTGTGAATGAACTTGATTTAAATAACGATAAAATGAAAGAGATTGCTTCTCTCATAAGTAGTATTGATGAGAAAACTCAAGTCATTAATGACATTGTTTTTCAAACAAAGCTTCTCTCTTTTAATGCATCTGTTGAAGCGGCAAGGGCCGGTGAAGCAGGTAAGGGATTTGCTGTTGTTGCAGAGGAAGTAGGTAAACTTGCCCAGATGAGTGGTGGTGCAGCTGTTGAAATCACTGAAATGCTTTCTTCAAGTGTTACACAAGTTAATAATATCATCGAAGATACAAAGAATCGTTTTTCTAAAGTAGTTGATGAGGCGAGATCAAGCGTCACAACGGGAACGGATATAGCCAAAGAATGTGAAGATATTCTAGAAAGTATTGTTACTAGTGTAGAAGGAGTTTCTTCTTCTGTAGGTGAGATCTCATCGGCGACACAGGAACAATCAAGTGGAATCAATCAGCTACAAACTGCGCTTTCACATGTCGATGTTCTTTCAAAGTCAAATACTGGTATTGCTCAAGATTCATCATTGGTCTCAACTCAACTTCAAGGGCAAGTCTCGATTTTAAATAAGTCTATCGGTGATATTAAAGGCCTTATCCTAGGTGTAAATGATACGAAAGCGAAAGTCGTATCATTGGAAAAGAAGGTTTCTAGTATTCAAATTCCAGATAGTGAAGACTTTATTAAAAAGGCTGCCTAATATAAGTCAGTAACTTAACTTTGTTTATATACTGCCGATAAGTTTTAAGTGAGGGAGACAAAAAGCTACATTCTTTTACTGAGCTTATTACTTTCGGTAGTTTACGCATCAGAGCATTGTCTTAATAGTCCAAATGAAATTCGGGATAAGATTAATTATCTGAAGGCCCAAGTTATTTGTTCTAATTCAGATGATTTAGCTCAATGCCATAGCTTATTTGATGATAGTAATTTTCAAGAGAATGAAGATTTATCACCTAATGACTTATCTATAGGTGTTTGCTCCCAAAGTGAAACTTCTGCAAAGATTCCTTATACACTGATCTTTTCAACTCAATATCAAAATGTACAGGCCATCGCTCAAAGATTATCAGGACGTGTTAATGTTAATGATGCACTCGACTTTCACGAGCATATGTCCAAGCATAAAAAGAGAATTGTGGACTTGGGAGTAAAGCTACTTGAACGATATCCAGAACGTTTTAAAGAAATTGATAAGGAGACATTAAAAATCGTTTTAGAGGCCCACGATAATGCTAAGGTTACACCTTCTAGTCAATATAATGGACGGCCATTTTATAAGGTTCTTTTTGAAGAAGGTTATGGAAGAAAATTAAATAGAGAAATTGTAGATTCTCTAAATGATGTTGATGGAAAATGGACAGAGGATGCATTTAAAAAAGCAGGACTTTCTCTTGAGGGACTTACTGGCAAAAGAAAGCAGAATGTTTTAAAAAAACGAAAGTTAATACTAAAGATTGAAAAGATAGCAGACTTTGTTGATCGTGGAATGAGTCCGGTCACAAAAGAAGAATTTGGACGAAAAGTAGTTAAAGCAAGTGATAGTAAATTCTTTTTAAAGAATAAGAAAGACCGATTAGCTGCTGAGTTTTTAGAACAAAATTATAATGAATTTACAAAAGGCCATGAATATCGCCCGCTCTCTGCCTTTGATAAGGCTCGTCTTCACAAACGACTTCTCATACAGGAAAACTTCCATAAAATAACACCTAGTAACGTAGCAAAAGCTAGGCTGAGTTCTCGTGCCATTGCAAGTCAAGTGAAGAATAAAACACGAGATGGCCTCGGTCTTATGTCGAAGATACTTTCAAGTACAAAGTTTTTAAAAGCAGCAAATGCAGTCGAATTAATGGGGTACTCACCCTCTACGGCCTGTGCAACACTTGGCTACCACGATTGGATCAAAGATCCACAATGTAAACCTCTTTTGGCATTAACCCCCAAAGTCATTTCTTTCTTAGGTGAAGATTGGCCAAGACAAAAACAGGCCCTAATTAATGGTGAACATATGTGTCGTGTTGTGGAAACAATCTATGATGATCTACAAACAAATCGATATTCTAATATCTCATGCTCTCAAGATCGATCAGTTGATATCAGTGGAATCGATGGTAAGAGCTTAAAGCTTAATAAGTCCAATGAGGGAGTCATTGATTCGGTCGAATTTTCTTCAAAGGGTAGGCATCGTGGAAGAAGTCTATCAAGTATCGTAAAGTCGATTGATTTTGGAGATGATGGTACTCCTCAAAAGATATGCTTTGAAAAAAAGAAATCTGCACGTCGTGCACAACTTGTTCAAACCTGTTATTCAGACTTCTCTAATCTAAATAATCATCAAGAAGTTTTATTCGAGCGTGCAAAAGAGTTTCTTCATAAGAATTCATTTGATCTTACTCGTGCTTCTTTGTGTTGTGGCACTTCTTCAACTAATAAACATATTCAAGACTTCTGCACCAGTGGTTCTCGTTTACAGTAAAGCAAAGATATCAATTTGATTTCCATCTGGATCTTTGACTGAAGCATATCGTTGGCCCCAAAAAGCATCCCAAGGCTCTTTTTCAATAATTACATCTTTATCTTTTAGCTTATTAACTAAGTTATCAACACTTTGTGGATTGTCTTGTTCAAAACAAAGAGTAATACCAGGAAAGATTGGCCTCTCCCAACTTGGATTGATTTTTTTCATTAGATCATACGAATCGAGCATAAGGCGAAGACCTGACTTTGTTGTGGCCTCATAATGTTCATCCCCAATTTGGGTAAAATTTAATCCAAAGTTTTCGTAGAATTTTATAGAGTCTTCGAGACTTTCGCATGCAATTCCAATAGCACTAAGATTCATAATGGTATCCTCTAACTAGTTGATTTAATTATTTTAACTCATGAATATAGTTAAGGAAAACCATAGTTTAGCCGATAAAATTGCTATGATAACAGAACGCCAAAAAGTTATTCGAAGCTTTGCAGCTATTGCCATTTCCTTTACAGCTGTATGGTATTCAACAAATTATAATCCTACGTCTTCTCGTTCAACAGCTTCATTTTTCCAAGTTGGCAATTGCTTTAGTGCACTTAAGAAAATCATAAAAAATTATGAAGTAAGAGTCGGTGGTGATGTGTCTATTATCAATATGAAAGGTGATAATATCCAAGGAAAGATACATAGCTATGCACGTGGGGGCCTTCAAATTAATAATTCTAAAGGTGCATACCTCATTAGCTATAGTGATATACAAAGTATAAATGATGAAGTTTTAGGTGAAATTGAAATTTATAAAAAACTCTTAGAAGGGGAAGTGGAAAATCTAAAGAATAAAGATGTTAATGTTCACTTCTATAATGGAACCAATCATACTTCAATTGCTGGCCGTGATTTCGAAATTGGTGATGAAACACTTAACTTCACCTCTATTGAAGACGGGCGACGCATGACATTTGCTTATGAGAAAATTTACGGCCTTGATGTCATTGATGCAGCAAAGGAAACTAAGAAGATCAGAAAAGATGTTAAACTACTTGAAGGTGAATTTGTTACCGTTGAATCAAAAAGTGGTGAAAACTTAGATGGTACAATTTCTCTTTCTCTTGATGGTAGTCGCGTTGAAATAACAGACGTGGATGATGCTGATGAAGTGATGGCCATTCCTATTACTGATATCAAATCTATTTATCAGTAAATCCATAACAACTGGGCTTTATGGACTTTAAAATACATCAACTAAAAGGCTATATCCAAACAATCTATCTCGTAGAAGAAAAAGGCTCGTTTCTTCTTCTGGATGGTTGTTGTCGGCCTGATGTTGAAGTTGTGGAATCATATCTTGAAAGCAAATTAAATAGAAATTTAAGCGATATTAAATTAGTTATAACAACACACGCTCATCCCGATCACATGGGAGGAGTAGAACTTTTTAAAAAAAGGGGAATTCCCATCGCCGGTCCTCGCGATCTTAATCAAATGTACTCTGGCCCTTTTGGTATCGTTACTTATTGGGTTGATATCCTACTTACTTATCTTGTGGCCTTAAATAAGAAGAGAGGATTTAAAAATATTCTTTTTTCACGCAAAGTTAAGCTCGACTATATTCTAACTGATCTAATGGAAGTTCCATTCTTTAAAAACTGGAAAGTCTTAGAGTGTCCAGGGCACACAATAATGGACTTAAGTATATTTCATGAAGAACAAAAGCTTGCATATATTGCTGATAATTTCGTCAGTACCAAAACTAATGTCTTTAGGCCTTATCCAATCTGGAAACCACAAGAGTATCGAAGCTCACTTCAGCGCTATATCGATCTCGGTATCAATGACTTTCTTATCGCCCATTATGGACAAGTCAAAGTAAGTCACGAACGTATTAAAGAATTAATTGATTCAACACCGGATATCCCACGAAAGCACCATAATAGTTTACCTGCTATTTTGATGAAGTTATTAAAGTCTGTATTCAAATAGTATTTAAAGATCTAAGATGAATTATCTGATAAATGAGGGATTCTTAAATGCAAAAGAAAGAGATGAAGATTTGGGTCGATGCTGATGCATGCCCTAAGGTTATTAAAGAGATACTTTTTAAAACATCCATTCGTTTACAAATCCCACTCATACTTGTTGCTAACTCCTATATGAATATCCCACATCACGAGTTAATCTCTTTTGTTAAAGTTGATAGCGGAGATGATGTCGCTGATATGTATATTGCTGAACATGTTGAAGTAAATGATCTCGTCATTACAGCTGACATTCCATTGGCCGCTGAAGTTGTTGGAAGAGGAACTCTTGCTATTAATCCTCGCGGTGAACTCTACGATGAAGAGAATATAGGAGAGCGATTATCAATGCGAGACTTTATGAAGGAGCTTCGTGATGGAGGAGTCGTTACAGGAGGCCCTGACTCATTTAATGCTAAAGATAAGCAAAACTTTGCAAATTCACTGAACAAAATACTCTCTAAGAAGGGATATCACTAATATACTTTACATAAACGCGATTAAAGGTTGACTTGTATCCTAATACAAGAGATGAAGGGGATTGATCTAGATACATTTTAAATATTCGCCTGTGCTAGTATTTGGATTAAGCATTGGCATTAACGCTTATTGAGCAAGGATATTTATTATGTCATCAATCAATTCATTTGATTCCCTAAAACTATTACCTGAAATTCTCTCAAGCCTAAATAAAAAAGGCTATAAGAAACCAACTCCAATTCAGGCCCAATCAATCCCACACTTATTAACAGGTGGAGATATTCTTGGAATTGCACAAACTGGAACTGGAAAAACTGCTGCGTTCTCATTGCCAATTTTAAATAATCTAGGCTCAAATAAAATTAAAACTAAGCCAAGACACATGAGAACTTTAATTCTTACACCTACAAGAGAGTTAGCATCTCAGATTAATGAAAATATTGAAGAATATGGAAAAGGCCTAGGCATAAAAAGTACGGTTATTTTCGGTGGAGTTAAACCAAGGCCACAAATCCTACAGCTTAAAAAAGGGATGGATGTAATTGTTGCTACTCCTGGTCGTTTCTTAGATCTTATGAGTAATGACCAAATTCAATTTGGCCAACTTGAAACCTTTGTCCTCGATGAAGCGGATCGCATGCTTGATATGGGATTCATTCGCGATGTGAATAAGATCATTGCGAGACTACCAAAGAAGAGGCAAACGTTACTTTTTTCTGCAACGATGCCACAAGATATTGTAAACCTTTCTAAAAAGCTTCTAGTAAAGCCTAAGAAAGTCGAAGTAACACCTGAATCAACAACTGTCGAAAAGATTGATCAGAAAATCAATTTTGTCCACAAGACAAATAAACCAAAACTCTTAATTAATATTCTAGAAGACCAATCAATTGAGCACGTACTTGTTTTTACAAAGACAAAACACGGCGCTAATCGAGTTGTTAAGCATCTTGATCAGGTAGGAATAACATCTGCTGCTATTCATGGAAATAAATCTCAAGGTGCACGTGAAAAGGCCCTTGGTGGTTTTAAAAAGGGGACAATCAGAGTCCTCGTTGCAACTGATATTGCTGCTCGTGGAATTGATGTTTCTCATATCACTCACGTTATCAATTATAACCTTCCAGATGATCCTAAAAGTTATGTTCACCGTATCGGAAGAACGGCCCGAGCTGGACGTGATGGAATTGCTATTTCATTTTGCGATGACACAGAAAAGAAACTTTTAAAAGATATTGAAAAGACAATTAAGTATCAAATTCCACAAGATAAGGATCATCCTTTTCATGGAGTTGCTGGAGCACCTGCTCAACCTCAAAATCACAGGCGCCCAAGTAAGAAAGCATCTGCAAATAAAAGCCGTAATGGAAATAATCAGCAACGAAGTGCTCGACGTAGGCCTGCTAAGAAGAAGCCTACTACTTAAGATGTAAGTGAATATGCAGAGTTGGTGACCCCGCTTTGCGGCCATCGTGGCTATTTGCTTAAGATGAGATCGATACAAGTGCGAGGGGCTCCTCCTCATGCTTTCGCGTCACGCTCAAGCAATCGTCGCCGGTTCACTCGCTTCCGCTGGCCGTCCGGGCCAGCTCTTCGCTAACGCGCGCTCGTTCACTTCTCGCCCCATCGGTCTCTTTATGCATAAATTTGGATTTCAGGAATAAAAAAAGCCTTCGCAAAGGAAGGCTTTTTTAAATGGGGTCATCAACGCCCCTTTAATCGAGAATATCGTCCTCCCTCAGAAATGTCGAATATCATTGACTTCTTTCATGAACCTGAAGTCCTGACCAAAGAGTTCCTCCACCAAAAATATGTCGTAGAAGGCCTCTCTTGTGCCGAAATTTCGAGGTCTGTGGCGTCCTCTCGAACGACTATATTAAAACGACTCAAAGAGTGCAATATCGAACTTCGACCAGTTGGGTCTAATCAGAAAAGAAAGCGTGGCGTCGGATATGGAGAAAAAGTAGAGAAGAGAAAATTGATTGAGCATAAACGAGAGAGCGAAGCAATTCAAAGGATGATTGCTTTAAGAGAGAAAGGATTTAGCTATCGAAAGATTGCTGAGGTTTTGAACACTATGAAAGTTCCTACCAAAACAGGTAAAGGAAAATGGCACGGTAAGACTGTTCATCAAGTTTTAATGAGACTAGAAGCAAGCTAGTTCTGTGAGGCGATATTTCGGTTTTAAGACGATCAAAAGTAGATATATGAGTGAATGAGTGGGTTAATTTTTTGATGAGAATTGAAAGCATTTAAGAGGTAATGCAAGCGTTTGCATAAAGGAGGATTTCTTGAACGCCTTTAGCATAGGCGAGTTAGGTATTATGCTCTTAAAAAAGGTGACGTATTCTCTCTGTTAAAAAAACTTAATTCAAGAAAAACCATTTAAATCCGAGGAGTTAGTTATAATTTTAATATTTTACACGTGTAAGAAAAGTAATGTCCGAGAAACTAAAAGAAGCCAAACGCAGACTTGCGGGGCTAATGACCTACATCAAAGAAGTTCGTACAAGATTAAACACTCCTGTTTTTAGTGTGGCCGAGTATGATTGGCGTCAATACTTTAAAGACCTACCTAATCACCCTTACGTTGAAGTATTCAAGTTAGAAGAAGAAGGCGATCTTGTATTAAGAATTAAAAAACCAAAAGAGACCCACTGTCCTCCATTGCCTGAAGAGCTTGAAGGTTGGGTTCGTCCAAGTTGGAGGAAGGTAAGTGGTGAGTTATATGTTGTGGAGTCGAGAAACTTTGAGGGAGAGGGGGAAGACGGAGAAGTTAAAACTGTTTTTTTCAACGAAGATGAGTCTAGGGTTAAAGCTCTCGAAACTTGGAAAGTAAAAAGAGAAGAGTGGGTAAAAGCAGAAATGCCTAATGAACAAGTGCGTAAACTATTCGCTCGATTTTTTGAACTTGAAGCCAAGATAGATAAGGACTCAGATTTATACCAGTTGTTTCTGGGTGACGGCTTTTTCAAATTTAATCATCCTGACATAGGAGTGATAGACCATCCATTGATATTCAAAGAACTGTCTATCAACTTTATTACAAGCAAAGATGAGCCAGTATTTGAGATTTCATCTACTGACTCTGGAACACAAGTCAATACAGAGTTATTGAGATATATTGGTGTAAACGGAAAGCACCTCGCTGAATATCGCCAAAAAGTAGAAAATGAACTTATAGACCCACAAGAAGCAAGTGGAACAACTGGCTTTCTTAATACCGTTATTCACAAATCATGGGAAGATGGTCAATTCTTCGATGATGAGAACTTCAAGCATGATGGTCCTGCAATCTATAGGTCACAAATACTCTTTCTTGGAAAGAAGCAAGACAGAGTCTTAGATCAGATTGATAACTATATTAGTTCGATAAATGATGGAGATAAAATTTCGGGAGTCTTTTCAAACATTATTGGACTGTCAGACTTAAATTCAGAGAACACAGATTTTGGAAGCCCACCTCCATTTCCTGGTCAGGAAACTTCCATAAATACTCAGAAACCTAAAGTAGAATATTTTTTGACGAAGGAAGCAAATCCTGAGCAAAAAAGAATTATCGAGGTCTTAGAAAATAAAGGCCAGGTTGGAGTTCAAGGTCCTCCTGGTACAGGAAAGAGTCATACTATTGCTAACTTGATTGGTCATCTCTTATCCAAAGGTAAGACCATCCTTGTTACTTCTTACACAAGTAAAGCCTTAAATGTAATTCGAGATAAGGTTGTGGATGAATTGAGGCCTTTATGCGTAAGTGCTTTAGATAACTCTAGGGAAAGCAAAAAGCAGCTAGAAAGCTCGATAAACTTCATCGATGAGATGTTATCTCGCAAAAACATTGAACAGCTAGACCGTGAAATAAATGACTTTAAGTCTAAAAAAGAAAAGCTAGAAGGCGAAATAAGCAAACTTAAAAAACAACTTTATGAAGCGATTAACAGTGAATATAGAGAATTTTTAATTGGAGAAAAGAGCTTTCTACCCGCAGACGCTTCTCGATACTTAGAGGCAAACAAGGATGATGGTTGGATATCAGGCTCAGTTAAGGGAGACTTATCACCAATAGAAGATCAGCAATTCATAACAAGTTGCAAAGAGCTATTCAGTGTATCATTTGAAGATCAAGAAGAGATTTTAAAGGGCCTTCCTGATAGTGGTTCGCTTATTCCGCCTGATCGTTTTGAGTCTTACCGTAAAAATTTCGATCTCAATAACTCTCAGGAGAAGATTACTCATAGAAAAATATTTGCTAGTGAAAATGTTGAAGTAAACCTTTTGTTTGAGACAGTTTCCTTAATTGAGGACTTAATCAGCAAGGTGAAAAATGCTGAAACATGGCAAAGAGATATTGCAGAGAACAGTCTTAGAGGTCAGGAAAATATTAAAATATATGAAGAATATATAGAAACCTATTCTGAGAGAACCGAAAATTTCAGATCGAGAGTTCATCTCATACAAAAATATAAACCTTCAGTTGATGAACATAGTGATTACAAAAGTCTTATTACCGTTCTGGAAAATATGAATGAGGATAAAACTAAAAAAGCGAAGTTTAGTATGTGGACTACGTTATTTAGTTCAGAGCTAAAATTTTTAAGGGGGAACTGTACAGTCAAAGGCAAAGAGCCTAAGACAAGTGATGAGTTCAAGAGTATTGAGTATTTCATCCGCAATGTAGTTGATAGGACTGTTTTATGTGAAGAATGGGAACATACTTTTGGAAATGAGTCACTTGATCTTCAGAATGAAAAAGAGCCAGAACTAATCATAGATAGAAATATAAAGCATATAGAATATTGGATGAACTTTAGCTCAGAGTTAGGCAAAGTAATTCAAAAGTTAAAAGAGTTAGCAGTTAAATGGCCTACGGACAAACATGACGAAATATTTTCTAATGAAAGCTCAGATCATAGGTATTTAAATACTGTTATCACAGAGCTAATAGAGACTATCTATCCTGGTTTGATTTCAATGAAGGAAAAGTTAGAGCTGGTGAATGATAATGCTCTTATTCAGTCCTCTATAAAGGTCTTACGAGCAGAAAGCTTAAAGTCCAATATCGCTGAGAGATTGAGGATTAACTTGGATTCAAAAAATCATGAGGAATATAAATCAGATTTCAAGGAACTTTTAAGGTTAGAGGTTCAAAAGAGAAAAGTTGATAGCTCAAATCAATCACTGTCTTCCTTAAAAACCCAAGCTCCTGTTTTTTATCAAGAGATTTTGGATAGGAATATTGAGGTGTCTAATAATATTTCGTTAGAAAAGGCTTGGCTATATAATCGAATTGAATTTGAACTAGATAAGCTTGGAGAGAGTGACCCCGACTCATTACAGAAATCAATTTATCATAAAGAGACACTACTAAAGAAATTAAATGAAAGTTATATCGAGTCATTGGTGTGGCGAAATCAGCTACAGCGAAATGGTATTGCAGAAAGACAAGCATTAAATGGATGGCTAAACCTACAGAAAAAAATCACGAAGTCAGGCAAGGGTGTTGTTGATGACATTCTAAAGAAGGAAGCTAGAACACTACTTAAAAAATGTAAAAGTGCTATTCCTGTGTGGATTATGCCTATCTCAAGATTGTTGGATAACTTCACTCTTGGGCAGACAATGTTTGATGTAATAATTGTAGATGAAGCATCACAAGCTGATATGACAAATATGATTAGCTTTGCTTTTGCAGAAAAGATCGTTGTTGTTGGTGATGATAAGCAAGTTAGTCCACCTGGAATTGTAAGAGATAAGCTTGGTCTTCAAAGTTTAATTGATGAATACCTAGAAGGAATACCCAATAAAAGAAACTATGATTTAAAGCATAGTCTTTATGACATTGCTTGTGAGTCATTTGGTCAACCGATTAGATTAGAAGAACACTTTAGATGTGTTCCTGAGATCATACAATTCTGTAACCATTTATCTTATGATGGTAAAATTAAAATATTAAGAGAGTCTAGCTCTAACCCTACGCCACCTCCTGTTTTACCACTCAGAGTTCAAGGTGAAGTTGAAAATGACATCAATGACCCTGAAGCAAGACAAATTGTTTGTTTAATTCAAGCTATGATTGAGCATCCTTCTTATAGAGATGCAACCTTTGGAGTAATTTCCTTAAAGGGGCAGAAGCAACACGTTCATATTGATAGACTTCTTAGAGAGAGACTTGGTGAACATTTATACCATGAGAAGAATATTCTATGTGGAAAAGCTCCTCAATTTCAAGGCGACGAAAGAGAAGTGATGTTACTTTCTATGGTTGATGTTGCAGGAGAAGGTCCTCTCAGGATGACCAATGCGGATGGGGATAAACAAAAAGAATATAACGTAGCAGTAAGTAGAGCTAAAAACCAATTATGGGTAGTTCACTCTTTTGATATAGAAAAAGATTTAAAGCAGGGTGACATTAGGCTTCGCTTGATAAATCATGCCATTTCTCCAAACGAAATTGTCGATCAATTAAAAATAGATGCTCAAAAAGCGGACTCACCTTTTGAGGAAATGGTTCATAAGGACCTAAGGCAAAAGGAAGTTGATTTCGTTCCTCAATATGAAATTGGTAGCTTCAGAATTGATATAGTTGTGTTCAACAAACATGGAGATCGTATTGCTATTGAATGTGACGGAGATAAGTACCACACGTCTGCGGAAGCTGTAAAAAATGACCTAGAAAGGCAAGCAATCCTTGAGAGACTTGGCCTTAAATTCATTAGGATAAGAGGAAGCGATTACTTTAGGAGAAAAGAAACTACGATGGAGAAAGTCTTTGAAAGGCTTATGGAGCTTGAAGTCGAGTTTGGTACTAAAGCCAAGAGTGAAGATACTTTTAAAGATACAGATATTAGCAATGAGATAAAAAGAAAAGCGGAAGAAATAAAGGTTAAATGGGAAGAGGAAGAGTCTGAAGATGAGGAACTTGCTAGTTAAGAGTAAGTTCAATGGAGAGAATTTGAAAAACCTTGATTCAATATTAAAATCTATGTTGCAGGTTAAGTCACCTGCCAAGCTCGCAGGTGCTAGAGCTTCTAATAGATTGAGTTGGCAAGCCTGTGAGTCTTTGGCAATTATCTTTAATGAATTTGATAATTGCGATGATTTTATAGCAATTTTTGATTACCTAGAAGACTTCATTCTTTACTTGAAATCAAATAGTAGTTTTGAAGGTAATTATTACCAAATGAAGACAGGTAGTAACCAGTGGACAATAGACGCTCTTATCAAGGAAGAAAAAGAAAGTGGTTCGATATTGTCTAAAATGTTTGAGATTGGAGATAAATTTAAAGCTAAAGAATTAGAGTTTGTATCCAATAAGAAATTAAAAGCTCGAAAAACCTCCGATGGAAAAGTAGTTTCAAATGAAACATTAAAGTTCAGTGATTTACATAATGATGAGTCAATAAAAATAACTAACCATCTTTCAGGAAAAGGTATTAATGACTTGTCTCAAATAACTTCATCAAGACTATCAATGCTTCCCATAAAAGTTACGGATAGAGATGAAAGTTTAAAAGGAAAAATGGTCTCGTTTGTCGATTCAAAATATCCAAAGTCTAAATATTCCCCACTAACTTTATTTTTGTCATTAACGAATGAAGTAGAAAGAAGATTGAAGTATGAAGATGAGCTAAAGGATGTTGATGAGCTAAAAGAAGAAAAGTGCTTAAATAAAGAGCAATTCAAATCTGTAATTGAGTCAAGCTTGAATTATGAAACATTAGAAAAACTAATTGATAGAATAGAGTCTCAGCTACAATCTGAAGATAAAGACTTCAGCACTATCAGGCCGATTAAATCTGGGATTAGAAGAATTAACAACTTGCGAATTGCCAGGCCGCACTATTTCGGATTACTATTAAAGAGTGTTTCCCAGTTAATTCAAGCAGTTGGTACAAAAGAAGCAACTTTATATGACCAAGCCGAAGATTGTTTTAAAACAATAAAGGCTGACAAAGACATTATTGAAAAAATCGGAGTGCTTTGTATGAATGAAGATGAGTTGTTTGCGATGGTGATATATGAAATCTTTGAAAGTTAAGAAGAAAGGGAAACTAAAAAATTTAGTTATAAATAGGCGTAATTTAAAAAATGAAAAGGTTACAAGTAAAAGCTCTTTGGCTACTTTCTTTGAAAGAAAGAAAGGGTCTAGAGACAACATTCTCCCTGAAGAAAAACCTGATAAAGGGAGCTAATGATGTTGGTAAATCACATTTAATAAAAAGCTTATTCTATTCGTTAGGGGCTGAAGTAAAGTTTGACTCAGAATGGATTGAGGCAGGAGTTAAAACTCTTGTTGAGTTTGTTGTAAATGATGTGAATTATACACTTTATCGAGATGGAAGCCTGTTTGCATTATTTGATAGTGACAACAATCTAATTTTAAAAACTACCTCCATAACCAATGATCTATCTCCAAAACTCGCAGAGATATTCGACTTTCATCTTTATTTGGCGGGGCAAAATGGACAGTCTTCTTTAGCTACGCCCGCATTCTTGTTTTTACCTTTTTATATTGATCAGGATAAGGGATGGGGAAAGAGTTTTAGTTCCTTTGAAAATTTACAACAATTCAGAGCCTTCAGAGTTCCAACTATCGAATACCATACAGGTATTAGGCCGAAAGAATATTATAAACTGAGCATTGAAAAAAGTAGGTTGTCTTTAGAGAGAGATACTCTTGAAAGAGAAATACAGCTTCTTGACTCAACTTGGCTTGAACAAAGAAGAAAGCAGAAAGAGTCGGGAGACTTGGAGGTTAATGTTGATGATTTCAAGAAAGATATTGAAGAATTACTAGAAAGACTAAATAGGCTTAAAGAGAACCAACAAAAATATAAGTGGAACATTCTAAAACTTAATGAGCTGAAGGTTGTGTATCAGCATCAATTAGCTGAACTGAGGGACGGTATTAAAGGCAGAGATTCCGACCTAGACTTTCTAAAAACAGCTCCTAAGCATATTGAGTGCCCTCTTTGTAAAACAGAGTTTGAAAATGAGTTTGAAAATAGATTAGAAGTGGCCGCTGATATTGGTGACCTAAAGGGTTACGAAAGTGAACTTTTACAACAATATACTGATATTGAGAGAAAAATTAACTTAGAGAAAGATAAGGTTGAAGACATCGAAATCCTATCAAATGAGCTGGAAAAAATTCTTTCGGAAAAAAAGAAGAAGGTCCTGTTTCAAGACTATGTAAAATATGAGGGGCGGAAAGAGTTCATAAAGGAACTGCAATCGACAATACATGATAAAAAAGAAACTCAAGCTGAAAAGATTCAAAATATTAAAGATATAACCAAAGAGATGAAGCAGTACGAGGATAAGAAGAGAATTAGCGAAATTAAGAATGACTTTTTTATGAAAATGAAGAGCTCACTAAATTTCCTAGATGTTAAAATGAAAGAGGATTATTACAAAGACCCTGCTTCAAATAAGTTGGATAAATCTGGGAGTGATAAGCCGAGAGCCTTGTTAGCTTATTACTTTAGTATAATGAGTTTAATTAGAAAGTATTCAACTACTTCATTTTGTCCGTTGATTATTGATTCTCCAAATCAACAAGATCAAGACGAGGTCAATTCTCCTAAAATGATTGAATTTATTTTGAATAACTGCGAGCAAGATGACCAACTTATTCTTGGTGCGGTTGACGTTCATGGTGTTGAGTTTGATGGTAAAATAATTGAACCTAAAGAAAAACATTCACTTTTATCCAAAGATGAGTTTGAAAAAACCGTTAAGAAATTTGATACTTTCACATCTCTTTTAGATTAGTGCAATCGTCTGCATCCAGCTAACCTCTCGATTTTAATTCCGTTTACTTGTGAACATTATACTTTTATAAAATAGTTAAATGGATACGAGGAACATTCGTGCAAGCGATTGCATTTGTCGAAAGAGGTCATCACGACCATCAAAAAGTGTAGCAAGGAAATATGGAAAGCTCAGGCGAGGAAGTAACTATGTTCAAAGGTATCTCTGCAAATTATGTGGAAGAACATTCACTCCTCGGCCAAGAAAAGAAAAAAAACAAAAGCGTGGTCGTCCTCTTTCGGTAATAAATAAACCCAAAAATCAATTCAAGACTTATGAGGATTATTGTCTGGTTCAGATTGTGGCCAAAATGTCGAAAGTTTCTGGTTGGGACTTCGAGTAATCGTTCCAGGTGCCTTTTCGTTGGCTATGCGTAAGAGAATTAGATTGAATTATTCATCTATGTTTGTATGAAATTCAAATATAATCCCCGCATAATAAAACCTATAACTAATAATATAGAAAAAGAGATCAAGGGATCATACCAATATAAGTCTCTTTTACGATGATAGCTTCTGAAACTCTCATTTCTTCCGCTCAATATCCATCTTATATAGTTTCCTATTATATATAATATTTTTATTAGGTAGTACTTTAGAGAATGTCTCATTTATATCAATCCTCTCTATTAACACAGCTAATTTCTTGTAACTATAATAAAGCAATAGTAGATAACTAAACCAATGATAACAGTTACGGATACAGAGATAAAAATATCGTACCATTTTTTCTCATTACGAGAATGGAAATGACTGAAGGATTCTCTTCGATCTGAAAATATCCACCTTATGAATGAGCCTAAGTAATACAATGTATTCGCAAAAACTTCGTATAAGATGTCTGTGAAAAACTCTCTCATTTGTTAATTATATACTAAATTCAGATTATATTTAGATATTGAGTTGTTCTTTAGATTTTTGAAATAAGTTATTGTTCTTATAAAGGTTTTGAAATAATGCAGAGCTGGTGACCCCGCTTTGCGGCCATCGTGGCCTCGCGGGGGACCCTCATCGTGAGGGCCACCCACGACTTTGTCGTTGCTACAAAACCCAATCATTCATCCACAAATAAAAAAAGCCCCCTCGGATGAGGGGGCTTTTTTTAATGGGGTCATCAACATCCCGTTAATCAAGAATATCGTCCACCTTCTGAAATATCTAATATCATTGACTTTTTTCATGAACCTGAAGTCTTATCTAGGGATTTCCTCTATCAAAAATATGTCGTAGAAGGCCTCAGTTGTGCCGAAATTTCGAGGTCTGTGGCGTCCTCTCGAACTACCATTATGAAGCGTCTAAAGGAATGTGACATAGAGCTACGACCAGTGGGGTCAAATCAAAAAAGAAAGAGAGGGCTTGGGTATGGAGAAAGGGTTGAGAAGCGAAATGTCATTGAACATAAGAGAGAGTCTGAGGCCATAAGGAAAATGATTGAACTAAGAGATAAGGGATATAGCTATCGAAAGATTGCTGAGATTTTGAATACGATGAAGGTCCCTACAAAGACAGGAAAAGGTGGGTGGCATGGGAAGACCGTTTATCAAATTATCGCCAAAAGGAATATCTCTTAAATTGTTATCAGCTTATTAGAAAGGAGTATGTATGGATACTAAATCTAGTGTGTCTGTAAATTGGAACAAATCCGTTGAAACTACACTAAATCTTTTAGTCGATAAGGAAGCTTCATATCAGATTGTTACTATATATGGAGCAACTGGTACTGGTAAAACTGAACTTCTGAGAAAAGTCATAAATGAAGCTGAAGTTCTTAAAGTTTATGACTCAGTATATGTTTATGACTGGGATGATGGCTTAAATTTGGATTATGGCCAATGTAAGAGAATATCTTTATTCGATTATGAATGTAGTAAAGAGGACGAGATACTATTTGTGATAGAAGATGCTTCTGATTTGACAGTAAAGAGTCACAGTGAGCTTTTAGTATCTATTCAGAAGCAACTTTTAAATAAAGAAAAAAGTAGAGTCCTCGCTACATCTCAGCGGTCCATTTTGAATCTTTTTCGAGGTGTACAAGAAAAAGAGCTTTATCTTTGACTCAGTTATCCATGCTATTAAATGTAATTAGTGCTTAGAGGCACATAAATACGCTCTCTATAAATATGGAAGGCTTTAATTGAATATCTATAGTCGTAGAAATTGAAGAGTTTAATGAATAATTTAAAAGCTCGTGTAAGCGATTGCATTAATGGGTCCTTAAAACACATTCCCTTAGGTAGTGAAGTGAAAAAAATGTCACTATATCAATACCCTTTTGTCATTTTGAAAGCATGATATGATTTTATAATGAAATTATGTTTATGTTTGATTATGTTTGCCCTTATGGGGTGTGCTGTATTCACTGAGCAGTTATGGACTAGATACCCAATGAAAGTTCAACCTGACCATTCTTGTTTAATGGGTAGTGGAGAGTCTGGTATATCTTACTACCTGTGGGAATGTTATGAGGGAAAGAGAACACTCATTTATAACAGTGGTTCTGGGCTATATTGGAATTCTAATCATAGAGTTGTAGGAGAATGTGGTTCTAAGACAATGTTTGAAATAGAGCATGATTTGAAAATAGAAAAGAAGGAAGGTTGTTATGAGAAATTTCCTCTTCCATATATCGCAACAAGTAAGAGGCTTAAGAATGTTAGCTTGGTGAAGGAGAATCAGTTAAATGGTTGTGACTTTATCGGTCTATTTTCTTCTTATCAAACATCTAGGTCGGATGCAATTGAGGACTTAGAAAAGCAACTTTCATCTATCCAAGCCCACGCATATACTAAACCAATATTTGATGAAGGTATTGTTAATGAGGATAAATGGGTCACTAAAGGATTCGTTTGTTACTCTTGGAATAAGCTTCTATCAAGGTCGAATAGGTAAATAAGAAATGATTCGCTCAAAAGATAAAACGATAGTAAAGGAATATGAGTTTGGTTTAACAACTGGAAATCTCATAATTGCACTGGTTATATTTGGAGGAGTAACGCTACTACTTGGCTATATTACGATTACTCAGCCTGATTGGATAAAGGGATTATTGACTCTTTTATCCTTTGGTTTTTGTATAGCTCTCTATTTAAATAATAGATTTAAAAGAAAGATTGTTGTCTATGATGATTCAATTTTATTACCCATAGGATTATGGAGTCATAAAAGTAAATTGATTAAGTTAGAAGACCTTGAGGATGATATTGAGTCGAATGTAAATGGTATCCCTCTTATACATTTCAAAATCAGAGGTGAGAAAAAAGCTATCACTATTCAACAAACTCACATGGATGAAGTCGAATTCTTTGAGCTTCAAGAGTGGCTTTTAAGTAAATTAAAATCACGGACCTATGTAGATGATAAATTAACTAAGGGTAAGCCCAAAGCAATGGCGAAAGTGTGGACAGGTGTGGCCATCTTATTTATGCCACTAATGATTTTCATAAGTCAGTATGTTTCTGGAAACCTTGAAGAAGCAGAAGACTACTTAAGGTTTTGCGGGTTAATAATTGTACTATTCTTAATTATTTATTTAAGTAGTAAAGTTCAACAAAAGCATCTTGAAGAAAAGAAACAGGTCGTGAAAAAATTAGCTGCCCCTGAGAATAGAAAGAAAAGAAATATCTGGGCATCTGTTATATATGGCTTAGGTGGTATTTCATTTATTGGTGCTATGTTTGTCTTGAGGACTACATCTACAGATGGAATCATGACTCTTTTGCCTTTTGTATACTACTCATTACTACTAACTGTTTGCTGTGTTTACACTCTTCATTTGTGTCTTCCTAAAGTAGAAGAGATTATTGGAAAAACTGGAATGTATGTTGGATATACATTTACAGGAATGTTTATGTTCATGACACTGATATTTGTTTTAGGGCATCTAAATATTAAGCTAGATTCTTCTACAGGAGTTGAACGAATATCTACACTCGCAGGCGAATTTACAAATCGAAAAGGAAGAGCAAAGACTTGCTTTCATTTGGCTCATTGGGAAACAGGTGAGGAATTTAAAGAAGGGTCTTTCTGTAACGATAAGTATCCACGTTTAAAAGAAGATGATGAGGTGAGCTATATTTCATACAACGGCTATTTTGATATTCCATGGGTAAGTGATATTAAATTCCTTAGGTATGAGACTCCTATTAATTATCTTAGGTCTTTAGATGATTTTTCAAAGCTAAGATATTTCGATGTGAAAATGTTAATTAACTTAAAAGGAAACGACTTCTGGAAGTCCCAAAGCCTAGTTTGGGATTCAGAGTGTAGTTCCAATAATTGGGATAGCTGTAGATTTATGGGCTATCTTTCTAGTAGTAAAGAAAATAAACAAAGTGCAATGGGATACTTTAGAAGAGGCTGTGATAATCAAGACTTCTATAATTGTTATAATGCTTTTCTAATGGATAGAGGAAATCCTGATACTAAAGAGTATGCTTTGAGGAATACAAAGAAGCTTTGCAGTAACACAGAGTCTAAAGAACTTAAAACGCTCTGTGAGTATATGGCAAAGTGATAACATAGTTAATAATAAAGAGATATTATGGACAATAGTTTATTAGTAAATACTTTACGTTCTTCTTCTTTAGCAACCTTGCTTGTATTTTTTCTTTTGTGGTTATGTAAAAAGAAAATAATAGGTTGGTTTGAGAAGGATGTAAGTAAGGATATTGAAAGATACAAGCATGAACTTGATACAAAGAAGGAATTAATCAAACATGACCTAAGTGTTGAGATAAGTAAGGTTAGATATCACTCCGAAAGTATTCAGGAAATCTACCCTGAACTATATCAATCATTGGTTATAAGTGAAGGTTCTATGTCTTACTTCTTTTATAGTTATTATTCACAGGATTGGAATTCTATTTCTGAGAGTGAGCTAGAAAAAGTGTTGAAATCAAAAGAAATTCAAGAAGCTGAAATAGAACGCCTTGTAAGCTTAGTTAAAACTCAATCCAGTGATAGGAGTAATGAGATAAAGCAGGCTTTAAATGTTAAGTATCTGTATGATGTTGAAGAAACAATAACGAAGTCAAAAAACTATTTCTTACTTAAAAGACTCTTTGTCTCATCTAACATAGAGAGACAAGTAAGTGCTATATATAAAAAAAAGTGGAGTGTCTGGGCTGGACTTGAAACTTGGTATCTGTTTGGGAAATCTACATCTGGTGTAAAGTTTAGTGATTTAAAAAAAGAGTATAACGAAATATCAGAAATGGTGAGAGAGCTAGAAGAAATAATGAAAAATGAATTATTTCCTTCATAGTATTTATGGGTATTTAACCTAAGGATTTATGTAACTGATATTCTTTTTATAAAAATAGACATCAGATTACTTGTCGAAGAAATAATTAGGCCAATTAAAATTAGGCTTAAAATAGTTTGATGCTTAATTAAATCCCTTACCCTGTTTGTTAGCGGGGTTATGTCACCATATCCTGTAGTTGTCGAAGTTACTACACTAAAGTAGTTGAAATCAGCTCGTTCAAGAAGAGTATTTTTTGTCTTTCTCGTGTACTTTGAAAAATCTAATGATAGTTCAGTTAATGACTTTTTAGATTCATTTACGCTTTGTTTCGCTATTTCAATTAATGCGTCTAGGTTGTTTCGTCCTTGGATTTTTACTTCTCCTGTTACTGATTTTTTCATCGTAAGTATGAAATCATTAGGGAGATTTGTATCAAGATTGTTCAAGAGGTTTGGGTCTTTTGTGTCGAGAGCAAGCTTGTAATTTGATAATAATCTATTGGTAGCAACATCGTCTTTAAAGTCTTTTTCTTTGTTTATAATTTTATTTGTTAGTTCTGTTATTTTTCTTTCATAGTATTTCTTTTTATTTTCAATAATTTTATCGCTAATAATAAAGCCTGAGTTATCAGAGAGGTACTCATTATGATATTTTTCAGCAAAGTAGTTTATTTGTGCATAATAAAGAAATGTTAGAAATAAGGTGATTATAAATGTTGTAGCTAATTCATTTCTTAGATATTTCACTATGCGTTGTTCCTGTTTTTTAAGAGTTCAATCCCAATTTTGAGGTATCCGTATTTCTTTTCCTTTTCCTCTGAATAGAAACCAAGGCCAGATTGGATAACTTCTTTTTTATTTTTCCAGTGTGGGCCACCGTACTCAAGGGGGGTATCTTCTACTAGTGAGGCGAAGTCAGGGTACTTGTGTAGACTTGTGATTTTGACGGTAATTTTTTTATCTAAATTTGGAAGTAAGGAGAATTCAATAAAGTCCCCAATGGAGAGAAGTTGTCTCTTTGGGTCATTAAGCCTTATCTCAATGAGTTTCTTTTCGCTCTCGATTAACTCGAATGGAAATGAATATAACTTCATGCTGTGAGTTGTCATTCTGTACCAATTAATTAAATTACCTAATACTGACAAGTACCCGAAATTTGGGCCGAAGGCAATTTTTTTACATTTAGTGCTGGGCCTTTACTTTAAATTCAGGTAGTTATAAAATATAGAGTAGAAACGGAACTTTCTAGGGAATGAATTATGGAAAATTCAAAAAAAGAAATTTTGCTAAGTGTTAAGCCTCAGTACGCTAACTTGTTGGTGGACGGGATAAAAACTATCGAGCTTAGAAAGAAGTTTCCAATGGACTTAGAAAATGGAACTAAGGTCTATGTATACTCAAGCTTTCCACAGAAAATGGTTATTGGTGAGGTCTTGGTCGAAAAGGTAGAGAAGTTATCCATTGAAGACCTATGGCGAGAATCAGCAACTAAGGCTATGATTTCGTGGACTGATTTCAAAAAATACTATTCTTCTCATGAAGAGGGGTATGCTATTCATGTCTCAAGTGCAAAAAGATATGAGAAGCCAATTATGTTAGCTGAGGTTCACTCTAATGTTACTCAAGCACCTCAATCGTATAGATACTTGCCTGTTTCTGCTTAAGTCAATACTATTGATTTGTGGAATCTAAAGTTAATTGTCTAATTGATACGAATATCCTAATTCAGTTTGAAGAAGCTGATAAACAAACAGGTGTTTTAAGACAACCATTCACAGAAGTGTTTCAACTATGTCAGAAGTATGGTGTTACCTTACTACATCATCCCGCATCTGAGGAAGACATTGATAGAGATAAGGACTTAACTAGAAGGAAGCTTACTCATTCCTCTAGGGACAAGTACCCTGCTCTAGAAAATCCTCCTACTGTTAACATTAAAGAACTTGAAAGAATTTTTGGTGGAATTAGAAATGAAAATGACCGAGTTGATTGTCTAATTTTATATGCCCTTTATAGAAATTGTGCCGATTTTATTATTACTGAGGATGGTGGACTTCATAAGCGAGGAGCAAGTGCTGGCCTTAGGGAAAGAATATTTTCAATAAGTGAATTCAAGACTTGGCTATTAAGGAATTATGAACCTCAAAAGGTAGAGTTACCTCATGTTCAAGATTTGTTCCTTTATAACATTGATAAAGATGACCCAATATTTGATTCGCTAAAAGAAACTTATACTCATGGAGACGGCTTTGAAAAATGGTACAACAAATGCTGTACTCAGCGACGAAAAGCATGGGTTATCTACGGTGAAGAAAGTGATATAGCAGGTATCTGTATATATAACTTAGACAGTGAATATAAGGACCGTATCCCTGAACTCGGCGAGAAAGCTTTAAAGCTATGTACTTTCAAAATATCTGAGAACCATAGAGGCACTAAACTTGGTGAGCTCATATTAAAAACAGCTTTATTATATGCTGTAGAAAATGAAATAACATCCTTGTGGCTTACGGCGTTTGGTGGCCAACAAGTACACTTAACTCACTTCTTAGCTGATTTTGGATTTGTGGTAGCTGATATTCAACATCAAGGAAAGGAGGATATTTTATATAAAGTATTCTGTGCTCCCGATGATGTGCCTTCAATGAATCCAATAGAGTTTCATAAGCTTTATTGGCCTGATTGTTATGAGTCAGAAGAAATCAATAAGTATATAATACCAATTATTCCTGAATATCATGATGTTTTATTTCCTGAATTATGTCCTCAGCAAGATGTACAGCTTCCTCTGTTTGAAGATTTAAAAGACAGTAAGATACCGGGCAATACAATTAAGAAGGTATATCTATGTCATTCTCCGACACGAAATATTCCAGAGGGGTCTTTGATATTATTTTATAGGTCACAAGATGAAAAGAATCTGACAACTCTAGGTATTGTTGAGAAGGTTCATGTCATTAATAACTTTACTGATATGATAAGAATTATTGGTAAAAGGTCTGTGTATAGCTTAGATGAAGTGCAAGCAATGTTAGCCAAGGATACTGTCGTTATAGAGTTTAGATTTATTAGGCATCTAAAAGAGAAAGTTACATATTCTAGTTTATTAGCAGACGAAGTTTTAAAAGGTCCACCGATTTCAATTACTCAAATATCTAATGAGTCTTATGTGAAAATTAAAGATTGGTAAATCTCTCACATCCTAAATTAAATATATTAAGACTACTTCCGATAGGAGCTAAACTATTAGAGGAGAGGAGTATAGATGTTTAATATCTTTAAAAAGAGAACTACCGACTTAGTTAAGTCATGGAATCAGATTTATACAAGGGAAGTTATCACTAATCCAAACTTATCAGAGAAAGATAGAGAAGACATAATCCGTTATGTTTCTAATAATACAAAAGAAATCACTGTGGTTTTAAGTAGTATCGTTGAGGGAGCAAGATTAAAGAATGGAGATAAAATATCTAAAGACCTATTCAATTCAATTCTTGATTGGATACATTCGTTAGTGTGGCAGTCTATTGTTAATGGTGTGATGACTGGAAAGAACTTTAGAGTGAGTTACGATGAAGTGTTTGAGATATATAAATATACACAAGAAAATCCCGAAGAAGCATTAAAGAGATATAAAGAAATAACAGGTCGTGATGATTAGTGAATAATTAATTATGCGTGTCATGCGTATTGATATTGATACAAGCGCAAAATACCTTTTTGAAATAGTTGTAATCTATAACGGTAGATATTTAGTAATCCAATGAGTTGGCTTTGTTAATTTTTTTCAGTTTTGTTCGATTTAACATCAAAAACGATTAGATTTGACCACAAAATTGGTGCAAATAGAAAAACAAGTATAAGAATTAGGCTCTTTTTAAACGTTGAAACAGTCACTTAGCTCAATTTCTGGAAGCACCTGCCTCACCTAAATTGAGCTTGAACTAATCTTGAGCGTCCAAAAATTCTTTAAGAATGTGTCTAATTAAGTCAGATGACTTTATTCCCTGCTCCTCAGAAAACACCTCAAGTCTTTCCTTAAGAGATTCAGGTAATCTGAGTGAGATTGGTACTGTCTCTTCATTTGGAGTGGGGATAGTGTATTTCACAGGTTTTATATTAGGGCCTTTGCCTTGTTTTTTTGCCATTAGTTACCTCATTTCCTTAAATGCTATAACTGTTTCTAGCCAATTACAAATAAATTACACGGTGATTACAAAATAATTACGCATGATGCTATAGTGAAGTATGAAGAAACGAATTGTAGCACTGTACTGTAGAACATCGACTGCTCATCAAGAAAAGGGGTTAGAGTCTCAAGAAAGGGCATTAGTTAAATATTGTGAGAGCAATGGAATAAGCAACTATAAGCTGTTCTCTGACTTCAACTACTCAGGAAGGCTAAGCTCAAGACCTGAATTTGATAAAATGATTCAACTTGTCTTAGATGAGAAGGTTGAAATGATTATCACTCCAAATCTAAGTCGTGTATCACGCTCTCTTAAGTCATTACTTGAAACAATGGAGCTACTCCAAAATTATAATGTTGAATTTTTAAGCCTATCAGAATCCTTTAAGATTAATTCAATGCATGGAAGGCTTATGATTTCCATACTTGCAGCAGTTAGTGAGATGGAGGTAGCAATGCTCGCTGAAAAAACGAGGATTGGCCTAATGAATGCTCGTGCAAAAGGTGTTCGACTAGGAAGAGAACCTAGTATTGATAGAGACGCTGTAATTGCAATGGCCGAAAAAGGTCTTTCTATGAGGGAGATTGCCAAAATTCAGAAGTGTTCACCAAGTTCTGTCTGTAGAATTTTAAAGAAACATAGGGAAAGCCTTAAGCCTCGTGAGGTTTAAGATTAACCTTTGAAGGTATTACCTTATGTCTCTTAAAACCCGATTAAATAGCATGAATTTACTGCTAAGAGAAAATCTCAGAAAAATACTCGCTGATTTAGATTGGTCAGTTCCTAAACTTGCTAAAGAAACAGGTGTACCTTCTTCAACTATTCAAAATTGGATGGAGGGGAAACCTGCAAAAGATATCACACAGGTTAAGTGTGTTGCAGAGTGCTTAGGGGTGACCGTTGATGAGCTATGCTTCAGTGAGACTGTTCCTGAGGTTAAGAATCCACTTAATCAGTTTGAAGATGAAATCAACGCAGGTGTCTTTGAGGTCATACTAAGAAGAGTAAAACGCTAGTGCAAACGCTTGCATCGTTAATTAGAGGGGGAAGTATGAATAGTGTAGAAACAATGGGAGTAGCTTGGCTAAAGCTTGTTGTAACAGTTGAATACCTACTTGTTACATATTTTCTTCTTGGGATAGATAATTGGTGGGGCCTAGGTCTTACTTTAGTCTTAACAACAATCATCATTAATATTAAGTCACTATACATAATGTCTATCCTTGGATGGTGTGGGTACTTAACCTTTACCGTGGCCAAGGGAGTTCATTCCTCTGGTGGTTGGGGAGCATCTATTGTTGTTGGAGGAATTGTCTTAGTTATCAGTCTTGCTATTCACGCAGGGGCATTTTTAGATTTAGAAGAACCAAAGAAT
The DNA here is from genome assembly GCF_003612895.1 of Halobacteriovorax sp. BALOs_7. Lineage (GTDB taxonomy): Bacteria > Bdellovibrionota > Bacteriovoracia > Bacteriovoracales > Bacteriovoracaceae > Halobacteriovorax_A > Halobacteriovorax_A vibrionivorans. Next base: position 2,851,170 of record NZ_CP027772.1, on the reverse strand, counting down.
AAAACGAAGGAAAGAAGTGATGATGAAGATATCAAGTCCGATGAAGTTGCTTAAGCTATTTGTTCTTATAGGTTTACTTACAAGTTGTGCTTCAGGTCCTACAGTTGATAGGAAATCTTATCAAACTTATCTTGAGGTTATTAATAATCTACGATTCGGAGAGTTTCATAAAGCGAAAGAAATACTAGATGAGAGTCCAATTCAAACTTTTGAGTTTTTTGTTAAATACTCAACTCGCAAGCCGATTTACTTTGCAAATATTTCAAAACAAGACTTAAAAAATGGAATTGATAAGATTGAAGAGAGTCTTGATAAGTGCGAAGGAAATAAGAAGTGCTTTGAGAAGCTTAGAGTTGATGGATTTGGACTATCTCAAATACTTTACCATTCCGAATTTAAGAATATATCAGTATTTGATGGTGATGTTTTAGTCACAGTATCTGGAAAGAAGCGTCGAGAGGATAACCTAAACACACTCATTGATAGCTATATCGGAAATAATAAAGAGAGATTTGCTAAGATTCAGCAAACTAAAAGAGATAAAGTATATCGAAAAGAACAGGATAGGCTCGATAAGCAGTATGCCAATGACACTTTTAAAAAGTGCTTAACAAGTTATTCACTAGAAAAAGAAAAAAGAAACGAACAGGTGATTCATAGAAACTATGGGATATCTTCTCAGACTAGAGCTTGGAAAAGAAATCCTGAGCTTTATAAGAGAGCTTATCGAATAGAGGTTCAAAATTCAAAAACACTACAAGAGCATCTAACAGAGGCTTTAAGAAAACAGAGTAAAGTTGTCAGTTCTAAAGAATGCTCTATTTATCAAAAAGAGTATAGCGATAATCATGGTTCATACCTTAGAAGACTTCGTAACGAATATGATTTTTAAATCTTACAAGATTTAAGATACTTAGAAGTTGTCCGATAAGTTCAATAAAGGCCCGTCTTTGAAATGTCTTCAAGACGAAGGTATATGGAACAGCTCTAGACAGACAAATGACTTTATCTAGGAAAGAAATTGAAGAAATTTTTATTTTAAAGAAGTCTGAGAAATTATCTATCTCTGAGATATCTAGACGTACAGGTCGTAGTAGAACAACTATTTCTAATATTCTTAATGAAAAGCATCCCACATTCAGTAAATTTGAAAGCCGAAAAATATATACAGATGATAAATTAAGAAGCTTCCTAGTAAATGTTTATAGAGAGGAAGTTTACTTTAATAAGAAACTCAACACATCTGATATATACAGAAAAGCCAAAGAGAAAATCGAATACACTGATACTGAAAGAAACTTTCGGAAAGTTACAGAGGACTTTCGTGAAATGTGTAAATCAATCGATGAAAAAGAATTTCTACAGGGGCTGTTTGGTGAAAAGGTTCCTCTCATCAATTTGTCTTCATGGCAAGATACAACGCTAAAAGCATTAAAAAATACTAAGAATATTACTAAGTATATACCTGACATACAAAACATAAAGTTTCTTTCACTAATTAAAGATGATGAAATTGTATTTTTACTAAATAAGTTTGAGGCTGTTGTTAGAAATCAAAACCCTGACGAAATGTTTACTATAGATATGGCCATTATTGGAAGTCTGACGGAAGAAATTGGACGAAGAAAAGGAATGAAGTCTAATTCGTATTTTTTTGATGAAATTGTGAACTTATTTTTGAACAATCTAATTGAGCTAGAGCAGTATGAATATATTAGTAAAGTTACGAATGAGGACAAATATACCTTTGTTAACTCATTGATTATAAAGTACTTTTTTGAAGATATCATAGTTCCATGTGGGAATGGATTCGTTGCAAGATATTTTGGAACAGAATTGATACCTTTGAAATATATAAAAGATTATCCGAAAGTAAAAACATGTCCATTTTTAAAGAAGGATGGAACTTGTGGTTCTGGCAAATTATGCGAAAACACAAATAGAGTGAAGAAATTTTTCTCTAGGCATAACAAATCTCTTGAGGATGACTTTTCTTTAAGTACTAAAAGATTGAAGCTTTAACAATCTGACCCATCGATAAGAATTATCAATTTGTGAAAATGTACATAAGTTCCTCCATGTAATTAAGTGTGGAGAAGGATATGTCAGAAGTCTCAGTCGAGTTGGATTGGTTTGAAGGTTATATTGATGATATAGAACTTAGTGAAGTTGTAACAGTAAAACGTGGGCGTAGAGTTTTTGCAAAGACTACTTCTATATATAACGAAAATTATCTTTCTCTGGATAGAAACCTTTATGCAATAGATTCACTTTTGCCTCGTTCGTTTGGTTATAACGAAGCGACTGGTCGCTTGAAGATTGCTCTTTCATCAAGCTCGTGCCGTACATCTTCACCAGATGAAGGATTCACTCACTTAAATTTTGAAAGCCAGATAGAAAGTTTTAATAACAAGAATGATTTCCTAATTCTTAATTCTGAAAAATTGAAAAGTTGTAAATTAAAAGTTGCAGAGATAAAGGTCGATGTCAGTATTGAAAAAATCGAAGAAGAGCTTGGGGTGGATATAGATTTACTTCCCAGAGTACTTGCTCATGGTTCCTTGATGCAGTTTAAGACACCTGTACTAAGAGGTAACGGAGTTCAGTATTCAAATAACTCACATTCAAGGGTTCCATACAATAAGAAAAAACAAATTGAAGAAAATTCTAAGCTAAGAGCAATCTATGAAGAGGAAGGCATAAAAATACCTAATATTCATAGAGAGGATATAAGAATAAAAACTGTGGACAAATGCAAAGCTGTCTTTGGTGAAGGCGAATCATTTCTACGTTCTGCTTTGTATATACCAAAAATGGTAGATGTTGTTTTACCATATTTTGAACAAGCAAAAATTAAGACAAATTTTGATGGAAGTATCGTGCCAAACTTTGAAGATAAAGTTATGTCTTTTGCATCTTTTGTTGAGTTAAGTGGTGGCTTTAGCAAGGCAATTACTAATAAGGGTTATATGTCAATTCTATCTGAATATGGAAGTATAGATATTGCACGTAATTCTCTGGAAAGACTCTCTGAGATACTCAAATCTAAAGGTACGGGAGATAAGTCATTCTATAGATGGATGTCTAAATTGGTTGAAGTTTCAACATTAAATTCATTTGTAGAGAGTGGTGCTAATTACAAGAAAATATTTGAAATGTATCACCATCTTATCGTTCGGGAGCTTAAAGATGTACGCAGTAAATATATCAACAAGGAAATAGTGTCATTATCTGATACTCACAATCTTAATCTAACCTCAGAGGAATTTTATGATGCAAGCGACTGCATCAACTGGATGAATGCAAACGATAGTTTGCTTTCTCATTGTAAGGACAATACCACCCCCAAAGGAATAGTGCGATGAATATGGATGAGTTATTTGAGATTCTATTTGCTGAACAGCTAATAGATATGAATAAGAAGGGGGATGGTTATTGTCCATGTTGTAACGAAAGGATGGCCCGAGAGAAAGTTAGGTTATCTTCCAGTTTCAATCTAATTGATATATTGAATTCTCGCTTCAAGGTTAAAAAATCTAGTTATTGTAACTTATGTACATTTCACTTTTGTTTGATAACAAGTTTTGAGATTCCTGAAGGTGAATTAATTAATCTTAAAAGCTTTCTCACTGCTTATACAATTTCAATGAAGAAAGAATTAGGTGAGTTTCTTGAAGGGGGGGAACTAGAATGCCTCGATGTAATCCCCTTTGAGAACTTTGAAAATTTAGAGAGGCGTAACGAGTTATTGAGTTTGTATTGTCATGTGTTCAATAACGTATATGACATTCATGCTTCAGGTAAGAGGTTATGGAGATTAAATACAAAACACTGGCATGAAATAACAAATTGGATTGGAACGAGGTTCCATCGCTACTATCAGCTAAAATAGGAGGACTTATGAGAAGTGAAATGAATGAAGGGGCTATACCTGAAGGGTATTATGCTCATGCGAAAAATGAGATTAATGAAGGAGCATTGTTAGAAATTAAAGAAATTGTAGATGACTATTTCTTTAAAGGTGCTTGGGGAGAGTTGAAGGTGATTTTTAAAGATGGTGCAGTTTGTTCTGTTATTCAGTCAGTAACAAAGAAGATTAATTAAATAAGTTTAATGTGATTCAGTATAAGCGTTGAGTAGGAAGAACCACCTTCGCTTTCTTTTTAGGAGAAAGAAAGTATGCAGATGAAGGTGTGTAGTAATAAAGAATGTAAGTCAAAGGGGCAGGCCTTAGAACTATCAAGTTTTCATAAAAAAGGTGCTCACGAATTAAGTTCAAGATGTAAAAATTGTGTGAACGAACAAAAACGTCAAAAGAGAATTAAGGATAAAAGAAAGATTAGAGTCGATTTCCATGTTCAATCAGGGAATGTGGATTCTATTTCTTTTGTTAGTGGATTAAGGGGAGTCATTGATGAATGTAACGAAGGATAAGAAGTTTTTAAGATGTGTCATTTATTGTCGTACTTCAGATGTAGAGACAATGAGCAAGGACCATAATTCAACCGAGCAACAAAGAAATATTTGTTTGAGTTTAGCTAAGGGAAAAAGTCTTTCTACTGGTATCGAGCATAGAGTAGTTTATGACCTAACAGAAGCAAAGGCTGTAAGTGGAGCATCAAGAGAAAGGGCTAACTACAAAAAACTAATTAAGTTAATTAAGAGAGGGAAGGTTGACGTTATCTTTGCAAAGGAGCTTTCTAGATTAACTCGAAATATCTCAGACTTCTTAGAGTTACTCAAATTATGTAAGAAGCATAATGTTTGTATCTACATGAATGGATTGTATTTTGAACCGGGCGACATCTTCTCTGAAATGATTGTTCAAATCATGGCTGTTGTTGCTCAATTTGAAAGAAGTCTCATTATCGAGAGGACAAGGACCTCTATTCGTTCGAGAGTTCTGAATAATGCAATTATACATGGTGGTAATGTAATTCTTGGGTTCGATAAAGTGGAAGGTAAAACAGGTGTTTGGAAGATAAATAAAAGAGAACAAAAAATTATTCTTCACGTCATGGAGATATTCTTAAACAGTTCTACTTATGCACAAGCCGTTAGAGAGATAAGAACATTTGGATACAAGTCTAAAACAAATAGAGATTTTGATAGAGAGTACCTAACTAGGCTTCTTAAGAATAAGAAATACATTGGTAAGCTTAAGGTTCCTCAAGACAAAAATGACGATAGTCCATCTGAGTATGTTGACCTTCCAACAGGTCCAGTTGTTCCAGTTGAATTGTTTGAGCAGGTACAAAAAAAGATAAAAAGCATTGAGGAGTCAGGTAACTCAAATCGTAGAGGGAAGAATCGGGTTTATCCTTTGTCGGGCTTAGTTAGGTCTGAATCTGGAAATGTTTATACGGGAGCAATGGGGGGAAAGAAAATCTATTACCAAGCAACTAAAGACGATGCACGTTTAGATGCAGAAGCCTTGGAAAATGCTGTAATCAATTCTTTTAGAAAATTTGAAGATGATAAAGAGATGGCCTCTCTAATGAGAGAAGCTGTTAATAAGAAAAGCGAGAAGCTTGAGTTAGTTGATTCTAGTATTATTGATATTCAAACTGAGATTGATGAATTAGAAGGTGAGCTAAAAGGGCTTATAACAAGTCTTGCTCATATTGGTGACTCAGGTGCAGTTAAAGAAGTTGTCAAAACTTTATCAGAAGAAATGAATAAAGTGACAGCAAGAAAGAATGAGCTAGAAAGTCGATTAGAGGGACTTCAAGCCAAGAGAGATGACATTCGTTCTGAGTCGTTAGCTTGTAAGCCACTGAAGGAGATTATGAAATATGTGTTCAATAAGCTTCAGAGGGCCAGTAATGAAGTTAAAAAAGCTGTTTTTAATAATCTTATTGAAGAGATTAGAGTTTTAAAGGGAAATAAGGTTGAAATTGTATGGAAACCAGAGGTTTGTGGTAGAGGAGGACCATTTTTCGATTTAGGGGAAAAATGGGGTGACCGATGGGGCTCGAACCCACGACAACCAGAATCACAATCTGGCGCTCTACCAACTGAACTACGGTCACCATAAGAATGTGGAATTATTTATAATTGATTAGGCCTTATGAGTCAACCTGTAATTCTTTTGTGTGTAAGGATTGTGCGAAGTGTCTTAGGAATTCCTTGCATATAGTTAGGACAAGGCATTAAAATGATTAAAGAGTTTACTAAAAACTAGGAAGGAATATATGAAAAAGGCGTTTCTATCATTAATGATGCTGTCACAAGCTTCAATCTTCGCTTACGGGATCGGACAATCGACAATGCCAATGCTAAGCGGATCAAAGACAATTGCTACAGAACTTACTGGAATTACATCAGATAAGGGTGGAATGGGGATGCAAGTTCGCTACACTCATAAATTAGACGAGAAATTAATCGTAGATGGTGGTCTAGGAATTTCTGGTGGTGATCGTTCACAAAGACTATTTGTTGGTGCGGACTATGAGCTGTATCCAGATTATATGCAACAACCTCGTGTTTCTGTAAAAGGGATGATTGAGCGTTCTACTGAGTTTGATGAAGGTGTTACAAAGCTTTCAATTGCTCCAACAGTAACGAAGGGATTCTCTTTTTGGGGTAAGGAAGCGTATCCATATGCTTCAATTCCTCTAGGACTATCACTAAATGGTGATACTCAGAGATATGAAACAACAATGAGTCTTAACACGGGGATTAACGGACAATTACCAATTGAAGGCTTCAAGCACCTAAACGGTACAATGGAAGTTCAAGTTGGCCTAAAGGATTCATTTACAGCTTTCTTAGCTGGTGTTTCTTTTCCTCTATAATTACTTACAAAAATTTTATATAAGAAAGGGCGGCTTAATGGCCGCCTTTTTTACATGAGGCATTCGATGACAACTCCAAAGATTATACTTTCAGACTTTGACGGTACACTAACTCACCATACAGAAATGAGCAGTGAGCTTTTTGATATTTTAAATCTTGCTGAGAGTAAAAAGATCCCATTTGTTATCGTAACAGGCCGAAGTATCTCTTGGGCACATTTTCTAATCACTCACTTTTCAACACTACCTATCGTTATCTCAGAAGGCGGAGGAGCTCTTAGTTGGCGTGATAAGAATGGACTTATTCAAAATGAATTCTTAGTTCCAGAAAGTGAGCTTGCAAAGCTTGAAGCTTTTTGTGTAAAGCTTAAAGAGAAGTATCCTAATTTAAATTTAACAAGTGATTCTTTAGGGCGAGTATCTGATCGCGCGATTGAATTATGTGATCTTGAAGATGAGAAATTTAAAAATGAAATTTGTCACCTTATGGATGAAGAGGGGATTAATTACTCAACATCTAATGTTCACTTAAACTTTTGGTGTGGAAACCTATCAAAGGCAAATGCAACAAAGGTTCTCTTTAATAAGTTCTTTTCACATCTAAATATGGAAGAAGAATCTATCTACTTTGGTGATAGTCTAAATGATCAATCAATGTTTGATAAGGTTAAGACTTCAATTGGTGTTTCTAATATTGATGCAGTTATGGATCGCTTAAGTGTAAAACCACACATTATTTTAAAGGGAAAAGAAAACGCTGGGCCAAGTGGTGTTCTTAATTACCTGAAAAATAATCTCTAGCTTTATCTTTAACAGTTTTTTCAATCTCATCTACTGGTGTTGAAAAACGCTCTTTAATTAGCGGGATGAAGTCCTTTGGAAGTGATGAGATATACATGCGATCTTCACCCTTGTAGTGAAGCTTTAGGCCGATGGCATGGAGGCAGTGACGATTGTGCTCCATCTGATCAAATTCTTCTGGTGCTGCCAAGTTATCTTTAAAGCGTTGAAACATTTCAAATGAACCAAGATAAAGCTTATCACCTAATAGTGGCAAGCCTCTAAGCATTGCGTGAACACGGATTTGATGCTGGCGTCCAGTTTGAGGAAAGGCCAGTCCAAGTACATAATCACCTTCTTTAAAAAGAATTTTAAAGTCAGTATAGGCATGCTTTCCTTCATGAGAGTCCACGGGAAAGGAATCGATATAAACTCGCTTTAATCCTTCTTCACTAGCTCCAAGTCTTTCATCTGAAAAGAATTCTTGTGCTCCATTGTAATCTTCATTTGCTTTTGCAATAAAGAAGTAGCACTTCTTAACGCGATCATGGATAAATTCTTCACCCATTAGGTTTGCTATCTGTGGATCTTTTCCAAGCATCATTACACCTGATGTTTCACGATCAAGTCTGTGAATTGAGTGGATGGTTTTCTCATACTTTTCTTCAAACATTACTGTGGCACAGTAAAAGAGGTGGCGGCCAGTTGGGTGACAGGCCATATATGGAGGCTTATTCATGACAATAAGCTCCTTGTCTTCAAAAATTATTTCAGGCTTTTCATCGAGCTCAATAAGTTCACCACGCCAATATTCATCTTCTTGAGTTGTTCTTGTGATTCGAAAAAAGATTTTTTCTTTATAGTGGAGAGTCGTTGATGGCCTAGGCTTTCCTGGACGATCAATGATTTGAACATCACCGGCCTTGATTCTCTTTTTCACTTCTTGGCGAGACCACGTTTCAAGATAGATCTGCATAAATTGATCCAACCTCATCCCTTGATGAGTTTCTTCAACGTAATACGTCACCTCATAGACTTGAGTCGTGAATTTCTTATTTAAGATGGCCATGTTTATCTAAGTTAATTAGTACTAGTAACGTTCTTTAATTAGATACTTTATTAACTCAAATGAACCATTCTGTGAATAACCATATGAAGATTGAAGATTATCAATAACAACCTTAATTTCTTTTTTGATATCTTCTTTCAATGGGATATGGCCTTTTACTTCTTTTCCAGACATCTCTGCTTCAAAGAAGACAAGATTCTTTGCAATCTTATGAATTACCTTCTCTTGCTCTTTTCTAAATGATTCTTTTAGACGATCCACAACTTCTGGGAAGATTTTAGTATAATCGACTTCTTCGCCTTTATTATCCAGATACCAAGCACCTAGTTTAGAAATAAGGTGAGAACGGAAGTTAACTGCATCTTCTTTTAGATTGATATTATTTTCAAATTCTTTAATGAAGTACTCATCTGCATCTTCATACTTAGAAGTTACAACGTTTTTAATCTTTTCACCTTTAATCATGGCGTTGATATTTTCGATATATCTCTTTAAGTAATCTTCATAAGAGCGATCATCCACAAGACCTAATGACTCTCTTAACTTCTTATCAAAGTCATCAAGTGCTGATTCGTTGATTAGCTCAATGAACTTTGGTGGATTATGATAATCTCCGTGAGCAGACATATTAAGAAAGTCATATTCTGACTTCTTATTGATAATTCTTTTAAAGTAGTCCAGAACTTGAATAAAAGTAATTGCCTTATTCATATCTGCCAGACGATAAATAATATTTTTAATATCCCTTGGTGAGATACCAAATTTACCTTCGTAGAGATTATCGAATTCAAATTCTGATTCGATACGCTCAATATTATGTTTTAAGATTTGTGCTTGTTCTACGTCTAATCGTCCAGGGATGATTCTATCTTCAGAGTAGAGTCCGGCTTTCTCAAGTGGATTAAGAGTTGTTACGATAGCTGAAAGTTTCTTCGTATCTTCGTAGTGCTTTGTCATACAAGAGCGAATCCTAGTCATAACGGCGAACTTTGCAATGGCATCAAGAGCACCTGGCTCAAAATGAGTACGATCTTTAATACTATTGATTTGTTTTTGATAGATCTTCATTTCACTCTTATAGTCTAAGAGATATGGTACGCGGATAAATGTAAAGCGTCCTTTAAATGAATTAAAGTCAGGGTGTTGCTTAAAGGCAGTTAAATGTACTTCATTTGATGTACCAATAAAGAAGATATCAAGCTCAGTTAAAATACCACCGAGATTAATTGATCCGGATTCCATTGTCATAAGTAGATACTTAAATGTATCCAATGGCCTTTTAAGTAGATCTGAATATTCTAGAATACCGCGATTGGCATGAATTGTTTCACCAGACATTTGAAACAGATTTAATGACTGAAGTGAAGGTGGAAGAGAAGCAAGTCTCTGATCCATTGTGATTTGTTGCATCTTTGCATCAACATGTAGTTGAGGCTCAATTGTAACAGCACTTCTCGAATAACGACGAGAGATAGTGTAGCGCTCAACGCGAATATGTTTTAAGACTTCTTCATGCTTTCCTTTGTAATTCTTAAGTAGAGCATCGTAAATCATACGATTTCTTTTTGAGAGATCACCGCGGACAAGGTAAGACTTTTCAATTTCTTCCTGCTTTTCTGGATTCTCATTAAAAGCTGAATGGATTAAATCCTTTCTAACTTCTTTTGGGATAAGTAGTAGAGGGTGATCTTTTAATTCAGATGTTAGAATAGCTGAGATATCTTTATCTTCTAATTGTGCGTAAGAGCTTAAATCTGAAGTTGTCGATGCTTGGTTTAATCCAAGATTACCTTTTATGACTGTATTAATTGGAAAGATCCAACTAAATGTATAAAGAGCACCTTCATCTGTTTTAGAATAATCCTCAGCACCTTTCATAAGGCGCTTAACAAGTGAGCTCTTTGAAGAACCATTTGGCCCAATAAGAAGTATGAATTTATTATTAAAACCTTCTTCTGCAAAATTTCTTAGTTGCTCAATGATCTTTTCCTCAATCTTATACTGGCCAAATACTGCTGGAGCATCTTGGTCATCATGTGAGAAAACATTTAAATGTTTGTGATCATCACGGCCAAAGTAATTAACCATGTCTTGAAGGTAAGCAGAAGTTGGCCTTAATTCCTTTTCAGGAGACTTCTTAAAGAGTTCATAATACTCAAAAAATGACATGATCTCATTGCCGTTAACTTCTAAATTATTTAAGCTATCTATCCAATCCATAATAATCCTTTGAATCCTTTTAACATAAGGAAATTCTATATATAATTTTACCATTGATTGGGTGTTACACATAAGTGAGAAATGTTTAAAAAAATAATTTTAACTACTATATTAATTCTGAGTGTTGGTGTCGGGTATTGGGGCTTTACAAAGCTGCAAACAAAAAAGACTCTAAGCCCGGATCAAATCGAAGAAATAGCGTCTACTTTGAAGTTTGAGTGGGAAAATGCACGTCTTGATAAAGAAGGTCAGTGTAAAACTCTTAGTTATGTAGATGACCAATATTATCAATGTTTTCCTGAGTATCTTCAGTGCCTATTAGAAAAAAAGCTGGTGAATGTTTATCTTGATAAAAAAGTTAAGACATTATCTCTCGTTCAAGGTTATTCGTATCATCAGATGCCAAGCTTTCGTTACTATGATTTTGTTGTAAAAGCTCAAGATTATGATGAAGAATTACAACTTAGCTTTGTGGATAGTTGCCAAGAAACCTATGTGCCACAACGTTACTATCCTTTTATGGCCAATAAAAGAGAAGTTACAATTTCTTGGGATAACTTTAATCGCAATCTCTTTGTGGATAAATTTCATGTACAAAATTGGGAAGTAAAGAATTGGAAGAACTTAGCAAATGATAAGCTCTCAAAGTCTGCTTATAAAAAAATCAAGGACAAGAATCTCTACTCGTATACTTATGGATTGTCAGTTGAGGAGATGGAGGCCTATTGCCGTTTCCAAGGAAAGAGTTTACTCACTGCAAGAGTTTTTGATGCAATTTCAATTCATCCAGAAGATTTAACTGATAATACAACTAAATACTTAAGGGCACCGCTCTATCCTTGGACAAGAAAGAATACAAAAACACTACTTAATAAGATTCAACGAATGAAAGAGTTTCATGTTGAAGAAATCAAGGAAGAAGAAATATTATCTCTTTGTGAAAAAAGTTATTCAAGTGAGTGTTTAGATCAAAATTATATACAAAAAGATAGTCGAAATGTTTCATGGGCCGGTGTTTATCAGATCTTTGGTGGGCCTTTTGAATACTTAAGAAATATCATCCACCCAAGTGAGAACTTAAAACTTTCTTCGTTCTATTTTAGCTGGCATTCTAAAGCACACCAAAATGGTATGCGCGGTTATTGGGATGGTGAAGGATATGGTTTAAATAATATAGCCTTTGATCCCTTAAGAGCTGATAAATTAACTAATGACTATCGAATTGCATTTCGTTGCATGAGGAGTCTATAGTGAAATATTTAGTATTTATTCTGCTTTTTATTTCATGTTGGTCACAAAAGTTTGATCTTGAAGAAAGATTGTCTCTTGCAAAGAAGATTGAGTTTAATAAGCAATATTTAAATAAAGGTAATATCGAACAACCAAAGAATACTTGGATTAAGATTTTTGAATTCGATAATTTTTGTGCATTTTATAAAACTCCTTTTAATAAAAAAGAGGGGATACTTCGCTACGTTTCTAAAAGTGGCAATAAGTGCCAATTTGATGAAAAAATAAAGCTTGAAGAGAATATCTCCTCTCTTAAATTCTCACTATCAGCTGTTGATAAAGTCAGCCTCGATCTATTTCTTGGCGGTGAAAGAAGAAGTTATCATTTATTCAACTACCGAATGCCAAGAAAGTTTAGTGCCTTTCAAAATCAGTTAAAAAAGTCCTACTTCGATAATGTCTTCATTAGTGGTGGCCTTGAATACTTAAAGGATAAAGTCTTAAAAGATGGCCAACTCTGTCACGGAGTTAATATAGAGTGTAAGGATGTGGTGGCAAATATTTGTGATATGTGTCCTAGTGGAAGTTACGAAGTCGTAGATTTCAACTGTAAACAAGGTGGAAGTAAGTACTGTGGAGTTAATAAGTGTGGTACAAAAAACCAACCAGCTTGTCCTCGTGGTTATAAGGTTTTAGATACAAAGCTTCCAAGCCTCTGCTTTAATGGCTCTCCTGCTGGCTTTTGTGAGCCAGGCCTTGAAACATTTTGTAATGATGATGGAATTCTAGTTTGTTTGTAGGATTTTTGTCTTAAGTACCTGAGCTGGCCTAAGTTTTAGACGACTTTTTCTCACTTCTTTAATGGCATTAATGTCATCAGGAGAAATATAACAACTATTAGTTACATCATAGAAATCAGAGCAAATTCTTACTTGTTGCGCTTCTATCTCTTTCGTTTTTGGAAAGTATCTTAAAAGAGTAATGAATTCCCCATGCCCAAGGTTAGAGACAACAGGATACTCTAGGATCTTTGTTACAGGCTCAATACTACTTCCACTAAAAACGATATCAATGGTATCTGGAGGTAGGCGCGTTAAGATTTTTTTAATGAAGCTACGATCAATTTTACAGTCTTTAAATCGGTAATCGATTTTATCACTACACTCATCATGAGCATGTAAGATAGCAATATTTATATCAGTCTGACCTTTGATCTTTCTTTTTATATTAAGGATTCTTGCAACGACATCATCAAAGAGGATTCCCTCTAAACCATCCTCATCTTTAAGTATCGGTTTATATGGAGTTAGTCCAAAGATTCCAACCTTTACACCATTTATCTCCTTAATGATTACTTCTTTATTATTAAAGCTTGAAAGGGATTCATTTGTATCAAGTGATAAGAGATTTGAATTAACAAATGGGATATTGATCTCTTTATTCTTCTGATTCTTTAAGCTAATGAGGTCATGATCTGATAAGAGAACGGCATCGTATTCTAATTCATTTATATGCTCAAGAACTTCGTCACCATCTTCTTTTGATTGACCTGCTAGAATCTGCCCACCATCGATTAATAGAATATTTCCAAGTTCACTTCTTATGGCACTGAGGTATTTTCTCTGCAGCTGTGCACCACCAAATTCTATTTTTGAACCATTTATTAGCTCGTCTTTGTGAGGTGTGAGTTGCGACTTTAAATTACCAGTATAAGCGATAATAATTGAATCTTTAGTGTTCTTAGAGAAATTCTTAGTAAGCTTTAAGGAATTATATTTTTGAGAACTCTCACTACAAGAAATGAGAGTTCCCAAAATTAAAAATATGATGAAAAGGTTTTTTGTCTTAATAACTTTTTATCTTTGATAGTTTTTCGTAAGCGTTTATTAATGCACTTTCGATTCTATCATAGAGGGCAGGATCATTACAAAGCCCTAAAGAAATTCTCACAACACCTCGACCAATATCGTCAGTTACTCCCATGGCCTTAAGAACTTTAGAAGTTTGAGGGTTATTGTCAGAACAAGCTGATGATGTTGTTACATAAATTCCTTCAGATTCAAGCTCCATTTGCACAGCCTGGCCATGGATTCCTGGCATTGAAAGGTATGATGTTGAAGAAAGCCTTGGGGCATCTTCACCAATGATAACAATTTGTGGAAATTTAGCTTTAATATTTTCTTCAAATTGTTGGCGTTTAGTATTAATGGCCTCATATTTTGGTAGATTATTCATTGCATATGTTAGGGCAACGGCAAGAGTTTCATTTCCGAGGTAGTTTTGAGTTCCACCACGAAGACCTTTTTCTTGTCCTCCACCAATAATGAGAGGTTTTAAAGTTGCTGGATCTTTAGCAAGAACTAAGCCTGAGCCTGTCATGCCACCAATTTTATGTCCGGCCACTACAGCGTAGTCAATTCCCGATTCAGCAAAGTTAAATTCAGTCTTTCCTACAAATTGAGTTGTATCACATAGGAAAGGAACACCTTTTTCTTGGCATATTTTTGCAACGTCTAAGTAAGGTTGAATAACACCAGTTTCATTATTTGCTGCCATCACCGCAACAAGTGCAGTGTCTTCATCGATATGATTAATGAGGTCTTCTACATCAACAATTCCATTTGGCTTAGTTTGTAATGTATAGACTTCATGGCCGTGATTTTCTTGGTAGAAAAGAGCATTGTTTGTAACAGCTGAGTGCTCGATTCCCGAGATGATTATTTTCTTTTTTGGATTATTTAAAAGTACAGATTGAAATACAGTTGAGATACCTTCTGTCGAGCCAGAGTTAAATACAAGTTGACTCATTTGAGCACCGAGAAGCTTTGCACATACAGAGCGTGCATTTTCCATGGCCACCTTCACGCGTGTTCCAACATGGTGTGTGGCATTTGGGTTAGCAAATGGCCCCTTGTTTAGGCGGTTAATAATGTACTCCTTTACTTCATTGCAAATTGGAGCACTGCCATTGTAGTCAGCGTAAATCTCTTGCATGTTTAAATCCCTCTCTCTTGTGTGTAAAACCTATTTACTTAACTCAAGCATTTTATTTAATGCTTTCAGTGAGTATTCCTTAGTCTTGTCATCTACTTTAATTATATTAATAGGTTTATTTTCCTTAATCGCTCTAAAGCTGGCAAGTAGCCAACGCGGTCTTACTCGATACATTGTTGTACATAAACACTGGTAAGGTGACAGTGAAGTGATTTCTTTATCAGGAAAATCATTTGCTAAACGATTAACAAGGTTAATCTCTGTTCCTACTGCAAACTTTGAGCCTGCTGGTGCTTCTTTAATCTTATTGATGATGTAAGCAGTTGAGCCGTTATCGTGTGCCGCTTGTACAACATCAAAGTTACACTCAGGATGTACGATAACAGTTGTATCTGGTTTTTCTTTTTTTATTTGTTCTACTTGTGTTGCTGTAAAGCCTTGGTGAACTGAGCAGAATCCGTACCAAAGAATAACTTTGGCCTTATCGATTTGTTCGCTCGTTAGCCCACCATTAAGCATATTAGGGTTGTAGACAACCATTTCATCAAGTGAGATTCCTAGGTCATGACAAGTATTTCTTCCTAAGTGTTGATCTGGAAAGAATAATAGTTTTTGACCTTGATCAAAGGCCCACTTGATAATGTTTTGTGCATTTGATGAAGTACAGATTGTTCCATCGTTTTCACCAACAAATGACTTTAAAGTTGCAGCACAATTAATATAAGTAATAGGAATAATTTTATCGTTAGTTGATTTGCGCATGAAGTCCCATGCTTTATCAATCTCTTCTCGGTTTGCCATGTCGGCCATTGAACAACCTGCTTGCATATCTGGAAGGATGACGTGCTGGTCATCTCCTGTAAGCATGTCTGCAGTTTCTGCCATGAAGTGAACGCCACAGAAAATGATATATGGCTTATCCTTGAGTAAGGCCGCATCTTGAGCAAGCTTTAGAGAGTCACCTTTATAATCAGCAAACTCAATAACGTCATCTTGCTGATAGTGGTGGCCAAGAACAACAACTTCGTCCTTAAGCTCCTCTTTAATCTTTCTGAGTTCAACTAGCACTTCTTCGTCTGATAATTCTTCTTGAGAAATTATTGGACGGTGAACTTCCTCTTTTCCGAAAAGATCTAACATATTTATTCCTTTAATTTATTGATTAAGCCTTAATTGGGTAACCACTTTCTCCCCAAGCAAGGATTCCACCTTCTAGGTTGTATAAGTCTTCAAAACCTTCTTCCAGTAGAAATTGGCAAGCATTTAAACTTCTCTTTCCACTACGGCATTGAACAACAATTTTTTTACTCTTATCTTTTAAGTGATTCGCATATTGATTAGCGAAGTCTGATAGTGGAATAAAAATAGCTTCTTCAATATGACCTGCATCCCACTCATCTTGCTCTCGGCAATCCACAAGAATAAGGTCTGTATTCTTATCCATTAAATCCTTTAATTCACCAACTTCCATAAAGTTAATCATGCGTTACTCCTTTTATTAATACGACGTTTGGGAATTTAGAACATTCCTCACAAGCTGTCACCTTATGAGTAATTTACCATGTGCGTCTAAAAATAGATTTGATGGGGCTCAAATTGTTTAATCAGGTATTTGACGTTGCGTGATACTTTTCTTAACATTTTATATAGATAGTTTTTTATATTGGTCAAATGGATGACCAGGGGAGCTTACATGGAAGTTATAACGGTTGCAAATAACAAGGGTGGCGTTGGTAAAACAATGCAGTGCTACCAATTAGCGACTCACTTGGCCAATAAAGGTCACAAGGTACTTGTTATTGACCTAGATTCACAGGCCAATTTAAGTTCAACATTTAATTTACAAATTCACAGAACTCTTATTCCTGAGTGGTTAATTGGTGACGTTACTATCGAAGACGTTATGGTGCCTTCAGAAGGTAAGGGTAAATTTCATAAGAATATTACTGTTATTCCATCAAGTCGTCATATGGCCAATCTATCAAAGCTTCTGATTCTTTCAGAAGGTGAGATTAGAAAAGAAGCTGGCCGTAAGGAGAGACTGATGAGGCTAAGACTTGAGCAAATTCCAGAGGGAATGTTTGATTACGTTGTAATCGATACACCTCCAATGCTTGGTGATGAACTTATTATGGCACTTGTTGCAAGTAATAAGATTCTAATTCCAACACAGGCTCAAGATTACTCTATTGATGGTCTAGAAGAGTTAATGGATACTTTTGAAATTATCAAAGAGACTGAGAACTCTTCATTAGAATTCTCAATCATTCCATCAATGGTTAATGCGAGAAGAAAGATTGAAAAGCAAAGACTAGAAGAACTTGCTCAGTCTTTTAACATTACACCACCAATTCGTAATCTTGTTCAGATGCAAGAGTCGATTTCATTAAAGAGACCTATTTGTAAAATGGGGAAGAAGTCGCGCGGACATCAAGATTACCAAAAGCTTTGGGAATCATTAAATCTATAATATTTTGAGACACACGGATGTGTTTCGCTTTTAAAGGGGCCATGTGTGTGTGACTGGCCCTCTTTAAAAGAAAATAGTCTCAACATAGGGAAGAGGAATTTATGGCAAAAAAATTTGCTCCAAGAGTTTCTAAGAAAGAAAGAAAAACTTTAAAATTAACAGATAATCTCGATAGCTCCGTAATGGAGAGACTTTCTGGTGATCGTCTTCTACAAGGAGCGAAGCTAGATGAAGTTTACTTAAAAGAGATTGTTGTAAAAGAGCAGGTAAGAACTAAATTTAATGATAGTTCTCTAAAAGAGCTTGCTGAAAACATCAAACAAAATGGTCTAATTCAACCACTTGTTCTTCATAAGGATAAGCTTGGTCGACTAACATTAGTTTGTGGTGAGAGACGTTTCCGTGCCATGTCTCTAATTGAAAAAGAGAAGTGTCCTTGTTTTATTCTCGATAAGAAGAATGAACAAGAGCTTATGGCAATTCAATTCTCTGAGAACTCATCACGTGAAGCACTTCACTATATTGATAAAGCCGATGGTATTTTAAATTACCAAAAAGCAACGAAGGCGAGTGAGAGAAAAATTCAAGCGGCTCTTGGTATTTCAAAGTCTGAAGTTCACAGGTCTTTAATGATTGCCAAAATGGGTAAGAAAATTAAAGAAGCGGCCAAAGCTCATAATATTGAAAAGTATGTACTTCTAGAACTTGATGCTCTTGAGAAAAGCCCACTTAAAACAAAGCTAACTAAAATGCTTTATAAAGGTGAGTTAACAAAAAGAGCTGAACTTAAGAAGGCCATCAAAGATGGTGGTGTTATTAAGCCAGGTAGAAAGAAGAAAAAGCCAACTGTTCCAAAAGGACTTACGGCAAATGCATTTATTAAGACATTAAAGTCACAAGCTAAAGGTAAGAAGCTGGATAAGAAAACTCAGTCCTTACTTAATGAGCTCCTCAAAGAAACACAAAATATCGTCGATATGTAAGACATAAGCATGGCCAAGGGTGAAGCTATTCATCCTTGGCATGACCCTTGCAACTTATATTAGTAACTGAATAGTTTATTAATGTAATTTGAGGGACTTAACATGCTAAACACAGCGAAAAACAAGAGTAAAATTTCTACACAGTGTTCAAGATTTATACAGTTATCACTGCTTCTGTTCACATGTAATACACTTGCTAAAGGCGAAGTGAAAAAAGATTTAACTCTTTTTAAGTCTTTTAACCCTCGAGTTGAAGTCAAACTTCAAGAGCGTACCCCACAAAGTTTTTACGCTGATGTGGACTTTGCTCCAAAACCAGAAGATTATAAAACATTTCTCGACTATGTTTTTGTATATGATCACGCAGGTGTTCTAAAGAGGATGTCGAATCATTATCATCAAATGCAGGCAAGAGATGAATATGTTAGAAATTGGGATCTAACTTCCACAACATTTCATAAGCTCTCAACTATTGATGAGAGAAAGCGCTACTTTAATAAGAATTTTTTAAAGTATATTGATAAGAGAATTTCTGGCTCAATTAAAAGGGCAAAGAAAGGTTCAACAATGGCCCAAGTTGGTCAGATGAAAGAAACGTTAACACCAGAGTCTGAAGCACAAATTTCAGATAACTTTAAAGTTAAATTTAGAGCAAAGGTACTTAAGGGTCTTGCTATTATTAAAATCGAAAATCCATTTGTCGATGCTAATACATTTCTATCTCTATCTGATGGTCTAATGATGCAAGTAAGAAAGAATTTTAATGAAACTCGCACGATCGCCTCAGTTGATTACTATACTGCTGGAACAAATATTGAGCTTTATGTAGAACAAGGTTTAACAGATAGACTCTCTGCTAGAGCTTCGGCAAAAGATATTGTTGGCGGAAGTAATGCGTCGCACGAGTTACGTTTAAATTACTCAACTCCATTCAATTTCTAATTAACCGAATTTGGCAAAAAAAGTCAGTAATTGCCCCATGCATTTACTAGCTCATCCGTTATAATTGGAGTAAATTAGGAATTATTTTACGTATAACGGAGTTAAAAAAAATGAGCAATCTTCTAGATAATCCACTATATCAGGATGCCATCGCGCAATTAGAAGAATCTGCCGCAATTATGGGACTCGATCCAAACGTTGCCGACAGACTTAAACACCCAAAAAGAGCACTTCAAGTTGCAGTTCCAATTCGTCTTGACGATGGTACTGTTAAAACTTTTCAAGGATTCAGAGTTCAACACAATATGACTCTTGGACCTGGAAAAGGTGGGGTACGTTATCATCCAGGCGTTGATCTGGCCGAAACTGCTGGTCTTGCAATGCTAATGACTTTCAAATGTGCACTTGTTGGTCTACCTCTAGGTGGAGCAAAAGGTGGAATCTGTGTTGATCCAACAAAACTTTCTCGTCAAGAACTTCAAGGTTTAACAAGAAGATACACAACAGAAATTAATACATTCATTGGTCCACAAGTAGATATCCCTGCTCCAGATATTGGAACAGACGGACAAACTATGGCGTGGATGCTTGATACTTATTCACAACTAAAAGGTTATACTGTTCCAGGTGTTGTAACAGGAAAGCCAATTACAGTTGGTGGATCTCTTGGTCGTAGTGAAGCTACAGGTAAAGGTGTTGCCTTTTGTGTAAACTTTGCTGCTAAGAAATTAGGAATGAAAATCGATACAAGCACAACTGTTGCTATTCACGGTTTTGGTAAAGTTGCCGTTCCTGCGGCCCATGATCTTGAAGCACAAGGTGCAAAGATTGTTGCGGTTTCAGATGTTTCTGGCGCAATCTATAATCCAAATGGTTTAAACATTAATGCTGCACTTGAATGGACAAAGAAAGGTGGCCTACTAGCAGACATGGATGGAGTAGAGAAAATTTCTAACGAAGAACTTTTCGCTCTTGATGTTGATATCTTAATCCCAGCTGCAATTGATGGTGTAATCACTGAAAAGAATGCACATAAAGTTAAGGCAAAGATTATTGCTGAAGGTGCTAACGGTCCACTTAATAAAGCTGCAATTGATATCGTAACTAAGAATGGTTGTTTCTTAGTTCCAGATATTCTTTGTAACGCTGGTGGTGTTATCGTTTCTTACTTTGAATGGGTTCAGGGACTTCAGAATTTCTTCTGGGATCTATCAGAGATCAATAGAAAACTTCACGATATTCTAAAAGATGCTTTTGAGAACGTTTACGAAGCTCATCAGAAATATGATATCGATATGAAAAAAGCCGCTTTCGTTGCTGCTCTTAAAAGATTAGAGAGAGCAATGAGATTTAGAGGGCTCTTCCCAGGTTAATATTTTTCTTGTAAGATAGAGGGCACTTATAAGGTGCCCTTTTTTATGCGATATATCTTACTGCTTATTCCATTCTTCGCTTTTGCCAATGTGACAAGTGAACTTGTTACGGGGGCGGACCGCAAGCTCTTCTCATACACGCAAGTATGTGAATTCTTTGGCGTAAAGGATGCTTTACTCGCTAGTAAGGAATCTTCTTCTAAAATTGACTGCATGGGCAAGTCATTTGAAATCTCTAATTTTTGCGAAAAGAAATACACAGGTAATTTAAATTATACTAAGGCGCGCTTTGATCTCGTTGATGGTAAAATTGCGTGTCACTTCTCTGATACTGTCATCCTTGAGCTTGCATGTAAGGGGAAGTATTCGAAGTTTTGTAAGAATACTAATGAATCTTGTAATGAGTTAAAGTCTGAGTTTGCTCACTCTCTTGATCTTTCCACTTCTATGATTCTAGAAATTTACCCACCTCGTTTAAAATGTTTCTTTCAATCAAAGTCAAAGATTCCTAATTCTACTAATTTATAACTTCCGTTAAATTTCATTCCTTGCATATATTCATCCTAATCGGAGGAGAGTATGCACAAACAAATGCTTGGGTTACTGCCATTGGGAAGTAAGGCCCATTTAACAGAGATGTATGGCTATTCATCTAAGGGGATTCCTGGCCTTGAAATAGTGGGGCTTGGTTCAAAGGGAAAGGCCATTAAAGAAAAATTTATCTTTCTATCAAAGAAGTATAATTTGAAAATTGCTCCTAAACGCTATGTTCTTTGTATTGATGATAATACGGTTCTTGGCTCTCTTAGTTCTAAAGAAGAACTTTATCGCTGGCTTGAGTTACCACTTCTTATTCTCTATTGGTCCATGGCCGGTGTTCTTCCTATTCAAAACTTAAGTGATTGTCTTTGTGCAGGAAGGATTTCAACACGTGGTAAGATTGAGCCCTTTCGCTTTGATGAAACATCATCAGACTTTCTTCATCGATTGGATGACTTAAAACTTAAGGTTATCGCCAGTTACAATGATGACTTAAGAGGACTTACGTACTTTATTCCCCTTGATGAGATCATTAAGTTCCCAGATGCATCATAAGTCATTGAATTTTAATAGACTTGAAAAGGTTTTCTTTTATCTTGTGCGTAAGTTATGCGTAAGTTATAATGAATCTTATGAACACGCACAAGAAACTTCCAGTAGCAAATTGTGGCCTCTTTGGAATCAGTGAGGACCACATTGAAAATTATCAGTCTTTAGATGAGCGCTTTGTCCAAAATCGTTCAGCGACTTTCTTCTTTGAAGCTCAAGGAGACTCGATGGAGCCATTGATTATTCCTGGTGACGTTTTGGTCATCGATCGCTCCTTGGAAGTTAAAAGTGGAAGAGTTGCTATTGTCTACTTAGATGGAGAGTTTCTATGTAAGCGTTTCATTAAGCAGGATGGGAGAGTCATCTTGCGCTCACACAATCCCTTGCATCGAGATATCACCATCACTGATGAGATGGACTTCTTGGTGTGGGGGCCAATTGTAGCAGTGGCACGCGATATGAAGGAACTTTAAATGGGAAGTCATAATAAGCAGAAGGTTTATGCTCTTGTGGATTGCAATTCATTCTTCTGTTCTTGTGAAAGGTTATTTCGGCCAGAAATTAGAAATAAACCAGTAGGGGTTTTATCAAATAATGACGGATGTTTTGTCTCTCGTACACCAGAGCTAAAGGCCCTTGGTGTAAAAATGGGAGACCCTTATTTCAAGGTAAGGAGGCTTTGTGAATCACACAATGTTCATGTTTTTTCTTCTAATTTTTCTCTGTATACAAATATCAGTGATCGGGTGATGAATGTCTTGGCCCGTTTTGCACCTTCTTTAGAAATATACTCTGTTGATGAGGCCTTTCTTGATCTAACGGGGATGGATGAAGATCTTGTAGCCTATGGCCATCGCATTAGAGAGACGGTTTTACAGTGGACTGGAATTCCTGTCAGTATTGGGATTGCACCTTCTAAAACACTTGCAAAGATTGCAAATCATATCGGCAAGAAATCAGAAAAGGCCAATGGCGTTGTCTGTCTTCTCGATGAAAGATTACAAGATGTGGCCCTTAAAAGAGTTTCTATTGAAGATGTTTGGGGGATAGGAAGAAAGAATAGTGTAAAGCTTAGGACCTTGGGAATAAAAACGGCTTATGATTTTAAGGCCTTTAAGAATATAAAAGTTATACAGCGAACTTTAACTAAACTTGGTCGTATGACTCAAGATGAGTTAAGGGGAATAACCTGTTACGAATTAGAGGAATGTCGGCCAAAGAAGAAAGAGATCCTCTGCTCTCGTACCTTTAGTGGCAGTGTTGTTGATCTTAAAAGCCTACGAGAATCAGTTGCAAATTATGTAACTAATGCAAGTGAGAAGATGCGGGCACAGCGTAGCTTATGTGCAACAATTGAAGTTTATTGTCATAGTGATCCACATAAATTAAATGAAGTACCTTATTACGGTAAGGATAAAGTTAAGCTTCTTGGGCCAACATCTGATACAAGAAAGATTATTAAATATGCCTGGTCTGCACTCGATGATCTTTTTAAAATGGGGGTTTGTTTTAAAAAGGCCGGAGTTAAGCTTGGAGACTTCTCAGATGATGAGGTAATTCAACAAAGTCTCTTTGAAGAGTTAGATGATCCACGTAGCGCAAAGCTTATGAAAATTGTTGATGAAATTAACCGTCGTGAGGGGAGCGGTATGATTCGTTCAATGGCCTGCGGGGTTGATAATGATTCATGGAAGATGAGAAGAGAAAAATTATCGAGGCGTTATGTGACAGGTTGGGCCCAGTTACCAAAGTGCTCTTAACCCAAAAAAAATTGCCGAGTGCGTTATCTTCTCTATATTGCCATAAGTCTAGGAGCTGACTATAATGGCCAAATGAGCGTATTTAAAGATCAAGTTGGAAAATTAGAAATTATAATCATGACATCAATTGCCCATATGGTTTTCTTTGGGATGTATTTTGCTGCTTCAAACCCGAATTGGTTTGCTGGAGTTTATACAGTAGAAGATGGTTTCTTGGAGATGCAGCAAGCTATTTATTTATTACTTGTTTCAATTCTATGCCTATGGCGATTCTTTAAATTAAAGGATAGTAAGTCTAAGTTATTTAAGTTTTCACTCTTGGCCTTTGCCGCTTTATTCTTCTTCGGTTTTGGAGAAGAGATAGCTTGGGGGCAGAGAATATTCGATTTAGGTTCTCCAGAGTTCTTTCAGCAATACAATACGCAAAATGATATTACATTACACAATCTAAAATTTGGTGATTTCAAAATCAATAAAGTTATCTTTGGTTTAATTGCTGGAATTATATCTGGTGTTTACATTCTAATTTTACCAGTCCTTTATCGCACAATTGGTTTTGTACAATATATCATTGATGACTTTGCAGTACCCGTACCAAAGCTAATTCATACATTCTTCTTTCTTGCGATGTATATTCTTTTTTTAACGATTGATCATGGTAAGAAAGGTGAAGTTATTGAGCTAGTAAGTTGTGCAATGTTCTTTGTTATCTTCTTATCCCCATATAATATAAAGACTTTTCAAAGGTAGCATCGTGAAAGACTTCGATGAGTTACATGCCATAGGTGAATTAACAAAAATCGAAGACCCACTTGTTAGATACCAAGAAATCACGAGAATTAACCACAACGGTGATAGCTTTCCAATCCATAGTTTTGAGATTGGAAGCGATGATCCAAGCGCTCCGGTATTAGCTTTATTTGGAGGAGTTCATGGACTTGAAAAAGTTGGGACTCAAGTTGTGGTAACTTACTTAACATCTTTGTTTAAGCAACTATCTTGGGATGAAGAGTTAAGAAGAAGTTTAGAAAAATATCGAATTATTTCAATCCCGCTCATTAACCCATGGGGGATGTATCATCATAGAAGATCCAATGCTAATGATGTTGATCTTATGAGAAATGCTCCTGTAAAAGCATTAGAGAAAAAGAAGTTTCTCCTTTCTGGGCAAAGGCTGACGCCGAGGCTTCCTTGGTATCAAGGGCAAGAAAATGCTGCAATGGAAGAGGAGCTACAGGCCCTCGTTAATTATTGTCGTAAGAATATCTTCCAAGCAAAGAGGGCCATCTCTGTTGATTTCCACTCTGGCTTCGGACTCAAAGATCGTTTATGGTATCCCTACTCTAAGACATTGACGCCATTTAAAAATATAACGGAAATGGAAAATTTAGAACAACTTCTAAATGAAACACATCCACACCATATCTATCAGATTGAGCCAACATCAGAAAGTTACACTATTGAAGGTGACGTATGGGATTACCTATACGATGAGTATATACAAGAAAATCCTGATGGAGTTTATATCCCTTTAACATTGGAGATGGGAAGTTGGATTTGGGTTAAGAAGAATCCTTTGCAAATCTTTAGAAGAGAAGGACTTTTTAATCCGATAAAATCTCATCGTTATGATCGAACTATGAGAAGACATATCATGTTAATTAAATTCTTATTTCGCGCTGTCGGAAGTTCAAAAGCATGGGTTAAGGAGAATTCACTGTGAACTGGTTATTACTTAGAGGACTCGCTAGAGACAGTCGCCATTGGTATAAGTTTCCTGACTATCTTCACGAGATGGATGAAACACAAAATGTTTTTGCTCTAGATTACCTTGGAGTAGGAAGTAAGAATGAAGAGAATTCACCGCTTAAGATCTCAACTTATGTTGAAGATTTAAGAAGTGATTGGCTTAAATTAAAAGAAGAGCACCCTGGAGAGTGGGGTGTCATTGGTATTTCAATGGGTGCAATGATGGCATTGGATTGGTGTGATCGCTATGAAGATGATTTTAGAAATCTTGTCCTTCTTAATACATCAACTAGAGACACTGCAAGTATCTTCCACCGCTTATCTTTTGAAGCAATTGGAACATTTTCAAAGTTAATCTTTAATAAAGACACAAGAGATCGTGAGAAGAAGGCCTTATCTCTAACTGTAAAAATGAAAGAGCTACCAGATGATCTACTCGATGCATATGCTGAGTTCTTTGAAGATAAGCCTTTAAGAAGAATTAACTTCTTAAGACAAGTCTTTGCAGCTTCTCACTACAAACTTCCTCAAAGTATCAAAGCAAAAACATTAGTCTTGGCCGGTAAAGAAGACAAACTTGCTCATTATAAATGTAGTCAGGAGATTTCTCGTAAACTTGGTGTCCCACTTGAATTACATGAACAAGCAGGACACGATTTACCAATTGATGATCCAGACTGGATCATTGAAATGATGAGAAAGCATTACTTCATAAGTAAGTAGACATCTTCCTTTAGAGGCTCGTATGAACGTTGTGTCAGGGCCGCTTTTATATGACGCCATCTAGCTCGTCTTACCCATTTATTCCACTTTGCAATAACTCTGTGAGAGTCTCTTATCTCAGGTGTGATTCTTGAGATGGCAGCAATTACAACAGCGTTTTCTTTATTTAGGAAATCTTGTACTTGATGCTTTTTAATCGGTTCAACATTCATCTCAAGAGATTGTTCGTAGAAATAAGACCTGCGATCAACAAGGGCAACCTTCTTGTCTTTGAAAAGACTTTTTGCTCCTTCAGGTACTGCTGGAATATAGAATTGTGAGATAACAATAGACCAAAGAAAGATTAAATAAAGTCCAATTGTATTGAATCCAATTAAGACATTCTTCTTTGCAATAGCAATCATTGAGATAACGATTAGAAGTAAAAAGATAAGATTAACAGCAATCATTACACCATTTGAAAAGTATACAAGAATACAGCTGATCACTAAAAATAAAAGATTCAATGGTGTTACAAGAGCTAGAACATACTTTGATTTTTCTCGAAGAGTATCTAGATCAACTTGTAATAACAGAAATGTCATAAAAAATGGCACTGCTGGAATTGCATAGTGATGAGATCTCTGTGAAGGAATAAGCCATACGACAAAGAAGCACACAAAGTGAAAGAAGAAATAATATGTTTCTTTATTAAGGCCTTTAAAGCTTTCCTTTAATTTATTCCAAGTCAGAGGAAGAATTAATACCCATGGTAGAGTATAAAGAAATAGCCCTTGAAATACCTTATACATTGGCATTGGAACTTTTCCGAATTTTCCAAGGTTCTCCCTAACAAAGAAGTAATTAAAGAATTCTTCCTTATAGCTTAGGTAACTTGCAAAATACCAAGAGCAACTAAGAATCGTTATGGCCAAGAAGTAGAAAAAGCATTCTTTGATAATGAACTTTTTATCTTTCTTGTATAGGAATAGTTGATAACAGCTCATCGCAAGAAAGCTCATGACAATAGTTACTGGGCCTTTTATTAAAGCGCCAGCTCCACCAAATAATATTGCTAAGATAAAACTCTTTTTAGATTTGTCTTTTATATAATCAAAAAGAAAAAGCGAACTAATAAATGGAAGCAGTGATAGTGATGTCTCCATCATGAAAGTACGGCCAAACTTAATTGCACCGTAGCCTCCTAAGAAGAAGGCGAGGGTTAAGAGCGGCTCAATTCGAAATCTTCTCTTTAACCAGCCGGCAGTAAAGACTGCTAGAATAATCGTTAAGATTGCTTGAGAAGCGCGGGCCCCTGTCAGAGATGATTCACCCATTAGTGCATAAAGTGGAAATGGCATCCAAAAATGAAATGGCGGTTTTGACCAATGTCTTTCTCCTCTATAGTGAGGTGTCATTATATTATTGGTGTCATACATCTCTTGTGAAATTTGGACATATAATGATTCAGTTCCCTGGCGAGGTGCACTGAGGTTTCCAATATCCCATAGGTAAAAAATTGAAAATAAAATAGTAAAGATAATAAATAAATTCTTGTTTGATACTTTTTGCATATAATTACTTTGATAGAGTTTTTACAATTTCAACATACTTTTCTTCAACTTCAAACTTCTTACCAAGACAGTTTTCAAGTTTTTCTAGTACAACTTGTCCATTTTGTTCTGCCGTTACACTGGCCTTCTCACCAGCAAGAAGTGACTTCACAGCAAGATGTCCCATTTGGGTTGCAATGAAACGATCTCTGGCAGTAGGGTTTCCACCTCGTTGAATATGGCCTAGGATACATACTCTTGAATCGAGCTTGTGCTTATCAAGGAGTTCATTGTGAACATAATGTGAAAGGCCTTCTGTTTCACCTTCTGAGGCAATAATAATTGAAGAGCCTTTGCCTCTTTTAAGACCTCTTTTAATATCATTAGCAATTGTGTCGATATCAACTTCTTTTTCTTCTTGAACTGGAAAGATAATATTTTCAGCACCAGTACAAAGTCCCACATGAAGAGCGATGGCCGGAGACTTTCTTCCCATAACTTCAACGATAAACGTTCTATCGTGAGAGTGGGCCGTATCGCGGATCTTATCGACAGCTTCGATTGCAGTTTGCACTGCTGTATCAAATCCAATTGAATAGTCAGTTCCTTCGATATCATTATCAATCGTTCCAGGGATTCCAACGACAGGAATTCCATGCTCCTTATGTAACTCCCATGCACCATTGAATGATCCATTACCACCAATAACAATTAGCGCATCAATATTCTTCCTTTTTAGTATATGTGCAGCTTCAGCTCTAATCTCTGGTTTAATAAACTCTGGACAGCGTGAGGTTTGTAGAATCGTTCCACCTTTTTGGAGAATATTTCCAACACTTGCTGTATCCATTTGATGTTGTGAACCTTCGAGAAGACCTGCATAGCCCCGACGTATTCCAAATATTTCTATATCATTAGCTAGACAAGTTCTAACTACAGCGCGAATTGCACAATTCATTCCTGGGCTGTCACCGCCACTACATAGTACTGCAATTCTATTTATATTATTATTTGATTTTGTTTCTTCACTCATAAAATTTCCTATTCAAAGATATGATGTCCAGTAAAGCTAGGTGCTTGATGAAGTCCCATAATATAGAGACAAGTAGGAGATACATCCATTAATGAATGTTCACCCGGTGCAATTGTAAAAGCTTTATCTTTTAATTTTTCGTTAACGACACAAAATGGAACAAGAGCTCCAGTGTGAGCTGTGTGAGGAGTTCCATCTTTATGAACCATTTGATCACTATTTCCATGATCAGCTGTGATAATCATTGTTATCCCTTCCTCTTCACACTTCTTATAAAGTTTTGCGAGACACTCATCAAGAGTCTCTATCGCTTGTACAGCAGCTTCATAATTTCCTGTATGGCCGACCATATCTGAGTTTGCAAAGTTAACAACAGAAAAGTCATATTTTGATACTTTTGCTAAGAGTTTTTCAGTAACTTCTGGAGCACTCATTTGTGGCTTTTCATCATATGTTGAAACTTCTTTTGGTGATGGAATAAGAAGATGGTCTTCTCCTGCAAAAGGCTCTTTTTCACCACCATTAAAAAAGAAAGTTACGTGAGCATACTTCTCTGTTTCGGCTATTTTTAATTGTTTTAGGCCTTGGTCACTTAAGTACTCTGTCATTGTTCCTTTAAGTTTCTCTTTATCAAAGAGAACCGGTAAATCCATTTCATCAGGGATATAAGGAGTCATGCAAAGAAACATTGCAGGAAAGAAAGGCCTTTCAAATTCACTGAACTCTGGATAATTGAAAGCTAGAGTTAGCTGGATTGCACGGTCTGGTCTAAAGTTTGTAAAGAAGACACAATCACCTTCTTTAATAGCATAGTCTTTATTAAATAATGCTGGTGCAATAAACTCGTCAGTTCTTCCAGCTTCATATTCGCTATTAAGATATTCCATAGGAGAAAGATCTGTAATGTCCCCGTTACCTAAATACATATCGTAAGACTTTTTAATCTTTTCCCATCTGCGATCACGGTCCATTCCAATTGAGCGCCCTTGCATTGAAGCAAAGTGGCTGCCTTCATATCCAACGATATCTTTTAAGTACATATCACCACAGGCCGGAGGAGTATCCCTTCCATCCATAAAAGCATGGACGAAGACTTCAATACCACTTTCTTTAAGACATTTAATGATCTCTTTAGTGTGTTCTATATGTGAGTGAATGCCACCATCAGAAAGAAGTCCTAAAAGGTGGATGCGATTATTATTC
Source organism: Halobacteriovorax sp. BALOs_7 (assembly GCF_003612895.1). GTDB lineage: Bacteria > Bdellovibrionota > Bacteriovoracia > Bacteriovoracales > Bacteriovoracaceae > Halobacteriovorax_A > Halobacteriovorax_A vibrionivorans. Next base: position 2,821,223 of record NZ_CP027772.1, on the reverse strand, counting down.
TTCTTTGCTGTATCAATAAGCTTTTGAAGTTGATATTGACTACAAAGGTTGCCCTTCTTTATCGACTCATTAATACGAACCAAGTCTTGCCTAATAGCACGACCTGCTCCTAGGTTCATATGCCCAACTTCAGAATTACCAACAACACCTTTAGGGAGTCCAACAAGTACTCCTCCTGCTTGAATATTTGTATATGGATAAGTCTTAAACAACTTATCAATCGTTGGTGTTTTTGCGTCTCTAATAGCATTCTTTTCAGTGTTTTCACTAATTCCGAAACCATCAAGGATAACTAAGAGGGCCTTTTTACTTATATTTTTTATCGACATAATCACGATCCTAGCAAAGTGTTTGTACAAAACACATTTTATAACTACTTAAAGTTTATACAAAATACCCCAATGTGTTCACTTTTTATACACATGGTGCTTTCTAATTACTTGTAATCTCATCTTAAAACTTGGCACGCAACTTGTATATATATAGGCAAATTGTTTAAAACACACACAAACACGGAGAATATTATGAAACTTAACTTAAAGAACTCGATTCTATCAGTCATTGTTCTTGCTTCACTAGTCGGATGTGGATCTGACGGCGGAGGAGGCCTAAATGGTAGTGGCTTCAATTACAATGTAAATGTAAACAATGGTACAACTAATGGCCTTGCATCTAGTCTTGTAACAGCACAGCAACTAGCAAATGCAATCGCCAATAATAACTTTGGTCAAAGCTCGCCTCAAGGCCTTTATGCTTTCCAAAAGTCTAACTCAAGCTATGGTTCTCAAGATTGTGAAGAAAAATGGTATGGAACAATTTGTACATATTCGTCATCTTCATCAAGTTATAACAACCAAGACATTGGTTTTAGAGAGTTAGGTGCAAATGGAGTTATTAATCGTAATGTAAATTACTATGGTACTCAATACACATACTCAGAAGATGCCCACTTTGGAAGTTCATTATCATCTCTTGCAAATAATCTTGCATCATATGTAATGTCTGCCAATGCAAATGGTAATTTATATAAAGTTGATCCTTACGGACGCTATTATAGATATTCAGATAATATGAACTGCTCTCAGTTCTATTCTTTAGGATATGGCTCACAATCCGATTGTGAGTATGTTAAGAGAATCAGTTCTCGTCGCTGGGTAATTAAGATTAACGGCGCTGCTAATTTAATTGATATGAATCAGGCCCTTATTAGACAACCTGTTTCAAGAGAAGCAACAACTGTTAATGCTACTCCTTACTAAGATTTAAATCCCCCAAATATATACCTGACAAAAAAGCGCGGCAATATCCGCGCTTTTTTATTAAATTAAACCTAATTTACGCCGGCTAAATTTGTCTTTACGTGCATGTAACCTGAACATCATTTATAATAATAGTGTTTTAGTATTAAAAAAGGACTATTATATGGCAAAGTATCGTACAGACTTAATGGATGTAAATTTCAATCTATTTAAAACGTGCAAAATTCAAGAACAGGCCGGTGAACTCGGCTATGGTGAGGCCGAATTAAAGGATATCCTCATCCAATTTGATAAATTTGTAGAAAACGAAATCTATCCAACTCGTCAAGAAAGTGATGAGATTGGGGTAAAGCATGTGGACGGTAATGTTATCGTTCCAGAAATGTTTCACAAAGTTAATAAGAACTTCTATGAAAATGGTTGGTATGCACTTGGCTATCCTGAAGAAGTTGGTGGGATGCCAGCTCCACATGCTTTAAAAGTAGCATGTACTTCAATGGCAATTGGTTCAAACGTTGCTTGGTCAATGTATTACGGACTATCTCAAGGTGCGATGAATGTAATTCTAAAAGTTGGATCTCAGGAACAAAAAGATCTTTTTGTAACGAAGATGATGACTGGTGAATGGGGTGGGACAATGTGTCTGACTGAGCCAGGAGCAGGGTCTGATGTTGGGAATGCAAAGACAACGGCAAAGCCACTTGATAATGGAAAATATGCAATCAATGGCGTAAAGATTTTTATCTCTTCTGGTGAGAGTGATCTTTACGAGAATAATATTCACCTCGTTCTTGCAAGAACTCCTGGAGCACCTGAGGGAACAAAGGGACTTTCTCTATTTATCGTTCCAAGATTTAACGTTGATTCAGGAGAATCAAATAATGTTAAATGCACGAAGATCGAACATAAAATGGGAATTCATGCTCAGGCAACTTGTGAGCTTACTTTTGGCCAAGACGGAGAATGTGTTGGTGAGCTTATTGGTGAAGAATTTGATGGTATGAAAAATATGTTCATCATGATGAATGAAGCAAGACTACTTTGTGGACTTCAAGGTGAAGCGCAGTCAAACCTTTGTTATGAACTATCTGAGCAATATGCAAGAGAGCGTTCACAATTTGGTACTGAAATTATTAATATGCCAGATGTTAAGAGAATGCTACTTAAGATGAGATCGACGGCAAGAGGGCTAAGAGCTCTTACTCTTTATACTGCCAATCTATTTGATAAGGCAGAGAAAGGAGATGAGGTTGCAGAAAAAGAAATTGCTCTCTTTACTCCAATCTGTAAAGGGTACTGTACAGATGAAGGTGTCAATATCGCAAGTGAAGGTGTACAAGTTCACGGTGGTTACGGTTATTGTACTGAATACGGTATTGAACAATTCATGCGTGATACAAAGATTGCAACAATCTATGAGGGAACTAACGGAATTCAAGCAATTGACTTTGTTATGAGAAAGATCCTTATGGATAAAGGTGAGACATTCTTTAATGTAGGAAAAAAGATTCAAGCAACAATGAATAAAGAAGAAGCAAAGTCATTTCCTCATGAAATTTCAATGATTGGAAAATCAATGGAGATGAGTGAAGAAGTTGTTAAGAAGTTTGGAAAGCTTATGGCCGAAAAGAACCAAAATGGTGTTATGGCATATGCAACTGACTTCCTAACTTATTGTGGAAACCTTGTTGTTTCTTGGCTTTTACTTGAGCATGCTTGTATTGCTCAAAATGAATTGAAAAACGCTTCTAGTGAAGAAGAGAAAAAGTATTATCAATCAAAAATTGATGACTTTAAAGTATTCTGCCAGTATCAGCTAACACGCAATATTGGTCTTGCTCATAGTGTTTTAAATTTTGAAGAAGATCTAACTTCAATCAATGTTTAATTTTGAAGTATTAAAAACACGGGTGTGAGTAATGGAAAGTATGATTAAAGGAGTTGATCTCTTTAATGAATCAACTCATGGTAGTAGCAACTACTATAAAGACAATATTTATGTCATGAAGAAGAAAGGGGAATACGCACCCTTAAGCTTCATGGAAAAAAAAGTAGAAGAGTTTAATGAGTCAGAGTTATTGAGCAAGGGATATATTTATGACTCCCTTGATCTCGTTGGTGATAAAGAGTTTACTCAATGGTATGAGAATCAATTCTCTCGTAAGCTTAAGAGAACTCAGGCCAAGCAGGTCATGATTATCCATCTTCCAGATAATAAGAGAATCTTTGATGCAATTGAAACCGTTAATAAGGTTTATGACATTTTAAGAGATGAGCATATTATTTTTAACGGTAAGAAGCTACCTGTTCAGTTAGGTGAATGGTATGCAAAGTGTATCTTTGGTTTGATGCAAAAGAAGTCAACTTCTCAAAGAGGATTCGATTTTTATACGACTGATAATAAACGAGTTGAAGTCGTTGTACACTGGGGAGATCAAACTTCACCTAAAGGTGTGAAGGTTAGGAAGTCATTTTGTGATCTTTCAGATCAGGTCATTATCATCTATATGGCACGTAACTTTATGATCCGCGATATCTGCTTACTTGATTCAGACTTTGTATTAAGAAAGTTTGCAGGAAAGGGACATACAATGTTTCTTAAAGATTCAGATATCGGAACATACTTCTTTTCAAAGTCGGCAAAGCACAAGGATAAAGTTGCAAATAAGAACTCGCTTCTTAAATACGCTTTACCTAAGCTTGCTATGAATCTAACGGAATTCTTAGAAAGTTAAGATTACATTAATTCATATTTTAAAAGGCGGCATTCTATGTCGCCATTTAAAAACTCTGTCTTCTTAGAAGTTTTTAGGCGAATATTCTTTCTTAGTGGCCCATGGGCAGTAAGAATATATGCAGTTGATCCTTTAAAATTATTCTTTAATGTCTCACCAATCTCATAGTAGAAATCGTTGATATCTTCAAAACCAATTGCTTGAATTCTCTCTCCATATGGAGGGTTGAATAGAACAATACCTCTTTCAAAACCTGCAGGTACAGACGCTTTAGAAAATTCTTCACAATTGAAATTAACAAAGTCTACACGGCCGAAGCAATCGAGTAAGTGAGCTCTTGCAAGCTTGAAGTTCTCAACATCTGCATCATTATAAAAGAATTTATCACTTGGGATAGAATCAATCTTCTCTTGTGAGTCTGTCATTACTTCATGAACTTTATCAAAGTACCAATCCACAAGATTTGAATCTTGAAACCATGGATGATTAGTAAATGAATATGGAGTCGTGTTCTTCTTAAGTCTAAAAAATGCTGGTGATAACTTTAGAAAATAAATTATCGATTCAATAAGAATCGTTCCAGAACCTGCCATTGGGTCATAGAAAGGTCCTTGGCAATCCCACTTTGTTTCCGCAATAAGTGAAGCCGCTAGGTTTTCACGTAAAGGTGCACGGTGGCCTGATTCACGATAACCTCTTTTATCAAGAGACTCACCAACCATGTCAGCGTAAACGATTACTTTACAACCTTCTTTAACTTTTTCAACTCGTTGTAGGAAAGTTACTGTCGGCGTTGTTGTTTCAACATTTGGACGCTTGCCAAATTTATCTCTCATATAATCAACGAGAGAGTCTTTTAGAGTTTGTGATAGGAAGATTGAACTCTTAAACAGCTCCTTACTTTCACCATCTAAAAGAGTATTGATTTTAAAAGTCTGCTCTGGTGTGATGTAGTCTTCCCATGGAAGTTCCCCAGCTCTTTTATAAATCTGCTTTTCATCACGGATATAGAAATACCCAACTTCTTTAAAAACACGAGAAGCAATACGGGCATTTAAAATATATTCTACAGTGGCCTTATTTCTGGCCTTGAAAGCTGCACCACCACGGCCGGCCTTTCCTTCAATACCATTGGCACGAAGCTCATTGACGAGGTATTGCTCACAACCACGAGGGCAAGAAGCAAAATAAAAACTCTTGTCATTAATGACTTTATTGCTATTTCTTTGATTATTCATAGGCTGGATTTATGCTTTATTTTGGCGTGTGTCAAAGAAAATAACCTAAGTTAGTAAAATATCGTTCATTCTTCGTCTAAAAATACCCATAAAAAGGTGATTATTGAGCCGTATAGACTTCAAACTTGAAGAACTTACTGATATAGTTTCCATCATAAATATTTTTATAATTTAGTTAATCATACAAGTGAGGAATTCATGAGCTTTACAGACTACAAAGTAGCTGACATTTCCCTAGCAGATTGGGGAAGAAAAGAAATTAAAATTGCTGAAACTGAAATGCCGGGACTAATGTCTCTACGTAAAGAGTTTGGTGCTTCAAAGCCACTTAAAGGTGCAAAAATCGCTGGTTGTCTTCACATGACAATTCAAACAGCTGTTCTTATTGAGACTCTAGTTGAGCTAGGTGCTGAAGTAAGATGGTCATCTTGTAATATTTATTCAACTCAAGATCAAGCTGCTGCGGCCATCGCTGCTGCTGGAATTCCTGTTTTTGCTTGGAAAGGTATGAACGAAGAGGAATTTGACTGGTGTATCGAGCAAACTCTTAAGTGGGCAGATGGATCAGCTCTTAACATGATCCTTGATGACGGTGGTGACCTTACAAATATGGTTCACGACAAATTCCCAGAATTAATCGATGGAATCAAAGGTCTTTCTGAAGAAACAACGACTGGTGTTCATAGACTATATGAAAGAGTAAAAGCTGGAACTCTTAAGATGCCAGCAATCAATATCAATGACTCTGTTACAAAGTCTAAATTTGATAACCTTTACGGATGTAGAGAGTCTCTAGTAGACGGTATCAAGCGTGCAACAGATGTAATGATCGCTGGTAAGACTTGTGTTGTTGTTGGTTACGGTGATGTTGGTAAAGGTTCTGCTCAGTCTTTCAAAGGTCTTGGAGCAAGAGTTATCGTTACTGAAATCGATCCAATTTGTGCTCTTCAAGCAGCAATGGAAGGTTTCGAAGTAATGAAGATGGATAAAGCAGCTCTTGAAGGTGATATCTTCGTTACAACTACAGGTAACTACCACGTAATTAACGCTTCTCACTTAGATAAGATGAGAGATGGTGCAATTGTTTGTAACATCGGTCACTTTGATAATGAAATCGATATTAAGCACCTACATAACAATTATGAAGAAGATAATATCAAGCCACAAGTTGATCTATATACAGCAAAAGATGGTAAGAGAATCATCCTTCTTGCTCAAGGTCGTCTAGTTAACCTTGGTTGTGCAACAGGGCACCCTTCATTTGTTATGTCGAACTCATTCTGTAACCAAGTAATTGCTCAAATGGAACTTTGGGAAAATGCTGGTAAGTATGAGAACAATGTTTATATGCTACCTAAGCACCTTGATGAAAAAGTTGCTCGTCTTCACCTTGAGAGAATCAATGTTGAAATCGATGAACTTTCTCCTCAACAAGCTGAATACATCAGCGTACCAGTTGAAGGTCCATACAAACCTGAACATTATCGTTACTAGCCAATACGCGCTATTAATTTATAAAAGCCTCCGAAAGGAGGCTTTCTTATTTGAGGTAAAGTCATGAGTAAGAAAATATTCCTAGCAACAGATCACGGTGCATTTGAGCAGAAAGAATCTGTTAAGAAATTCTTAATAAGTGAAGGCTATGATGTTGAGGATCTTGGTACTCATTCTACTGAATCTTGTCACTATCCTGAATATGCTATTGCACTTGCTAAGGCCGTTCAAAAAGAAGGGCGTGGAGTTCTTCTGTGCGGATCGGGGATTGGTGTGAGTATGGTTGCTAATAAGTTCAAGGGAATTCGAGCAGCTCTATGCCATACTGAGGATGATGCAAGATTGTCTCGCGAGCATAATAACTCTAATGTTATCTGCTTTGGTGGGCGTATTTCAAATAGTGAAGAGATTATTGCCATGACTAAGATTTGGCTGGCCACTGAGTTTGAAGGTGGCAGGCATAAAACCCGCATTGACATGTTTTCAGACCTCGGTGAAAATTAAAGATATGTTTAAAATTAAATGGACAGAATATATCTCGTTTTTCGTTATTTTTGTAATTGGAATTTATAGTCTCTATATTTCAAGAACAGATTTAGCTTATTTCGATAATGTGCTTAGTACACATAATGGCCTACTTGAGTGGTTTACCTTTGCTGGCCTTTGTCTAATCTCATTCGGTTACTTCTACCGCCGTAAAGTTCTTACAAATTTTCGAGATAAAAAGTTTCTTACGATGCTCATTGTTTTAGGGATCTTCTATGTAATCTGTGCATTAGAAGAGGTCAGTTGGGGACAACGTTTATTTGGTTGGCACTCACCTGAGATGTTTAGAGATGCTAATAGTGTTTTATTAGAAACAAACTTTCAAAATTGGTTAATTGCCCGCGGTGTTAGTCATGAGTCTTGGAACCTCTTTCTTAGAGGAGTTCTTTTCTTCTATTTATTTGCTGTTCCAGTTTTTTATTTAAAGGTTGATAAGTTTAAGAACGTAATCGACGCTTTTGCACTTCCTGTGCCAAAGGCAACTCATATCATAATCTTCTTAATCCTTCTTATTATTACTCTGTTTATACCAAGTGATAATAAGGTTCAATTTGCAGAGTTTTGTTTAACTTGGGTATTAACGGCCCTAACTTTAGAGCCGTATAATCGTGGAATGTTTTCTCGTAAAAGTCTTGTTCGCTAGATTATGCGTGCTTCATACAATTAGGACATTTTCTCTTTATCATTTTGCGATAGGCATTAGTTGTTTTGTGAAAGTAGTCTGTTGCTTTCTTTCCCATGTCACTTTCTATTAGCCAGCTAAACTTGTGTACAAGAGGATAGAGTTTCACTAGGTGAGCAATTACATCTTCACCTTTTAGAACCTTTTTATCTGAAGTGATGTAGTGAACAACATTTTGGCATTCCTCTTCATTTAGTCCAAGTTCTTTGAATTGTTGATACACTTTTTTATCATTTACTGGGATGAAAGAGATCTTCTTAGCACCTTCTAGCCTTGCTAGAGAGTCTTTAAAGCGAATGCAAAGAGGGCATTCATCATCAAAAATGAGAATTGGTAACTTGTAATTTTCTTCCATGAAAATTCCTTTAATTAAATATTTCTTTATTGAATTCCTAATTTCTTTGTTGCTGAATATCGATATCGTCTTGAAATAATCTCAAAGATATTTCTCGATTTATCTTTTGTGATACCAGCGTTTTTTTGTGCCTTTATTGAATAGTCTAAAATATCAGCAGTTGCTCTTGCGTTTTTCTTCTTCTTTTTCTTTAGAAGGTGAGCATAAGGGTTTACAACCTTTTTATCTGATTTCTTTTTCTTGTTAAGCCCATTTCCACCTTTAAAATAAAGTCCGTTATCTTTTTTCTTATAACTAGCATACTTTCCTTTATACTTTAGGCCGCTTCCATAACGCTTTCTGAGTGTTTGTTCTGCTTTCTTGCTTTCTTTCGTCTCTGGTGCAGCTGACATTGCATTTGCAACCGTACCATTTAGTCCAAAGTCTCTTAGGGCATTGGCAACTTCTTCATTCTTCTTTTCATATGAACTTGGAAGTTCAACCTTATCAAGTGCATCTCTTACTTTATCATTGGCCATTGCAAAGATCTTACCTGCAGTTGCGCGGTACGAGTCAGAGGCTCCTTCAGGTTTTGAAACTCCATTTGTCATTTTATAGAAGTTATCAAGGCTTGATCCAAGTCCCCCTGGAATGTACATATCATTGATCTTTGCTGAGATTCTCGTATCAAGACATGTATTAGTTTGGCGACAACTACAACCAACATCTTCTTTTACATTATTATCAACACAAGATACTTGGTAGTTTCCGTTTTGGGCCTTACGTTGAGCGATTTGTGGGTAACAGTAAGTTACATCATTTTGTGTTTCTGGCTGACTACAGTAACAGTCTCTATCTGAAACAGGATTACATTTTCCTTTTCCACTTAATTTCTTACCAACTGAGTTTAGCTTGTCTGCAGCATCACCATGCATTCCATATTCCCACATATAGTATTTTGTCATGAGTGCTGCAGCTCCAACCTTTAAAAGATTTGTTGGGCTTGTAAAAGCTGACGTACTACCAGTTGAAGCCATCCAAGCAATATAGCAGACAGTTGTTGCTCCCCACCCTTTTCTTTGAATATCGACTGACTTTTGGCGGTCACGGTGTGATCGCGCTTGTTTAAAAAGGGCCGCACTTTGTGCATTTTCAATATCAGGCTGAGATGCTAATGCAAATTCATCGCTTCGCTTTTGAGTTGCGCGGGCGATAATCTCTGTTCCCATTGGGATGTATTGACAGTAATCAGAGTCTTGCTCTTCAGGAGCATCAGCTTCCTCTTTTTTCGCTTCCTCTAGAGGGTCCTTTCCTTTGTTACCTTCTTTATCTTGCCATTCACTTAACTTTTCTTGCTGAGCTTCTGAAGGGTTTTCAACAGCTTCATAAGTTCCATCTTCTTTTCTTGTAAATCCTCGTTCACTCCATTTACTTTTAACATCTTTTTTAGTCGCCTCATCTATTTTTCCAAAACTTCCGCCACCACCAGCTTGTGAAACTGCCGGCATAATCATTGAGTAGGCTTGAGCAACGGCCTTAAATAGTTGTGGGGACATCCCTAAGAATTTCTCACCTTCAGTGGCATCTCCACCATTTTTAATATTGTCACAATAAGCATCGGTACCACATTCTTCTGCCCACGCTTCCTCCGCCTCACGCTTCTGATAACCAGCATGAGTGAAGTTTTCCATCTTCATCTTATCTTGATCTGTAAGATTTCCCGTTCTCACATCTTCTTGAGTCGGAGCTGTATATCCTGCTGACTGGGCCAAGGCATCTATATTCATAGTGGCCCAAATAGCTAGAATGATGAGTTTATTTATCTTTAACATTGATTTCCCTCAATAATTTAGATTCCTTTTAATTTTAACACGCTGAGGCATTGCAAGGGAGGACTGTAATATGTGCCGTCAGTATATTAATGTAATTACAGTGGGTTATGGGGATTATTGCTCTAAATAAAGGGGAATTTCAATGCACCAAAATTTGGGCACATTGCGCTGTGGTATTTGCCAAAAATACCTGAAATTGCTAGATTATAGCTATAACCTAATTTGTGAGAAATATCATGGCCAATTTAGATACGAAAGATAAAAAACCACGTGAAGCAGAACTGTCACATTCAATGGTCCACTACCTGTTGGCCATCCATAAATTGAAGGAAGAAAAAGGTTATGCTCGCGTAACTGATATCGCCAAAGATTTAGGACTGACAAAAGGTTCTGTATCAACAGCTTTAAATAATCTTAAGAAAAGAGAACTTGTTAAAGAAGAAGACGATACAAAGTTTCTTCTTCTGACAGATAAGGGTCATGATGAAGTTCATCGTACTCTTACATCAAGAACTCTTCTTTACTATTTCCTAAAAGATTTTGTAGGTGTTTCTGAAGATATTGCTGAAAAAGATTCATGTATGATTGAGCATCTTTTAAGCGAGGAAACTAGTACGAAATTCTTCGACTTCATGAAGACACTTTCTTGCTCATGTGACGATTTAGCAAAAGATGGTAAACTACCTAAAGGTTTTAATTTTAAAACAACTTTAAGTCTTTGTGACTTTAAGTCTGCTGAAGAGTTCATGGAAGGGCAGAAGGGTGATACTTACTTACAAGAGGACGACCAAGATTCTTAAAATATTTACAATAGCTTTCATTGCATTATCAGTTAATGCAATGGAGTTTTGTTTTAAGAAAGGTCCTTCTATTCACGCAACTCGTTTAAAAATTAAAGAATATCTAATTGAGGGTGAGTCCATAAAGATTCTTCCAAAGTCTCATTGTTTAGATGTAAAAGTTAAACCCACTCGTCAAATCTTTATTTCTAAAATTATAAAATCTCATTTTCGCTCTGATATTGAAGTTAATACGATACCTATTTTTAATTCTGAATTTTGTAAGTTTAAATTAAAAGAAGAAACAACTATCGAAGATAAAGTTTCTGAATCTATTTCAGAATTAATCTCAATGAATGGAGATGAATTTGATTTAGATCTAAGTGGCACTCAGCTGTCTATGATCTGTCATAAAAAAGCGGGATCATATTCATTAGATCTCATTAGTAAAAACACTCGTAAGGACCTTTTAAATATCAAATTAGAGACAGGTAAGTGGTTTGATCTTTCGACTCTTTCGTCTTTAGAGGGTAAGAAGTTCTCTTTAATGGTGATTGAATAATGAAAAGTCTTATTACTGCTGTTAAAGAAATTCATCACGGATTTCTTTCATTAAGTGTTTCTGAGCGAAAAAATATTTCTGTCGTAACACTAACTCTATTTTTAGCTTTCTTCTCCTATCCTATGATTCGCTCAAGTGCTACGGCATTATTTATTGATAGCTATGGTGCAAAAAGCACTCCATGGATCTGGTTAAGCTCTGTAATGTTCTTAGGAATTAGTGTTAGCATCATCAATATCTTACAGACACTTTATTCGATTGGTGCAATCTTTAATACAATTGTTGCAACGTCGATTGCCTTAATGGGCGGGGCCCTTATTGCTTCATTTAATGGAGTAGCATTTGGTAGTGGTGTCTTTGCAGTATGGAAAGAAGTTTATATTATTCTCGTTGTTCATTTGTCATTGGGTTATTTAAACTCTGTAATCAATATTAAAACAGCAAAACTTGTCTATGGCCCTCTTGGCGCTTTAGGTTCTATTGGTGGTGTCTTTGGTGGTCTATTAACCACTAGTCTTATGAAGAACGTCGGTGTTTTTTATGCGGCAAGTGCAGGTTTATTTGTTTTGGCACTCGTGATTTTAATTTTTAGTTTTACTCAAAAGCAGTTTCTTGAAGCAAAAGATAAGTCTCCAATAACTTCTCTAGAAGGAAAGAAGGCTTACGTCTTTTCGATTTGTGGATTAATTATTTTATCTCAATTCGTTATTAATCTTGCTAACTTTAAGTTTAATCTCGGCCTAGAGGTTTTTGAGAGTGCTGATGCAAAAGGTGCATATCTTGGAAATATATATTCTTCCATTAATATTCTCTCTCTTGTTGTTCAACTCTTAGTTATTCCAATTGCTTTTAAGTATTTAAAAATTCCAGTGGTACATATTTTGGTTCCAGTGGTTTTCCTTGTCTTAATTATATTGGATCGCGGTCAATTCTTAGGTCTTCTAGGAACGGCAATCCTCTTTGTTGGTTTTAAAGGGCTCGACTATTCTATATTCTCTGCAGCAAAGGAGATGCTCTATTTCCCTTTAACGCAGAAACAAAAGTATGGGGCCAAGTATATTGTTGATATGATTGTGTACCGTGCGTCAAAAATGGGGATTTCAGCATTATTATTAGTCTTTACAAGTTTAGCTTTCACTCAGAATATGCTACTAATATCAGTGTTACTCTGGATATCTCTGGCCTCATTTATGGCCTATAAATTTCGTTCAGCGTAAAAATATTCATAAACTATATTTAGGAGTCTATATGTCTAATCCATTATTAGAGAAATTTACGAATCCATATGGCGCAAGACCATTTGATAAGATCAAAAATGAGCACTATATGCCGGCCATTAAAGAAGCCATTAAGATGCACAAAGAAGAAATCGAGGCCATTAAAAACTTTGATGGAGAGCTAACATTTGCCAATATTATTGAGCCATATGCAACTTCTGGAAGTGCTATTGAAGATATTTCAATGATCTTCTTTAACCTAAAATCTGCAAATACAAATGATGAGATGAATGAGATTGCAAAAGAGTTCTCTCCTCTTTTAACTGCACATGGAAATGACGTTAACCTTGATGCTGACTTATTTGCAAAGGTTAAAGTTGTTTTTGATAACAAAGAGAATGAAGATTTAAATGCTGAGCAAACAACACTTCTTAACAAAATCTACAAAGGCTTTGTAAGAAACGGTGCTCTTTTAAATGAAGATGATAAGAATAAGGTAAGAAAGATTGATGAAGAACTTTCTAAGTTAGGTCTTGAGTTCTCGGATCATCTTTTAAAAGAAACGAATCGTTTTGAAATGGTAATTGATAATCAAGAAGACCTTGCTGGACTTCCTGAAGGACTTATTGAAGCTGCTGCAATGACAGCTACTGAAAAAGGTCATGATGGTAAGTGGGTTTTCACTCTTGATTATCCAAGCTTTGGGCCATTCATTACTTATGCCCAAAATCGTGAGCTAAGAAAGCAGATGACAATCGCTTCTGGGACAAAGTGTGCTAAGGGTGATGAACTTGATAACCAAGAAATCGTTAAGAGAATCGCTATGCTTAGACATGAAAGAGCTGGAATTCTTGGTTATAAGAGCCACGCGGACTATATTTTAGAAGAGCGCATGGCAATGAGTGCAAAGAATGTTTTTGATCTTTTAAACCAATTAAAAGACAAAGCCATGCCAGCTGCACTTGAGCATATGGATGAAGTAAAAGCATATGCAAAAGAAAAAGATGGTATCGAAGACTTCGCATCATGGGACTATATGTACTACTATGAGAAGTTGAAGAAAGAAAAGTATAGCATTGATGATGAAATGCTTAAGCCATACTTCAAATTAGAAAATGTTCTTAATGGAGTATTTGAAGTTGCAACAAAATTATACGGACTAAACTTTAAAGAAGTTAGTAATGTTCCAAAGTATCACGATGATGTAATGACTTATGAAATTACAGATCGCGATGGTAACTTTATTTCATTATTCTACGGTGACTACTTCCCACGTTCTTCAAAGCGTGGTGGAGCATGGATGACTGCATTTAGAGAACAATATGTTCAAAATGGTGAGGATATTCGTCCACATATTGCTAACGTTTGTAACTTTACAAAGCCAACGACAACAAAGCCTTCACTTCTAACTTTTAATGAAGTGACGACTCTATTCCACGAATTTGGACACGCACTTCATGGTATTCTAACAAAATGTCAGTACCGTATGCTTTCTGGTCCAAATGTATTCTGGGACTTCGTTGAACTTCCTTCTCAAATAATGGAAAACTGGGCATTTGAAAAAGAATGTCTTGATCTATTTGCTAAGCACTATGAAACAGGAGAGCTAATCCCAGAAGAATTAGTTCAAAAGCTAAAAGATAGTTCAAACTTTGGTGAAGGACGTCACACGATTCGCCAACTAAGCCTTGGGCTTCTTGATATGGCATGGCATTCAGGTGATCCTTCAAATATTACAAATGTAGAAGAATTTGAAACTCTAGCAACTAAGGATGTTCAACTTCTTCCAAAGATTCCAGGAACAATGACTTCTACAGCATTTGGACATATCTTTGCTGGTGGATATTCTGCTGGATACTACTCATATAAGTGGGCAGAAGTTCTTGATGCTGATGCATTTGAACTTTTCCTAGAGGAAGGGATCTTTAATACGACAATTGCTGATCGTTTTAGAGAGAATATCCTTGAAAAAGGTGGCTCAGAACACCCAATGGATCTTTATAAGAGATTCCGTGGCCGTGAGCCAGAGGTTGATGCACTACTTAGACGTGGTGGTCTAATTTAGTGCCCCGCAAAATTGGCCGCCCTCGTCAGCTTCGGCTCCTGCCTCTCGCTGACATACCGGTCATCGTGACCATAAAGGCCAGTCTATTGTTTGCGGCGCTAGCTCCCCAGTCTTTAGCTAAAAAATTATTTCAACAAGCCGGGTTCAAGCCCGGCTTCGTTGTCTCAGGAGCAATGGGAAAGTTATCGCAAAGGAAAAGCGACACTTTAGCTTTGCTAAAGTTAGCAACATGCTTACTTATTAGCAGACTTCTTCGTTTCAAAAATCTCTTTAGCATGCGACCACGTAAAGTAATTCTTCGCATTCTTAAGCTCTAAAAGGTGAGGAATCAATTGATTCGAGTAATCAATCGAGCTCTCTTTTGGTAGGGCCGAAGGAAGATTATCAATGGCGATAATATTGCATTCATGATCGATAGAACTTTCGATTCTATGTAAAGGTTTATCCCATGTTGTATGCACGTCATAAATAGGAATAGGGTTTAAGTCACTATTTGGATCACAACTTACATCACAGATATAAGAGAGCTTCTGGTTTCTCTCCATAAGTGATTTATCAAGAAATGGAGGAATCTTAGTCGTCATAAGAACTGTATTGATAAAGATGTCGGCATTAATGATTTCTTCAAAAGGGCCACCTTTCTTTGTTTCATCCACATCCCAATTAACTGATTCAAGTTCAAGATCATCAAGTAACTCTCTTGCACCACTTCCGCAACGCCCTAAAGCGCCAATGATAAAGGTACAAGGGTTTCTTTTTCCTTGTCTCTTTTCATTTATAACTTTTAGCCATTCATCTTTTGAAGAGTAATGTCGCAGAGGAGCTGGAGACTCTGAGAAGAAGTTCTCTACACTCAAAGCCGCCCCAACATATCCTGCCCAGTAACCAAATGCTGCTACTCTGCGTTTATCTTCATTTAACAAGAATTCAAGATCAAAGAGTGTTCCTTGACCTTCACTGTAGCGATGGAAAACCTTTTCGGCTCCATTTTGTCCTTTATAGATATGGGCAAAGTAAATGTGATTATGTTTAAGTGGAAATGTGTCGGTTTCTTTTAATTCTTTTAGTCCTAAAATAAAGACATCATCCGAGACTGTAGCTTCTTCAATCCAGGCATGACTTTCTTTAATTTCACAACCTAATTTCTCATACTCTTGGATAGGAAAGATACGGTCATTAGATTTTTCTACAATAACTTTGTAACCTGCGTCCAAAAGCTTCTTTGCATTTTCTGGTGTTAGAGGAGTTCTTTTTTCAAACTCTTTATCTTCATCTCTTAACCAAATTGTTGTCATATTGATACCTTCTAATAACGTTTTATATACTGTCTTGGATTGATGTATCCCTTTCGACAGTTTCGTTATTAATATTAAATAATGCTTTCATATCGGAAAATAGCATCCTTGGAAAAATCAAGGTGCAAAATGCGATACATACGATATAGAGTATTTCTTCTGTTTTAAAACTATTTCCAATAAACGTAAGAATGATCCCACCAAGTATATTTGGAACGACGAAGCCTAAGTCGAGCAAGGCAAAACTACGTGCTAGGTACTTAGTTTCTACTTTATTTGAGACATAATTTAGTTGATTTGTTATTCGTATAAAGACAACAAGTCCCCATATAAAGAAGATAATCAAAGTTGCAAAATAGGAAGCTGACAGTAGCCAAACTGCCATTAGTATTGGTTCAATATAAAGCGCTGTTATTATAATTTTACCAACAGATTGATCTTTAAGAATAGTGGAGCTTGCCCAGCCTCCAAAAAGCCCGCCAAGTCCAAAAAGCGCTAATCCAATACCGTAGTCTTGTTTTGTAGCACCTAGAACTTCAGTCATATAAGGAAGTATTAATGGAAACATAAACCCAAGAACGAGCCCCTCGATGACAACGTTGGATAGAATCGCCGATAAAGGTTTTTGAGTCTTGGCGTATTTAATTCCATTCTTTATTTCGGAGATGAACTTCTCACTATCTTCTTCATGTTTAGGAGGATTATAGGTTAGTGACATAATAAAGAAGATACCCACGATATATGTTAGAAAATCTAAGGCAACGACTTCTTTAATACCACCAAAGGCAGTAAACATTGTGGCACCTAGAAAAGGCCCAATCATATGGAGTACTGCAAAGGCCGAACCAAATAATGCGTTTGCCTTATTCATATCCTTTTGAGGAACTATATCATTTACCATTGCCTGGCGTGTTGGATTATACATCCCTGTAAAAAGAGCAATGAGTCCATCACATAAAATGACAACTTCAGGACTTTCCACAAAGAGAATGGTGAAGATAATCGGAATTCTAATATAATTGGTAAAAAGTAATACCTTCTTGCGATTATACTTCTCTCCAATAACACCACCGATGAGATTTCCGATAGTGAGGAATAAGAGAAATACTGCTCGAGCAGCACCGAGATAGGCCTTATTATTACTTGATAGTTCAAAGACTAAGAGCATGAGGGCCGTCTCTGAAACAAAAGACCCAAGCTCAGACGTTAAGCCTGCAATATAGAGCTTTCTAAAATTTTGATAACGTAAAACCTTAGGAAGCTTAAACATAATTACGATCTTTTTGCTAAGAACTCTTCAACTGCTGTTTCATATTCAGTTATCAGTCGTTTAACAATCTCTTGAACAGTTTCAATTTTCTCAATGAATTCGATTGAAGGGCCAGCAACCCAAACAGTTTTATATGTTGCTCCAAAGGCAGCTTTCTCAACTGCTTTCATTCCCTTATAACCAGTGAGCATCTTTGCATATTTTTTAAGCTTCTTATTCTTGCTCATGGCCTTTTCAACGATATTTTGTTCTGTTCCTATTTTTTGTACATAAGGAGTGTTGATAACCGTACAAGGAGTCCCTGAGATCTTATTAGACATGACGATATCCTTGGCGCCGTAATTTACCACAGCTTCTTTATACGCATCTGAAACAATTGACTCTTTTGTCGCGATAAATGGTGAACCAATTGAAACACCTTCACAGCCAAGGGCCATGATACTAAATAAACCAGAACCTGTTGCAATACCACCTGCTGAAATAACTGGTATATCAAGATTTCTTTTAAGTAATGGAACAAGAATACTTGCTGGAGTTGGTCCAGCGTGACCTCCTGCTCCAGAGTTTACAGCGATTACTGCATCGGCTCCTTGATCTTGAACTTTCTTTGCATATTTTAGGTCAACAACATCACAGATAACTTTTGTACCTTGAGGATGACATTTCTCAATTACTTCCTTTGGGTTTCCAAGTGAAGTGATGATAAAGTCGGGTGCATATTTTGCACATAGATCAATTTGCTTGTGCATGTGGATGTTTGACTGATTTACAATGATATTAATTCCAAATGGACCTTCACATCTTTCTTTTAGCTCTTTTAGACCCTCTTCAAATTCCTCTGGTGTTCTCCAGTTTAGCGCTGGAATACAACCCATAATTCCAGCCTTTGAAGCTTCAACTAGCATATCTATACTTGATACGAGGAACATCGGGGCCATGATAATTGGATATTTAATATTAAAAGTTTCTGTGAGCCATGTTTTCATAACGAATCCTATTTATTTTAATTTTCAAATGACCTTTTGATTATAATGTATTTTTTTGTATTTAACACCTAAGATTACTTGCACAATTTCTTCCCGCAACGTATCTTTAAAGCATGAGCTCGCAAGAAATAAATAAGCTACCTGACTTCTCTGACATTAGAGAAAACATTGAAACAGAACGTAAAAATATTATCAAAGTCAATAATTTCGCTGAAGATGATAGTTATGTTAGAACGAGCGAAGATGCTCATATTGTTCTCGATTTTCTAGAGAGTCTTTTGACTCCACTATGGAAAGTCTTTGATGAATATCCATCATTGGTTTACTTCTTTAACAATGAGTTCACTAATTTCAACTTGTTGATAAAGCAAGAAAATATTCTCGATCTAATCTTCATTGATGATTGCCTTATCCCAGAAAAAGAAGCTGTCTTTTTTGGACAAGATGGTGGCCTTTCTCAAAATGTTCTTTCTCTACATGAGAAGACATTCAAGATGTGGTCGCAGAAAATTGTTGATAAGCACAATGAAACACAAAAATTTATTCGTGCAGAAGATGTTGACTTAACTAAACATAAAATTGGTGAGTTAAAATGTCAGTGTATTAAATGTGTAAATGACTTTAGAGCTTTATTAAGAGACTCTGTTTACGAAAGTTGTGTTGAGTTAATTGATTCTAAGAAAGAAACAATCAAAGAAGAAATTGATAGCGGACTCAATACTGTTTCAGATATCGTCTTTGATCTACAAAAAAGACTTGATAAGAGTTTTTATAAATTAAGAAATACAATTAAGAGATCATCTCTTAATCGTCTTGAGAATCAGGTCAAACAATATTACCGTTCTGAATTTTCTTATCCATCAGAATTAGCAAAATTACATAAACGTAATGTGCATATGCTCTTTGATCAGTATCTTGAAGAAAATGAATTAAGTACAGATCTGATCACAGATGATGAGTATCATAAATTCTACTCATCACTTTCAACAAATTATTGGCGTAATGAGCGCTATCTAATTCGTGAATTTAAGAAGTTTGTTAAATCAATTATTATTCTCAAAAAGAAGGATGTATCTTCAACTATCCTTCAAGAATACCTAGGGGAGTTTTGGACTCACTCAGCTGCTAGACAAATGAAGAGAAAGATTGTCTATCACATGGGACCTACAAACTCTGGTAAAACATATCATGCTATTGAGAAGCTCTCGAGTGTTCCTAAAGGTTGCTATCTTGCACCACTAAGACTTCTTGCAGCTGAACTCTACGATACTTTAAACTCTAAAGGTGCAGTTACAACTCTTTTAACTGGTGAAGAAGTTATTGAAAGAGAAGGTTCGACTCACTATTCATCAACGATTGAAATGGCCAGGCTCCAAGAAGTCTTTGACTGTTGTGTAATTGATGAAATCCAAATGATTACAGATCCATCTCGTGGTTGGGCATGGACAAGGGCCTTAGTAAATATCATGGCAGATGAAGTTCACCTATGTGGTGATGCATCAGCTCTTGAGATGGTAAGAAATATTGTCGATCTATGTGGTGATGAACTCATCATAAATGAATATACAAGAATGACTGAGCTCTATGTTGAACCTCATCCAATCGTTCTTGCAGATATGCAAAAGAATGATGCACTTATTGTATTTTCTAGAAAGAATGCACTAAGACACAAGAGAGACCTAGAGCGTCTCGGTTATAAAGTTTCAATTGTATACGGTCGACTCTCGCCGGAGGTTCGTCGTGAGCAAGCGAGAAAATTTGATCAGGGTGAAACTGATGTCATTGTATCAACTGATGCAATTGCTATGGGGATGAACCTTCCAATTAAGAGAGTTGTTTTTACGACTCTATCAAAATTCTATGATGGCCAACAACACGATATCTCAGTAAGTGAGATTAAGCAGATTGGTGGTCGAGCAGGACGTTACCAACGTTTTCCAAAAGGTGCTGTTACTTGTCTTCGTAAAGTTGAAGATGGAATCGAAAGTATTAAAGAGGCCATGAGTGCAGTACTGGAGCAGAGTGAAAAATGTATGGTTGGTCCTGACTTAGATATTTTCAACCAAGTCAACCGTGCTTTAATAGATAATAATCTTCCAAAATTAAAGCTCTCTGAGTTCTTAAGGCTCTTTAACACAATGACATTCCAAAAGCCTTTTGAGTGCGTTGATATGAAAGAGATGATCGAGCTGGCCGAGATGGTTGAGGATGCTGACTCTAATGGGACACTTACTGATGCTGAGATCTTCGGGTTTGCATGTGCTCCAGTAAATTTAGGCTTAAGTGATCATGTTCAACATTATAATTGGATCCTTCATAAGTATGTAAATATGGAAGGGATTCCGGCCGAGCCAATTGAGCATGACTCTGGGGATATTGATTATCTTGAAACTTCGATTAAGTGTGTCGAGCTTTATCAATGGCTCTCAAGACACTTTAATAATAAGAACTTCGTTTATTCAGAAGTTGAGCTTTTAAATAATAAGCAACTTGCTATTGATCAGTTAAATGAACTCTTATCACAAAAAATTGTTGCTAAGTGTTCTTCATGTGGTTGCAAGCTTCCTGATGACTCAAAATTTCCAATTTGTGAGGAATGTTTTGAGAAGAGGAAGGCCGCTCGTCGTAGACCTGGCGGAAATCGCCGAGGTAAGCCTGCCCAAGGTGGAAAAGGCCGTCGTCCAGGTGGTAAAAACTTTAAAGGCAAACCAAATTCTGGACAGGGTAAGCGTAAGAATGTTAGTCGTAAGAGAAAAGTTACCAAACGATGAGTCATGAATATATACGATTACGCAAGGCTATTATTAGAATCACCAACTCTAGAGGATAAGCTTACTGCAACTAGTGTAGTAAGTGATTTATCTTATCAAAAAACGGCCGATGGTATCAAAGATCTCATGCCTGAGCGTGAGTCCCGTATTAAATTTTCTAGTGAGCAAGTGAAATTCCCAAAGAAAGGAAGTTTTCACTTGGATGAAAAGAAGGCCATGGCACTTCACTTCTTTGCTAATCATGAGTTACTGGCGATTGAGATGATGGCGGCTGCTCTAATGTATATTCCAATTGAAGATAAGTCTCAATACAAGCGTATTGCAACGGGAATACTTTCTACAATTGATGATGAAATCAAGCACTTCAATCTCTATCGAAAACGAATGAATGATTTTGGAATAGACTTTGGCGATCTTCCTGTAAATGACTTTTTTTGGCGTCAGATGCAAAAGTTAACAAGCTTTGAAGAATACTTTGCCGTTATGGCATTAACATTTGAAGCTGCAAACTTAGACTTTGCAAAATTCTATCGTGATATATTTGCAGGAGTTGGAGATAAGAAGTCATCTGCAATCTTAAATGTAGTTTATGAAGATGAGATTTCTCATGTGGGATTTGGAATTCATTGGCTAAATCGCTGGAGAAACGAAAAAGACCTTTGGGAGTTCTATGTTTCTTCACTTCCTGACTTACTATCACCAGCAAGGGCCAAGGGTATGATTTTCGATCATGAAGGAAGAGTTCGTACTGGCATGGATGAAGACTTCATTGAGAAGATTAAAAATTATCAAGATGGATTCATCGTTACAAAACGCAAGGAATGGAAGTGAGATTTAGGGTAAACCTCGATTTCGATGCGGCCTTAAGTCGAAATAATAAAAACTTCAAAAATGAAAAGTTCTTAAAAGAGTTAGAGTATATTTTCTTTCTTGTAAATAATAGATCTGATGTAACTCTATGTTCCCAAAATAAATACTCAAATAAGTACTTAAGTCATCTTCATGATCTTGGTTTTACGATACCTAATATTGACGACAATATTACAAATTATATTAACTGGTGGGGTGATTTAGAAAACTTTGAACAGGTTAAAGAGACCAATTCAAAATGTGCTTTAGCGAAATGGCATAGGCCTTTAGCTGATAAGATTATAAGATCTAAAGAGGACTTAGAAGAATCATTTCCAACTTTTTACCGACCAGATCAAACATTTTCTGGAATAGGAAACAAGGTATTAAATTCTGTAAAAGACTTCGAAAGACTAGGGTTTCCAGGTGTTCAATCTCGCTATGTAAAAGTTGTAAAAACATTTGGTGTTACTTACGACTTTAAAAATAATGACTACTTCATTGTAGAAAATTTCGTTAGTGATAAGGGAGAGTTTAAAGGAGGGCGTCTAATTCAAATCAATGAGCTTCCTATTTCTTTTGATCTTGAGAAATACATCAATGATATTAAAGAGCATATTCCAGAAGCTCTTTTAAATAATAAAATTCAATTTGATAATATGATCTATCTTGAAAATTCTGAAACTAAAATTTGTCCTATTGTTGAGATTAATTATCGTCGCACGATGGGAGAAGTCATCATGAATGTAACCAAAGTCTTAGGTGATGGGACATTATATTTTGGTGATAAAACTGCCTTGAATTCAAACTCTTTGATTCTATCTCCTGATTTCGTTAAAAATATTTGCTACTTTAACCGAGCTTAAGGGTTGGTTAAAAGCGCTAAATAGAGAATATTCCTTCATCGATTTCCATTTATACAGTAAAATGAAAGAGTTCTTTAGTTTAGAATTAGGAGAATTTACGTGGCCAAGAAAGGTTTTTTCGACAAGATGAAAGGAAAGCTCAAGAAGTCAGAAGATGATGAAGAGTTACTTGATGAGTATTCTGAAGAGTCTGAAGATGAACTTGATGAAGAAGATGAATCAGTCGATTTAGACGACGCCACGTCTACTGATATAAAGATACCAGGAGGACCTGAGATACAAGGGATTCCAACCGATGAAGATATTTCAGAGTTTGATGATGAAGTCGAAGCTGAAGACGCTATTGATAATGATGAATCAGATGACGAAGAATACGATGATGACGAAGATGAAGATGAGGAAGAGGAAGAAGAGAGCTTCTTAGAGAAACAATTACCTTTTCTTGCAAAGTTATTAAATAAGAAGAAATCTGACGATGATGAAGACGAAGACGATGATGATGAAGAAGATGATGAAGATGATGATGAAGAAGACGAAGAAGATGACGACAAAGAAAAGAGCTTTTTAGAAAAGCAGTTACCATTCTTAGCAAAGCTAATGAAGAAGAAAAAGTCTGATGATGAAGATGACGATGAAGATGGTGACGAGGAAGATGAAGACGAGGATGACGATGATGATGAAGATGAAAAGGATGAGAAAAAAGAGAAGAAAAGCAAACTCATTAAGATCATCTTAATTGTCGCTGTAGTCGCTATGGCCGTTGATACCTTCTTACTTAGTGATTCTTCTGAAGAAGAAGTGCCAGAGGTGGCCCCAGTAAAAAGAAAAGCAAGAAAGCCACGAAAAGCTAAACCAAAGAAAACGCAAGATAAGGCACAAGAAAAAACAGTTCAAAAAGCTGACGAAAAGAAGCCTGAAAATACTAAAGAGGAAACTAAGCCAGTTGTAGAAGCTAAAGATGAGCAACCACAAGGTGATAGTCAACCTGCTGGGCCAAGTGATGAACCTCAGGCGAAACCTTCAGATGAAGTGACAAATCAAAACGTTACTCAAGAAACAAAGTCTGATACTGAAAGCTCTGATGGTAATGTTGATTCAATGAATGAACCACAAGTTGAAGATCAAGCAACTACAACGAATCAGGAGTTAGGTGAGAAAACGCAGGAGCCATCTTCTGATCCACTTATTGTGGCGCCTTTGCCTGAGACTAGTGATATGGATTCTACTATGATGGGTGAAGCAAGTGATTCCAATGAAGATGAAGATCAAAAAGAGTCTCTTGATTCTGCTTTAGGAAAAATCGTCGATAAGCTTGAAGAAAACAAAACGGCCACAAAGGATAAGGTTAAGTATAGTGCTCCACCTAATTATGAAAACTTTGGTCGTGGACTTGTTTATAATTGTAAAGGAAAACACTGGGCATGTGTTGATCGTGAAGCATATATGAGCTGTAAGGCAAACCAAGCTTGGTTTAGACAAGAAGGCAAGCCAACGGAATGTGCAACATCGAAGATTTTAGCAACGGAATACGATTGTAGAACTTTACAGGAGTATAATATTAATACTGTTGCTGAAACACCAAAGTGTGATTAGAGATTAAGCAGCATCTTTTTTGAAGAGGCCATCTATGATAGTAAGAGTAAAAGTTTTCTCTTGCTTAGCTTCTTCTTTTTTCATTGCGCGAATAAATGCTTGTGCTAGCTCTGGGTCAAATTGTGATCCAGAGAACTCATCGAGTTCTTCATAAGCAACTTCATAATCAAGTCCCTTACGGTAAACTCTTGTTGAAGTCATAGCATCAAATGTATCAGCAATAAGAATAATTCTAGAGAAAAGAGGAATCTCTTCGCCTTTTAGTCCTTCCGGATAACCACGTCCATCCCATCTCTCATGATGGTATTTTGCAAACTTTGCAACTTTTTCAAAATGAGT
The DNA here is from genome assembly GCF_003612895.1 of Halobacteriovorax sp. BALOs_7. Lineage (GTDB taxonomy): Bacteria > Bdellovibrionota > Bacteriovoracia > Bacteriovoracales > Bacteriovoracaceae > Halobacteriovorax_A > Halobacteriovorax_A vibrionivorans. Next base: position 2,796,511 of record NZ_CP027772.1, on the reverse strand, counting down.
AAAGCCTTGTAGGATTTCATAAGATTTCTCAGGATGACTCTTCATTTGAAGGAATTCATCTTCAGTAAGTCTTGATGGTTTATTAAGAACGGAGTCAGGAACTCCAATTTTACCAATATCATGAAATAGAGCAGATAGTTCTAGGTCATATAATTCTTCTTCATTTAGTCCAATTTCTCTTCCTAAAGTGAGGCTGAAATAAGCAACGCGAGTACTATGTCCATATGTATAATGATCTTTGCAGTCTAGTGCGTGAAGGATTGTTCGAGCGGCCATCTCACAGATCTTTTTCTGTTCTAGTTTTAAGGCCTTGTTTTCTGCTTCTAATACGGCAGTAGGATCTGTCTGTACAGAGTTTGAAACCTTGTTCTTTGTGTTGGCTTTAGGTGATGTCGTTTTTTTGTCAGCACTCTTACGAGTACTCGCTTTTTTTCTGCGTTCACCCAAATTTACGATTTTGCTCTTCTTCATTTATCAAGACCTAGTGTTATAGTCAGGTTATACCCATATTCTAATAATTCTTCGGGTTATTCTTAAGGAATCTTTAATTTAATCGGGGCATTAGTATGATATTAGTCGCTTATTGTGCTAGAATACTTTCTTAAGGTGCCAAAATTTAGTGCCATACCTATATAATTTTGAATACTTAGGAAGAGTTATGCACGTTCGAATTATTGATTCAGATATCGATAAAATTGCCGTCGATAAGCTAAATAATCTATTAGAATTATTAAATTTACCACAATCTCAAGAGGGACAATCTTCAATTGACCGTGAACTTGATGCAAGTCAAGTGGTGTTTACAAAGTCATTTAAGAATGTCGAAAGCAAGGACCATTTTATTATTATCTATAATGAAGGGGATGATCTTGATCGTTCATTATTAGATAATGAGATGTGTCTTGGAATATTTTTTGCAGACAAGTCTGTAGAAGAAAACTATCTCAATATAAAAAATGCGATAGAAGGGCTAAGAGCGTTAGAAACTCAAAAGCAATTATTATTCAAGATGAATTCTGTTATGGAAGGACTTGTTGGCCAAGTCGAAAATATTAAAGAAATGCATCGTAATATGGCGCCTTTTAGAAGTGAAAAGCTAAGAGGAGTAGGAATTACTTCACGCTTTTGTGCTGGTACATCAAATGGTGGCGAGTTTTTTGACTTCTTTAAAATTGGTGGCGAAGTATGGATTGTTTCATTACATGCATCATCATATATGCTTATCGGAAACTTCTTATCACTAATCGAAACTTGGAAGCTAGAGTCTAATATTGATATGACTAAAGTCATCTCAAACTTAGAAAGTAAGAAAGATGACTTTAGTGAATATGGAGATGCTTCCATTTTAATTGCTAGAATTAAGCTTTCAGACTTAAGTGCTGAGGTGCTTAATATTGGTGATCATGAATTATTAAATAAAGCTGGTGTTGTATTAGCGAGAAATGGTAGCGCGTTCCCATCGAACTATAATACATCAACGCAAGAAGTTCAGTTAAATAAAGGTGAAGGCCTGTTATTACTATCTCCTGGCTTTTTTAAGAATATTGAAGATAAAATTGATGGAGAAGAGTATTTAACATTTGTTAAAAAGAATTGGGCGGCTCCTGTTGAATTCATTAGTGAATTAACATTTCAAACAAAAAAGGGCTATAATGAGAATGACTTCTTACCAAATGATCAAACAATTCTAATGATAGAGGTAGATAAAAATGCAATTTCTAAAATTTAGTATTCTATTTTTAACAATTAATTCAGTAATAGCATTTACAGGGACTGAATGTTTTCAGTCTTCCTTTGATGTTTCTGTCTCTCATAAGTCATCACCATTTGGACTTTTAAATAAAACCCTGACTATTTCTAAAAAAGAATGTGAAGTCGAAGTGGCCCATAACGAATATAAGTATCACAATCGATCGTGGGTGATTGATATTTGTCGAGATCCAGTTCATATAAAATCAACGACGACGTCAATCGATGTTTATCGTAAGGCCGGAGAGTGTCATAAAACTTCAAATGACTTCTGTGATGAGTATAAGACAATACGTAAAATTATCGAAGATGATGGGCTTATCTTTGCAGAAGGTGCAAAGAATAATCTTAATGATCCACACGGAAGAGTTTTTTGTGCAAGCTTAGTACTAAACGCATACTTGAAAGAAAATAATATTTTTAATCGCAATGGTAATTATGATTCATTAATGATTCGTAAGCCAATTGCGAGAATACCTGAAGATATAAAAAAAGCTAGAGCAGAGTTCAAAGCAGAGGAAGAAACAAAAGTTGAGACAACGCAAGACAAAGCAGCAGAGACTGAAGTTGAAGAGTCTTCAGACACAAGCTCTGATGGCCTTGAAATTGATGAAAATGCAGGCCCTGGAACTTTCTAGATTGTCTTAAATGCTCTTTCTAAATCTGAAATTAAATCATTAGCATCTTCAATACCTACAGATAGCCTTATTAGGTTATCTGTTAGGCCGATACTTTCACGAACATTCTTTGGAACGGAAGCATGAGTCATGATGGCCGGGTGTTCAATTAAGCTCTCAACACCACCAAGGCTTTCAGCTAAAGAGAACATGTCGACGTTTTGTAAAAACTTCTTAGACTTTCTAATGTCACCTTTTAGGAAAAATGTAATCATCCCTCCAAAGCCACTCATTTGTTTTTTTGCGATTTTATATTGAGGGTGACTCTTAAGGCCTGGGTAGAGAACTTTATCTACTTTTGGATGCGACTCGAGATACTTTGCTATTTTCATTGCATTCTTTGCATGAGCTTCCATTCTAATCGCAAGAGTCTTGATACCTCTAAGTACTAACCAAGAGTCAAATGGTGATTGTGTTGGTCCAAGAGATTTTTGAAGTGTCCAAAGTTTCTCGTAAAGTGCTTTGTTGTTGAGCATACAGGCTCCACCAACAACATCAGAGTGACCATTGATATATTTAGTCATTGAGTGCATCACAATGTCAGCACCAAGATCTAATGGGTTTTGAAAATAAGGACTCATAAATGTGTTATCAACAACAGTTAAAGTCTTATATTTTTTCGCAAGTTCTGAAACTTTCTTAATATCAGAGATTTTTAAAAGTGGGTTCGTTGGTGTTTCTACCCACATTAATTTAGGCTTATGTTCTTTTAGTGCCTCTTCAACTTTTTTAGGATCTGTTGTATCGACAAAGATAAACTTATGAATGGAATTAAAAACGGTCGTAAAGAGACGATAAGTTCCACCATATACATCATCACCACAAAGAATCGTTGATCCTGCTGGCAGAGCGTGCATTATTAGCATCTCAATTGAAACACCGCTTGAAGTTGCCAGTGCATACTTTGAGTTTTCTAGTGCCGCAAGTGATTCTTCTAATCGCGTTCTTGTTGGATTATGACAACGTGAATACTCGTAGCCTTGATGAATACCTGGGCTTGTTTGAGCATATGTTGTTGTTTGATGAATTGGCGGTATAACTGCGCCTGTTTCTTTATCGGGGTGTGCCCCGGCATGGATGCATACCGAGGCTTTTGCTGCTTTTTTAAGAGTGCTTTTCTTCAAGCCTTGATCCTTAGTTAGAACCTTTTTCTGACATATACTGAAGAACATCAATTTCTGATAATAAATCAGAAACTTTTCCATCTTTAGTGATAATGGCAACTTCCTTCTTTAGTAGTGCATCAGCAACTGTTTCAAGAAGTTCATTACAATCCACAACTCTGTAGTTGTTAGAGATAGCTAATGAAATATTATCATCTTTTTGGAACTCACCCATGATAACTGGTTTAATTAGACTCTTTTCTGTACAAAGACCAAGAATGTCACCATTTTTACTAACAACTGGAACTTGAGAAATATTCTTTTCCTCCATTAAAGTAATGGCCTGTCCAATAGTCGTTGTATCTTCAACAGTAATAATATTTCCATTCTTACCAAGAGTATTTAATACCTCTGAAATTTGAACATTGAATGATGAATCTAAGTATCCACCATCACTCATCCAATCATCGTTATAGATTTTTGAAGCGTAACGGTTTCCTGAATCGTGAAGAAGAATAAGAATCTTTTTCTTAGTAGTTTGTTTCTTCGCATATTTTAGAGCACCTTCAATAACGGCACCTGCTGATCCACCAGCATAAATACCTTCTTCTTTAAGAAGTTTTCGAGTCATTAGGAAAGACTCTTTATCATTAACAACTTCAAAGTCATCAATTAAATCAAAGTCATAATTCTCTGGAATGAAGTCCTCGCCAACACCTTCTAGAACATATGAGTGAGCTTGTCCCATTTCTCCAGTCTTGTGGTAACCAGCGATGATTGAACCAACACAATCAACACCGATAATCTCAACCTTATCCATTTTTTCTTTGAAGTAACGCCCACAACCACTGATTGTCCCACCAGTTCCAACTGCGGCCATAAATACATCAAAGTCACCTTGAGTTTGCTCATACATTTCTGGAGCTGTCCAAGTGTAGTGTGTATTTCTATTATGTAGATTATCGTATTGATTTACGTAAAATGAATTTGGAATTGTTTCAGAAAGTTTCTTTGAAACAGAGTAGTAAGAACGAGGATCTTCTGGCTCTACGTTTGTTGGACAAACAACAACTTTTGCTCCAAATGCTCTAAGGTTATCGATCTTTTCTTTTGATTGCTTATCAGCAAGTACGAAAATACATTTGTATCCGTGAACTGCTGCCCACATCGCAAGACCAACCCCTGTATTCCCAGAAGTACCTTCGATGATCGTTCCGCCTGGCTTTAGATCACCTTCTTCTACTGCACGATCAAGCATGTATGCACCGATACGATCCTTAGTTGAACCACCTGGGTTCATATATTCTAATTTTACGTAAATTTCGCAATTAAGGTCCTTACCGATATGATTAAGTTTTACAATTGGTGTATTCCCAATTGCTTCGACAACGTTTGCTTTAGCACCTTTCATCATAATTAAATCTCCATTTACTTCCAGTGTTCTTCTAACTCTTCTAACTGCTTGATAGGATCAAACGTTGAGAGGTCTGGAAATGTAATTGCTTCAATCTGTGATTTCTTTGAGATCGAAGTTTTTATTTCTTCTTGTTTGATTATTATATCTTTAAATTCTTTCATTTTTTCTGTCTTGGGTTCCCAAGAGGCGAGGTTGTTATACCATGATTTGTTAATTATTAGGTAACGTTCTGTGGTCATTTGGGCCTGAATTGAGTCAAGAATCTGTTGAGTTTCAACCTCTTTCATATGCTCAGCAGAAGTAACGAGATACCACCTCGATCGCTGGGCACTATTGAGAACTTTTTCAACTTTAATACCTTCAATAAACTTATCTCGATTCTCATAGAGAATAGTGATGGCCTCAAGAAAGTCATTAATAAAGCCCTTGCCGGTAACACTTTCTAAATAATTAAGAAACTTCTCAATCCCAGCGGTAATAATGCGGTTAAAGAAGCGTCCAGGCTTATTCTTATTAGTAATGTACATGAATGCATCAGCAAATGTTTTATTAAAGAATTTATTAATCTTATTTGATGAATTCAAAAAGTCTAAGAAGTTCTTTCCTGGCGCAGTGTCGACGACGATAGAGTCATATTTTTTAGTTTCAAGTTGATTTTGAATCTCTAGGACTGCAAGAATCTCATTTAGGCCACCGCGACTACTTGTTAAGTTTTCTAGTATTTTATTATCGACTTTTTTCCCGAGAATCTTTTCAAATGATGTTTTAGGATCAAGTAATAAAACATCAAAGCTGATTTCCTTATCAGTGAACTTAATCACTTCAGATGCATCCTTTAAGCTAAGTAATTGACGCAGTCTTTTGGCCGGATCAATCGTTATTAAAAGAACATTCTTTTTTTGAGAAGCTAGAAAGAAGGCACGTGAAGTTGAAATCGTTGTCTTTCCAACGCCACCTGTTCCACAAAATATTTCGACTTCTCTATAGCTTTCCACGATTCCTACTTTGATTTAAAAATATCAATTTTCTTTGTAATAATTCTTGTTAATTCCTCGACTTGTTCTTTTTGTGTCGGTACGACAATTTGAGGGAAACTCAGGTGAGGGTTAACCTTAAATTTCTCTTTTAGGCTTTCTTGGTCTTGGATTTTTGCCCTGATAAAATCTGGCGTATCATCCTCTGGAAAGTCATTTAGTGAGAGATCACAATTTAGGATCTCAATTGTCGAGAGATTATATTTCTCTTTTAGTTCTCGCTCTAGTTCTTGGCCTTCTTCAATGGCAAGCTCTGTCGGGATGCTAACAACCACACATTGAGTATGTTTGTCGTTTGTTAAAAAGTTATGCATTTTATCGATATCATTTGCAATGGGACCGATTTTAAAAATATCTTTAAAGACTTTTGGTGAATGTATTGTCGAAAGAAGATGGCCCGAAGCCGGTGCATCAACGACGACGATATTGCGATCATCTCGAGCAAGATCAATAATATGCCCTAAGAAGATGAGTTGCCCAAAGCTTGGAACCATATCAAATAATGCATTAAAAAAAGATGTTGATACAATCCACTTTGCAATTGTTTTGGAGTTTAGTTTTCTCGCAATATACTCTTGAACTGAACTAATATGCGTTAACTCAACAGTATTAACATTTAACTTATTGATAAGATCCTTATCAGCATTTTGTTCAAACGAAAAAAAATAGACGTTCTTATTTTGATCGAGTTCAGTTAGAGACTTGGTCAAGGCAAGTGAAGTGAGGGTTTTTCCGACACCTCCCTTACCTGTGACTATATATAAGTCTTTAAACTTCATTAGAATTTATAGAATGCAGTAAGAAGCATTTTAAAATAATAACCTTCTACGTCTGCAGTGCTTTCTTGTTCGACATCAAAAGGATTGTTGTAAATGAACATTCCACCAACTGAAATCTTGCGATTTAGATCGAAGTCAGCTCCAGCAACGGCTTGATAACCGAATACTGTCTTACCTTTTGATTTATAGTTTACAGTTTTTAATTGAGGACGGAAGAAGCCAAGTCCACCACCAACAAATGGTTGGAAGGCATCATAGTGAAAAAGTTTTCCTTTAGCACCAAGAACAAGTCCCGAGATTTTTGAATACGTACCTTTCTCTTCTAGTTCATGTTTTGAGAAGTGAAGGTTGGCATAAAAGTCAAAAGAGTATGAAGCCTTGTAATTATAAAAGAGTTCGGCCGTGATCTTATCTTCACCGTTGTCTTTAAAATCACTCATTAATAAAGTTTGCCCAATTCCAATCCCAAGAGAATGGATGTGCAATTCTTGACCGCTTAAAAGTTGAGCTGCAGCGACCGCATCCTCATTCTTTTTGGCTGAATTCTTTGATGTTAATTGCTTAACGGTTTGTGCCTGAGCACTAAAAATAAAAAGGCCTGCTAGAATAACTGCAGGCCTTAATATAGATTTTGAAATTTTTAAAATCATTTCACCCTCTAAACTAAATATATATGCAGTAATAACTGCCCTATATTAGTTTAAAGTAGTCGTAGTTTCAACAGAAGAGTTTAGGTTTGCTGCACTGTTGAAAGAGTTGAAAGACTGAGCTGGAGCTTCTTCAACTACTGGAGCTTCAATTCCTTCTAGTCCTCTAATATAACCAGTGAATGTACCTTCTTCACCACGGATAACTCTCTTAAGAAGTTCAACGTCACCTGGCTTAGTTGATTTTTTCTCTTGATCAAAAAGAAGTTGGATTTGAGTCATGTAAGTAATGTCATTTTTTGTTTTGTTATCAATTACTTGAATCTCGTGACCTTCTCTGATGATTTGAGCGATCTCTTCAAGAGTCACGTAGCAACTTTGATGAGTGTCATAAAGTTTTCTGTTTTGGTACCTTTTAATAATTCTTACATCATTCATTCTACTACCCCTATTGGTTTTAACGAATATAGCTCAAAAGATTAATGAGATCTCCTGAGTTAAAACTAGTTAATAATTAACACGTTGCCTCGTAATAGTTAAGCTCTTTGTATTAATTTCATTTCTCAACAAAAATTAATAAAATTAAGTACTTAGTGGTTCATCTTTTTTTGCTTCAAGCTTTAGCCTTAAGCGATATTTATTGATTCCCACCGTGTCTATTGCTCAGCGTTTTGAAAATTGCATCAGAGAAGTAACAATCAATGACAGTAACTGTCAAGCAATTGCGATCTTAATTTTATCTAAATTACAAGAGAATCCGTTTAATTCCCCTAATTTCGGTGACTTAGTGCAACTAAGCTTTTGTGGCCTGTTATTTCTGCCGGGGGTCATTTTACTGAGAATTCTTTTTAAGAAATATCTATTTAGGTCGAAGAGGTACCAAGGCATAAAGGCCAAGGATTGTTTAATGTTCAAATTTTTCTTTAAAAAATCAATACTTCTTCTACCGCTTGCAGCATTAGTGAGCTGTGCGACACATACAGATAAGATGACGGAAACTCAGCTTATTAACAAGGCCGCAGAGATTAAAATATCTAATTTTGAAGAAGCAAAGCGCGCACGTGAATTCGTTGAGAATTCTCTAGCGGAAGTAGTAGCTGATGCTAAAGAAAGAGGCGAAGAATCAATTAATTATGTGGCCAGTGATCTCTTTCTTAAGGCTTCTGACGCCTCCCTTGCTGGTGATGCAGCATCTGCATCATTGATTCTAAAATATGTCGTAGAATTAAAGCCAAATGATATTTATCTTCGTCGAAAGTATGCAGTTGAACTTATCAAATCAAGTCAACTAGAAGAAGGAAAGAAAGAGTTAAACTACTTAATTGAACATGCAGATGAAGATGTAAAAGCAAAGGCACGTCTTTTACTTGCCGGTGTCTATGGTGCACTAGGCGAGAACAAAACAGCAATTAAATTGTATCGTAATCTTGTCTATAAAACACGACCACTTTTAAGTGAAGCTTGTATATATTTATCGAAAGCATACGTTGATGATAAGAAAGTAAAGAAGGCCATTGGGACACTTAGTTATTGTTCTCAAAAGGATCGCTCAAATCGTAGTGAATATGCTTTTCATAAAGGAAAGATCTACTTTGAAAAGTCGAAATATAAATTAGCAAAGAAGTATTTTAATATCTCTCTAAAGCTTGATCCAACCAATCAGCAAAGTACAATTCTGCTTGGTGTTGTTTTGGAGCAAGAGGGGAAATACGATGCAGCAAAAATTTTATATCGCAAGTTTTTAAAATACGATCCAAGTAATTACACAGCACTTGGGAAGTATGTGAACTTACTATTTGCTGATGGCGAATACGATGAAGTCGTACCATATTTAGAAAAGCTACTTGCACTTGATCCAGAAAACTTAAATTTAAAAGTTAGACTTGGTGTTATTTATACTGAAACCAATCGAATCGAAGATGCAAAAAGTGTCTTTAAAGAAATTCTCGACGTCATTCCAGACTCAGATAAAGTGCTTTATTACTTAGCAAGCTTATATCAAAAAAGTGAAGATGGAGATCTTGCGGTTACTTACTACTCACGAATTAAAGAAGATAGCTCTCTTTACCACGAGTCAAATATTCAAATTGCAAATATTTTAAATGCTTATGCACAAAAAGACTCAAAGCAAGAAAAGCGCTTTGTGGATTTTGTAAAAGAGAGATCTAAAACATCTAAAGAGTTAAGATTTGAATTAGAAGTTATTTTGGCCGGATATTATGAGACGAAAAGAGATCTTGGACAAGCAATTGCACTAATGGAATCTCATGTTGAGCACGATAACTACACTGATGGACACGCTTACTACTTAGCTTCACTCTACGAAAAGAATAAGTCATTTGTTAAAGCAGAAAAGATTATGCTGGATATTCTAAAAAGAGATCCAAATAATTCTCATGCTTTAAATTTCTTAGGCTACACTTACTTAGAACAGGGCGTTCATATGGACAAGGCCTACACTTATATTAAAAGAGCGGTTCAATTGAATCCTAAAGATGGCTACATTAGAGACTCACTGGGTTGGTACTATTATAAGACTGGTGATTACAAAAAAGCATATCGTGAAATAAAGAAAGCCTTTGCTCTTGTTAGTGATGATGTTGTCATTGCAAAGCATTTAGGGCTCATATATACTTCACTTAATAAGCCTGAAAGGGCCCGTCACTATTATGTCGAGGCATTGAAAAATTGTACAAAAGTAAAAGAACGCGAAGAAATTCTCAATTATATCGAAAAGCTGGACTCTGCGCGCTTGCCTGCTTCACGTTAATTTCATGTGCAACACCTAAGAAAACTTCAACGAGTACAAAAGCTTCTACAGATAAAGTCACTGCACATAAATTGTTAAGCAGCGGACTATGTAAAGAGTTTAAGGGAAGAGGTCGTCTTAACTTTGGTAAGAAGCAAGAGCGTTTCACTTATAATGCAATTTTTAATAAAGAAACATTTAGTCTTGCTATCGATGTTCCGTTTAAAGGACAAGAGACTTTGATTCTTCCATTAGCGACAGGAAAAAAAGTAGAGGGAACTCTTTATAAGAAAATTTCCAAAAACCTTGTTGCGGCAAATCATTTACGCACAAAAAATATTCTTGATAACTTCCTGATGCAAAATCGTCTTTTATTTAGTGATATTAGAAATGTCGACAGTAATTATTGTGACGACAAGTGTCTTCCCGGAAAAGTAACTCACTTCAGTGATGGTAAACTCGTTTATTCTAAGCAAATGAGTGGGCCGTTTGAATTCAAGGCAGAGTTCAGTCGACTTGTGGCAAATGAGTATAAGGTTATTCAGCTTCATGGCCTAAGGAATTTCAAGAATTCTCAAAAGAAGCAGCGCGTTTTAGCGTTGGATCTAATTGTCGATTCGTGCGGTAGTATCTAGCAGTGCGGTAGTGCAAGTCCTAATAATTCCTAGTAAATTTATCTTATCTCTTGTATAAATTAGTCTGTTATTATTCTGTGCAATAATTTTACGAACAAAGGAAGGTTTATGAAATCAAGGAATCTTGTTTCATTTTTACTCATGAGTTTACTTGCAGTAACAATCTCATGTACGAAAAAAGTTGACCTAAACGAAAAGGTCTTAAATTTAGCGGTTACATCTGAAATTAAAGGGATGGATCCGATTTATTCAAATGACAAATATTCATCTAATGAAGTTGGTCGTGTTTATGAAGGTCTACTAGAGTATCACTACTTAAAAAGACCATACACATTAGTTCCAAACTTAGCAGAATCTTTACCAGAAGTTTCTGAAGACGGACTAACTTATACTTTCAAAATTAAAAAAGGTGTTTTATTCCACGATGATAAAGCTTTTGAAGGTGGTAAAGGTCGTGAGCTAGTTGCTGAAGACTTTGTTTACTCAATCAAAAGACTTGCTGATCCAAAGCTACAGGGTCTTGGATGGTGGCTACTATCAGGTAAGATCAAAGGGCTAGATGCTTGGCGTGATAAGAATGCTGAAAAAGATAAAGTTGATTATTCTGAAGAAGTAGAAGGTCTAAGAGCTTTAGATAAGTATACTCTTCAATTTAAACTTACGAAGCAATTCCCACAATTCCTATACTCACTTGCAATGCCATTTACATTTGCAGTTGCAAAAGAAGTTGTTGATCACTACGGGAAAGAATTCCTTAACCACCCAGTTGGTACAGGACCTTTCATGCTTGGTGAATTCAAGCAAACAGCTAAGAAGTTTAGCTACACAAGAAATCCAAAGTTTAGAAAGAAGCTTTTCCCATCTGAAGCAAGTGACGAATTTAAGCACATGCTAAAGTATGCTGGTAAACCAGTTCCTTTCGTTGATCGTATTGAAATTAATGTTGTTAAAGAAGATCAGCCACGTTGGCTAAACTTCCTTAAGGGTAGAGTTGATTATATTGGTATCCCAAAGGATAACTTTGAAGCGGCCGTTACTCCAGGTAAAGGTCTAGATAAGCAATTTGAAGAGAAGGGTGTTGAGCTTTCAATCTCACCATCTCTAGATGTTACTTATACAGCATTCAATCACGATCTGAAGTTACTTCAAAATCGTGACCTAAGAAGAGCACTTGCTCTTGCATATGATGTAAAAGAATTTAATAAGCTTTTCTATAATGGTACTGCTCTTCCTGCGCAGTCAGTTGTTCCTCCGGGAATTGCTGGTTATATGCCAGATTACGTAAGTCCTTATAGAAACCGTGACCTTGCAAAGGCAAAAGAACTTCTAGCAAAAGCAGGTTACCCAGATGGTAAAGGTCTTCCAGAAATTACTTATGACTGCCCATCTTCATCGACTTCACGTCAGATTGGTGAGCTATTTAAAAAGCAAATGGCAGAAATTGGTGTAAATATCAAAGTTGTACAAAACTCATGGCCAGAGCTTCAAAAGAAGATCACTAAGCGTCAGGTTATGCTTTATGGAATTGCATGGGGTGCAGATTATCCAGATGCTGAAAACTTCCTACAACTTCTATATGGACCAAATAAGTCTCCAGGAGCAAATGGTTCAGGATATGATAATCCAGAGTTCAATAAGCTATTTGCAAAAGCTTCAATTATGCAAGATTCTCCAGAGAGAACTGCTATCTATGAAGAGCTTAATAAAATGGCAGCTGAAGAAGTTCCATGGATTTACGGTGTTCACCGTCAGTCATACCTGATCAAGCACAGTTGGCTAAGAAACTACATGACAACTGACTTTGAAGCAGGTCAGGCTCAATACCTAGATGTGGATCTAGATCAAAAGAAGAAAATGCAAGATAAGCTATAATTTTTTATAGTACATATGGCGCTGGAGTTATCTCCAGCGCTTATTTAATTGGGAAAGGGTCTTTCTCTTTTAAATAAGCGAAAAGCTAATCGTTTAAATATGAATGCTGTTAGAGCTAAGGAGCTGTTTTTGTGAATACTTGGTCATACATTATAAGAAGACTACTTTACACGATCCCTATTATTCTAGGTGTGTGTTTAATTATCTTCGCTATCTTTAACTTATCTGGATACGATCCAGCACAACTTTTATTAGGTAAGCACGCATCAGCAAAACAAATTGCTGAAGTAAGACATGAACTTGGACTTGATCGTCCATTAGTAGAACAGTACTTAGATATCGTTAAGTCTGCTTTTACTTTCGACTTTGGTCGTTCATGGGCAACAAAGCAACAGATTATTGAAATGATTAAGGAAGGTGCTATTCCTTCATTAACATTAACTCTTCCTGCTTTCTTAATTTCAACAACACTATCAATACTTCTTGCTATTGTTGTTTCATTCTTTAGAGGAAAGGCCATTGACCGCGCACTTGTTATTATCAGTGTATCGTTAATGAGTATTCCATCTCTTGCGTATATTCTTTTCTTTCAAAAGTTCTTTGCGTATGAAATGGGTTGGTTTGAAATTTCCGGTTATGAGCACGGATTCCCGTACTTTGTACCATATATTATTTTACCAGTTATCATTATGGTTGTTCTTAACTTAGGTCCAGATCTTCGTTACTTTAGAACAGTAATTCTTGATGATATTTACCAGGACTATGTACGTACAGCACGTGCCAAAGGTCTAAGCGAGAAAGCTGTTCTTTTAAAACACGTTTTAAAGAACTCATTAATTCCAATTATCACATATGTAATTATTCAAATTCCTTTCCTTATTTTAGGAACCCTGCTTCTTGAGAGTTTCTTCTCAATTCCAGGGCTTGGTGGTCTAACTGTAAAAGCTGTTTTTGATAATGACTTCCCAGTTATTAAGGCGATGACGATTTTATCTGCTATGGGTTATATCATCTTCACAGTTATTACAGATATTCTTTATACAGTTGTTGATCCAAGAGTAAGGTTAAAGTAGGAGTTGTCATGTCAGTAAATCATTCAAGTGAATCAAAATCATTATGGGGACATGCTTGGACTGAGCTTAGAAGAGATAAAGCTGCAGTTTTTAGTATGATCGTTATTGGTGGATACGTACTTCTTGCCGTATTAACTTTCTTTGGAGTTATTGCAGGTGAATGGTCAAAAGAAATCGGTGCTTCATATTCAGCTCCTTCATTGGACGCTCTATTTGGTACTGATATTTTTGGTCGAAGTGTTGTTTATAAAACTTTAAAAGGTGCAGAGATGGCCATTGGTATTGGTTTCTCTACTGCTACTATCTCAACTGTGATTGGTGTAACACTAGGTCTTACGGCCGGTTACTTTGGTGGAAAAGTCGATGAATTTATCGTTTGGTTTTATACATCAATGGCATCAATTCCATATATCATGCTTCTTTTTGCTGTGACGATGGTTCTTGGAAAAGGAACTTCTTCACTTTTCTTAGCTCTAGGTATCACTTCTTGGGTTGGACTTTGCCGACTTGTTCGTGGTGAAGTTATGAGACACAAAGAAAGAGAATACGTTCAAGCAGCTGCGGCACTTGGTGCTGGAAATACAAGAAGAATGTTTAAGCACATCCTTCCAAATATCTTTCACATCGTAATCATTCAATTCTCTCTGAGATTTCAACAAGCTATTAAGTCAGAAGTAATCCTTTCTTATTTAGGTCTTGGTGTTCAAGGTCAACCTTCTTGGGGAACAATGATTGATGATTCTAAGCTTGAACTAGCTCGTGGAGTTTGGTGGCAATTAACTGCTGCAACAGTTGCAATGTTCGTTCTAGTACTTGCTCTGAACCTTCTAGGGGACGCTTTAAGAGACTCTCTAGATCCAAAACTAAAGGGTAAAGCGTAGTTATTTACTCGGTTAAAATTACCTAAGATTTTCGCGAATATATCCGATAATTATTGTTAAGAGGCCCATCTTTGGGCCTTTTATTTTAGTGACTTGGATGTAATGAGAGAAATCAAACAAACCTCAATTCATATAAAAGACTCACCTTTGTTAAGAGGCGAGTTATTCTGGTGTCGACCTAGTGGCCGTAGGCTTTGTATTGGTCACGCTGGAGAGTTTGCTAATCTTGAATTAATTGAAAAATTATCATCAACTAATGACCAATTTATCCAAGAAGTTTTAATTGATGAAGAAAGAGTCTCTCAAGTTATCGATCATTTCAATGAATTAAAATCTACAAATCTTGAAGATGTAAAAATGCGTTATCGAAACCTCGTTCTTGTGGACTTCTATCGCGTTTTAAAAGGTGAGCAAAAGAGCTCTACTTTAGATTTCTTATTTATCTGCTATGAAGTTTTCAATGATCTGGTAATCGATGAAAAAGATATCGAAGATGAGTTTATTAGAACTAATGCAATGACATTAAAGAAAGCACAAGTTTCGGCCAGTATTGTTATTTATATGGCCTTAGTTAGTGGCTATTGTGACTTCAATTTTTTAAAAGAAGTTTATAATACAATTATCTTAACCTACTATTCTTATGTTTCTCGTTATGATCATATCGTTGATGAATACAGTCGTTCTGATAAAAATATAGTTCACCAAGAATATTTAAAAGGACTATCATCAAGGTTCTTTGAGCTAGATTACGGCCTATCAGATGATATTAGTTCAATTTGGTCTCAAGTACATCACAAAGTATTTAAATTGGATTTAGAATTTAATGCAAGTGATCTGGAGAGTATTTTCAAGTCCATTCTAAAAACAGTTAAAGAATATCGTTATATTGATGAAATTATGACTCAGGAGAGCTCGCGATGAGCTTTCAAATCGATATTCACACATTCTTAACTGATGATGTTTTCAATAAACTTAAAGAAGTGGTTTCTGAAGATATAAATTTGATCAAAGTTGGAACTGTTGATGAATTAGCGGATAAGCTTAACGTTATAACAAACGAATTCAGCACAACTGTCGATGCACAGGCAAAAGTCTTATTTGTAAGTAATGATGTAAGCACAAAGCGAGCTTCTATAAGTCCTGAGGCAATAATTAATGCAAAAGAAAATGTCATTTTAGAAATTGAGCAATTCTTTGGTGTTATGCACACTCCAAAACAAAGAGTGCTAAAAAGCTTTCAATCGGCAAAGCAATATAAAATCACGTCTTGTTTTAGTATTGGATATTATTCAGACCTTATAAATTTGAAGCTACATGAAAAGTCTTTTGAAGTAGAAAATTATACAAATATGCTTCAATCTACCTTAAGTGAATTAGTCCTAGTCAAGCAGGCTTGTCCTGTTGAGATTGATCTACTATTAAGTGACAATGAAGCGCTTTTCTATATTAATGCCTTTTCAGTTTATATTGATGATAATTTAATTGAAAAAATTAGTTCATTTATGTCGGACAAATGTTCATTCTTTGGCTTAAAAAGAAATGATAAGAAGGGACAGCTTCAAATTTGCTTTACTGTTGAGAAACAAAGAAGTTATCAAGCTTGTTTTGTATTCACTAAGTCTAATGAAATAAAACGTGATTCAGTTGCAACAGTTGATATTTCAGATGAAGAAAGTATTATTGATCATAAGAATTATCATGATCCTATCGTTAAGAAAGTTACAGTAAAGACTTTAAAAGATATTGTAGAATTCATGAAGAATCGAGAAGCTAGTGAAGAGAATTTCCTCGATGATCTTGATGCATTCCCTGATAAAGCAATCTTAAAAATTTTAAAAGATGATGAAATAGAATTTATAAAGAAAAGTGTTCTTAGTGACACTAATGTCGATCTCAAAGAGGCCATTACTTCTACAGTTAAAGAGTCATTTGATGATGCAAAAAAATTCAATGAAAAATTCTTTAATAGTATTGATCGAAATACTTTTAAAGACCTGGTAAAGCCTGAAAGCTGGCCTCTTGACGGAGAAAAGCTTAAGAATGAAATTGCGGACGAAGTTTTAGATAAGTCAGCTGTTAACTCATATGATGAATATGTTGAAAACGTAAAAGAGTATGTTAATGGTAAATATGATGTTCTCGATGAAGATTTCACTACAGTAAAAGATAATGCTGAGGGAAATATCGCTGAAGAGCTTATTAGAGTTAAAGGGCAAAATATAGAAGAATTTGTAAGAAGTTCTGAAACAGTTCAAATGAAGTCTAAAGTGGCCCGAATGAGTAGTCTATTCACCCAGATGAAGGATGAACTGGATAAAACTAAAGCTGAAGCTTTAGAGAATGGAAATAAAGAAGAAGAGAAAAAGGTAATATCGGGAACTACGCAACATCACAAAGAAGAGCTCCAAGTAGTTTCAGGAAGTAAGCCTGAAGAGAAATCTGATATCCAAGTAGTCAAAGATAACACACCTAAAGAAGAGACAACTGAAGATTTTACTGTTGTTAAGTCTCACGATGAAGCGGCCGAAAGTTCTAAAGATGATGTCCTTGTTATTAAAGGTGATGAAGACTTTGATGAGAAAGATGATGTCTTTGTTGTAAAAGCAGATGAACAAAAAGCAGATACAGGAAAGATGGAAGTTAAGAGTGCAAAAGATCTCAATGGAGAAGATCGCTGGATTCAAGACTTAGAATCAAAAGTGGATCAACTGACAAAAGAATTAGAGATTAAAAATGACTCGATAGAAGTTATGAGTCGAAAGGTTGATGAGGCACAGCAGCTTGCTGCGAGTGAAAAGAAGCAGTTGGCCAACCTTCAGCTTAAGTACAAAGAAGAGCTAGTTAAAGTTGAAAGTTTAGAAAAAGAATTAAAGAAATATAATGAAGATGAAGCTGGGGCCAAGGGTGAAAATCCTGCTGAGAAGCTAAAAGAGGCCCAGAATGAAGTTAAAAAATATAAGCAAAGACTTAAGTTTGCCCAATCTCAAATTCAAAACCTTGAAAAAGCTAAGAAAGCAGCTGCTAGTAAAGGAACTAACGATAAGAAGCTTAGTCATCTTGAGAAGATGCTAGATAAACAAAAACAGCTTAAATCTAAAGCAGATACTGAAGTTGCTAATTATAAACGCGATAATCATAAGCTCTCTCAAGAAAATAAAATCCTTTTAAATAAAATCAAAGAGTTAGAGATGAAGCTCGATAAGAAAAATAAATCAGCAGCATAATTTTTTCTTGCCAAATTATTACAAACCCTTTATAAATATTCTCACGCCTTACCAATGAAAGTTTTTTAAAACCGAATATGTGCCCAGATGGTGAAATTGGTAGACACGCTAGACTTAGGATCTAGTGCCTTTGGCGTGGAGGTTCAAGTCCTCTTCTGGGCACCATCTTTTTGCTTCCGTATCGGAGGCTTTTTTTTGCCTAAATTTACGATTAAAGACGAAAGGACTTGAACCTACGGTTCAACCTGCGTTCATTTCGGGCGCTAACGCTTCCTCATTCTCTTGGCAGACTCAGCTTCAAAATGCTTCGCATTTTGCCGCAGGTCAGTCTTCTGGGCACCATCTTTTTGGAGGCGGCATTTTCCAGGATGGAAAAATGACGACGAACAACGCCGACCGACCCGGATGGGAGGTCTGGTGATAGCTTCCGTATCGGAGGCTTTTTTTTTGCCTTTTTTCTTCTTTAGGTCCCAACTTTGTAAAAATAATTAATCGTATTACTTGTTTAAACGATCCTATGTTCCACTCTGCACGAAAACGTGCCATCGGGCACCTTTTCCCGCAGGCGGTCTGGGCACCATCTTTTTGGAGGCGGCATTTTCCAGGATGGAAAAATGACGACGAACAACGCCGACCGACCCGGATGGGAGGTCTGGTGACAGCTTCCGTATCGGAGGCTTTTTTTTTGCCTAAATTTACGATTAAAGACGAAAGGACTTGAACCTACGGTTCAACCTGCGTTCATTTCGGGCGCTAACGCTTCTGGATTATGGGGCATAGATGACATTAACTGGATATGGACCTTCAACAGTTGAAGTACCATCTCCTAAGTAGATATGGAGTGTGTCACTTGTTGCTGGGACATCTGTAGAGAAGATTCCTCTTAGCTCACTAGTACAATCATTTGTTAATGCACCAGCTGCTGGAGCACCTAGAGATGAATCTTGGATTAGGTATTTAGTATTTCCATTACAGTCTGATATTGTCATATAAGCAATTGGGTCAACAATGGTATTACTTGGGTTAGCAAGGCTTACTTGAGTTGTGGTTGGATTCTCAAGATTCGCTTGTCCTTGTTGATAAACATACTTTATCATTTCTTTAGTTAAAGGCTTTTTCCAAATACTCGTATTATCGATTGTACCAGTGAAGAAGTTAATACCGCCATCTTCAACACCACCAACTCTTAGTGGTACAGTTGTAATGTTCTTCATTGCTTCTGGCCCAATAACCTTGTAACTTTCTAGCTCACCATTAATATACATACGGATAACATTTCCACGTCTTGTTATGACAATATTTGTCCACGTTGTAAGTGGTATCTGCCCATTTGATGTTATTGTGTCAAAGCCGAGCATTGGGAAGGTGTCGGTAGCTGTTGTCGTCGCATGATATGAGAACTTAATATATTGATTATCTGTATATAATCTAAATTCTTGTTCATCTACATCGGCTTCATTCCACTTGTTGAGAATTGTTCCTTCATCGTCTGAGTCATCAACGAGGTTGATCCAAGTTGAAATTGTAAAGTCAGTACCTAGATTAATTTCATGATCAATAGTTTCGAAATAGTTCTCATTAGCATAGTCGAATGCTTCTCCTATCTGTGCAGACGGATTATATGTTGCTGAGCTTGGCGTTGAAGATGGAACATTGATTAAGTCCTTAGAGCCAATTGCTGCACTTAGGTTTGGAGCTGAGTAATTTGCAGACTCAAATCCCCAGAAAATATCTTCAAGTGGTGTTGCTTGAGGTTGCGAAGTATATAAAATTGGCATTTGAGACATTCCACGTCCATAAAGAGTCTCTATATCTAAAGCAGATAACTCTTGATTCCACATTGCTGTCTCATCTATACCACCAACAATACCAACGCCATTTGTTTCACGCTGACTTGCACCAATTCGAAGTGGAATAGGTGAGTTCACAAGATCGCCATTATCAATGGTCTCATTTCCAACGTTTACTGAGTTAATGTAGAAGTTTACATTCGTACCTGATCTCGTGATAGCGACATGGTTCCAATTACCAAATTCTATCTTACCAGTTGAACAGATCTTCTTGTATGAATCATTATTCCAAACTTGGGTACTGTTGACTGTTTGATACTCTAGGCATAGACGGCCATTGCTATCGATTAATTTACGATATGACTGTTCTGTAATTGTACTATTCCATTTATCATTAATGACACTGAAAGATGTCGGTTTTGCGATGTTTATCCAATTTGAGATTGTAAAGTTTGACGTGATATTAAAAGTATTTGATACATCCTCAAGGTATCTTGTACCGTTAAACTCTATCGTTTCTCCTTCGATATAACTACTTTCTAAAGATAGAACAACTGAAGGACTGAATACATCATCATTTATTTCTTCAAGAATAATATTGTTATTTAGGTTTTCGTTATTGTAGTTCAAATATAAGCCAGGCTTTGCAATCATTACTGGATTGTATGTCAGTGCAAAATCAGAGCTTGTTGTTACATTTCCTGCTTCATCCTTAAAATATACACTTATTGTATTTGCTCCACTTTCAAGAATTGGTGAGTGAAGTGCAGAGTTTATCGTAGAGCAATTCTTCCAATTTGGATTAATTGCACTTGGAGTAATGCCTGTTAAATTTATTAGAACACCAGCGATGTCACTACATGAGCCAATCGTAAATCGAGCATAAGAAAGATTCGTTGGTGATGCTGTTTCAAGTGTAATTGCTGGAATTGCTGGAGGAGTGAGATCACCAGTTACATGTGTAATATCAAAACTTGATGTATATGAACTAACAACAGATCCCGTTTTAAACCATATCTTAACAGTGTTTAGTGAATCCGAAGTAAGAGTAGGTGAAGTTAGTCCACCTGCTACATCGGTACATGCTACCCAGCCTGGAGTTCCATCAAGCGGATCACTGTCGAGGCTTGTTCCTACCCAAACATGAGTATAGTCTTGGCAGTCATTGAGCGTGATTGAAACTGTTGAATCATTTGTTGTATTACCAACACCATTAAATGCTATTGTAGGTGCCGCTGAAATAGGCTCATTGGCCAATCCTTTCTGATATAATTTATAAATTTGGTTGAAGTCGAGAGCATCGTACCATACAGCAAGTTCATCAATACTACCGTCAAATCCATATTCATCACTATGAGTATTATTATAAGTTCTCCACATATTTACATTTGAAACACCAGCTATGTGATTTGATCCTAATGTAATTGTTGTTGCATCATTAACATAGTAAGAATCGAAAATCTCAGCGCCTAATTTAAGTCGCTTTAGGTCACTTGTACTTTCAGCGTACACTCCTGTTTGTGTAGAGATAGCATTATTGACTAGAGTAATTTGTGTTGGGCCATCAACTGAAGCGACTTGACCAATCTCGTTACCAAAAGTGATATATGAGTTATTTGGGAATTGGGCCGAAGTAAAGTTTGTTCCAACTCCTGTAATAATATTTGATCCTGTCGTACTTGATACTGTTCCTGGGATAACCTTTCTAACATTCTCACCAGAGGTTCCTGAAACATGATTTGCATCGAGTATAAATGTCGTATTATCTGTAATGCTTGCAATAGTATGAACTTCTCCTGCAATGAGTACACTTTCTCCAACCGTTAAGTCTTGAGTGAAGCGAGTACCTGTACCTGTGACAACTGTAGTATTTGAAATGATATCAACACTTCCATGGATATAATTATAGAATTTATTCTCAAAATCAGAACCAATACCAGTGATAGTATTTGTTCCAGCTGCAACTGAGACATCTTCTGCCATAAGGTCAAGCCCGCTTAGACCTGACTCACCAATTCTTAAAGGTGTTGTAAGATTGTTGTTAACAATTTGAGCAGCTGTTCCAATTAAAGCGGCACCGTATTCACGGCCATTAATAAAGATAGCAAGCTTTCTTACATCTCTTTTAATCGCAAGATGGTGCCAGCCATTAATTCCACTAAAAGATGTTGTTTCAACTTTAATAGCTTGTTTGGTAATATCCGTTTCATAACCATTTCTTAGATAGAGTATATACTTTCCTGAACCAGTAGAAGTGTGTTTATATTCTAGTCTAAAAACTCTCTCTTCAAACTCTGATCCCCATTGATCAATAATAACACTCTTATCATCAGTGAAAATATTTGCGCTATCTGCATTCGGTTGCTTGATCCACATTGATAATGTGAACTCTGAAGTGAAGTCAATTGGTGCAACAGATTCCGATCGTAAGAATTGTCTTGCGCCAACGGTATTTATATCATCGCCTGCTAAAATATCTTCATAACGAGTGAATTGGAAAGCCTCACCTTCAATAGCATCAACACTCCCTGTCGTAACTGCATTTTTCACATTTAGAGATTCTGAATTTGTTACCCCACTTAAGCTATTTGAAGTAAGTTGTGTGTTATTAAAGTTCCAGTAAAAGTCAGGAACGGCAGGTTCAACATAGTTTAAAGGATATAGTTCTAGCTTTTCTTGATTACTTCCCTTGAAGAATAAGTAAGCAATTTGATCTTCTGTAAGAGGTGAGTCATAGATAACGACTTCATCTAGTCGACCTCTCGTTTCTAGTAATGATAGTTTCCCACTGTTGTGAAGTTTGAGATTATTTGTCTTAGTATAAAAAGATGAAATTAGTTTTCCATTAAAATATATTTTTAGTGAGTTGTTTTCTCTTCTAAAAGTTAAATGTGTCCACTGCGCAGGTATCAGTGATTGATTTGTTGTAAATGTTCCGATATCAGGTATGTGAATTTGAATTTGATTTAGTGATGTTCTCGAAATTCGTAGCTGCCCATACTCTAAAAGTTTATATTCAGATGTTGCTTGTGGTAAGTGCCACATAGAGATCGTAAAGTCTCTTTCCATATCGTATTCAAAAGTAAAAGTATTACTAATTGTCTCTGATGAGAGAGTTGACTCAACTGCATTCCCACCGATTGAAGATGAAACTTTAGGTATATCACTTGAGGCTACAATATGTAGGTTTCCTGCTAAATCTCTAAAGTGGTCAGCACTAATAGAATCTTCAGTGTTAAACGTATAATATGCCAGTGGATGAATTAAGTCTGGTGGAATATAGGTAACATTAAATGATGTTGATCCAGATATATCCCCTTCTTCATCTCTAAAGTAGACAGTAATATCGTTATCACCTCTTTCAAGTAGATGGGAAATTACATATCCTTCATCACGGGTACAATACTGCCAGCCAATATCGTCTTTACTTGGTGGTGCATCTGAACTGGAATTAACATAGATTGCATTAATGAGAATGCCGTTTGCTCCAGTACATGTTGGCATCGTAAAATGACTCCATGGTGAAGACGTCGTAGTAAGATTATCTGTGAGCTCTATTCCTGGGTCAGTTGGAGCAATACCATCAGCTAGTGTCGTAGGAAGAAGGTCTGATCCATATTCGTATAGATAGTATACTTCTTCTTCTGATAAAACATTGTGCCAAATCATGACATCATCAATAACGCCTTTAAAGAAAGAGTTTACTTCAGCTGTTTGTAGATATCCTGTTTCTGCACCAATATTCCAATAACTGAAATCATCATTAACAACTTCAATATAATTTCCATCAAAGAGCTGAGCGTATTTCTCGGCTACTTTTACACCATCAAGATATAGCTCTAGTTTTTGTTTGTTAAATGTTCCTACTATATGGTGAAGGCCTGTATTGTAGATACTAGTATCAAAATCTACAGTTAGAGTTTGAATGCTTCCTGTTGTTCCAGGGGATCTTGCCGTCACATAAAATTGTAAATTACCATTTTTAACTCTAAGTCCAATCCCTGATCCATCTGTGAGTGTTGCTTTTTGAATATTACCAGCGATGTGACGATGCTTTGTTTCACCTTTTACGAGATGGGCCCATGCCGATATTGATGTTGTATACATTGGGTTTGTATTTGCATCTGGTTTTATCTTAATAAATTCATCGATACCATTAAAGCTGAACCCTTCTTCGATTACAGCATTGTCTCCACTCGTTGCAGTTGATTCAGGTGGTGTTGTGGCATCAAGTGATCCATGTGCAGTACCAAAGTTATCATAAACTTGAGGATGTCCATAGGCGCCAGATGCTGCTGAATCCAGTGACCAGTGAACACTTGGCCTAGGTATGTCAGAAACATAGGTTGGCATTGTATATGTTTGATCATTTGCAGTTCCAGAAGCTGCGGAAACTTCACCAGTAAATGATCTTGCCCAAACCCTTGGCGTTACCGATCCAGTTGGTAGAGGCGAGCTTAATATACCACCTGCTATTGTGTTACACACTTGCCAATTTTCATCTGTATCACTTGGCTGTACTGTTGAGTCAGATACCAAGATCATATCGGTATCTGTACAATCATTCATTGTCAGACGAAGTCTTGAACCAAATGATTTATAACCTGGGTTATAAATAGAAGCTCTTGTATTTGCCGGAGTTACAATCGGTCTTAGTGGATCATAGTTTCTCGTATTATTATTTGCATAATTACTATAGAGATTTGTAATTTGAGATTGATTTAGAGCCTTACTCCAGATTGCAACGTCATCAATATTCATATTTGAATGTTTAGATATTTGTTCATCTGCTCCTGCTTTTGCGGCCATAACAAAAGGAACTTCTTCAACAGCATCATAAGTTACACTTTCAAAATCATTTAAGTCTTTCTCTCTTTTGAGTGTTCCGTTTTCATAATATCTTAGATAGCGTCCATCATATGTGTATAGAACATACACCCAAGATGAAGGGAATTGTGAAACAGGTAGATCAAGTACATAATTTCTATTACCGATATTAACTTTGAAATCAACAAATTTATTACTAGTTGCACATGATGGTTCATCGCATATTAGATACATCTCCATACCACCTGGTTGTGCACCAGTCATACTGAAGAAACGATCACCACTTCCTTCATCCGTTGGAATATTGTGATCCATCCAAAAACCGATAGTGAATTCATCTGTAACTTTTAGTTGTGGATCGTAATCAGTTTTTAAATATTGACGTTCACCATCAAAACTTAATCCATTTCCAACTTTTGCAGAGGCTATATTTTGAGCACCAAAATTATTGATGTTGATAGCGTTTGATGAGTCGTAGAAAATACTACCGATTTTTGTATTTTGATCGAGCGTCCAATAAGCAATTGGCTGAGGAAGAGGTGGGTCTGTGTATTCTACAACGATACTTTGAGGAGAGCTTATATTTCCTCTTGCATCTCTAAACCAAAAGTATACTGTATGTACACCTGGAGTGAGTGTCGGTGAATCGATTGCGCCATCTTTTGTACTACATTGTTGCCATCCACTTGATGTATTTGTTGGCCCTGGTTGAGCATCAACAGTGATATAGACACCAGTGATATCATTACAGTCATTTATTGAATAAACTGGATTTGGATTATCTGTTGGCCAATTTGTTCCAAACGTCGAGTTAACAACAGAAAGTGTTGGTGTTGTTGTAGGAGCTGTTGAATCATTTGGATAAACTTCATCTACATATCTCTTATAATGGTAGAAAATCTCTTCATCAGTTAGAGTCTGATTGAATACCATGAAGTCATCAAGAGCACCTTGGAAGTTTTCTGCTTGTGTATTGTCTCCTAGATAGAAACCACTTACAAAATCAAAGTCAACTTTACGTATCGTCGTAGTTGACCAGTTTTGATAGCCAGGATCTGCTTGAGCAACAAGATTAGCATCAATATATAAAGATAATTCTTGTCCATCGTATTTTACTGCCAGTTGATGCATTCCGGTTTGAATCAGCTCTAGAGGATATCTAATAATTCCATAAGGAACACTTCTAGTATAGCCAGATGGTTGAACGATATTTACTTCAAAAACAATATCGCCACTATCAAGATAAACACGTATGTCATCTTTTGAGTTTTTCTTTGTAATAATTTGTCTAGTAGCTGTATCAGTACTATCTAAATGCAACCATGTCATTAATGTAAAGTTATACAGATTTTCAAATCTAAAATTATTAGCAATATCTATATAATCATCAGTACCATCGAATATTACTTCGTTACCGTTACTACTTGTTGAGATTGTTGGGCTTCCATTTAGCTGAGCTGATACTTGTGAGGTATGATCAGTAAGTGTTGAACCGTTAATCGTGCCATTATCAAAAGATGCATGATAAATAGGCTTTACTAGATCGTAGTCTGAATATGTTGGAATCGGATCAATTTCTTTTGTACCAGCTAAAGTCGAAATATCACCAAGTGCATTCTTTGCATACACATCAACATAAGTTGTTCCAGTTGGAAGCTTTTCAGATAATATAGCACCAGGGTTAGTTACACAACGATGCCAGTCATCGCTGTCATCGGCCGGTGGTGGTGCTCCTTGATAAGTAATATATACCCAAGGAGTATTTGTACAATTTAAAATTGTCATCTTGGCGTAAGGGCCGAAATGACTATCGAAATATATATAAGCGTTATCAACATTTGAAGGTGCATTCATCGTCTCAACTTGTCTTGTCGATGACTGTCCTTTTGTATGTGCAGTTGCTACTTCTGTTGGTGATAAGTCATATCCCCAAACAGCAATTTCATCGACTTTCTCATTTAAAAAGTTTGTCGCAAGATTATTCTGATTAGATTCTGCACCAATTCTAAAATCAGTTGGAACATCGTAGCGAACGAAATCTCTTTCAGGTAGTACACCTGAAGTAGCAATTTCGACGCCATTTAAATACAACTTAACTTCCTGGTCATCAAAAATACCGATTACATGATTCCATCCTGTTGTAACACCGGCCATTGAACTCGCTAAATTAATTGTTCCTGCAATGTCTAGCTCGAGTGTGAATCGTATGTTCCCACCGCTTTGATAGAGTTTATAACCACCTCTGTTTGTTGCTGTTGAATAGACATGGCGGTCAATATAGACACGGTTTGTACTATCAGATTGTGTAAGATAGAACCATCCACCAACAGATAAGAAATTAACTGGTGTTAATAAGACAGTATCTTGAGTTGTTAGATAAGACTGGCTACCTGTAAGAGATAATGCTTCTCCTACTTTTCCTGTGGTATAAGTTGCTGTCGGGTTGTCGGCAGCATCTACGTTGACTTCGATAAGGTCGTGTACACCATGTTCAATAATATCAATGACAGTTCTATCAACGCTTGCAACACTTTCGATTGGCCAGTAAGCATTTGAATATGGAACTGTTGCAATTGGAGTATAATTTACAACTAGGTCAGAAGAAGAGCTTGTTACATTACCAGCTAGATCTTTAAACCATGTCGTTATAGTGTGACCACCTTCTGTTAGCTCTTCTAATCCAAATGAACCACGTCTTTCTCGACATACTTCCCAGCGATCATCTTGCTTGTCAGGTCTTGTCCCTTCATTAACTAGAACTCCTGAAATATCTGTACAATCGTTAACGGTGAAATATGCTTTATTAGAGAATAAATCTGGTCTAGTATTTTCTAGTGTTAAAGTAGGGTTCGGTGGTTCCGTTACATCAGTCTCGTAAAGAATATCTGCACCATTATGATATAAAGAAGACGCCTCTAGCCCTGTTAGAACTTGATCCCAAATAATGACTTCATCTATTTTATTTGCAAAGTTACTATCTTCGATATTGTATAAGTTACAATTTAAACCAGAGCGCGCATAGTAATGTGATTTACCATTTGTTGGCTCATCTCCAGTAGATGCTTTTGCCCCAACGAAAGTGTTTACACCTGTCTCGTAGACGATTGGCGATGGTGAAGCATTAGAGAAGGACTTGACAAAAATACCATCAAAATAAAGACTGGCCTTCTGTCCATCATAAGTACCAATTACTAAGTGCCATCCTGTTGTGTAGTTCTTTGTTTCAAGATATGGTTCTAAGAGCCCATCTGCTGTATGAACAGTAAATCGAAGCCCTTTGTCATCCTTGTTGGCCGCATCAACTTTTATTGACCAACCTTTGCCATTGAACTCATTTGAGATGATATGGTCATCAGAGTGTACACCATCACCAGTTAAGTAAACCCATGCTGCAACAGAGAGTGTGTCACTTGGCTTAAGCTTTGAGTTCTGAGGAGACTTAACGCGCAAGAATCGGTCATCGCCAAAAAGCATTGATTTATTTAGAACACCATCAGAATCGATTGTTACAGGTGCTAATGCTGGATTGTGTACCATTGTTCGAGGACATGTATCATTATCAAAATCAACATACTCTAATTCATAACCTTCATTTTTAAGCTTTAGGCCACTGATGCGATCTAAGGCTTCGTTTGAGGTACTGTTGTAGTGGGCTTCATCAAAAGTCCAGTGAACAACTGGTCTTGCAATAGGTTTATCGTATTTTGTAATAATTGGAACATACTCAAAAGTTTTTGAAATATTTCCGTAAATATCTTTTGTCCAAAACTTTGCATAATTGTCAGTTGGATCTAGTCTTTTTGAAAGTAGACCACCTGTTAAAGTATTACAAAGTTGCCAGTCCTCATCATTTTTGTCCGGAGGGAATTCGTTCTTTGTAACAATAATATAATCAAGTCCAGTACAGTCTGTGACTGTTAGGTTTGCTCTTGATACTAATGAGTTGTAGTAAATGATATTCAGGTTTACTGGAATTGATGGAGGAGTAACATCGTAATACGCTTTATCTCCTTTAGATTGTCTCTCGTATAATTCATTTATAACGGTATCACTTAAAGCAGCTCGATAAAAAGAAACTTCATCGATACTACCATCAAAGTAATTACCCGATGGGCCTGTTGATGTTGTAGGTGATGCTCCAATTAAGAATGAATTGCTTTGTGCATAATCAATATCAGCACTTCCCGCAATAACAGTATTAACTTCTTCTATTCCATTAATAAATAGTCTAATCGTTCCATTATTCCAAACACCCGTAACGTGAGTCCAATCTCCTGGAGTTAATGATGTCGTTGAGTAGGTAGCAACTTGAGGGCTACCTAAGGCTTGAACCTTAAATTCTACAACACCGTTATCAAGAGCAATCTCGTAACCGCCGTTGTTGTAGTTACCTGCAATTACTTGTCTTGAAGTTGGGAAAGAATCCACATTAAACCACGTTGATAGTGTTACTTCAGAAGCTGGCTCAAATGATACATCGTTTAAAACTTCAATATAATCACTCGTGCCGTTGAAATTCATTGCTTCATCGGCAACACCCGTTGACTCTATTGGCCCATAGTTTTCTCCATGATGAGCACTTGTTACGTCATAGATCACGCTTCCATCACGATTTGCTCGGTCTAGTGTGTAGTAAGAGTCAGGAGTAGGTATGGTTGCATCAAAGTTATATGTGATTGTTAAATCAGTTGAAGTGTCAGAAACATTTCCAGACTCATCCATAAACCATACACGTAGATCATTTGCACCAATTTCTAATAAGCTCGATTTAATTAGGTCATCTGTTGTTGAACATGTTTGCCAATTAGCAATTTCACCAGTTGGCTTGGTATCATCGAGTGCTACATAGACCTTAGCAATATCGCTACAGTTATCTACGTTGAGTCTTGCGACAGGAATTCCAATTGTGTAAAGATTATCACGTGGAGTAACTGGTACTGAAAGTGGAGGAACAGTATCTTGTCCTTCAAATAATTCAGTAATAGCTGCTGAAGTTAATGAGTAGTCCCAAACTAATACTTCATCGATTTTATTATCAAAATGCGTACCAAGAGCAGCACCATTATTACATGTTGCTCCTGCACCAATTACAAATGAACCTAGACAAGTGTATTGAATAGGTAGGACACTTCCGTGGTCAACACTTGCAACTTGTATACCGTCAATATATAGATTTGTGTTTTGTCCATCATAGACACCAACGATATTATGAAATCCTGTTGTGTAGGCCGAGGTTGCAATTGCAACTGATCTTGTTCCACCACTAGTTTCTACAAAGAATTTCAATTCGCTTGTACTGTTGTCAATTTCAATTGAGTAACCATGAGAAGAGATTCTATTTCCGGCCAGCACCTGCTGACGATTATCATTAGCAGTCAGTTGGGCCCAGATCGAAATGGTTACTTCATCTGCGACTTGAGAAAGTGCGGCATGTTTAGTCTCTAAGTAGGTATTACTTGCTTTTACAAATTGATAAGCTTCATTTTGGACTCCAGATACACTTGGTGTCGCACCATTATTTGTTGCATGGTAACCAGATCTGATCTCTTGAACTAGTGATCCATCAATATGATCATTATCCATAGTATAATGTAGGATACTTGGTTCATAATGATTTGTTGATGTTACAACTGTATCTACATAGTAAAAAGCATTAGTGATATTATTGTATTCATCTTTACCCCACACTTTTAATTCATGAGGACCTTGTGTTAGGTTCTTGTTAATTGCTGCACCAATAACTTCACGACATAGTTGCCAACGTGGTGTATCTACTGTTGGTGGGTGAGTCGTTTCATCGATATAGATGAATTTATTATCTCCACAAGTATCAATAGTTAATTTTGTGTTTTGTAATGTCTCACCATAGAAAGAAGCAGAAGCTATATCTGCTGGCTTAGTGGAATGTTGACTAACCTTAAATTGGTTGAATGTATCAATATAAAGATTTAAAATATTTTGTTCAGATAAATACTTATTCCAAATTGCTAGTTCATCTAATTGTCCATCGAAATTACTTGTTATAGTCGGCTGATCAGTACAATTAACATCCGTACCAACTGCAAGAATTGTAGGACATCCATATTGGAGATTTGCTGGAGAGCCTAAATCTGTCGTTGCCTGTAGTTGTCCATCAATATAAATATTGATAAATCGTCCATCAGAAGTACCAGCAATGTGATGCCAACCTGTTGTGTACGAAGAAGTAGCAATTGAGACCGATTGTCCACTAGCATAGAAACGCAGGTCTCCTCCATTTAATTTGAATCCATATCCACCAACACCTTCTTCTATATTTCCCATGATAACCTTGTTTCCAGTGTCACCACTTGTTAGGTTTGCCCACATTGAGACAGAAACAGCGGTCGTCGGTTTTAGAATAGGTGTATTTTTTGTTAATAGATAACTGTTGGTACCACTTAGCGAAACTGCTTCATCACTTCTACCGGCCGTACTTGTTACGCTGCCATTATTCCAATAGACAAGATGGTTATCACCTAGAGCGTCGATAATACGACCTTCTTTTTTGTGAACGTTATCCATTGTCCAATATGCTATAGCGTCTGGGTAAGCTCCCTGAGTTGGGTTAAAGATGAATGATACATCCCTTGGAGTTGAATTTATATTACCCGCAGCATCCTTAAACCATGCTGATATTGTATAAGATCCAATAAGGTCAACGTGATATGTCAGTGCACCAACTGCTTCACTACAGTCTTGCCAACCTGACTGATCCTTATCTGGTGCAACGTATGGAGAAGGGTATTCAGATGGCTTCAGATAAATTTGATCGACATCTGTACAGTCAACTACAGTCATTCCAACAGGTGCACTCGCAACTTCAGGTGCTCCTTCCACTATAATTTCAGGCCTTGGTGGTGGAGTTAAATCCCCATTTGCTTGAACTTCAACATCTTGAGTGAGAGAGGTTGTCGAAACATTTCCACTAGCATCTTTAAACCATGCATATAATGTATATACTCCATCTGGAGTAAGTGAAGCTGATTTTAAAAGCTCTGCTGAATTAGAGCATGTTAGCCAGTCTGGACTGTCTGCATCAGGGGCCGTTGAGCTCTTTGTTACGATCATGTCTGTAATCACATCATCAGGGTATTCTTTTGTAATACTTTGACCAGTTGCTCCCGCAGTGTGAGGGAAAACTAGTTCTAATGATGTATCATTAGTTATTGAAGCGACTTTTAATACCTCACTTCCAATATTTATATAGTCTCCAACGCTGATCTCACTTGTGAAAAGCGTTCCCGTACCAGTTACACTAGTTGTCGATGCCGTTATATCTACTGTCCCTGTCATTGCAACTGGAGGGTTTGGTTCACAAGTGTTTAAAGTAAAAATAGCACGAGATGCATTATCTAATAAAATTGGCGGAGAGCTAGCATCTCCATTGTTTAATGTCATTGCCAAAGGTACAGCTGCTCCATCTCCTCCAGAAACTGGAGGTGGTGTTGAATCAACAGCAGTATAACGAACAGTAAGTCTTTCATGCCACGGATCTAACGTATATCCATCATTAAAGTAGAACCATACATCAAGTGTGTGTATCCCTTCTGCTGGAATTATTGGTGAAGTGATAGCATTCATCGCAGTCGTACAGTCTTGGCCATCGCCAGTTGTAAAGTCTGCGACTGAAGGTGGAAGCTCCATTGTATCATCGAGCTTCACATATACTTTTGAAATATCAGTACAGCTATCAATTGATATAGCAGCTGTATTTGTGTCAAGATCAGTTCCATTTGCTAAGTAAGCACTAGGCGGTACAAAGTTTACGTTAACTTGAGAGTAACCTGTTAGAACATTACTACTTAAATCTTTATACCAGAAGTTTAGAGTTTGTTCTCCATCACTTGTTAGTGTATGTGTAATGGCCCCGGCCGATGTTG
Organism: Halobacteriovorax sp. BALOs_7; assembly: GCF_003612895.1. GTDB lineage: Bacteria > Bdellovibrionota > Bacteriovoracia > Bacteriovoracales > Bacteriovoracaceae > Halobacteriovorax_A > Halobacteriovorax_A vibrionivorans. Next base: position 2,764,153 of record NZ_CP027772.1, on the reverse strand, counting down.
AACAAGTTTGCCATTGTGGATCACCTGGTGCTGGTTGTGTTCCTTGATTAATTAAAATTTCACTAATCCCATCACATGCTTCAAAAGTAAATGAAACATGAGGTCTGTTTATTACTGGAGACTCAACCCAGTTGATGACAGGATCATATCGAAGAGGCAGATCAATAGCATTTAGAGAGATGCTTGTGTCTTCATATTTAAGATATACTTTTAGTGTATGATCACCTGGAGTAAGTGTATAAGATTTAAGTCCACCAATCGCTGTTGTACAAGTTTGCCAATCAGGATCACTCGCAGCAGGTTGTCCGTCAACGTCTTTGAAAATAACCTCAGTTATTCCAGCTTCTGTACAGTAATCAATGGAAATATCTGCAATAGTTGTATTAATTGTTGGCCCATTTTCTACCGTTAATTGTGGTGGTGTAAAGAAAACTTGATGGGCAATAAATGAAGGTTGCACATTTTCTGCAACGTCTTTAATCCAAAATTGAAGATTATTTGCTCCAACATCGAGATCATCAAATGTCATCGAATAATTTACAGTATCGCAAGTTTGCCAACCTGAGTCTGCGGCAAGTGGTGGAGCTCCAAGTCCTTTTGTGATTTTCACATGAGTTACATCGTTACAATCACTTAAGTTGAAAAGACCAAGGGGTTGTCCTGTAACAACTGTTCCCACAACTTCTCTTGCACCAATTGTCGGAGGAGTTGTATCGACTTCAATTGAGTCTGTAGAACAAGCAGAAAGAGTTGAATTACCTGCGCTATCAAAAGCTAATACTTTTGCATAATAGATATTATCTGTGAGTCCATCAATTGTTACGGCATCAGAGTTAGTGCCACTTCCTGTTAATGGATGTATTGTTTCATTTAAAGTACAAGCTGCATCTGTATACGTATAGATTTGATGGTCAGCAATACTATTGAGGTCAGTAAAGGCTGTCCAGCTTACACTAATATCATTTCCATCATTATCATAGAGATCAGCAAATTGAAGATCGGCCGTATTATCTGTTGGATTAATAAGGTCAATTGTAATTGTATCTGTTGAACAAGCTGATTCTGTCGTATTTCCTGCAAGGTCAATTGCAACAATCTTTGCATAATAAACACCATCTGTAAGTCCATCAACAATCGTATTATTAGCAACTGTCGTATTTCCTGTTAGTCCATGGTCTACTTCATTTAAGCTACAAGCAGCATCTGTATAAGTTAAAATACGATGATCACTTAAATAAGTGTCAGTGAAACCCGTCCAAGTAAGATCTATGTTATTTCCTGTATTGTTGTAGTCATTTGTAAATTGGATATTGGCCGTGTTGTCAGTTGGTGGCGTCTTATCGATTACGATAGAGTCAGTAGAACAAGCAGATAATGTATCAAATCCCATGAGATCATGGGCCCTAACTCTTGCGTAGTAAATACCTTCGGCAAGCCCTGTTATATTATTTGCAGATGCTGCTGTGGAGCTTGTTAGTCCGTGATTAACTTCACCTAGAGAACAAGATGAGTCGGTATATGTATAAACTTCATGATCACTTAATGTTAAATCAGAGAACGCAGTCCAAGTAACGGCAATATTATTTCCAGTATTTTCATGAGCAAGAGTAAATTGGATATTTGCTGTGTTATCTTGCGGCGGTGTTGAGTCAACAATGATCGAGTCAGTTGAACAAGCTGATAATGTTGTATTTCCTGCGCTATCTATTGCGCGAACTCTTGCAAAATAAGTTCCGTCGGCAAGGCCATCAATAGAAGTTGAATCAGTTAAAGCGTTACTTCCTATATAAGGATGAGTTACTGTACCTAATGTACAAGAAGAGTTTGTGTAAGTTAGAACTTGATAATCAGCTATTCCATTTGTGTCTGTAAATGCGGTCCATGATACATTTAGATCATTACCATCAATATCATGAGTATCTGCAAAGATGAGGTTTGCTGTGTTGTCAGTAGGGGCGGTTGTATCAATGGTAATTGCATCAGTAGAACAAGCACTTGTTGTTTCATTACCAGCTAAATCATAGGCAACTACTTTTATGTAGTAAGTACCATCGCTTAATCCATCAATGATTGCAGCATTGGTGCTCGTTGCACTACCAGTTAGGCCGTGATCGACTTCATTTAAAGTACATGCAGAGTCTGTGTAAGTATAAATTCTGTGATCACTTAAATATGTATCAGAAAAGTCTGTCCAAGACACATTAACGTTGTCACCGGTATTATTGTAATCGTTTGTAAATTGAACATCAGCAGTATTGTCAACAGGAGCTGTTTTATCAATTACGATTGAATCTGTAGAACATGCTGATAGAGTATCAAAGCCCATGGCATCATAAGCTCTTACTCTAGCGTAATATGTACCTTCGGCCAGTCCAGTTATGATGCTAGATGAAGTCGTCGTTGAGCCTGTTAACCCGTGATCAACCATGCCTAAAGTACAACTTGAATCAGTGTAGGTATAAAGTCGATGATCACTTAGAGTTAAGTCTGTAAAAGCTGTCCATGAAACAGCAATATTATTTCCTGTATTTTCATGTGTTGCACTAAATTGGACACTGGCCGTGTTATCTAGTGGTGGAGTTGAATCAACTATAATTGAATCTGTTGAACATGCAGACTTAGTACTATTTGAACCTGGGTCAAATGCTTCAACAATTGCCCAGTATTGGCCATCGGAAAGAGAAGTAATATTTGTGGCATTGGAATTTGTACCACTTGAAGTTGCTCCATGATCAGTTTCACCAAGCGTACAAGTATTATTTGTGTATGTATAAAGTTTGTGGTCGACAAGACCATCTGGGTCTGAAAATGCTGTCCAAGTAACAGCAATACTATTTCCATCAATATCAGTAGCTGCACTAAATTGTAAATCTGCTCCATTATCAATAGGTGAGTCTTTGTCGACTCTTATGGTATCTGTAGAACAGTTTGAAGTTGTTTCACTTCCTATTCCATCAATTGCTGTAACAGTTGCCCAGTAGTCTCCTGTATTTAATCCGTCCACAGCAGCACTGTCAGAATTAGTACTACTTCCAGTAAGAAATGTACCTACTGATGTTGAACATGTTGAGTCACTAAAGATTTCAATACGATGATTTGTAAGTGTTAAGTCACTGAATGCTGTCCATGAAATAGAAAGATCATCACCGTCATTATCTAATGTGTCGATAAATTGTAAGTCCGCTCCATTATCAACAGGTGCAGTTGCATCGACAAAAACACTATCGAGTGAACAAGAGGATGAGCCTTCAAGTCCCACATGATCGATTGCTATGACCTTTGCCCAGTATTGTCCATCCACAAGGCCATCAACATTCGTATTATCGGTTATTGCGGCACTAGAAGTCGTATAGCTATTATAGAGATTTAATGGGTTACAGGTATTATCAGTATATAATTCAATGCGATGATCGACGACTTGTTGATCAGTAAAAAGGCTCCATTGAACAGGGATATTATCACCAACAATTTCAACATCATTATCAAAAGTAAAACCAGTTCCAGTGTTATCAATAGGAGCAGTATTATCGTATGTAATATCTATTGTTGTGTTAGCACTTGAAATAAAATTCAATGGAGTAACACTATCTGCATCTACATCTTCTGTTTTTGTCCATAGATAGTAAGTATTAAGTCCTTCACTTGGAAAGTTGTTTTGTAAATAACCACTTGAGAGAGCGGTTTCACAGCTTACCCAAGCATCACCGACACTAGGAGTGGTTCCTGTCGTATTGGCAAAGACATACTTTGTTTGAGTTGGAGGCTCAAAATAGACAGCATCACCTGAACAGGCATTCAGTGAGCAACTATCAATATTTAAGGTTGTAGGCTGATCTTTTGTCAGTGTACCTAGAGATGAAGTTAAGTTTGGGATAGTTGGGTCAGTATCTAAGTTAATTGAAAAGTTTGGTCCACTAGTTCCGAGCTCTTTTTCAAAGACGTTACCTGCTTCATCTCTAGCAATGATTTTAAAAGCAGGGGCAGGGTGATTCTTATTAGGAACACAGAATTTTATTTGATTGCTACTACCTGTAACAGTTGTAACTTCAGAATAATTAGTTGTATTAAAATCTGGTGTGTAGAGAATCTTGGCACTTGCTACACCAGAGTTATCATCAGTTAGTGTGTAGTTTAGTGTAAAATCATTATTACCGTTCATCGGGCCGGCAGTGGTAACAAAGTCAATTTCAGGTGGAACTTTATCGTACTCAGTGATTGAGTTAATATCGATGCGGCCTTTTAAGGGATCTGAACACCCAGTAAAAAGGAATATAATCACAAGTGAATATATTGATAAATTAAATAAACTTATTCTACTAACTCCATGATATTAGTTTCATTTGTTAACGTTTAACGCGCTATCCCGTTAAGTTAGTTTAAATCTTGTTTAGTTTTTCTTATAGGGGTAAATTATTGCCAATAATGTTTATTATCTCGCTTAAACAAATATTAGGTAGTTATGGGGCAGAATTGTACTCATTCCTTGTTTATTGAACTAGTTACAGCTTTTGCTATAATTAAAAATAGTTTAACTCTTTAAGTGGGTAAGTGTGGGATTTCTTAAGGTTATATTTATTTTTTGTGTCTTTTTATTGCCAGTAGGCGCAGAACCCTTAGATTTCCAAGAAATTATCAAGAGTAAAAAGGTCAAGTTTATTAAGCTTCCTTACCGAGTAAGTAAGGATAAAGAGCGTTTATCTGAAATTTATAAGAAGTTTATCAAAGACGATTCGATTGTAAGTATCAATCATCCTATGGTTGAGAAAACAATTAAGAATAATAAGAGAATCAATTTTAATAACTTAAAAGCTAACTCTCGTTTTGAGCTATATATCTCTGTTGATCTTTTGGATTTTGATAAGCTTTCAAAGTTTCAATTTAATTTAAAGAAGTCCCAAAGAACAACTCAGGAAAAGCTCGATAAACTGAAAGAAGAATTAAGTGAGTCTCCCTTGAGGGCCTCTGTTTTCTATATGGCATCATATGGAAGCTTTACGCAAAATAATCCGGCCCATGCAGATGTAACTTTTTTACAAAATTCACCCATCTCTCTAGGTTTAAGTGTTTCTTATTATCCAAAGGAGAAGCCTTATAACTTTGCGGGGAGCATTTATTATTCTTACTTAACGACTGCCTTGATTGATCAAACAGATGATGAAGTAAAAGTTGATCCAGAAATTGGAGGCAATATTTATTTTTCTTATAAATTAAAGTCACCAAAGATGTCGTGGTATACAGGGTTTGATTTTGAGAAGTTTAATACCTTTAATCTTGAAAATTTACAAAAAAATGCTCTTGTTACTTTTGATACAAATCAAGTTATCTATTTAACAGTTGGTGCTTCAAGGGCTATTGATATTCTCGGCCATAAATTTTTTACAAAATTAAGTTATTCACACTCAGTTGTTTCCAGTAGAGATAATAGCTTCGCAGCTTCTGAGTATAATGAAACCTTTTCAGGTAGTAAGGTTTTATTTTATCTATTTAAAAACCTTGGAAATAGCTTCTTTGCTCATAGCTTATTTAAATACCATTGGATGAGTGGTCCTTCTGATATCACAACACTTAGACTGGGGTTAGGTTTCGGTTATATCCTTTAATAATCTTTAAGCTTTTTTTACTTAGTGCCGAATAGTTATTGAGGTATTTAGTATGAAAAGTAATTTGATTTTATCAAGTATTGTCATTTTATTAACTCTTCAGTCATGTTCATTTGATTCATATAATTTAGTTGAACAACTAGGAATGGAAGAGAGTAAAAGTGAAGAAGTTGTTGTTTCTGAAGATGAAATTGTTTTTGATCTTGGAGAAGTCACAGCTCAAAAGGAACACTCTATACTTAGATCTGATTCGATTTTTGAAGATGTACCAAAAACAAAACTAATTGAAAAAGAAATAAGCTTTAACGATATTAAAAGAGGCCCAGCTTCTGCAGATGAAGAAGCCTTTGACTACTATGTCGTAAAACAACATGATACGGCCATGAAGATTGCCTTTTACTTATATAAAGATATTAGAAGATGGAAGGATATTAAAAGATTAAATGGTACGACTAATTTATTTACAGGGCAAAAAATTAAAGTTCCTGTTGTTCCAGAAGTTTTAGATTATACAAGACCTGAAGGTGATCCATACTTAGTTAAAAAGGACGATACATTAGGACGAATTTCGCAAAAAGTATATGATGGACGTAGTCGCTATTGGATCAATATCTGGGATAATAATAAAGAAGTTATTGATGATTATGATTTAATTTTTCCTGGCTTTACTCTATATTACAAGGATTACCAAACTGTGAGAAAAGAGTACCGTGAAGTACGAAAAAAGTACGACTTCTCAAATCCGAAGAGAAGAGATATTAGCTCAATAAAGAATTAAACCTTTAAATTAAATTCAAAGCGTGTGCCATGACCTTTCTTGGAATCAACATAAATTGATCCATTAAGCTTCTCAATGGCCTCTTTAACTGCACTCATTCCTATTCCTCGTCCAGAGAACTCGGAGACACTATCTCTTGTGGAGAAGTTGGGATCAAATATTTTTGCCATCAAGTCTTGTTCACTTAGCTTTTCAATTTCATCAGATTCATACTTTTGTAAAAGCTTTTCCTTTATCGCTTCTGTATTGAGTCCAGCTCCGTCATCACTTATTAATATTTTAATTTGATCATTATTAGTTTGAATATCAATTTTAATTTCACCTTTTTCTTCTTTTCCTAGTTCTGACCTTCGATCACTCGGCTCTATACCGTGATCCATACTATTTTTGAAAACATGTACTAAAGAGTTGGAAAATTCTTGAACTTTTTCTGGTGCTATACGAAAGTCTGACTGTGGAATGATTAAGTCCTTCATCGGCTTTCCTAGGCTTTGTGATATCTTCTCAACTAATTTAGGGTATGGATTAAAAATACTTGATATCGATTTCTTATGTAGAAAGTTCTCAAGAACTTCTTTACCTTCGCTACCAAGAGAGCTTAATGATCTTGATAGATAGTCGATATCATCTTTTTCAAAGCTTATAATATTATGATTTGAAAACTTTTCATCTAACTCGTTAATTGATTCGTTAATAAGGTCCTTTGCAGATGCGGCACGAATCTTTATGTCGTTTACGACTTGTGGATTGGACTCATTTGATTGAATGAATTCTTCACATTCAATTGCATATTGTTGAATATCACTAAATGAGTATGTACCAAAACCACCATTTAATGTATGAAATACCATAAGGGCGCGATCACAAAAGCTGTCACTAGCAGGTGAATCAATAATTTCGTCAAGAAGACTATTTGCTTCAGATACTAGATTCTTTATGATTTCTTCATTGAGGACATACTCTGTGACATTGTTAATATAAGCTTCTTTCCTCTTAATATTTTCTTCAAGTACTAGCTTTTCTGTAAAGTCCGTTGCTAAAACAACAATGCCACTAAGAGTCTCATCAAGCATGAGAGGGTAGTAGTCAAAATTAATATACTTAAAGTTCTCATCTCCAAGACTACCTTGTTGGAAATTATCTGGTCCAAGTGGTGCACAGCTTTCAAAAGGCATCTTCTGTGCAAAAGTTAGCTCTAGCCACTTCTGTGTAGCTGACTCATTATCGGACTTAATATATTCCGCAAATCGTTTGTTTTCTGGGGAATTTCCAAAAATTGATAAGCAAGAGTTTGTATATAAGTCAGAACATGTTCCATCTGGTCGTATAACAAATAAACCCTGTGAAAGAGAATTTAGCATTGCTGTAATATATGAATTTGCATCCTTTAAGTCTTTTGTTCTTTCATCAACAAGTTTTTCGAGGTCTTTACTGTAGATATCGAGTTGCTTATTTGCCTCTTCTAATTTGACGATCATTTCCTGTTTTTGATCAAGAAGAGTCTTAATCTCATGGGACATTGTATTGACACTATCCCCAAGTATCCTAAGCTCATCGTTGGTTTTTACAACAACCTTATTGTCATAATCACCATTAGAAATATCCACAGTTCTTTGAATAATCTGTAGAATTGGTGTCGTGATACTTCTTGCAAAAAATATTGTTAAAATAAGAACAATTCCAAAGAGTATAATTGCAAAGTAGATATTCTTCTTTATTAGATAATCAAGGGAGGCAAAGGCCTTACTTTTGTTAATATAGGCAATTGTAGTGATTCCATTTGTTTTGTTAGTCACGATACCGGCCAAATATTTAGCCTCGTTAAAACTTATCTCTTTTACCATTGCTTGATGAGAAGAGCTTGTTATCTCAGTTTTGTTAAATAAATTATCTTCTCCAAAGATAATCTTGTCTTTGTGTTTTATAACGTAGGAAAATATCTTATCTGACTCCATTAAGGACTTAATTTCGTTAAAAGCTTGAGTCTTTAATTGGAGCTTAACTTTGTCAGGTTGACTAATTAACTTACCAAGCTCTCGATCGATTAATTCGGTACTTCTGAGAACATTCTCGAAAATATATGATTCCTTATCCTCCTCAAAAACATTGTAGGTATAGTAGAGGTTAAATGAAGTAACCAAGATTAAAATGATTAAGCCAAATGAAAGAATCTTATTTCGAAGATTAAAAAAGTGCATTTTTTATCCTATATAAAATTAATTTTGTTTCTATGTTAGACTAAATACACAAAATTATGAACAAGTTAAAATCTTCTCACTTTAATGCCTTTGAAATAATGCTTGCGGTATCAGGTAGTGTACTCGTCTTATTGGGTATTTATTTAAGTCAGAATTTATCGAAAGTGGATCAGATTTCATCAGAATTAATTATTGTTGGTGATACAACAGATGGAAGGGCCAAGAGAAAGACTGAGAGAAGTTTTTCATGGTCTGAAATTAATAATCAAGAAACGGTTTTTAATAATGATCAGATTTTTACCAGTTCAAATCAGACGCTCAATATATTATTAGAGAATAAGAGTTCTCTTGAAATAAATCCAAATAGCCTCGTTAGAGTTGTCATCAATGAATCAAAGGGACTTGATTTAAATATCGATCAAGGAACTTTGAAAGTAGATGCTAGTGAAACAAAACAAGTTCTAAGAATTAACCGTGGAAACTCTGTTGTTGAAGTTGCAAAGGGTGGGGTTGTAAAACTAGAAAAACTTAATGAAGAGAATTATGGAGTTAAGCTTCTAAAAGGAGAGGCTTCTGTTATAAACTTATTAGATGAACATAAAGCTAAGTTAGACCTAAAAGAAGGAGAGTCAACTTTAGTAAATTCTAATTCTCCTTCATTTACCCCAGAAGGAATAAGTTTAGCTGAAGGAGAGCGTCTTGTTGCTACACCTAAAATTAAGCGTGAAGAGAAGAAAACGATAGAGCTCAACGAAAAATTTGATATTGGAAAAGTTAAACAAGTCTATGTAAAAGCAGTTAATGATTCAGCACAACCTTTTGTGATTGATGTGAAGAATAAAGGGTTTAACGTAAGCTTGTTAAAGGCAGGTAAGTACTTTGTTTCAACGTCTCCTGATTTTCAAACTATTGATAGTTTTGAAATTACTGATTCTAAAGTTAAAACTGAGATTATTTCCATTATAAAGTCTAATGAAGTCGATATATCAAAGAATGATAGAGTCAAGCTTGATGAGAGTTTGATTTCGCAAAATATCAGTGAAGTCTATCTTAAGCCTTCAGGGCAAAGAACAAATGTTATAAAATTAAAAGTTACTGATGGCAGCTTTATTACTGCACCTCTAGCGGCAGGTAAGTACCTCATTTCCACAAGTCCAGGGTTTGAGAAAGTTGATTCTTTCAAAGTCATTGGTGCAATAGATAAAATAGATGGTAGATCTCTATTTGTTGATGATGAAATTAATTTAGCAGATACAAAGAAAGTATCTTTAAATCCTAATTTGATGACATCAGAAAAAATACCAGATGAGATTTATATACGTTCAGTAAATAATAGTGAAGGACCTTTGAAAATAAAAGTAGAAGATGGCCTTGTTAATCTATCTCAATTGGCAGTTGGAAGTTATATTGTCTCTTCATCGCCGAACTTCCAATCAATGGAAGTAATTAATGTAAATAATAATGTAGCAAATCAAAAAATTGTCACACAGGATATTGTCGATATTAAAAAAACAACAAAAGTAGAGCTTAATGATATTTCTCAAATACAGAAACCTACTCATGTGTTTGTTAAGCCTGCAAATAGTAATTTAGCTCCTATAGAGTTAAGTGTAATAGAAAATAAGTTTGATATAACTACGCTTGTAGCTGGTAAGTACATAGTTGCAACTACACAAGCATTTAAGGCCATCGATAGTTTCGATATCCTTCCAAGTAACGACGATATAGGTAGTAGTGTTAAAGATACTCAGCAATATACTTCATTTTTAGAAACTGATGAAGTTGATTTACTCACTCAGGACAAGGTTGTTTTAAAGAAAAAATCTACTCAAATAGGCTCTTCACATATCTATCTTAAGTCTACAAGTTTAGGATCAGATGTATTAAATAAGATTTCAAAGTTACCTATAACAAATGGAAGTTTTGATATTAGTAGCTTAAGCTTTGGGAAATATATCGTTTCAACAAGTCCTGATTTTAGCGAATTTGATAGTCTTGATGTCGTTGCCAATAAGATGGATCCAATAGCACTTAAAAGTAAGACGATTGATTATGAGAAGCCTGTTGAAGTAAAACTTAATATGCGAAAAGGTATTAAATCTAAGGTAATTGTCGAGTACCCAGATATTAAGAAAAAATCTGAGTATATTGTTTCTGATAATGACTTTAGTTTTCCATCATTTGATCAAGAAAATATTAACGTTACAGTACTTCCACTGGTCTCAGTTGGAGCCGCATCTGTCATTCCTAATATATCAACAGCAAATACTTCTCCTAATGCAAAGAGTATTTCCAGTAATTTAGTTTATGAGAAAAAGTTAAATTTGAAGCTTGAGAACCCGTATCAATTAAAAGAAATCAAATCTAAGTCACTTGAGGATAAAATTGTGACATCGATTAATATAAACCGTCCTCTAATTGCCCCAAGTCATAGTGTAAAGTTGGTTGAGAAGGCAAGTGGTGCACTCGTGCCACTTTCTATCGGTAAAGATGGTGGATTTGAAAGTACAAATTTAAAAAGTGGAAAGTATAATTTAGCTGTTGTTAATGAAGAGTCAAAAGTAAAACTTTTATCCAAAGAAATTAAAATTGATGAAGCTGTTTTAATTAAGAAGAAGACCGTAAAAAATAAGCAAAATGTGATTATTAGCTCTTTTTCTTGGGACAGTCCCGACACTTCTTCAAGGCCTTTAGAGCAATCTGAAAATAAGGAATCATATATTGTCGAAGTCTTCGATACTGCAAATTCTTTGATTATGAAAAAAGAAGTAAAACAAAATAGTATTGATTTTGAAAGTAAGGATATGAGTGACTACAAGATTAAAGTCTCTAAGATTGAAGAGGGAAAGAAGAAAGCACTTGGTGAAAAGGAATTTAAAGTAAAACCACCAAAGAATATAAACCCTGAAGAAGTTAAGAAGTATGTCATGAAATATGATTCGAAGAATCTATGCTACCGAGTAACATTGCCTAGCTACTTAACTGCTAGTAAATACTTCGTCGAAATCTATCGTGATGTACAAATGACTAAGATCGTAAGAGAGATTTGGTCAAATAGCTCTAGTTTTTGTTGGCGAAGTAATCGAGATGGTAAATATTTTTTCCGTTATAAATATATAGACTATTGGGGAAGTGGCTCAAAATATTCGGATATATCTGAGATTATTTTTCCAATTTCTCCACTAACTGATTTCTAAGGATGTTGATTATGAGTTACGAAGATAAGAAAATTTTTGTTATTGATGATTTAAATACTTTAAGAGAGACAATCGTTTCCCATTTACGAGAGGAAGGGTTTGGTCGAATCTATCAGGCCATTGATGGCCAAGATGCTCTAAAGAAATTAGAGGAACTTTATGGACGTGATGAGAAAATTGATCTCATCTTCTCAGATATCAATATGCCAAATATGAATGGGATTGAGTTATTAAAAGAGTTGAAAAGCGATGAGCGCTTTGTCGATATCCCCGTTGTTATGCTCAGCTCTGAAAATGAGAAAGAAATCGTGATGGAAGCTGTTATGAGTGGAGCATCTAATTACATCCTTAAGCCTTTCACAAAAATGACATTAAGAAGTAAACTTGGAGAAATTGATAAGCTTCTAGCTTAAACGTGGTTAACTTTTACTTAATGTTTCTAAAGATAACTTTAGGCTGATTGAAAACATAAAGAACAATTGCTAGCTTCCCCTATTATGATTTTAAGAGTTAGGGGGAGTTTCTTATGCATAAGCTAAATCTATTAATATTGGCCATTCTATTTTCATCACTCACTTTTGCTAGTGAGGGAAATGATATTAAAGATAACGATACTCAAGTTATTGAAGATGATATCAAGATCGAATTCACTACGGCCTGTGTACTTCAAGGTGTCTTTCAGGAGAATCTACCTATTAGAGTTAAGCTTTCCTCATATTATCGTGAATGGAGTCGTAGAGAGATTGTTGAAAATATCTCACTAGAGGAGTGTGAGCGCATGGCCTTAGAGATTGCCAATTTAGATGATGGAATCTGGGATATTAAGCATCAGGTTACATATAAAACGGTTTCTGCTCGTATCTGGTTTAAGAACTTTAAAACTGGTGAATTTATCGAAGATGAGATTTTTCGCGTTTCACTCCATTAGTATTATTAGCTACTTATGATAAGTGATGAATTGTAAAATCTCAGAACACCCTTTGTAATCTTTCCAACGATTGATTAGCTAAATTCTATTTATGCCATAATTTATTCATATAATATTTAAATAAAGGATATAAATATGAAGAAATTATTAGTGCTACTAGTACTTATGGCCGGGGCATATTCACACGCCACTGACTTAGAAAAGCTAGGTGAAGAAATTTATCAACTTGAACAACAAAATAAATCATTAGATGAATCAATCTTTGAAAGACAAAAGATTCTCGATAAACTTTATGAAAAGAGAACTGTTCAGAGTGAAACAACAGAACTTGATTACGTCTTAAATAAGCTTCAGGACCGCCTCGATTATGGAAATAATACCCTTGAGGAAGAAGTTCGCATCATTGAAACAATGGATACTCTACTTGAGATAAGTATTGAGGAAAGACAAGAAGTTATCGATCGTTTCTTTAAAGAAAATAAAAGAAAGTAATTAGTTTGTACTCTACAAGGTTTAATCTATTAACTAGTCTAACCCTGTATAGACTTCAGAGTGTCATCTACTTTTTGCTCAATTTGGGAGTTAATGGTAAATAATCTGTTATGAAGTGCATTTTATACTCATTCCTAACGATCTCGATGTCATTATCTTCAATGGCCATCAATATTAAAAAATTTGATATTGATTACAGAGAAAAGTCGAAGAAATTCGGCGTCCATATGCTATCTGGAAAGAAAGATGGAATTCGCCTTTATCAAGGAACAATCAGTGACGTAATAGAAAGACCTGTAGAAGCTGTCTTGGAGACAGTATTGGCCTTTGATAAGCGCTGTAATAATGAGTATAAGGATAAACGCCAGATCTCTGATAAGAGTATTGATTGTCCTTATAATAGTGATTCGCTAATAGAGTCAGTCATCGTTAAAAAATTAAAAGTAGCTGATCTCGCAAAAAATGAAGTTAATCGATTCATTGTTAAAAGACGTTCATATAACCATGGAGTCTATACTTACAACGACTTAATCAGGGTCTTTCGCTATTTAGATGGCTATAAGATAACAATGGAGATGCTTGATGATACAACCTCTAAGAAGTATATCTCAACTCCTCTAAATAAGAAGAGTGTGATGAAAACCTCTGGTGGTACCTACTTTATACTTCCTGAAGGGAAGGGAAAAACACGTTATACCTATACTTTTACATGCTCTACTGATCACTGGTTACTCAATAAATCCATAACCGTCTCTAAATTTTTTAGTGATATGGCCCAGAATCTAAGATCAGAATTTAATACATTAAAAAAATGAACACCATAGAACTTTTTCAATGGCCCTTGAAACACCGCATCTAGCATGTTAGATTCCCTGAAAATATGAAAATACGCCTATTTATCAATGACGGTCACAAAGTCATTATTTCAGCTCAGTGAGAGCAATACATCCGTGGCCTGCATTCTAGGCTTGCGTTTAAGGAGTCAAAATTGAATTTTAACGAAATTCCACTTAAGGAATCGCTGCTTCGTGCACTCGAAGAGAGAGGGTTCGAAACTGCTACAGATATCCAGTCTCAAGCAATTCCACTACTAATCGAAAAGAACACTGACTTTGTTGGTCAGGCCCAAACTGGAACTGGTAAAACAGCGGCCTTTTCACTTCCGCTTCTACACTTATTAGATACTAATAGTAAGTCGATTCAAGCAATTATTCTTTCTCCAACGAGAGAGCTTGCAAATCAAATTTGTGATGAAATTAAAAAGTTATCAACACAAGACAATATTAAGACGATGTCTGTATATGGTGGGACATCAATTGATAATCAAATTAGAAACTTAAAAAAGATTAAGCCTCAGATCGTAGTTGGAACACCTGGGCGTGTTCTTGATCTTATTAGAAGACGTGTTCTAAAGCTTTCTGAAGTTAATTATGCTGTTCTTGATGAAGCAGATGAAATGTTAGATATGGGCTTCCTTGATGATGTTAAGGAAATTTTAGCACAAGCGGAAAATAAGAAAACGTGGATGTTCTCAGCAACAATGCCACCGGCAATTCTTGATCTTATTAAGAATTACCTGGATAACCCAGAAATAGTAAGGGTTAAGAAGAAGACTTTATCAAATGATAATATCACTCAGAAGTTCTATCTTGTTCGTGATCAATATATGCGTGAAGCTGTTTGTCGTCTTCTTGATGCTGTTGAAGATTACTACGGGATCATTTTCACTAAGACGAAAATTGAAGCAAGCTCTCTTTGTGATGAGCTAAACCTAAGAGGTTATCTTGCAGACTCTCTTCATGGTGACATGGATCAAAAGCATCGCGATGTGACGATGAAGAAGTTTAAAAATAAGAAAGTAAAACTTCTTGTTTGTACAGATGTTGCTGCTCGTGGAATTGATGTTGATCACTTAACTCACGTATTCAACTTTGGACTACCTCAAGATCTTGAATCTTATGTTCACAGAATTGGACGTACAGGTCGTGCTGGTCAGAAAGGTTTAGCACTTTCTGTTGTTTCACCAAGTGAAATAAGAAAGATTTCAGCACTTGAGAGACTAACAAAAGCAAAGATTGAAAGAGAGAGAATCCCTTCTGTTGATACTCTTAAAGGTGCGATGGTACGTCGTAAGCTTAATCACTTTGCTGAGATTTTTGAAGAATTAGAGGAAAGTGACGATCTTGATGATTCTTTTGCAACTTTTGCAGAGAACTTCGATCATCTTGAAAAAGAACAAGTTCTAAGAGCAATGTACAAGTCTCTATTTGCGGATAACTTAAAGCGCTTTGAAATGAACCCGACAATCGACCTTGAGCCAAAGGGCCGTGGCGAAAGAGCAAGTGGACCTCGTGGAGAAGTAAGAGCTGATGCTCGTGGTAATATTCGTTGTTTCGTAAATTACGGACGTGAAGATGGTGCTCAGATTAAGTCTTTCTTAGATGCAATCGCAGGTGAGCTAAATATTGATCAAAGAAGAATCCGTAATGTTCAACTTAAGGATAAATTCTCTTTTGTTGATATTCCTTTTGAAACAGGTAAGCTTCTAATTGATGGACAAGAGCAGGTTTTCATTGGAAATAAAAAGCTAAGATTTGAAGCTACTCGTGAGCGTGGTGGAGATCGTGGTGGACGCGGTGGTCGCGGCGGAGATCGTGGCGGACGCGGTGGAAATCGTGGTGGTCGTAGCGGTCGCAGTGGAAGTCGTGGCGGAAATGAAAGCTGGGGCAACAAACGTTCTTCAAACGGTGGAAGTAGAGGAAGTTCTCGTCAAAGCCGTTATTAATTAAATATGAGTAAATATGATGTCATAATTATTGGTGCGGGTGCTGCAGGTTTATTCTGTGGCATCCATGCTGCCAAAAGAGGGCGAAAGGTATTAATTCTTGAAGGTGCAAAAGGCCCTGGAAAGAAGATCTTAGTCTCTGGTGGTGGACGTTGTAATTTTACAAATCTTGATATCACGCCAAATTTCTACGTTTCTCAAAATCCTCATTTTTGTAAATCTGCTTTAAGCCAGTATACGAATTGGGATTTTATTTCTTTTATCTCCGAATTGAATTTAACATATAATGAAAAAACACTTGGCCAATTATTTTGTGACCAAAAGTCACGAGGAATATTGGAAGGACTTTTGAAATCAATTCCTTCAAATTGTGAGTTAAAAGTTAGTAGTCGAGTGAATGAAGTATCTTATGAAGACTGCTATGAAGTTAGTCTTACTAATGGAGATTCTTTCCAAGCAGATAGCCTAGTCGTTGCCACCGGAGGACTTTCATTTCCTGGATTAGGGGCCACTGATATTGGTTATCGTATCGCAAAGCAGTTTGGACACAAAATGGTTGAAACAACACCAGCTCTTGTTCCATTTACTTTAGAGAATGTCTTAAAGAACTTAGCAGGTGTTGCTATTGAATCTGAGGTATGTGTAGGTAATAAGAAATTCCTCGAAAATATCCTATGGACACATAAGGGGCTAAGTGGGCCATCGATTTTAAAGGCCTCTCTCTATTGGGAATCTAAGAGTAAAGTAAAGATTAACTTCATGCCTAAGTCTGATATTTACCAAATCCTAAAAGATAAAAATAAGAAGACACTTCTTAATGCTCTAAAAGAAGAAATGCCAATTCGCTTTGTTGAAGAGTGGTTAAAATTATTTAAGCTACCACTTAACCGAAAATGTGCCGAGCTATCAGGTGATCAAAAAGAGCTTTTAGTTAAAGTATTTCATCATTGGGAATTTATCCCTAGCGGTACAGAAGGCTATCGTAAGGCCGAAGTGACACGTGGTGGAGTCGATACAAATCAAGTAAGTTCAAAAACAATGGAGAGTCGACTTCAAAAAAATCTCTTCTTTATAGGAGAAGTTCTTGATGTAACAGGACTTCTTGGTGGATACAATTTCCAGTGGGCCTGGTCTTCTGGCTATGTAGCTGCAAAGTATGTATAATTAATGCATGCAAAATGAATTAATTGATAGAAATAAAAAGGCCGTTGTATTCACTGGTGGTGGAAGTGGGGGACATGTTGTTCCAGCACTAACTCTAATTAGTGAAATAAGAAAATCAAATATCAAAGTAGTCTATTTTGGATCTTATAAAGGGATTGAATCAAATCTGACAAGAGGTAAGGTTGATCGCTATATTGGAGTCTCTACTGGTAAGCTTAGAAGATATATAGATTTTCAAAATCTCACAGATATTTTTCGTTTAATAATAGGTCTATTTCAATCTTTTATTCATCTACTTCTACTACGTTCTCGTGCCAGTACTATTGTGTCGATGGGAGGCTTTGTTAGTGTTCCCACTGTCATGGCCGGAAAAGTTCTTGGTTATAAAATAATAGTCCATGAACAAACATCACGTGTTGGTCTTGCAAATAAGATCGCATCGATTTTTGCTTATCGCGTTTTTGTAAGCTTCAAAGATTCCTTAAAATATTTCCCAAAAGATAAGGTTCGATATTCTGGTTATCCAGTTAGAGAAGAGTTTAAAACAACTCAGCTCAATATTCGTACTTTTGAAGGGATTGAATTAAAAAATCCTGCTCTGCCAATCCTATTTGTTACTGGTGGAGGAAATGG
The DNA here is from genome assembly GCF_003612895.1 of Halobacteriovorax sp. BALOs_7. Classification (GTDB taxonomy): domain Bacteria; phylum Bdellovibrionota; class Bacteriovoracia; order Bacteriovoracales; family Bacteriovoracaceae; genus Halobacteriovorax_A; species Halobacteriovorax_A vibrionivorans. The sequence continues at coordinate 2,746,378 of NZ_CP027772.1, read as the reverse complement.
CTCAAAATTACTTAATGATAAAATCAAAGAGAACTTAGACTCATTATGTGAAAAATTCACAGTCATTCATCAAGTTGGTAGTCAGTCTATCGATGAATTCAAGTCTCTTCGTAGTAGAACCTATATACCTTTGGCCTTCTTAGGTGATGAAATGCCAGATCTAATGAAAGCTTCTCGCTACATCATTTCGCGCTCTGGTGCTGGTACAGTTGCCGAGCTTATAGCTCTTGGAAAACCAAGTCTTTTTATTCCATTAAAAATTGCTCAAAAGAATGAACAATATCACAATGCGATGGAAGCACATCGCGTATTAGGCTCCATTGTTATTGAGGAAGATGAATTTAAGAATTGTTCAATCGAAGAAGAGCTCAAAAAGATTCCAAGCTCGAGTGTTCCACAGGACCGTGAACATGCTACTCAAATTATTCTAGATGAAGTCCTACAGTCTAAGTAGGACTCCACGAGATTTTATTGTTTTAATATATTCTGAAAACGGTTTCAGCTTGCGTCGTAAGTTTGATAGGTGAGTATCAATATTTTGGGCGTTGTTATTGCTTTCGGCCCAAACGACTTGCGAGATATGCTCTTTTGGAAAAACTTTACTTGGATTAGAAGCTAATAGCGTAATAATCTTATATTCTGTTGAAGTCAGTTTAACTTCTTTTTCGTTTAGATACACTAATTGCTGGTCAAGATCGATATTAAAGCCTTGCTCTTCAAATCTAATTTCATTCTTCTTTTTACGACGGTGACGATTCTTCTTTGCTTCAACTTTATTTTTGATACGAGCAATTAACTCATTGATCGTTACAGGTTTTACAATAAAGTCCTCTGCTCCAATTTGAAGGCCCTTAACACAAGCTTCTTCTGATGGGTCACCTGTTAAGAAAATAACAGGAGTCTTCTTGGCAAGAAGTCGCGCTTTTTCGTAAAGTTCAAAACCATTTAGTTCTGGCATATGAAGGTCAAGAACCATAATGTCAGTTTTGTTAGTGTTTAGAAAAGTAAGTAGTTCGAGCGGTCTTTGAATTAACTGTAGATCAAAATCATCTTCCAAAAGGTCTTGATAATTTTCTAAGTTATCAGAGTCATCGTCGACAATAGTTACATGTGGTTTCTTTAATCGGCTTAATCTAGACATAATTCAACTTCTTTAGTTTTCATCAATAACATATTGATTTTATAGGATGAAAGGGGGCGTCGTCAATAATTTGAATATATGCGCAGTGCATATATTGGGGGAAATTTAAAAATTCTCTATGATATTAATTACTTAAAAGGCCTCTAAAAAGGGCTTATAGAGGCCTCTTAAGTAGTATTTTGAACTTATTTCTTTTCTTTTCTAACTACAGAACGCTTATTTGCAGCAAGTTCTTTCTTTCTGATACGAACATTTTGAGGAGTAATCTCAACCCATTCATCATTATCAATCCAGTCTAGGGCCCATTCAAGAGTTCTAGGTCTTACTGGAGGAAGAATAATATTTTCATCCTTACCTGCTGTACGAACTGATGTAAGTTGCTTACCACGACAGATATTTACGTTAGCGTCGTTTTCTTTCTTGCTCTCACCAATAACCATTCCTTCGTAAACCATATCACCAGGTTCAACAAAGAACTCACCATTGTTGAGTAGGTTAAAGATTGCATATCCAGTAACCTTACCAGCTCTATCTGAGATGATTGCACCATTTTGACGAGCAAGCATATCACCAGCGTATGGACGGTAACCTAGAAATTCAGTAGAAAGGATTCCTTCACCACGAGTATCTGTCATGAAAGCACCACGGTAACCAATTAGACCACGTGATGGAATTTCAAATTCAATTCTTGTACGACCTTCACCAATTGGCATCATTGAAGACATGATCCCTTTTCTGATTGAAAGCTTCTCTGTTACAACACCTGTGAAGTCATCAGGAACATCAAGAACGGCAAGTTCATACGGCTCATGTTTCTCACCATCGATTTCTTGGAAAAGTACTTCTGGTCTTGAAACCATTAGCTCAAATCCTTTACGTCTAAGCTCTTCAAAAACAATAGCGATTTGAAGCTCTCCACGTCCTTTTAGCTTATATACTTTTGCATCGTCAGTTGCTTCATATTTAAGAGCAACATTTAGACGACAAGCATCTTGTAAGAATTCTTCAAGCTTTCTTGAAGTAAGGTATTCTCCTTCTTGACCACTCATTGGAGATGTTGAAACGGAAACGTTAACAGCAACTGTTGGTGGTTCAACTTCAATTCTCTCTAGTGGATTTTGATCAGTTGTTGGAGTGATTGTATCTCCAATATGAACTTCTTCAATACCAGCACAGATTACAATCTCACCTGCATGAGCTTCGTTAACCTCTACAGTTTGAAGTCCTGAATAAGTTTGGATATTTGAAACTTTAAAGTTCTTTGATTTGTCAGCACCAATACAAGTAAATTGTTGGTTCTTAACAATCTTTCCTTGGTGAATACGCCCTACGAATTGTTGTCCTAGGAATTTAGAATATGTAAGGTTTGATACAAGAAGTTGCAGTGGAGCTTCGATATCTTGCTTTGGCTCTGGGAAGTAATCCGAAACCATGAAGTCTAGAACAGGAATCATATCTTCGCGAACAACTCCTGGCTCCATTGCTGCCCAACCATTTTTAGCTGATGCATAAATGAATGGAATATCAATATCAAAATCTTCAACCTCTAGCTCTGTTGCAATCTCAAGTAGTAGGTCTTCACATTCACCTCTAACTTCATCAATTCTTTGATCTGGACGGTCAACCTTATTAATAATAACCGCAACCTTAAGACCACGAGAAAGTGCTTTTCTTAGTACGAAACGAGTTTGTGGAAGAGGACCTTCTGAAGCATCAACGAGAAGAAGTACACCATCAACCATCATAAGAGATCTTTCTACTTCACCACCAAAGTCCGCGTGGCCTGGAGTATCAAGTAGGTTAATCTTTGTATCTTTATAAAAGAAAGAACAGTTTTTTGCAGTGATCGTAATCCCACGCTCTTTTTCGATTTCACCAGAGTCCATAACTCTTTCTACAATCTCAGCTCTTTCTTCAAAAGTGTTTGATTGTTTTAAGATTTCATCAACCATCGTCGTTTTACCGTGGTCAACGTGCGCAACTACTGCGATATTTTTTAATTTCTCAAATTGACTCATTTTGTGCCCTTTCCTGTCTGTCTAATCTACTTTCTAATAATGAATTTATTTGTTACACAATATATATGATTCAGCTTGTAAATGTAACTAAATCTTTTGGTGGCCGAACGCTTTTTGAAGAAGTGACGTTTTCTCTTGGAAGTGGTGAAATAATCGGCCTAGTTGGTAGAAATGGAACAGGTAAATCGACTTTGTTTAAAATTATCACTGGTGTCGAGCCCTATGATAGTGGTGATGTGAAGATACCAAAGTCTTATAAAATCGGTACCTTAGATCAGCATATTCACTTCACTCACAAAAGTGTTGTGGATGAGTGTATGTCTGCTTTAGGTCCAGAGTTTAAATATGAGACTTATCGAGCGGAGAAATTACTTACAGGGCTTGGTTTTTCAGATGAAGATTTTGAAAAAGATCCCCAAAGTTTTTCAGGTGGATACCAGATTCGTATCAATTTAGTGAAAACTTTATTAACTGAACCCAATTGTTTGCTCTTAGATGAGCCTACAAATTACCTCGATATTGTCTCCCTCCAATGGCTAAGGTCATTTCTCAAGTCTTTTAACGGAGAAGTTATTCTCATCACTCACGACCGTTCATTTATGGATTCAGTGACAACACATACGATGGGTGTTCATCGTGGAAAGCTTCGAAAAATAAAAGGTCAAACAAAGAAATATTATGAGCAATTGGAACAAGATGAAATTGTTTACGAGCAAACACGTATAAATCAAGAAAAGAAGATAAAGCATATGATGGATTACGTGGATAAATACCGCGTAAGTGCAAGGGGTGCTTCTCAGGCCCAGTCTCGACTTAAGGCCATTGAGAAAATGCAGGATATGCAGCAACTTGATAAGATCGCTGATTTAGACTTTTCTTTTAATCATACTCCATGTCCTGGAAAGCAGATTATGAAAGTTAAGAATCTAAGTTTCGGCTACACTGAAGAGAACTTATTTTCAGGTGTGACTTTTGAAGTCGATCGTGAAGATCGTATTGGAATTATTGGAAAAAATGGAAAAGGGAAGTCGACACTATTAAATGTTTTATCCCACGAGCTAAAGGAGCGCACAGGAGAGATTTGGGAGCATCCAAGTCTTGCTCTAGGTCACTTTGGTCAAACTAATGTCCAAAGGCTGCATCCTGAAAATTCAATTACTCAAGAGATTCAGGAAGTAAATACGGATCTAAATATCACTAGAGTAAAAGCAATTGCGGGAACAATGCTATTTACTGGAGAGGATTCTGATAAGAAGATTTCTGTTTTATCAGGGGGAGAAAAGGCCAGAGTAATGCTTGGGAAGATCTTGGCCCAGAAAACGAACCTGCTCTTTTTAGATGAGCCAACAAATCACTTGGATATGGAGAGTATTGACTCTCTAGGTGAAGCTATTAATGAATACGACGGCGCATGTCTGATCGTAACCCATAATGAGGATCTACTTAGGTCATGTGTAAATAAGCTTGTTATTTTTAGACAGGATGGTGCGGAGTTCTTTGAAGGTACATACGATGAATTCTTAGAAAAGATTGGATGGGAGGAAACACCTCAGACAAAGAAAGAAAAGAAGGCCGTTGAAAAAGAGAAAAAGCCAGAAAAAACACAAGAGACTTCTAGCGGAAATAAGTATCGCGAGGAAGAAGTTATGGCCCAGATTGAAACTCTAGAGAAGTATCAATCTGTGTTAGAAGAAAAGATTCAAAATGCCTCAGCAGCAGGTGATACTGATGCAATAACTAGCGCGGGCCATGAGCTCGAGCTAGTTAATGCAAAAATAGATGAATTATTAGAATTATTGTAATTATTGTTGAGTTGATTCAGTGTTTTGAGAATTATCCTTCTCTGTCACAACGGCTTTATCTGCTATAGCATTAGCACATTCTGTGGCATCACTCTCATCACATGAACAATATGCTAGTATTTTTGCTTTAATATCGTATTGCTTTTTCTCTTTTGAATAAGATTCACAAGTTACTTTCTTTAAGCAAACACCCTTATTTGCACATTGAGCATTCTTTCCTTTAAAAAGATTCTTTGTATCAGTGAAGTTACAATTATAGTAGATAAGATCTTCAGGAAGAGGCTCTTCTTCTTGCTCATCAAGTACGAATTCTTCTTTTCCGTCATCATCACGAGGAATTGGAATTGATTTATCCCCTCTAGGTGGTGGGATCGCTTTTATCGCAGGTGTAACAACTTCCTGCGCTTCTTGAACTTCTTCTACTTCAGGAGCAACTTCCACAACTTCTTTTTCTTCTTCAAAGATTTTTGATAAACGCGATCTAAGAGCGTTACAACTAAATTCTCTCTTATCAGTCTTTTGAGCATCACAGAAGCAATTTACGTTATCAATAATGCGCTTAAATGTTTCTTTATTGTTATTATAGCGTTCTCTAAGTGCTTCTTTGAAATTTGGTATCTTTGACGAAGCCTCTAAACATTGTGCTGTTGCATACTTATATGAGCCTCTGACCTTTATACATATACCTGCGGCAGAGTTTCTTTTCGAATCACTTGTATCAACCATTTGTACCGGATCTAAGCTAGAGTCATATGGACCGAAGATCTTTGGGTTACAACGAAAACGGTTCTTACCACCACAGCTGTAGTCTCTTGAATATACTTCATTATCAACAGCTTTCACTTTTGCATCATTCTTTGTTTTCCAAGGAGCCTGACAGTAGCCTCCTTTTCTCGTTGATGCCCAACCTCCAAAGTAGCACATATTATCGCAACTACTCTCATGAGCACAAAGTTTAGGAGCTAACATATCTAAGAACAATGATGAATACATTGAACCAGTAGTACTTTCTTGTTTGTATAACCCGTTCTTTGATATATCAGATAAGGTTTGTAGATAAGCTTCTATAATGTCAGACGTGTATTCTTCTTGTGACAACATTTTTAAGGCGTGTTGTTGGATAAAGCCTTTATCAACCTTGATTTCAGTGTTTGAAACTGGATAACTAATTTGAACACCAATTTTTGGTTTTTTCAAAAATGGTTTTACCTTAATCATTTTCTTTGATTTAGTTTGTATTAAGTAATGGTCCTTAGTTACGTTAATAAGCTTACCTGTGTTGTAAACCTTAGGTACAGTTAGGGCCAATGCTGTGTTGATAAATAACAGAGATGCGATTAACCATTTCATCATTACACCTCCGTTCCTAATTCAACAATTGTACATTTATTCATAATTGTATCTTCATTAATTGATTGAACATTACATTTGTTATTATCAACTGGTTTTTCATCATCAAATTGACAAGTAACTTGGTATGTTTTGTTTTGGCATGTATAAGTTTGTGCACAAACTCTAGATTCACTATTGTCATTTAAGCATTGACCAGCTTGGTTTTGTGAGAATGAAATCATTTGAAAGTCTTCGAAGTCTATTTGATCTGTTGCATTTGTACAAATCTCATCACGACATCGAGAATATAGCCTAGCAATTGGTGTGAAGCCATCTGCTTCGTTATATGTATAGTTTTGATTAATTGGATAACAATTCGACTTACCTACTTTTTCAAGTTCATCATCAGTTAATCTAATTTTTTTAGGATTACAGCTCTTTGATTTTGAAAGAATGCTTTTATCTCTTTGATAGCAGAAATAAAGCTTTCCTTCAGGTTGAGGAGCTTTACCAGATGATGTTTCTACACTTATCTCGTTGGCCTTTTGAGGATCATTAGTTGCAACATCTACGATTCTTTGTGCACTTTGATTATCAATACAACGCACATCAAAGTCTTCACCTTTCATGAGCCTTAGTGTCGTTTTTTGATTATCGTAACAATAATAATCCATATTCTGATCTTCATATTCTTTGATTTCTTGGTGTAGATTCAATACGTAGTCTCTACTTTTGATAGATTCTATTTTTTGCTCAATTTGTGCGAGTCTCGATCTTTGTTCTTGAGTAGCATTACCACTTTCAATAAGGGCCGCTAGTTGATTTTGTTCTTCAATATAAGGACTTACTACTTGAATGATTCTATTTTGTAAGAGCTTTCTTAAGTGAAGATAATAGCTTCTTTGGTATGCAGTTGATTCAAGAACATTAATTTGACTACCGTGTACATTCTCTTTTCTATATGAATGTCCATCAACAATTTGTTGAATGAAGTCAGTACTGCTATTTGCACTTGTTACTTGGGAAATTAATATACAACTAAGTACGCTAATCTTTGAGATGACGTTAGCAAACCTCAGTCGATTTCTTGAATTTTGTCTCTTCACAATTAGTTCCTTCTCTCTAATACTCCCTTGGCTTATCGGAAGGAGTTAGACAGAACTTGAGAGGAGTTGTCGGAATGTAAGCTTCTAAAATTACTGGCTTATTGCCGTTTCTCTGGCCTTCTCACCGCTGTATTGTTGAGGTGATTTTTTGAGGTTTTCTCTTGTTTCGTTTACAACACGATCTCTTGACTTTAATTTAACTTCAGCTGCTCCAAACCATGGGTCTTCATGAGATATAGCATCTTCATTTCCTTCTAAGATTTCAACAACTGGAATAATATCGAAAGAGCCGCGCTCTTTTTGTTTTACAGAAAGACGAAGAACCTGGGCACCATGGCCACCTTTAGCACTTGATTTGTCGATTTTTAAAATATACTTACTATCTTCTTCATAGGTCTTATATTTTTTTCGAGGGCATCCTCCAAGCTTGTAAGATGTCACAATATCGTACGCACAACCGTCACTGATATAGTATCGTAGTTTGTATTTAACAGTGATCTCATTTGGTGAATCTGCATCGATAATAATGTCTTTTTTAGGAAAGAAGCTTCTCCCGAGGTCGATAGTCATTGCTGAGACGCTCGTTGAAAACATAGAAAAATATAATCCTATAATAAATAATATCCTTAATCTATTCATCCTTTCCACCCATGAAAGTATTAGTACGACTAATTTATCGGATATTATTTGATTTTATTAAATTTAAGAGGAACAGAGTTGGCCATATCCCTTACAAAAACCTCGTCTAGCTCTTTATTAAGCTGCTCATCAAGGCAAAGGATTGTATTTTCATAAGAGTGGTCTGTGGCATTATGTTGAAAGTTATAGCTTCCAATACTTGATAAAATGCGATCAAAATAGAATACTTTTGAATGAAGAAAGCTTAAATGAAGCCATACGTTCGTTGTATCATATTTTGCGTAGTCATTAATTAGATTATTAAAGTGTGCAACTCCAAAATAGTCATTCCACTTATCAATACTTTTGACTTTCTTTTTTATTTTCTTATTTCGTTTTTTTTCAGATAAATCATAATCTTCTAATAACTTTCTTATTTCTTGATTTTTGAAGTCGATGATCTCATTACCAGTCATATCTGTTCCTGTTGTAATGAAGTCAACTGGTAGCCCTCTTTCTTGTAAACTCTTAACTTTAAAATGTAGTTTATTAAACATTTTAAATGAATCGAGCTTCTCAATGAATGGAGCATCCTTAAAAACAGAAGGGTAGTATGTGTCTGTTCGAATTGGGTCCATAATACCTAGGTAGTTCTGTGTATTATCCAGTGCCAGAAGATAAGCCTCTCCAATATTTCTTTGATTCTCATATGGTGATTGTTGAATGAAACGACATACTCCTTTCATTCTTCTATCTGAATCATTAAGAATTTCTCTGTAATACTCTTGACCGCGCTTTTGAAGTAATCTTTCTTCATCTCTTTTCGTTTCATACATACTAAGCTTATGAGAAAGATTGTGAATATCTTTTCCTGTGTACCTTACTATACGCCTTTTGTGGTCTCTAATTGGGCGTGTTTTCTTCTTTTTAAAATATTGCCAGTCTTTTAAAAAGCCAATAGCAATATCAGTAACCATCGGTCCCTCTATGAGAATATCGATATCTTTGTTTTTAAAGTCTGTTCCCATTGAAAGATTATCTGCATTGAGTTGATTTTGTCCTCCAACTATTGCGATCTCTCCATCTATAATCAATTTCTTGTGGTGATAAACTGTTCTTCCCTCATGGCGCCAAAAATCATTTGCCCTGATGAATTGTACTCCGGCTTTTTTAAGTCTCTTTGGGCATTCACTATGACCAAGGAGCTTAGACATCATACTGTCATCCATTGCATAAACTTCAACGCCTCTGTTCTTTGCTTTAATAAGTTCGCTAACAAGAACCTTTACAGATGAATCACAGACAAAGCTTAACGATGACATAAGGATCTCATCTTTAGCATTTTTGATTAGACTTAATTTTCTCTGATATGAATTTGTATTTTCTAGAACTTCTATCTTATTTCCAAAACTCAATTCAGACTTTGAAACTTTATCCATTTTCTTGTTAAAGCTTTCAGTGAAAAATCTATGATTTAAGTTCTTATAATCAATTTGATGATAGTTCTTTGAAAACTTCGATAAATTATCTAGTTTTTCTAGCAATGGTGGATGATTTAAGAATCCCCATTCTCTAAGAGGTCTAGTATCTGTTAAATGGAATCTTTCTTCTTTTGAAAAATCGAATTGAGAATAATAGTTGATTTTCGCCTCATTAAAAGTTTGGCCATTATAGAATTCAATATATTTATCAATATCTATTTTAAAATCGGTTTGAAGTTTATACCAATTTAGCTCATACCATTGTGAGTTTTGTAGACGTCCGTAAGAGTCTTTTTCGTATATGTAATTATCTCTTTCACTAGAAGAAAGATCGATAACATATGGAGTATCGCCAAAAGGGATCTGGGCCATTACTGACGAAGCTAAGCTTAATAGAATGAGGCTCTTTTTTAACATAGATGTAGTTTAAGTGAGACTCGTGGTTTTTTATTGAAATTTGAAAATTCTACTGGGCCGTTTAATTGGAAGACAGATGTAATTTAAAGTAGTTGTGGACTTTCCACATACTTTTTAATGCCTGCAATAATTCGACTGGCATAAACTCCATCAATAATTCGGTGATCTAGAGTTACACCAACGCTAAGTGTTTTCTGTATGATGACCTTGTCATCTTCTACAATAGGCTCATTTTTAACTTTAAATAAGCTCAGAACTATTGGTACATGAGATATCGTTGGGATAGGAGCAAATGCAAACTCGGCACCAAAATTTCCTACACTTGTAATCATACATGAGCCAAACGGGTCATTCTTTACACCAAATAGCGGTGAGTAGAAATTGAATCGATACATTGCAAGATCAAGTAAATAGAGAAGGGGACGAGTTAGGAAATTAGGAATGAGAGAGACAATCTTTTTTACTTTTTTAAAAGACTTATCTTTATTGTCTCTAATATTTTGAGCACTTTCCATGAGCTCTTTTCTTATTTCAAATACTGACTTCTTGTCGGCATCTCGAATAATCGCTCCGGAAAGATCATGTCCTTTGTGATCGACAGATACTTGTAAGAAGATATCAACACTTTCTCGTTGGTAGAGGTTTGCACCTCTTACGATTCGATTTATCTCAGGATTTTCATGAAACACTTGTGCGATGACTTTTGTAAATAAGTGAGTTGGTGTAACTCCATTCTCTTTTGCAAAGCTTTCAAAGTTTTTGGCATTAAACTTAAGAAGTCCATAAGTCGATGGGTCAACAGGCATTTTCCAAGTATTGATGGAAACTTTTCTCCACGAAGACAGACGCTTTACCTTCTTAAGCTTAATATGTTTCATAGGCGGGAATTGCCCTTTTGATCACCAATATATTTAAAGCGTGGTGTCTCAACACCATCGATGATAACAGTTTCTAAAAACATCTCTTTTGGTCTTACCCAAAGCTTTCCAAGATCGTTTTCATAAAGACATTCATAATAAACTAATTCTTCAAGTGTTTCAGAATGTCTCACTGTATCGTGTACGATATAATTCATTCCTTTGTAGTGTTGGTATAGTCCACCCTTAACAATGTCTTTCATTAATCTTTCCTCACTTTACGATAAAATTTAATGGCCATCATAAGAACCACAGCAAGACCTACTATTGCTCCAATTCCATAAAAGATTCCTTGTAGTGTTTTTAGTACTGCAAGAAAGACAATGGCAAAGAGGAAGAGAGTGGCCACTTCATTCCAGATACGAAGAAAAGAACTAGAATGCTTAAAAATATTATTTTGTAAGTCTTTATAAATACGATGACACTTAAATTGATAGACTAAAAGTAAGAGTACAAGAGTCAGTTTTAAGTGAAGCCAGTAGTGTCCTGTTAATGGCCAATAAGTCGTATAAACTAATGCTAAACCAAAAATAATTGTAAATATACACGCAGGCCAAGTAATTCCATACCATAGCCTACGTGACATAATTTTAAATTGTGCACTTAAAATATCGCGTTCAGTTTGTGACTTGTCTTGTGCCTCTGTATGATAAATAAAGAGGCGAACAATATAAAAAAGTCCTGCAAACCAACAAACAATACTAATTAAATGGAAAGCTTTTAAATACTCGTAAGTCATTACTTTCCAAATGTTGGAGCACCTGAGATATTTTCTTCATAGAAATTCCCAAATGTACTCATTTGCTTATGAAAGCTATCAGCAAGTTCTTGAGCTTTCTTTGTATAAGCTTCTTGATCTTCCCAAGACTTCTGTGGATTTAGAATCGTGCTTGGAATTTCTCCAACCATCTTTGGAATATGTAGACCAAAGATTGGGTCTTGCTCTGTTTCTACTTTATCAAGATTATTTGCTTGAATATTTCTAATGATCTGTCTTGTGATATTAAGTGGGAAACGTTGTCCAGTACCGTATGCACCACCAGTCCAACCAGTGTTAACCATCCAAACGTTAAATCCTAATTTATCAATATACTCACCAAGAAGTTTTGCGTACTCACTTGGGTGGCGAAGCATGAAAGGTGCACCAAAGCATGATGAGAAAGTAGCTGTTGGCTCTTTTACACCGATTTCTGTACCTGCAAGCTTTGCAGTATATCCTAGAACAAAATAGAACATTGCTTGTTCTTTTGTAAGCTTTGCCACTGGCGGAAGAACACCAAAGGCATCGGCAGATAGGAAGAATACATGCTTAGGAATATCTCCACGTGAAGATGTTTCTAATTCTTCGATGAATTCTAGAGGATATGATGCACGTCCATTCTCTGAAAGAGTCTTGTCATAAAAATCAACAAGTCCTGTATTCTCATCAAGAATAACGTTTTCAAGTAATGAACCAAAACGATTAGAAGCTTTATAAATTTCAGGTTCACCCTCTTTAGAAAGCTTATATGTTTTTGCGTAACATCCACCTTCAAAGTTGAATGTACCTGCTTCACTAATTCCGTGTTCATCATCACCGATTAGGAATGTTCCTTCATCAGTTGAAAGAGTTGTTTTCCCTGTTCCAGATAAACCAAAAAATACTGAAACTTCACCATTTTCAAGACGTGAAGCACCTGAGTGAGTTGGCATAATATTTGATTCTGGCAGAAGGTAGTTCATGGCCGCAAACATACTCTTTTTGATTTCACCTGCATAAAGAGTACCAGCAATAATTGTTAGTTTTGATTTTAAGCAAGTAACAACAGCAGTTTCAGAACGAAGACCAAATTCTTTTGGGTCTAGTTGTAATTCTGGTGCGTGAAGAATTGTAAAATCATTTTCATTAAAATCTCTAACCTTATCTCTAAATAAGTGAGTAGAGAAAAGTGCATGATTTGGATTTGTTGTCACAAGTCTTGCTCCAAGATTGTGTACTTCATCAGCTCCAACACTTCTTTCTGTAATAAATAGGTCACGATCTTGATTTAGGTAGTTGATGATATGACTCTTTAGCTTAGAAAAAGTATCAGGTGTCATTTCTTTAAAGTTATTATCCCACCAAATAGTGTTTTCTGTAACTTCATCGCGAACGATGTAGCGGTCATTAGCACTTCGTCCCGTATGCTTTCCTGTCTCGACAACAAGTGCTCCATCTTTAGTAAGTTTTCCAATGCCACGAGCAACTGTTTCTTGGATTAAAAAACTACGTGGTGAGTCCACAAATATTCTATTATTTGGGCGCTCCATGTTAATTCCCATGTCTGCATAAAATTGAGTCATACATCATCTCCTGTTCGTAATATTGCGCACATGTTGTTTCTTTCTTCTTTGGTATAAATATATGCTTTTTAACCCACATTGATAATAGTTTTTATCCTAAATCTGGTCATATTTTTTAACGCTAGAAGTAGTCGGAAGCTCGATTTTATAGTATATTTTGGGGACTTATACACATAATGAATGATGCGAGTAGTAATACTGGCAAAGAAATATAAGGAAGAAAAATTATGCAGCCACTTTCGTCTCGAGAAATTAGAGAGAAATTTTTAGAATACTTTGAAAAGATGGACCATTTAAAAATCGGTGCTTCATCGATCGTTCCTCAAAATGATCCGACACTGCTTTTTATAAATTCAGGTATGGCGCCATTAAAGAATTACTTTCTTGGAAAAGAAACGCCACCATCACCAAGGCTAGCAAATTATCAACCTTGTATTAGAACTAAAGATATTGATGATGTTGGAGATCGCCATCACTTAACAATCTTTGAAATGCTAGGGTCGTGGTCAATTGGCGATTATTACAAAGATAAAGCATGTAAGCTTGCATATGACCTACTTGTTGATGAATTAGATTTTGATCCAAAACGCCTATATTTCACTGTTTATGGCGGAAATGAAGACCTTGGTATTAAGCCAGATACTGAGTCAATTGAAGCATGGAAAAAGTGCGGTGTACCTGAAGATCATATTGTTGTTCTAGGTGATGATAATTTCTGGGGACCAGCTGGGGACCATGGACCTTGTGGGCCATGTACTGAAGTCTTCTATGATACTGGTGCTGAATATGGCCCTGAATATAAACCAGGTGGACATTTTGATGATGTAAGTCGTTACATTGAGATTTGGAACGCTGGTGTCTTCATGGAGCTTAATAAGAAGAAGGATGGTACTTTTGAACCACTACCTCTTAAGTCTGTCGATACAGGTTCTGGTCTTGAAAGACTTGCTATGGTTATGAATGGATGTGACTCAGTATATGAAACAGATCTTCTCGCTCCTCTAATGCAACTTTCAAAAGAGTTATTAGGCAAAAATACTGATGTTCAAACAGAGCGTATGATCTCTGATCATATGCGTGCAAGTATTATGATCCTTGGTGAAGGGATTATGCCTGGAAACGAAGGCCAAGGTTATATTCCAAGACGTTTAATTAGAAAGTGTGTTGCGGCCTGTATCTCAAGAGGCGTAAAACCAGTCTTTAAAAAGCATATTCAAAAAACAATTGAGATGCTCGGTGATTACTATCCACAGCTTAAGTCTGCTCGTGAAGCAATCATCTATAATATGGAACAAGAAATTAATGAATTTGTTCCTATTGTTGAAAATGGCCTTAAAAAAATTGAAGAGGAGCTTTCAACGAATCCTAAATCTAAAGAGCTATTTCCTGGTCATGTAGCATTTGAGCTTGTGACGACTCATGGACTTCCTTTAGAAGTAATTAAGGCAGAGCTTGCTTCAAAGAATATCGAGTTTGCTGAAATTGAATATAACGAATGTTATGAGGCCCATAGAAAAGCTTCTCGAGTTATTTCGAGAAAAGGCGGGGTGGCAGCAGATCAAGAAAGAATTGAGCTTGAGTTTATCGAAGTCGATGATACAGAGTTCACTGGATACGATTCTCTAGAAACAGATAGTGAAATTTTAAAGATATATCGTGACGATGAAACTACATACTTTGCAACAAAGCACACGCCTTTTTACGGTGAGTCAGGTGGACAGGCCGGTGATATTGGAACTGCTAGAACTGCAACGGGTGAGTTACAAATTCTCGATACGATGAAAGTTAAGAATGTTCATGTTCACGTTGCTAAAGTTATCTCTGGTGAAATTGAAACTGGTGAAAAAATTGAATTAATTGTTAATGAAGATAATCGCAAAGCTTCAATGAGAAATCACTCTGCGACTCACTTGCTTCATTCAGCTCTTCACGAAGTAATTGGAAAGCATGCAATTCAAAAGGGTTCAATGGTTACAGCTGATCGATTACGTTTTGATTTCCAAAACCCACAAGCTGTTTCAAATGAAGAATTAATCAAAGTTGAGGCCCTTGTTAATAAGTGGATTATGCAAAATGATTCACGTACCACAAAGCTTTGTTCATATGAAGAAGCAATAGATAGTGGAGCGATGGCACTATTTGGTGAGAAATACGATAGTGATGTTCGAGTTATTGCCTTTGGAAAAGATAGTGTTGAACTTTGTGGGGGGACTCACGTTGGCCGCACAGGTGATATTGGTTTATTTGTTATCACTTCGGAAACATCTGTAGCTAAAGGAATCCGTCGTATTGAAGCGGTTACTGGATCTGCTGCAATTAAAGTTATGCAGGAAAGATCGGCATTATTAAATGCTGCGGCCAAAGAGCTAAGTACTAAACCGACTGAAGTTCCTGCCCGTATCAAAGATCTGCGCTCTGAGATGAAAAAGAAAATCAAAGAAGCACAAGCAAAAGCTGCACAAGGTGGATCAACTGAATTTAAAAAAGAAGTAAAACGTGATTACGAAGGCTTCAAGTTATTTGCTGCAACTATGGAAGCAGACGCTAAGGCCGTAAAAGAAGTCGGAGATAACCTAATTAATAAAGGCGATTATCAACTAATCTGTCTTTTAACAAAAGATGAGAAAGGGATGAAATCATTTGTTTGGTCTAACTCAGATGTGAAAGCCGGTGACTTCTTAAAGAAGATCCTAGAGCCAGTCTCTGGACGTGGTGGTGGACGCCCAAATTTCGCCCAAGGTGGTGCTCCTGATGTTAACTCAGGAACACAAGTTATTGAATTTATTGAATCATTATAATGAAAATTGGCCTAGTTCATTAACTAGGCCAATCATTGTCTAAAATCCTAACACGTTAATCATTCTTACAATCTTCAATAACTTAGAACCTGTTCTAGGGTATAAAGTTTATGTCTTTTTGATTATGGAGTGTAAGACGTGACTACTAAGAAATTACCTACAGACTCTCTTTCGAGAGAAATTCGCCGTTTAACTATGCAACTTGAGTTGATTGAAAGACACTTGCAATCAGCAGAAATTGAGCAAAGTCGTGAAGTCGTCGAAAAATCAATCATTCTAAAAATGAACGATATGACTTCTTCCAATATAAATTATCTTGGAAAATTAAAGGGTGTACGTGGCACAAAATTAAAGAAGCGCTACGTTCAGGCCGAAATTACTTTATTAAGTAAGGGGATTAGTCGTTTCCCTGAAAAAAATGAAATACGCTTAAAACTCTTAAAGGATCGTTTCAATATTGCCATTGAACGTTTCAATCAAATATCTGCATAAAACTTGTTCATAATTAACTTTTTCTTTACCCAACTCCGAAGAGCTGGGAAGATAGAGATGGAGTTAATTATGGGAAGTTTCAATTATTCACATTCATATATTCAAAAGGTATTTACAGCACTTGAGTATTGTACAAATAATCGCTCACGTGTGAATGATATCTTTTATTTTTCGTCTCTGAGACATGTGGATGCTCCTCTTATTGAAGCGAAAGTTATTCCTGTTGAAGTCGTTGAGAAGATAATTGAAACTTGGATAAATTGCTACCGTGAATTGCTCGAAGATAAGCACCTTCTAAATGAAAGTGGATTGAAGCATCTGGCCCATTGGCAAGAGTTACTAATGCTTCCTCCTGCCGGTCTCCACTAAGACTTCTTAGCAAGATTAAAGGCAAGGGAAACTCTAGTTCCAATCTTATGCTCTGATGAAATTGCTACACGCCCATTTGAATAATCAGTAAAGTATTTAACAATAGGAAGTCCATAGCCCGTTCCTGATTCACCATGTGTACCTATGCGCTTTGATTTCTTATCAAACTTAAAAATATCTTTAATTAAGTTCTTAGGTATACCAACACCCTTATCGATAACGTCAATATATAGCTTTTGTGTATCATTATAGACTTTAATCAAAATATCCTGGCCATCATGACTAAATTTGATGGCGTTAGTTAATACATGACCAAGGATATGATCCGTCAGAACTCTTTTTTCACATAGGAATGATTTATTAGTATCAATATCAAAATGTAGCTTAAGGTTTTTTGTATTATGACTTTCAAAAAATCTCTTAGAGTAACTATGAATGAAGTCAGGAGAGATCTCAGCTTTTTGAAAAGTTAGGTTATCTGTATCAAGTTGAAAAGTACGAACAGACTTAATGATCTCTTCGATTTTACTAAATGAATTATTAATTTGTTGCTCCGACTTCATCCCAAGATCATGCTTCCTAGATAAGTTTTTTATTTTAAGTTTTAGAATCGTAATTGGATTAGATAAGTCGTGTAGGACAACATGTAAAAGAGTGTCCAATTGTTTATTTGTATATATAAGACGTGTTCGATGATTTGATTCAAGCCAAATATAAAAAGAGAAATAAACGGTTGTTAACGCTGAAAATTGAATAATATTTGAGCGAAGTAAAGACTTGTATTCAATTGATGTTAATGGCCTAACCAACTCTAAAATATGGTAGTCGAATACTAGAAAGAATGTGAAGACACACAACATGACAAAAAGTCCCGTTAGCATACCTGTTCTTTTATAGAATACGCCCATAAAGATTGGGGTACCAGTAATCCAAAGAACACCTGGAGAATTCAATCCTCCAAATGAAAAGATCAATAGATTCATCATTAGGATTGATGGAATAACACATGTGAATTTCTCTAAATGATCAAGCTTTAAAATTTTAGCTAGAATGAAAACAATAAACTGTAGAGCCGCTATCGAATAAAACATCTCTTTTGAAACAACTTCAAAAATTATATGTGGAAAATATATAAAGTAATAGAGATAGCTTATTCCCACCATGAGCATTGTTGCCATGAGTAGGAATCCCTCAATCTTATTCTCTTTGTCTGTGTTGAAATTCATTGCGGGAGACTAACTTAATTTCCTTGAATTATCTAGCCTTATTGAAATTTATTTACGGTGAAAAGTCTTTAAATTCAGTCGCTTAACTACTTTTGTTTAGGATAGTTAAAGTTTTGAAGGATAACTTATAGATAATACTTAGAAACGATTCTTTACAGTGAAATAACTTAGAGAAAGTATCGTTTTATGAACAGTGGCTTAGTTTGTGAATTTGTTTGGAATTGGTTGCGGGGATAGGATTCGATACCTCTGGAGCCGACCTTAAGGAGGGTCCAGCCTGAGGGCCTGCCCGAAGGTCAATAGGTTCCCCAGAAACAAAAAAACCAACTATTTAGTTGGCATCTTTTAATTATGAATTGGTTGCGGGGATAGGATTCGAACCTATGACCTTCGGGTTATGAGCCCGACGAGCTACCAACTGCTCCACCCCGCGACAAAGTAAAATCAATATATTATCGAAAGCTCCTTATGTCAAATTAAAATTGTCAGACATAAATTACTAAAATTCCTTGAGTTGCTACCGATATGAACTATGTATGAGGGATGTGAAAAAATAAATTTTTTGGAGATTAAACAATGGAAATGCAAAACCACAGTAAGCTAACTATTGATATCGATACAACAGAGCTTACTCCAGCGCAACTTCGAGCTATCAAAACAATCAATATGCTAATGGCACATATTATTACAACAGAAGACGAAGCCGACTTCTTTGATGGAACGGCCGAAACAATGCGCTTGTGTGCTTCACTTGTTAAGCAATCTCGTTTTTGTCACCAAGACTCTTCTATCCCTTATGGCGATCAGGCCTTAGAATTTGCTATTGAAGCATTAACAGAATTGATGGAATCATCATCTGTTGTTAAATACGATAATTAAGAATAAAAAATTTCTGAATATAAGAAAGGGCCTAAGGCCCTTTTTTTTTGTCTAATAATTAGCTATAAATGACTGTGAACTTTTATCAATAGGCTTGAGAATGAGTAATGAGAAGATTTGTTTGACTGGTGTAAAGCCAACGGGAATGCCACACCTAGGTAACTTCATTGGTGCTATTAAACCAGCAATAGAAAATGTGAAAAACTCTGATATGGAAGGATACTTCTTTATTGCTGACTATCATTCTCTTATTACGGTTCACGATGGTGAGCAGCTTCGAAATGACATTTATGAAGT
Source organism: Halobacteriovorax sp. BALOs_7 (assembly GCF_003612895.1). Classification (GTDB taxonomy): domain Bacteria; phylum Bdellovibrionota; class Bacteriovoracia; order Bacteriovoracales; family Bacteriovoracaceae; genus Halobacteriovorax_A; species Halobacteriovorax_A vibrionivorans. The sequence goes on along the minus strand of NZ_CP027772.1, from coordinate 2,727,163 downwards.
TGCCGCTACTTGGTTAGCAGCTGGCCTTGATCCAGAAAAGGCCGTTCTATACAAGCAAAGTGATATTCCAGAGATTACTGAACTCAACTGGATTATCTCTTGTTTTGCATCGAAAGGATTAATGAATCGAGCACATGCTTACAAGGCAAAGAAGGATAAGAACGCAGAAGAAAAACGCGATGAGGATTATGGAATTAATATGGGACTATTTTCTTATCCTGTATTAATGGCCGCTGACATTCTTTTCATGAATACTAAGTATGTTCCTGTTGGTGAAGATCAACTTCAGCATATTGAAATCGCACGTGATATCGCTTCAAGTTTTAATCATAAATATGGTGATATTCTAACTCTTCCTGAAGCAATTGTTAGCAAAGAAGAGAATAAGTTACTACCTGGCCTTGATGGACGTAAGATGAGTAAGTCTTATAATAATCATATTCCATGTTTCATTCCAGAGAAGAAGCTTAAGAAAATGATTAATAAGATCACTACTGATTCGACACCTCCAGAGGCACCTAAGAATCCAGATGATTCTCTAATTTTTGATATCTATAAGTTCTTTGCAACAAGAGAAGAGCAAGATGCACTTGCAAAAAGATACCAAGAAGGAATTGGCTGGGGTTATGCCAAGCTTGAACTCTTTGAGGTTGTTAATCGTGAGCTAAAACCAATGCGTGAGAAGTATGATGCATTAATGGCAGATAAATCTCAGATTGATAAAATTTTAGCTGATGGTGCTGCTAAGATACGTCCTATTGCTCAAGAGAATCTACGTCGCATTAAAAAAGCAATTGGTGTTTCAAACTAAGATTTAATTTTTATGATAAGGATGATCTTGTTTAATTGTTTGAGCACGATAAAGTTGCTCAACAAAAACTAGACGTGCAATCTTATGTGGAAAAGTCATAGGGGAGAGTGATAGTTGGTAATCAACAGTTTTTAAAAACTCTCTAGGAAAGCCAGCTGCTCCACCAATTAGAAAACAAATTCCACACTGTTTATTTTCCATCGTTTCATAAACATATTGGCTAAGCTTATCACTTGTTAAGGTTTTTCCATGTTCAGTAAGTGCAACAATATGCTGCTTTCCATGTTTGGCCTTAATGGACTCAACTTTATTTAAGAGTTCTTTTAATTCGAGATCAATATTTTCTTTGTGGCCCTTGCATTCATGGATGTGAAGTTTTGGGAAGTTAATTCGTTTGTGATAATCGTTCTCAAGGGCGATGAGATTCTTATCCTTTAACTTCCCAATGACGATGAGATGAAAGTCTTTCATAACTTGAAGGTTTAGAAATAACCTTTTTCATCACCTGAAGTTGATTCAGCTTCATCTGAATAATAATATTCGTTTGGAATATCAACTGAAGGAACAGACCATAGATTGTCGATATCGTAAGCTTCACGAGATGATTCATCAAAGATGTGAACAATGATATCTCCAGCATCGATAAGAATCCAATCTGTTGACTGGTGAAGACCTTCTTTAGAGACAATTGTTTGCCCCTTGCGCTTCATTTGCTTACCAATCTCATCAGACATCGCATTTGCCATTGCAGAGTTCGTTGCAGAAGCAAGAACAAAGTAATCAGCAAGAGATGTTGTCTTTCTCATATCAAGAACTTTAAGGTTAATACCTTTGAAGTTTCCTAGAATCCATGCACTTGCCATTGCAATATTTAATGGAAATTCTAATTCCTTATTATCTGCAATTTCATCAACATTTTTATTAATAAACTCGTTTTGTGACATTTATTCGTCCTTTATCGTTTTAAGCATTAGTGATTTTAATATATCAATATTTAATCCTGAAACAGAAGAAATAGGTAAGCACTTGCGATCAATTTGCTCTTCAAAAAAGACTTGAAACTTTTTGATCTCTTCATCTGTCATTGCATCAATTTTTGTTAAGCAAACGATTTCTTTCTTATTTAAAAGGTCTTCGTTATATCTACCAAGTTCTTGGCGAATGATTACATATTGCTCAAAGGCCTCGTATTCATCGAGACACCAAGAAACATCAACAAGATGAACAAGTGATTTTGTTCTTTCTATATGTTTTAAGAATTTAATTCCAAGTCCCTTTCCTTCAGAAGCATCTTCAATAAGGCCGGGGATATCAGCAACAACAAAAGAATCTTCTTCACCTAGGGTAACAACACCTAGGTTTGGCTCTAAAGTCGTAAAAGGGTAGTCGGCGACTTTTGGTTTTGCCGCTGAAATTGAAGATATTAATGTTGATTTACCAGCATTTGGTAAACCTACCAATGCGATATCTGCTAGAAGTCTAAGTTCTAATTCAACATCAAGTTCTTGCCCTTCTTTTCCGGCTGTTGCTTTTCTTGGAGCTTGGTTTGTTGCACTTTTGAAGTGTAGGTTACCAAGTCCACCACGGCCACCTTCTGCTACTTTGATTCGCATACCGTGATCAGTTAAGTCTGCAATGACCTGACCATTTTCTTGTAAGCGAACAATGGTACCAACTGGTACTTTGATTGTGAGGTCGTCTCCGAAAGGGCCACACATCTGGCGGCCTCCACCCTGCTGACCATGTTCAGCACGATAGGTTTTCTTTCCACGAAAGTTGACGAGAGTATTCATCCCTTCATCTGCTTCGAAGAAGACACTTCCTCCATCTCCACCGTCACCACCATCTGGGCCTCCAAATGGGATATACTTCTCACGGCGGAAGCTTACGCATCCATTACCACCGTTTCCGGAGATTACTGTTATTTTTACTTCGTCAATAAACTTCATAATTTCTCACTCTTTATAGAGCGTTTATATAAAAAAAGGGAGCACTATGTATAGGCTCCCTTTCATATTTACAACTAATTAATAGTGTAAGATTTAATAATTCTTATGCTTCAACAACAGAAACAATTTGCTTCTTCTTGTTGTAGAAACCGAATTGAACTTTACCTTCTTTTGTTGCAAAAAGAGTATAGTCCTTTCCTACTTTAACGTTTTTACCAGCATGGAATTTAGATCCTGCTTGTCTTACAATGATGTTTCCTGGAACAACAGCTTCACCACCAAATTTCTTAACACCGTACATATTCGGGTTTGAATCACGACCGTTACTTGTTGAACCACCGGCTTTTTTGTGTGCCATATTTAACTCCTAAAATTAATAATTGATTAAGCTTTAACTTCTTTGATTTTTAAAGTTGTAAAGTGTTGTCTGTGTCCGTTCTTCTTCTGGTATTTACCTGGCTTTCTTTTGAAAACGATAACTTTTCTTGAACGATCATGTCTAACTACTTCAGCAACAACTTTTGCACCATCAACAGTTGGAGCACCAACTTTTGCACTCTCACCACCAACAAATAGAACCTTATCAAATTCTACAGTTGATCCAGCTTCTTGATCTAACTTCTGAACGTCAATAGTCATACCAGCTTCTACTCTGTACTGGTGACCTTGAATTTCTACTACTCCGTACATAAATTCTCCTATAAAAGGCAATCTTTGGGGGCCAGAGGTTTTCTCCAACACTTCCTTCCCTCGGACTGAAATATTAACTCTATGAAACTAGGATTTTTATGAAAAATTGGGCCTGTTGTCAAGCATTTAGACGCAATTACACGCAGCTTTTTGAGGATTTTTTGCCTAGCTCCTGTCATAGTGAGTCATTTGCTCATAAAGATATTTCAAAAGCCGAAAAGTTAGGATGACGGAGGTATCAGATGCAATCTGTAAGTAATGAAAAATACAAGTATTATCAATTTGCTAAGGAGCAATCGCTTCCTATTTATATCAGATTGAGGGTCGCTGAGTTTGATCCGGAGGTTGTAGGCTTCTTACAGGTAATGAACTTTACGGAACTAAGTGAGAAAGAAGGAGAGTCTGCACAGCAGATTATAGCAACGAGTCAAATGGCGAAGGTCTTAACGATAGATGAGGCCACTCCAATGGTTGCCTCGCAAATTCGTTCAAACTTCCAAGATGATAAGTATGGAATGGAAAGTATTGTCCAAAAACCTGGATATAATGTTTATCGATATAAGAATATGGCGATGATTGTTCTCTCACTCGCATCAAATGAATGGCTAATGGGAACATTCCCTGAATTTGGTCACACAAATAAAGAATATGAGTGTCGAGTCGTAATTAACCGCTACTTATCTTGGGCCCTTGCCCCAATGGGGATTGCTGGGTTCTGGGGAAGAAAACTTAAGGAAGGAATCGTTCTTGGACGCATGAATGAAGTAAAGGGTGAAGTTGTATTTATTGATGTAAGAAACAGAACCTTATTTTCTAAGAGAGAAGGCGTAAGTCTTAAAAACTCTGAAGTATTTATCAAAATTGACCCTCTTCATAAATCATCACCAGCTAGAATGAGATTTGAAGATGCACAGGCCTTCTTGGCCATACATTCATCTTACTTTGGCGCCAATGGAATGCCGCTAGCAATTCGCCAAGTAGTGGCCACTATAGCTAAGAATTTTCACAGCTATAAATTTGCTATTTCGGATCTTTCCCAGGAGTTGAATTAGCCTTAAGTAATTGGGTTAGAAAATTATTTGGATTTTCAGATTCATCTTTTCCAATCATATGAATATAGATTGGAAAGCATGTTATGGTACAAGCTCCTGAATAGGTTACTCTTTTATTTTCCTCGTCTTTCCAAATGTAAACAGAGGTTCCATCGCGATTAAGGAATTGGTCTTGCTTTCCATAACGGTTAATTAATGACTGATGAAAAGTATTGTGAAGAAAGTAATTTGGTAGTCGAGCATAGAAGTCTAAGACAGTATTATCCGAGTTTTTTATGTGAACAAAAACTGGAAAGAAATAGTTCTGATGTCTAATTTGTATTTCATAAATTTTTACTACTTCGCCATTATTGATAAGTCTCATGGCCTTATATTCTTTTTCAATATCTGATAGTTTTTGTCCGGGATGAAACGGCTTAAATTTATCAAAGGTAAAATTATAATTTGGTTCTTCAACCTTAGCTTTTGCCGTATTGATAAATATGCAAAATGATAAGAGAATATATGAACTAGTTAATAATTTTTTTAGAGTTTTTTTGAACATACGTTATTTTAAACGATTTAGATTTTTATATTTAAAAGGGGAATTTAATGCAACCAGCAGCAAAGAAGGAAGCGCAGAAGATCGGTATTGCGATGGTTTTAGGTCTAGTTTTAGGGCTAGTGCTACATTATTTTGGGAAAGGAGCTTATGTTCAATATATTGCTCCAATTGGTGATGCCTTTATTGGCCTACTAAAAATGGTAATTGTCCCATTAGTTTTCTCTTCTATCTTTATGGCCATGTATCACCTTGGGACTCCGGAGTCTCTTGGAAGAATGGGAGTAAGGGCCGTTGCTTATTATTTCTTCACAACTTGTATCGCCGTATTATTCGGGATCATTTTTGTTAATATTATCAACCCTGGAATCGGAGCAGATTTAGGCTCAGCAGGTGTTCAAGGATTATCAGAAGCGATGCAATCAAAGGTTGCAGGAAATTCTGGAGGTTGGGCTTCGCTTTTTGCTTCTATAAAAGAAGTTCTCTTAGGTGCAATTCCAACAAATCCATTTGGTGCATTTGCTGAAGGTAATATTCTACAAGTAATTGTCTTTTCAATCCTAATGGGAATGACAGCTTTATTTATTCCTAAAAAGAGTGAGCCTTTTGTTAAATTTGTAGGTGCATTAGAAGAGCTTGCAAATAAACTTACAATGGGAGTAATGAAATTAGCTCCTTACGGTATCTTTGTTCTAATGACTGGAGTACTTGCAAAGTCTGGAACAAGTGCGATTGTCTCACTATCAAAGTATATGCTTACAGTTATTCTAGGTCTTCTATGCCATGGAATCTTTCTACTTATTGTCGGAAGTATCCGTGGAAAGATGTCACCTTTAGAAGTCTTAAAGGGAATTGGTCCAGCAATTGTTACGGCCTTCTCAACTGCATCGTCAGCGGCTACTTTACCGATTACAATGATGAATGTTGAGGAAAACTTAGGGGTCGATAAAGACACTGCTAAGTTCGTGTTACCACTAGGAGCGACAATAAATATGGACGGAACTGCGCTATATGAGTCAGTTGCGGCAATCTTCATTGCACAGGCCTATGGTATTGAATTAGGGATAACTCATCAAATAATTATCTTTATGACTGCATCTCTGGCCGCAATTGGTGCAGCTGCGATTCCTGGCGCAGGGCTTATTACGATGTCGATCGTTCTATCGGCCGTAGGACTGCCTATTGAGGGGATTGGGCTTATTTTAGCAGTTGATAGAGTACTGGACATGTTCAGAACAGCTGTGAACGTTTTTGGGGATGCTATGGGGACAGTAGTTGTTGACTCGATGCTTAGGAAAAACTCATAGGTAAAATATAAGTTATTGATTTTAGTAGAGCTCTTAACTCGAAAAAATCTTTTCCTCGTTGACTCAGACACCACAATTTGAAAAAATATTAGGGCCCCATTTTTGGGGCCCTTTTTCGTAAAGAGAGAATTGAACACATATAAGGAAGATCAATGAGAAAAAACGGATTGTTGTTACTGGTTCTAGGCCAACTACTTTTTTCGTGCATCAGTACAGAAAAAGACGTTCCAAGTCCAAAAGAGATTACGGAGTCATTTAGTACTGAAGATGAGAATCTCGATGGTGCTGATTTCTCTGAAGAAAAGATCATTGCTCGAACTGCAAAACATGGTGCAGAGTTTTCTAGTGATCAAATTGTCGGTTCTGCTGTTATTGATCACCCTGCAAATCACGAAATCAAAACTTATTTCTTATATGGTGCTGAGCACTTAAATCTTGAAAATAATTATTTTGATATTCCTGTTGTTTATAATGCCGCTGTTAAGAAGTGGATTAAATATTTCACAGGAAGAGGGCGCGGCTTCTTTCAAAGATATTCAGGAAGGGCCGGAAGATATGCGCCGATCCTCTCTAAAGTTCTAAAAGACAATGGACTTCCACAGGACTTAATCTTTTTAGCAATGGCCGAATCAGGATTTCAAACAAAAGCAAAGTCTTGGGCAAAAGCAGTTGGCCCATGGCAGTTCATGCCATATACAGGTCGTCGTTATGGCCTTGAAGTAAATTGGTATGTTGATGAAAGAAGAGACCCAATTAAGTCTTCAATCGCAGCATCAAAATACTTAAAAAAATTATATAAGCAATTTGGTTCTTGGGAGCTTGCCGCTGCATCTTATAATGCAGGTGAAGGTAAGATGGGAAGAGCGATAAGAAGATATCGAACAAAAAACTTTTGGAAGATCAGAAGAGGTCGATACCTAAAGCCTGAGACAAAGAATTATGTTCCAAAAATTATGGCATTGGCCATTATCGGTAAAAACTTAAAGTCATTTGGCTTTGAAGAAATTGATTGGCATGAGCCTCTTGATTTTCAAGAAATCCAAGTTCCTGGTGGAGCGGATTTATTTAAGATTGCAAAAGACTTAAATGTAGAATTTGATGATCTTCATTATTTAAATCCAGAAATTCAAAGATGGTTTACACCACCAACGCATGAAACATATACGCTTCGAGTTCCTGTTGGAAAAAGAGATGCATGGGCAGATTGTTGTTCAGCTAAAAAAGAAGAGTATATTGCTTCACAAGAAGTCTTTCAAAAGTATCGTGTAAGAGGTCGTAAAACTCGTCTTGATGATGTAGCAAGAAAGTTTAAAATCAAAGATAAGAAGGTTCTTACTTGGCTAAATGATAATTACAAGTCTCACCGCTCTCGTGTTCCAAGAGGAACTTATGTGACTCTTCCATTTAGAATCGGGCAAAGTAAGAAAGATAATATGTATGCGGACCTATATGATAAACCTCGTAAGTCTGTCATTCGTAAAAGAAAATATCGTAACCGTATCCGTGTCGCTAAGAGACGAGGGAAAAAGATCAGTAATCCATCACAATTCTACACTGTGAAAAGAGGAGATTCTCTCTGGTCTGTTTCTCGTAAAACGGGAGTTAGCCTTGATACACTAATTGTCTCTAACCTAAAAATCATTAAGAAGAGACAAATTCGTGCAGGTGACCGCCTAGTGATTCGCTAATTTCAAAAAATGTAAGAAAAAAATAGTAAAACATATTGAAACCACGCTCTAATGCGTGGTTTCGCTATTTTAATTCTAAAAAAAATAAGCTATTGTATTCCTCACGAACACAACACACGTATACACGAGGAAATTCAAACTATGGCCTATAGCGATATTTTAAAGCTTAAAAAAGTCGAAGTTAAAAACGAAGAAAAGGTATTCATTAAAAATCTCATTGTTGGTAATGATATTTTTGCAATGGATCTCTTTGACCATCTCTATAAAAAGGACTCAACTTCAGTGAAATTATTAACTGAAGAAGAAGTTACTGAAGATAATTTTAAAGTCATGGGACCGTCTCTTGTAAGAGGAGAAAATAATATTTCAGTCCTGCGTGATCTTGGGATTATTGAAGAAGCTAATCCATTGAGCTCATGCTTTTATAAGGACTCTAAGTTTCATGATTTTGGTTCACGTACAAAGCCAATGCCTCTTTTATGGGGAGAAGAAAGTTATATTGATGAACATATTAAAGTTGGTCCAACTGATCTTCTTCCATCACTCAATAGTGAAGGGCTTTTAGAGCGTATTCGCGAAAATAGTTATAGCTTAAGAATTAAAGAAATCTATCGTACAACTCCTGAAGAGTTAATCGATCAGGCCCATTGGAAAGTGTACTTAACGAACGGTTTAATTATTGAATGTGAGAACCTTTATTGGGGAGAGTCTCCTGCCATCTTCTTAGACTTGTTTAAGGATAAGAAAACTCTTTCTACTGAGTTTATCGAGTTTTGCGAAAGTACTAAAACACCTTGTTCTCTATATGTTCACCTTGATCTTGAAGAGAAGATTACTGATGATGAAAAGACATACTTTTTTCCACTTTCATTCACACATGAATGGGGACACTTCATTGGTGAGATTGGTGAAGCAGAAAGCGAAGGATATGCTCAAACAGCTAAATTTGTTACTTTCATCGATAAAGAAGAGAGTACAGAAGAAGATATTTCTAAAAAAATCAATCTTCTGAAAAAAAACTTGGCCAAAAATTTCGACGCTTTTGATGTAAATAAGTCAAAAGAGCGCGTCATCCTAAGAGATTATTCTTATAGTCCAGAAATTGACGATTCTAAGATCGCACAAGAGTCTTTAAACGAAGATCATTTAATTTTCTTTAGTTTTAACGCACCTCTTAGGCAGTCTGCAGTGAAAAATGAAACATTCGTAGATTCCTGGATGTCGTCAAAATTCCTTGCAAGAGGCCTTGCAGTGCAATCAAAAATAAAATAAAAAAAACCTATAAACACCCCGTAAATGCTAATTCTTATGCAATTTCGGGGTGTTGACATTCATCTCAACTGCCTTGAAAATTTAATAACTAACATTTTTTATCAGTGTCTCTTCATATAAAGACGACACACGGATTTTTTTTTACTCACTCAAGGAGAGGAATATGAAAAAGGTATTTTTAGGAGCAGCTACGCTAGCACTTTTAAGTACAAGCGCTTACGCAACTAAAGCAAGACTACTTGCTCTTGGTGACGAAGTTGAAGACAACTACTACACAATGGATGATCGTTACATTTTCACTAACGCTTCATACGTAAATAACTATGGTGACATGGTTGTATATGAATTCGGTGATGAAGGATTCAATTACTACGAAGTTAATACTGCTGCTGGTACAGCAACATCTCCAGCACAGGCTGCAGAGCACGCTACTTTAGATTCAGATGAAAAATCAAAAGCACAAGGTGGTTTCTTAAAGTCACATGGTAATTTTACTTATGGTGCCTTCTTAGGAAATGAATCAAATGTTTCTTCTCTTCTAAGAATTGTTGCTTCAGATGGAAATACTGGTGCAGATTACCTTGCAACAGCTGATAACCAAGTAGATTTTTTCTTTGGTGGAAAAGCTGGAACTCTTAACTGGGGTACTTCACTAATTTATGCTGGTTCTGAAAGAAAGAACAGCCAAGGTGAAGATCTTGATGATACAGCACTTGCAGTAAAGCTTGGTGTTAATAAAGATAATTGGGATGCATTCGCAAATATTTCTCTTGCTTCTGAATCAGAAAATAAAGGAACAGGAAATAAATTTGAAGGGAAGCTTGGTTTCCAACTAGGTGGTTCTTATACTCTTAATAACAACTTAAAGTTCTACGGTTCATTTAAGAAATTTGATTGGGAACAAACACACAACGCTGCAAATGCTGCTGTACTTTCTGCAGGTGGAAAAGTTGATGGTGGATTTACAAGATATGACATTGGTGTTGGTAGATCTTATCAAGCAACTGATTCAACTCAAGTATTTGTTCGTACTCAACTAACTGCAATTGATATTGAAGTTGAATACTCAGCAGCTACTTCTGAGCTTTCTACTATGAATCTTCCATTAATCATTGGTTTTGAATCAAAAGCTAATGACTGGTTAGTTCTTAGAGGTTCTGTTTCACAAACTGTTTACGGAAATGCTGATTCAAAAAATCTAGGACTTCTACTATTTGGTCAAACAGCAACTCCTGGTGCAACTTTCGAAACAGATTCTGCTGGTCTTAAGGCCGCTGGTATTGGTGCATATGCTGGTAACTTCTCTAACGATGGTGAAGTATCAATGGAAAACACAACTACTGTTAACTTAGGTGCAACTCTAACTTGGAATAAGATTGATGTAGACACACTTGTTGGTTCAATGAGTGACAATGCTTACACAAGATTTGCAGTTAAATATAACTTCTAATTAAACAAATGATTAAGAAGGCCGTGGATGCAAAAACCACGGCCTTTATAAAAAAATTAAAAAAAAATTGCACAGGAAAACAAAAACGGTATAATTTAATAAATTAATTTTTCAAACGAACTAGATTACTAGTTAGAATAAAAACAAAACAAGGAGTAAGTTTTGAAAAAAATGACAGGTATTATCGCAATGGCAGTTCTTTCTTCTGCAGCATTTGCAAACACAATCGTTCCAGAAACTTCACGTGATGGAAAAACTAAAAACTCTTCAGCTATCGCTGTAACTCAAGAGATGAGAACATTTGTTGCTGGTGAGTATATGAACGAAACAATTGAGCCAGATGTAGCCAATGCTAAAGACTTAACAGACTCTGGTTTCAGTGTGTTTGGTGGTTGGTCTAACAAGATGGTTTCAGTAGAAGCTGATCTTTCTATGTCAGAGCAAGAAGACGAGAATACTGCTAATTCAGCAACAGATGTATCTAACTATGACGTTAAGGTTGGTTATAGAATCAATAAGGAATTTGCTTTAGGTCTAGGTTATGAGATGGGTACTGAGGAGCCAACAACAGGCGCAGACACAGACACTTCTAAAATCGAACTTGCTGGATCTTATATGATGAAAGACCTAATGATAGGTGCTTCATTTGCAATCAACTCACGTGATAACGGAACTACTGATGGTTCTTATAATACACTTACTGTTGGTGTTGGTTCAAATGCTAACAATATGTCATGGGAAGCAGGTCTTACTTATGACATGGAAGAAGAAGACGATTTAAATAGAGGCTCAAGATTTGGTTTATTTGCTGGTATGACTAAGGTTGTGAACAACATCGAAATCGATGCTGACTTATCTTATACAACTGGTGATACAACAGTAACAAATCCTGCCGATTACTCTGTTCTTGACTTCAATGTTGATGCTGAATTCTTAGTAACAGATATGTTCTACGTAACACCTGGTCTTTACTATACTTCAGCTGAAGGTGCTAGCTATAAAGCTCTTTCTGGTTTAGATGAGTATACTATCATGGGATTATCAGCTGACTTTGGATATAGAGCAAATAAGGTAGATGCAACATTTGGTATCGACTATGACCTTGCTTCTAACTACAACACTGGTTCAGAAGAAGACATGGATAGAATGGCATGGAAAGTTAACGTAGCTTACCTATTCTAATTTAATCTTTTAAATTTTGAATATATGGAAAGGGAGACTTAGGTCTCCCTTTTTATTTGTATGTATTCATAATATCTCTAAAGAATATCTTAACTTTTTAGTCCGAATGCTTTGTATATAATGGAAAATATTTCATCTAAGGAGTACAAAGTGAAAAAATTATGGCCTCTATTGATCGTATGGTTCTACACATCAGCATTTGCAAATACTATTGTTCCTGAGATTTCTCGTGACGGGAAAACTCTTAATCGATCGGCACTTGCAGTAGCTTTTGAAAAGAGGAATTTCGTTGGTGGTGAAATTCATGATGGTGATTATCAAGGTGAGAATATTCAGTTATTTGGAGGGGCCTTTGTTGATCAATTTTCTTTTCAAGCAGATGTAGGCTTTGACGATGATTTATTAGATGACGATCGCTACGATGTGAAAGCCGGTTATCGATTTGCTAGTAATATGGCGTTGGCCTTTGGTGTCGCTGCAACAGACTTTGTGGATGATCCTTCTATTGAAGTTGGGTTATCAACTATTTCAAATAACTTAATTATTGCCAGTTCAATCACTGCAAATATTAGAGATAATGCTGATGATAACTACACACTTACAGCAGGACTTGGACAGGATGAAAAGATCTTAAGTTGGGAAGCTGGGATTCGATATGATCTAAATGATAATGAGGATGATCTTCTCGGACTATTTGCTGGAGCTACTAGAATTGTAAATGATGTTGAGCTAGATGGGGATGTTGAGTTTAAAACAAGAGATGAATTCACAGAGATCGATCTTAATCTTGATGTAGAATTACTCGTACAAAAAGAGTTCTATGTTACTCCAGGAGTTTTCTTTAATTATAGGGAAGTCGGAAATAACGATGATGACTACTTAGGGGTGTCAGGTGATTTCGGTTACAGAGCTAACCAAATTGATGCAACAGCAGGCCTGGATTATGTAATTTCTGATAACGACAGGCGTGATGGCATTCAGTGGAAAATTAATGCTGCTTATTTTTTCTGATTCATTTGTTTTCTTTAAAACTTTACGTATAATTTAACTATTATTTTAATTGAGTTAACTTAAGGAGAAAGTTTTGAAGAAATTTTTCAAACTTGCTGCAATTGCAGCACTATCACTATCAGCTTACGCTAATATTTTAATGCCAGAAATTTCTAGAGATGGAAAAACTAGAAACGAATCTTTAATGGCAGTATCTCAGTCTTCTCGTAATTTCATTGCGGGACAGTTGTCTACAGTTAATCTTGAAGATGATTTTAATAATGAAATCGATATTACTACAACATCTGTCTATGGTGGATTTTCAGCAGAATCATTCACAATGGAAATTGGCTATGATAACGCTAACTGGGATGTTGGATCAGCAGATGAAGATTTTAAAGACATTAGTATTCTAGCCGGATTTAAAGTGAATGAAAGATTAACACTAGGTGTAGGGCTTGAAACTAGTGAGCTATTAAATGGTGTTGATGACACTGGTATTAGTTTTGGAGGAACGTTACTTGTTGAAGGAACTGTTCTTGGTGGAACGATCGCACGTCATACATATGAGCTTGGTTCAGCAGAAGGTGACTTTATTCTTTTAACAGGTGCTTTTGGTTCGGCAACAAAAGATATGTCTTGGGAAACAGGTATTACTTATCAAATGGAAGGAAGCGGTGATTTAAACACTGGTGCTCGTCTTGGTATCTTCGGTAATGCCACTAAAATTTCTGGCGCCTGGGAATTTGATGGATCATTTAATTATACTTTTGGTGATTACTTAGATGAAGCAACTGGTGATAATGATTATAGCAGTATTGAAATTGAATTTGATGCTGAATATCTTCTAAACAAAGAATTTTATATTACTCCAGGTGTTAACTATACTTCAGTTGACTACCCTGATTCTGATGATGATACAGAACTTGTTAGTTTAAATGGTTTTGTTGGATTTAGAAATTCTCAAGGGCTCGATGCAACCTTTGGATTAGAATATGTTCTTAGTGGTGATATTGGCGGAGATGATGTTGATGGCCTTGGTTGGGGAATTAATGTAGGTTACGTTTTCTAATTGTAAAAAAATATGTATTATTGAAGACAGATAGGGGAGACAAAAGTCTCCCCTTATTTTTTTGGGGGATATTTTGAAATATATTTTTATTCTAAGTGCACTATTAATAATGGCCCTTCAAACAGAGGCGAATTTCTTCTTACCTGAAATGTCTCGTGATGGAAAAACTCTTAATTCATCAGTCTTGGCCGTCTCTAGAGATTCTCGAAGCTTTGCTGGATTAACATATGATTATAGCGACCTTAAAGAGGATGGTGGAAGTAGTACTGATTACGATATAACTACGCCAGGTGTTTTTGGTTCTTTTTCAACAAGTGACTTCTCAGCTCAATTAGAAACTCAGTTTGCAAAGTCCGAATTAGGAGTTACTCAATCAAGTAGTGATCTTTCATCTTTATTATTAGGTTATCGTTTAAGTAATAAAATGACTCTTGGACTCGGATATCTGCAAGATGAATATGAACTGGGCGTTGATGCTAAGAAAGTAGAAGCTGGTGGAACTCTTATATTTGATGGAGTTGTATTTGGTGGCTCTATTGCATATCGTGAAGTTGATGAAACAAACTTAGATGGTGGATATTTTATTCTTACGGCAGGTATGGGACAAAAAGAAATGAACGATATCGTTGAAGCCGGAGTCCAGTTGATGACTGAAGGCTCTGATGATCTTACAAGAGGTAAACGTTTCTCTATCTTTAGTAATATGACTAAGTTAATTGGAAGTGTTGAAGTAGATGGAAGCTTTAAGTTTGGTTTTGGAAATTATTTTAAAGATGATGGTAATACGACAGATGGAAATAATTACACTTCTTTAGAGTTTGAAATTGAAGCAGAATTCTTAGTATCGAATAACTTCTATTTAACACCTGGACTAGCGTATGATTCTAGTAACGCGCCAGGTACTTCAGAAGATACTTCGTTAGTAAAAATTGGAAATGATTTTGGTTATCGCAGAGATAATTTAGATGCTACCTTGGCCGTGGATTATATCTTTGTAAGTGAGAAGAATGATATTGATTACGATGGTTTAGGACTTGGTCTAAATATCGCCTACTTATTTTAACAAGTATAAAATAATAAAAATTAAGATTGGGGAGGCTATGCCTCCCTTTTTTTATGCCTTAAGATGGAATTAATATCTTAAGGAAGGATTATGAGTAAAAAGATTTTAAGTTTTTTAGTTCTTACGCAATTAAGTGTTTTCGCTAATCGCATTATGCCAGAAGTCTCAAAAGATATGAAAACTCGTAATTCTTCATCCATGGCGGTGGCAAACGAAAGACGCTCATATCTTGATGTGGCCACATTTGGTTATGATGCTGAAATTGAAGGAATTGATGATCTAGACTCATCTGACTTTGATATTAATGGAGCTTTCGCTAATAGGTGGCTCTCTGTTGAATTCGGATATAGTGAAAATGCAAGCTTTGGAGAAACGGAGCCTATACTTACTGAAGTCGGCTATCGTCGAGAGGCAACATTGCTCTTAGGCTTTAGGCCTATTGATATGTTCTCTTTTGGTTTGGGCTATCGAAATTTAGAAAATGATTCAAACCTAGGTAATAAGAAAAACTTTAATCGTTACGAAGTTGAGGCATCCACTACTTTTAATTATGAAAGAATCGTTTTTGCAGGTGCTTACAAATACGTTAAGCCTAGATCAGATCAACATGGTTATTATTCTGATATAACGTTTGGAACAGGCTATTTAGATGAAGTTCTCTCTTTTGAAGCTGGAATAAGTTTTAAAACTAAGAGCCTTGAACTTTCTCGTGGTGATCGTATGGAAGTTTTTATTGGTGGAACAAGACGTTTTCACAATATGGAATTTGATACTGATTTGGAGTATGAATATGGTGATGGAGGTTATGAAAGAGGAGACTATAATCGCTATGATTTCTCTTTTGACTTCGAATATTTAATAACGAAATTCATTTATCTAACACCTGGTTTTCGAATACAAAAGATCGAATTAAATAATGCTGAGGTATCAAGCCAGCTGTTAAGTTTTGATTTTGGCTATCGTGAAGATGGCCTTGATGTAACTTTTGGATTTGAGAAGTTGATTAGTGGAGACATCATCATCTCTGGAAATTCAAATGATATCGACTTATTTAAATTTACAGTTGATGCAGGTTACGCTTTCTAATAAGAGATATTTCTTAATGCTTCATAAGCTACTGCTGTAGCAACATTAGAAAGGTTTAGCGATCTAACATGTTCTGAGAACATTGGAAGACAAAATAGGCGATTGGGAAAAGTTTCAAAGATATGCTTTGGTAATCCCTTTGTTTCAGAACCAAAAACAAGATAACACCCTTTAGTATAACCACGTCCATAGAAGTGATTTTCTTTTGCTGTCTTTGTATAGAAGAAGAGGTCTTCATCTTTAGGGGACTCTTTTTGGTAGAACTCATCCCAGTTTTCATATTCAGCAACATCAACATGCTTCCAATAATCAAGTCCAGCTCGTCTAACTGCTTTTTCAGATAGATCAAAGCCATAGGGCTTAATTAAAACAAGTCTTGCTCCAAGGGCAATACAAGTGCGCCCAATACTCCCGGTATTACCGGGAATATCAGGCGCGTATAGAACAATATTAAAAATTGCGTCTTTACTCACTTTAAATTCTTAGTTCTGCTTTAGGAATTCAACTAGTGATCTTACGATTACACCAGATGCACCTTTAGATGGACAGTATGGTAGGTGAGATTGAGAATCACCAACACCTGCGATATCAAGGTGTGCCCAAGCTACATCGTTCTTAATGAACTCTTGAAGGAAAGCTGCTGCTTTTGCAGTTCCACCAAAACGTGATCCACCAATATTTTTAAGATCTGAAATTGTTCCTTTCATATCTTTTTGCCATTCTGGGATAATTGGAAGTTGCCACATATATTCATCAGCTGACTTAGATGCTTTTAGAAGATTATTTGCTAATTTGTCATCGTTAGACATAAGACCACAAACTTCTGTTCCTAGAGCAACTAGACAAGCACCTGTAAGAGTTGCAGCATCAATTAGTGCATCTGGCTTAAGGTCACATGCATAGTCTAGACAGTCTGCCATAACTAAACGGCCTTCAGCATCTGTATTTAAAATTTCAACTGTTTTACCATTTCTTGCTTTTACAATTGCATCTGGCATCGTTGCTTTTGAGTTTACAGCATTATCAGTCATACCAAGGATACAAGTGATTTTTACTGGAAGCTTCATAAGTGCAGCAGCTCTGAATGCAGCAAATACTGTTGCAGAACCGGCCATATCAAACTTCATATTCATCATTGATCCACCTGGCTTAAGTGAATATCCACCAGTATCAAAAACAAGTCCTTTACCAACGAAAGCGATATGCTTCGTGTTTTTAGTAGTTTTTGATGGAGTGTAAGTTAGGTGTACAAGTTGAGCATCGTAAGCAGAACCATCATTTACAGAAAGGAATAAGTTCATATTCTCTTTTTGTAGTTCTTTTCTACCCATGATTTTACATTTTACACCTGGGATATCTTTTACATCTTTTTGAACCATTTTTGCATATGCTGTAGAGCGAAGAACATTTGGTGGCTCGTTTACAAAGTCACGTGCAACGTTAACTGATTCAGCTACATGCTGAGCGTCTTTGATTGCTTTTTGGAAAGCTTTTTTCTTTGTTCCCTTATCTGCTGAATCAAGAATTACTTCTTCTAATTTTGCAGACTCTGACTTTGAAAGATACTTATCAAATTTATAAGCAGTCATCTCAAATGCTTCAACAAGAATTGCTAGAGATTCTTCTTTTTTAGATTTAAAAGTGAAAGTATCAAATGCAACAGCTACTTTCTTATATTTTGAAACTGCTTTGTATGCTTTTGCTAATTCTTTTCTAATGTCTTCTGTTGTAACTTTTGTTTTGTCACCAAGGCCAATAACTAGAACATCACTTCCATAATGGTTGAATGAATAAGTTGAACCTTTTGATCCTGTGTAATCTGCTGAACTATTCATTGATTCAAAAGTCGCTTTTAGCTCTTTTGGCCAACCTGTTAGAACAACAGTTGATACATCTTTTTTACCTTTAGTTTCTGTTTTTGAGTAAGCACCGATAACATAACAATCAGCACTTGAAACTTCTTTAGTGTTTAAATTCAAAGTGAATTTCATATTTGCTCCTTAAAGGGGTTTCAAAGTGAATTAAGAGGGTATAAACTAACAGTAAGTATACAAAAAGACAAAGAATGACAATAGTCGGCAAGGGTGTTCATGAATCAGTTTGCTCGCATTAAAGACCTAATTCCAAATAAGATATTTCAAAGATATCTTGCGTCAAACTTTATTGTCCCTTTTGCAATGAGTCTAACATTCTTTGTGGCCTTCCTTTTAACAACCCAACTATTTAGATTTATGAGAGTTGTAACTAAGAAAGGCGTAAGTATAATGCAGTTTATGGAGATCTTGGGCCACATCTCTATGAGTTTTATTCCAATGGCCACTCCTTTATCAATTCTATTTGCCATGATCTACACACTCAATAAATTAAGTGAAGATAGTGAGATTGTTGCATTAAGATCGATGGGAATAAATAAGCATCGAATATTCTTTCCTTATTTTATTATCTCTATTCTCATAGCTTGTTCCGTTGTCGTATTAAATACGAATTTAGTACCGACCTCTAAGAAGATCTTTAGAAATGAGTTTCGTCAACTTGGCTCAAAGGGTGTTCTGACAGACATTAAGAAGGAGCAGTTCTTTACAGATATTCCAGGAGTTATTCTCTTTGCTGAAGATGTGCAAGACGATGGGAAGATATTAGATGGTGTCTTTCTTAAAATCACTTCTAATAAAGATGTTGATAAGCTTATTATGGCAAAAAAGGGAATTTTAAATAAGCCAAAGTCTGATGCTGCTCAATCGATGAATATTCAATTTGATTTCTATGATGGAAGTATTGTCACCTTAGATAAAGATGGTAATGAAGTCGAAAAGATTCTATTTGAAAAATATGAATATCCAATTGTTTCAAGCTTTTCGGTTAAGTCAGTTAATAAAGCAAGTATGATGTCTTCAACAGAACTTAGAAGACATCTTCGTAAGCTAAAGAATAAGCGCAATAAGACAGAGAATAAGAGAGTTCGTAATAATCTCTCAAGTGACTTAAGAAAGGGCTATATTGAATACTGGGGACGCTTCACTGTTCCGATTCAATGTGTGGTCTTTGCTCTATTAGGTTTCGTCTTTGGAGTTAAGAAAGGGCGTGGTGCAACTAAGAATACTAGTGCTATGGCCTTATTTATTACGATTTTTTACTATGGCCTATATTTTTCAGGTATTTCATTGGCCAAAAAATCAGATGTGGCCATACCATTTATTCTATTCACCCCTGCCATTATTACAGCATTTATAGGAATGAGATTTTATAAAAAACTAGATTGGAATTCTTAGGAGAGTTAATGAAAAAGCCTGAAGATTACTCTTCAGACTTCTTTTGAGCTTCAATATATTCTTTAGATGTTTGAAATGATCCGTCTTTATTAAATATGAATAGTGGTAGCTTATATTCTTTTGCAATTTCTACAGGAAAAACTAAACTTTTTACACCTGAACGAGATGTCATACCAAGTAGATCATTATTATAAAATACGTGCATAGCATTGATATTCCCAAGTCTAACAATCACGCGTTGGCCTTTTATAAAAACATATCTACCTTCTTTAAGTGTAAATGCTTTTATAGGCTCATCATCTTTTTTGTAAACAACCCAAGAATCACCTGAAGTTGATCTCAAAAAGACATTTTGCATATCGTCTTCGTAAGAGTTTCTTATGTTTTCAGGAATTAACTCATTTCTTTCTTCATCTGAAATTTCTTTAAATCCAAAAAGAGGAGAAGGTAAGTTGTAGAAGTTTATTTCTTTTGGCGCTTCTTCTTTTTTCTCAGTCGTTTTTTCTTCTTCTGGGACCTTTGTTTCAACAGCAGCAACTTCTTCTTTATCTTCAACATTAGCTTCAACTGCCGCAGTCTCTTCTTGAGCAACTTGAGTTTCTTCTTGAGGAGTTTCTTCTACCGGCGGCTCTTGTGTTGTTTCAATTGCCTTAGTTTTAAGGACAACTTCTTTTGAAGTATCTTGAGAATCGACCTCTTTACTCTTATTGATATTGATATAGATAAAAATACCAATTGAAATTAAACCAACGAGACTAATAACTTTATATTTTAATGAGTCAGAGAACTCAAAACTCTTTGGTTTTAAGTCTTGTTTCCTTTCAACTTGTGCTTGAGGAAAGTCTTCTGCTTCTAATTGTTGTTTACTACTACTTGATGATTGGCCATATAATTCTTCAAGAAGATTAATGGCCTTATTTTCGTCGATATCATAAGTCTTAGAAAGAGTTTTAACAAAGCCACGTACGTACGCAATATTTGGTAGACGATTAACATCATCTGCTTCTAGTGCAGAAAGGTTTGTGATATTAATACGTGTATGACTTGAGACAGCTTCAATTCCTAGCTTCTTCTCTTCTCTGGCTTTTTTGAGATAAGAGCCTAAAGTATCTCTATTCATCTCTTCATTTGTCTGGGCTTCTTTTGCAACATCCTGTTCCATATAACGCCTTTTTAAAGATTGTTATTCTTATTTTTCTTTGAATAATAGATTTTTTTCATTAATTTATTTTTAAATTTTAAACTTCTCTTGGCGTATTGTGTGCGAGGGAATGCTTCAATAATGTGATTAAATTCAGCAATTGCTTTCTCTTCTTCACCTAATGTTTGATAAACCTTTCCTAACTCAAAATATGCTGCTGGTTGGTCTTTACACTTTCCAGTCTTAGCAATATTAAAGTTTTTAATTGCTTCAGCAATCTTACCTTCTTCATGTAATAGAATACCTAGTTGATAAGGAGCAGGACAATAGTCTAGTGTGTAGCCCAGAACTTCTTTTAGGTAGTCCTTGGCCTTTTGCTTATTTCCTCTTTTAAGTTCAATTAATGAAAGGTTGTACTTAACTCTGTATGTGTAGCGATAGACTAGATCTTTTAAAACTTCCTTGTATTGTTTCTCAGCTAAATCAATCTTTCCTTCTTTGAAATAGATTGAAGCAAGATTATTTCTTGCATCAGAATTTTTTGGATCAATTTCAATTGCTTTAAGAATTAATCTCTTTGCCTTTTCTGGACGATCTTTGAAGAAGTAGGCTAGTCCAAGGTTGTTAAGAGTTTTGGTATCATTTGGTTTTAATTGATTGGCATTTTCTAAAGCTTCTAATGCTTGAGAGTATTCCTGATCAATCATTTTTTGAGTTCCATAAGTATAAAAAAGTTCTGCTTTTTTATCTGAATTATCTTTTTGTCCTGATGAACATGAAGTCATCAGAAAAACTAAACTAATTACAATGAAAAGTAGGGAATTTCTTTTTCTCATAA
Organism: Halobacteriovorax sp. BALOs_7; assembly: GCF_003612895.1. Taxonomy (GTDB): domain Bacteria; phylum Bdellovibrionota; class Bacteriovoracia; order Bacteriovoracales; family Bacteriovoracaceae; genus Halobacteriovorax_A; species Halobacteriovorax_A vibrionivorans. Next base: position 2,705,762 of record NZ_CP027772.1, on the reverse strand, counting down.
ATACGCCAAATGTTAATAGTTATCGTGGTTAGACTACTTTAATTGTAATTGTTTTAACGATTCTTTACAACGTTAATCTAAGAACTTACAAAGCTTTCCTATGTTTAAAAATATTAACCGATTCAAAGTGTCGGGTACCGGGGAAAAAGTCAAATAGATGGGCCTCTTGGACATCATATTCTGCTAAAATTTTTGCAGTATCTCGAGCAAGAGTTTGATTGTTACAGCTTACGTAAATGATATATTTTGGTTTAAATAACTTAGTGTATTCATCGATATTCTTAAGTCCACTTCTGGGAGGGTCTATTACTAAGAGATCGACCTCTTCAACATTCAATTTCTTTAACTGTTCTATTGCTGATGAGTTGTAAATATCAACTTCATGATATTCTTGAGTCTTTTGGTTTTGAAGCTTTATATACTTAGCTGGTGTTGCATCAATAACAATACTTCTATGGTTTAGTGATTTTGTTAAATTACCATTTCCACCAAATAGATCGACAGTTGTTGAGTTCGAGTCTGTAAACTGTCTCATGTGCCCTTCAATAAGCTCGAGAAGTCTCTGATTCATTGGTGGATTAACTTGTAAGAATCCTTGAGCAGAATATCTTGAGTCATATGTTTTTAAGACTTTACCATCTCTTTCAAAAATTTCGACATGCCCTTTGGGTCTATTTGCTTCTTTTTGCCAATTTTCTTTAAGAGAGAATAGGGCATTGTTTACATTTTCATTGGCCATGAGACATTTATCAATAGAGATGATTTTAGTATTGTCCTCATTGAAAAAACCTAGCGAATTAGTCTTCTTATTATAGTGAAGTTGAATACGATTACGATATTCATACCTTTCACTTGCCTTATGTACCTTGAGTAATTGAGATAAATCAATCTTATACTGACGTGAAAAATTATCCAGGAATGCTTGTCTTTTAAATTCTAGTTCATCGTCGTAACTAGTGTGTAGAAAGTGACATCCACCACATTCGTTGAAATAGGGACACTTGGATTCTTCTCTAATTGGAGAAGCTTTATCAATATGCTTTAGCTTTGCAAATTGAATATTCTTTTTTGCTTTATAGACTTCAGCGACACCCTCTTCATTGGGGAGGCATTTTTGAATAAAAGTTATTTTGTCTTCGAGTTTTGAAACACCTTGTCCAATAGAGTCGATATGTTCGACTTTAAAATTCACATCAAATTTTTGAAACTTGAGTGATTTGTTGGGTTTCGTTCTTTTCTTCATAGGAAAATATGTCTCAATCTGCTATAAGTATCAACTTAGCTAAATTAGTAATATTATTAAATAATATGGCATCATTATTACAAAAATTGTCATTCTTGTTTGAACTTTTTTTTAATGGAAGTTTTATCCTCTTATACACCTTATATAGTAATAAGAAGATACCGGCTACTTGGAATCAAAAGTTTATCACTAACACTCTAGACCTCATGGTCTGGGTTGTTCCTATTGCTATTGCTCTTACTGTTTTAAAAAATATTATTGAATCAAAAAACGGAGAGGACTTCTTTAGGCGCTACGTCTTCTCCCTCTTAGTTTTCATTCCCTGTTTAATTACCTGGGGAGATGTTGAGTTTACATATTTACTCGCAAGTGCTCACTTGCTATCAACAATTTTATCTTTATATGATGATGGGGGAGAACAGGCCCCTCGGATTTATGCTAATCGCTTTGAAGCAATAAAGAATAAGATAAAACTAACGTCTGCCCAGTGGGTTCTCTTTACCTTTGGTGGAGTTATCTTAGTTGGTACATTCTTATTAATGCTTCCAATGGCCGCTGCTGATGGTAATTCGATTAGTTTTGTCGATGCGCTATTTACGGCAACTTCAGCTACTTGTGTTACGGGGCTGGCCACTCTTAGTACTAAAACAAGCTTTAGTATGTTTGGGCAGTTTATAATTCTAGGACTCATTCAAATTGGTGGTCTATCCATCATGACTTTATATTCTTCTATGGCCATCGTGCTAGGGCGATCTTTAAAAATGAAGGATCGTATCATCATGCAAGACCTTTTAGATGTTTCATCTTTAGAAGAACTTGTGGCCATGATTATTAGTATTGTTAAATACACATTCATTATCGAATTATGGGGTGCCATCATTTTAACGATAGGTTTTACATTTGAAGGATTTGAATTTGGTGATGCTTTATATAATGGGTTTTTCCACAGTATTTCGGCATTTTGTAATGCTGGATTTGCTCTCTTTGATAACTCATTAGAAAATTATGCAACGAATCCTCTTATCCATGGGACGATTTCAATCTTGATTACCTTAGGTGGGATTGGATTTATTGCACTAAAGGAACTTAAACAAGTTGTGACTCGAGAAAAGACAATTGTCCGTCTTGGAATGCACACAAAAGTTGTTCTAATTACTTCTTTTGCCTTAACTGTTGGTGGTGCTATCTTTATTTTCTTTGGAGAATTCCTTGGAGCACTAGATGGTTACAATCTTTGGGAAAAAATACAGATTGCAACTTTCCAGTCTGTAACATTAAGAACTGCTGGATTTAATACAATTCCACTAACAAACTTACATTCATATACGATATATATGATGGCCATGTTTATGTTCATTGGTGGATCGCCTGGTTCAACTGCTGGTGGGGTTAAGACCACAACTCTTGCAATTCTTGTTCAATCAATTATATCGACACTTAAAGGTGATAAGAACGTTATGATGTTTGATCGTAAGATTGCTGGTCCAGTTGTTGTTCGTGCAACGGCCCTGATGTTTATATCAATTGTTGTATCAACAGCTTTCATCTTTATTATGATGAAAATTGAACCAAACCAAAACTTCTTACCTTTATTTTTTGAAGTACTAAGTGCTGGTGGGACAGTCGGGCTTACTTTAGGTGTTACACCGTTTTTAACAATGGCAGGGAAGTTGGCAATTTCATTTCTCATGCTAATTGGACGTATTGGTCCATTAACATTAATCTTAGCAATTGGTGAAAGACAGAAATACTCAGGTAAATTAGACTATCCTGACGGAAGAATAATGATTGGTTAAAATAGAATTTATTAGAATAAAGGAATATACATGCTAGTAGCTGTAATTGGGCTAGGAACATTCGGAGCAAAAACTGCTGTTGGTCTTTTTGAAAAAGGCGCAGAAGTTATTGCAATTGATAAGAATGATGAATTAGTTGATAAGATTAAAGACCGTACAACTCACGCTGTTTCACTTGATGTAACAGACGAAAGATCTCTACGTTCAGTAAATATTTCCGATGTTGATACAGCGGTAGTTGCCATTGGGGATAATATTCAAATGTCAATTATGGCCGTAACTATGCTTCGTAAACTGGGTGTTGGTCGAGTTATTGCTCGTGCCACTTCAAAACTACATGAGCACGTTTTGCACGAAATTGGGGCCTCTGAAATTATTAAGGTTGAAGAGGAGATGGGGGAGATTGTCGCTTCAAAAATCATCGCACCTCACGTTCTTCAACGTTATAACTTTGCTGCTGGTTATTCTATTGTCGAACTTAAGTTAGGAAAGAAATTTGAAGGAAAGACACTTGTTGAAAGTAAGATTCGTCAGAATTACTCACTCAATATTGTCGCTCTTCAAAAGAAAGTTCCATATATCACTGAAGACGGTAAGTCTGCTTATCGTATGGAGATTAACGATTGTCCGATGCCGATGGATATTATCGAGTCAGATGACATCGTTGTTCTGGTAGGTAGTGAGAAGAATTTTAATAAGCTTTTTGCGGATTTAGAAGACGCATAAAGGGGAATAATTTTGAATTTATCATTAAGAAACCGAGTCGCAACAAGTTTCTCATTGGCCGCAGCAGTGGTCATACTTCTTGCGTTTATCGTGTTCTATCATTTAAATAATTTGAATAAAGAAATTGAATCAATTACTGATCGCTCTAATAAAGTAACACTTATTACTGATGAGGTTAGAATTTCTGCGGTTCAAATATTAAAAAATCAACGAAGAATTCTAACGAAGAAACCGACACCTGAGATGGTGGAAAGAATTCTAAACCTTTGTGAATCATTTACTTCGCAACTGCAAAGACTTGATGCTCACTACGATGAGCCAGAGGTGAAGAAGATCATTGGTCAGATGTTATCTTATACTGACTCATTGAAGGTTATCTTAAGTAAAGCTTCATTATTTCATCGAAATAATATTGGTATGACTTCTATTGGGGAGCTGGCCGATAAAATTCTAGATGCATTTTCTGAGTTTCAAGATATTCAGTATTATCAAAATGTAGAAAGAGAAGAGAAGATCAAAAGTATCATCAACGAGACAAAGCGTAAGATGATGATTACTTTAATTATTGCTTTTCTTTGGACAATTATTTTAGGTCTGGTCATCCCAGGAAAGATCGCCTTACCGTTTAAGAAAATTAAGGATGCAATTCGAGAGCTACAGGATTGTAACTTTGATGTTTCCATTTATTATTCTCAAGACGATGAAATTGGTGAGATTGCTCAAGAGATGAATAAAATGATTCACTCATTCAAAAAGTTTGAAGAATTAAGAGCAGATAAGATTGTCGTTGAAAATAGAAAGTTTGATGTTTTGGCCAATATGGTTAAAAGGCCAGTTCTCTTAGCAAATGCAAAAGGGGAGCTGATGTATATGAATAATCAGATTTATCAACTCTTACAAGTTCAGTCTGAGGATACGATTGGTAAGGTTATGACTGATTCGATTATTCCACAGTGCATTATTGAAACTTATGAACTTGCCATTAAGCGTCGATCGAAGATTGAAAACCAAGAGATTAAGATTGCTAAACGTGATGAAACTAAAAAATCAGATAAAGAAGTTGGTGATAAGATTTCAGTAAAGGTTGATATCGAAGGTGATGAAGCAGATGCTGCTGAGCAAAGTGAAGAAGTCGAAGAAGTTATTGAATACGTTTACGAAGGTTATGCTTCTGTAATACCTATTCGTGGACGCGAGTCGTCACTAGATTATTACCTTATGGTTATGACTAAAGAGGTTCAGGCATCATAAATTTTATGACGCTTGGGCCCAAAACCCCTCTAATATAATAGTTATCCTTAAAAATCTATGCTATGATCAACGAATTTAGCGGAGTTATAGTTACAATGATCGATAGTAAATTTATTAGAAACTTTTCTATTATTGCCCATATTGACCACGGGAAGTCGACCCTTGCGGATCGTTTAATTGAAAAGACAGGTTCCATTACTGACAGAGAAAAGTCAGATCGAATTCTTGATAATATGGAGCTTGAAAAAGAGCGTGGTATTACAATTAAGGCCCAAACGGTTCGTCTTAATTATGTAGCTCGCGATGGTCAAACTTACTATCTGAATATTATCGATACTCCAGGTCACGTTGACTTCTCTTATGAAGTATCGCGCTCACTTGCATCATGTGATGGTGCACTTCTTGTCGTGGATGCATCTCAAGGTGTAGAAGCACAAACACTTGCAAATGTTTATATGGCCATTGAAAATGATCTCGAGATCATGCCTGTTCTTAATAAGATCGATCTTCCTCACGCAGATGCTGACCGTGTAAAGCAGGAGATTGAAGACGTTGTTGGAATTGAAGCTTTAGAAGCTGATGAAGTATCAGCTAAGTCAGGACTTGGTGTAGAGGACTTACTAGAGTCAATTGTTGCAAAAATCCCTTCTCCAAAAGGGAATCCAGATGCACCACTTCAAGGACTGATCTTTGATTCATGGTTTGATCCATATCAAGGAGTTATCTTCTTGCTAAGAGTTGTTGAAGGAAAACTTTCAAAGAAAGATAAAATTTATCTGAAAAATTCAGATCAAGAATATGAAGTCTTAAAGCTTGCTGTTAACACACCATTTTTTACTGAAGTAAAAGAGCTTGGTGCTGGTGAAGTAGGTATGGTTATCTGTGGTATTAAGAACATCCGTGACGTAAAGGTTGGGGATACTGTTGTTAATGCCAAAGCGAAAGATACGCCAAGTTTAGGTGGATACGAAGAAGTAAAACCAATGGTTTTCTGTGGTATTTTCCCTGTTGATTCAACTGATTATGAAATTTTAAAAGATGCACTTGAGAAGCTTGCCCTTAATGATTCATCTTTTACATATGAGCCTGAAACTTCTCAGGCCCTAGGTTTTGGTTTCCGTTGTGGATTCCTTGGCCTCCTTCACATGAATATTATTCAAGAAAGATTAGAGCGTGAGTTTAGTTTAAATCTAATTTCAACTGCACCTTCTGTGTCTTATAAAGTAAAAATGCTTGATGGTGAAATTATTGACGTTGAAAACCCATCAACAATGCCTGAGCCAGGAACTTTTGAAGAAATTACTGAGCCAATGGTTTCAATCGCTATTCACGTACCAAATGAGTTTGTTGGAAAAATTATTCGTCTATGTGAAGAGAAGCGTGGAATTCAAACTGATATGAAATATATCACTGAAGAGAGAGTTCAAGTTACTTATGATCTTCCTTTAAGTGAGATGGTTTACGACTTCTACGATAAACTAAAAAGTTATACAAAAGGTTATGCTTCAATGGATTACGAGTTTAAGGACTATGCTGCCTCTAAGCTTGTAAAAGTTGATGTTCTTCTAAATGGTGAGAAAGTCGATGCACTATCAATCATTTGTCACCAAGATAATGCTTACTACAAAGGACGTGATCTAGTTGGGCGTCTAAGAAAAATCATTGATCGTCAGCAGTTTGATATTGCCATACAGGCAGCTATTGGTGCTAAAATTGTTGCTCGTGAAACGGTTAAAGCTCTTCGTAAGAACGTTCTTGCAAAATGTTATGGTGGTGACGTTTCAAGAAAGAGAAAACTTTTAGAAAAACAGAAAGAAGGGAAAAAGAGAATGAAGATGGTAGGTTCTGTTGAAGTACCTCAAGAAGCATTCCTTGCTGTTCTTTCAACTGATGAAGATGCTGGTGGGAAAAAATAAAAATGGATGAGCTTAGAAATATATTAGATGAAGCTATTCAGAGATATTCTTCAAATGATTATTACGAAAAGTTAAAATCAGCAAAAGAAGAGTATTTCAAGTTAACTGGTAAGCTATCAGAAGAAGACGAAGACTATGAGTCTCGTATGAACGGTTTCGTTTATTGGTATATCACTCAACGTGATCAAGATTCAGCTGGTCCTTTAATTAAGAATTATCTTTCAGATATTTCGATTGATGACTCTAAGAAAGAAGCGATGCTTGAAATTAATCATTCTCTCTTTGAGTATCGTGGTCAAAATCTTTTTAAGAAACATGTCTTTAAAGACATTCTTCATAATTCAAAATTCTATATCCCAAAAGATGAATTCACTCTTCAGCTTGTAAAGGATGATCTCTTCATTGCAAGAACAATTACTCATGAAGGCAAGACAATGTTACTTGATGATATCTCTGTTCTTCCTTACGATGCCAGAGGTCCACTTGTAAAAGAGTCGAAGAAGGTTAGAAAACTCAATGACCGAAAAAGAGATATGCAATTTCTTTTAAAAATTGAGGCCCTTAAAACGAAGTGGCGTCAGTATGGCCATATCGACCCAAAGAAAATTTTTATTTTTAAATAGAGTTAGGCTTCTTCTAGTGCTTCAACTTCTTTGAAAGTATGCTTCTTTTTCCAAAGAACATAGGGAATTACACCAAGAAGATTAACTGTGATATTGACCAAGAAATATAGGTTGAAAAAAGAGGCGCCTTTTTCTTGTCCAAATGCCTTGAATAATTCTTCAAAGACTAAGTGTCCAACTCCAGCACCTGCAGGTGATACAGGTACTGCAATCGAAATAAGTCCGATTGGTACAATACTGAAAAGTTGTTTAATTCCGATATTCGTATTTAGAAAAGAGTGACTGAGACTCCAAAATGCTGTGATCGCAATCATATGAATAAGAATGGAAAGAGTTATGGTCTTAATAATTACGCGCCGATTTTCACCAATACGCCAGAATGTTTCAGTAATATCTGAAAGCTTATTTCCAATGACAGGTAAGATTTTAAGTAATTCAATGACATGTTTCTTAATTGCCTTAGGCATAAATAAGATAATGAGAAAAACACTCGCTCCAAGAAGAAGCATAATATTAAATGAGATAAGAGGTTTCACCTTAGGTGAAAGGTTAACGAGATCTCCATAAAAGTAAATTGAAGATAGTCCAGCAACAATGATGAGTCCAATAAGTCCAATGATTCGATCAATTAAAGCAGTGCTTAAAAGAAATGATTTCCTTAAAAGTGGATCACAGTCTCTTACATAGAGAAGCTTAAGAAAGTCCCCTGTAACAACACCCGGGAGAAAAGTTGAAAAAAATTGCCCAATTAAATTAATTGGATAGATCTTATTAATATGAATCTTTTCACTCTTTGTCTTCAGTAGCATTGACCAGCGAAAAGCGGCCAAGAATGAACCTAGAATTAAAAGAGAGAATGCGATCAGCGCCCATGGCCCATTTTTAAGGACCTGCCCAATTAAGCTAAGATCGAGCTTATCGGATTTGGCCAGCCAGTAGAGAATGGCCACAGCAAAAATGATTTTTAGAATTGTCTTATATGACGCCTTGAGCATATTCTTTAATTTCCCTCTTAAGGCTTAAAAGTTAACATAAATAGTGCTAATCTAGTATAAATTTTTAAAAAGGAAGAAACTTGAAAATTACAGTTATTGGAACAGGCTACGTTGGACTCGTTAGCGGAACATGTTTTGCTGAAATTGGTCACACTGTAACTTGCGTTGATATTGATGAAAGTAAGGTTGCCATGATGAGACGTGGTGAATCACCTATTTTTGAGCCAGGTCTAAATGATCTCTTAGAAAGAAATATTAAGGCAGAAAGATTAACGTTTTCAACAGGACTTGAGTCAGTAAAAGATTCAAAGTCTATTTTCTTAGCTGTGGGAACTCCTTCTGGAGATGATGGCAGTGCAAACCTTTCATATTTATTTCAAGCAGCTGAAGATGTTGCAAAAAATATTAGTGATGATGCAATCATTGTTATTAAATCAACTGTTCCAATTGGAACTTGTGAAAAAGTTAAAGAGATTGTTGCTAAAAATACAAACAAGAAATTTCACATTGTTAACAATCCTGAATTCTTAAAAGAGGGCTCAGCTATTGAAGACTTCATGAGACCTGATCGTGTTGTTATCGGTCATAATGATCCTGAAGCTGCAAATGCTATGGAAGAACTTTACGAGCCTTTAGTTAAGCAGGGGAACCCTATCTATATGATGTCAAATCTTTCGGCAGAGATGACAAAGTATGCGGCCAACTGTTTCTTAGCAACTAAGATTTCTTTTATAAATGATATTGCAAGACTTTGTGACACTCTTGGAGCGGATATCAATGAAGTTCGACAAGGTATCTCAAGTGATAGAAGAATTGGTTCTCACTTTCTTTATCCAGGACCTGGTTATGGAGGATCATGTTTTCCAAAAGATGTTAAAGCTTTAATTTATACAGCAAAAGAACATGGCCATACACTTAGAGTTGTTGAGTCAACTGAAGATGTTAATGATGAGCAAAAACTATACATGGCAACAAAGATAAAAAAACATTACGGTAGTGACTTAAGTGGAAAGACTTTTGCTTTTTGGGGAGTTGCATTTAAAGCAAATACCGATGATGTAAGAGAGTCGCCAGCAATTTATATGGCTCAAGATCTAATCGATGCTGGTGCAAAGGTTCGCTTCTTTGATCCAGAAGGTGGACCAAATTTTATGAAGGCCGTTGGTGAAAAGTATCATAAATCAATTGAAGAAGTGTCTAATAAGTATGACTGTCTAAGTGGTTGTGATGCAATGGTTACAGTGACAGAGTGGAGAGAATTCTCAACTCCTGACTTTTCAGAAATCTCGGCCCGCTTAAATGAAAAAGTGATCTTTGATGCTAGAAACCTTTTTAAAACGCAGAAAGTTTTAGATGAAGGTTTCACTTACTATGCAATAGGAAAGAAAATATAATGAATGAATTGGTCGTTGCCAATATTCAAGTATCTTCAACTCTTGATTACAAATCAAATCTAAAAAAAATTAAAACATACTTAACTCAAGCAAAAGAAGAGGGGGCCCAAGTGGCCTTCTTGCCTGAGTGTTTTTACTCGATCTCCAATGGTCGAGCGCCAAGCCCTTATCTTGTGGAGTGGAACAATGAACACTTTGATAACATCAAGCAATTGGCCATTGATTCTGGGCTCTTCCTTATTGGGGGCTCTGTTGCTTTTAAAACTGATAAAGGTATTCTTAATAAGGCCATTAACTTTGATCCTCAAGGCAATGTTATTGGTAGCTATGACAAGTGCCATTTATTTTCTTGTGACATCACAACAGTAGATGAGCAAGGAAATACAAAGCATAAGAAAATAAATGAAGGGGATATTTATATTGCAGGCAATGATCCTCTCATTATTGATGTCCTTGGCTGGAAAATTGGAATTGCAATCTGCTTTGACCTACGCTACCCAAGTTTTCTTCAATATTATTATGATAAGAAAGTCGATCTCATAACCTTTGCTTCAGCTTTTACAGTTCCCACTGGCATGGCCCATTGGCATACGCTTTTAAGGGCCCGCGCTATTGAAGGGCAATGCTATGTCGTTGCAAGTGCACAAACAGGAGAGAATAATCCTGGCATCCATACTTTTGGCCATTCTTTGGTTATTAATCCTTGGGGAGAAGTACTTTCTGATCTCAAAGAACTTGAAGGAGTGTCTATTAAAAGACTCAAAAAAAGTAAGATATTAGAAACTCGTTCGAGAGTAATTCTATAGTCTAATTTACTGAAATCATTCAAGAAACAATATAATTTTGTGGATTTTCATAATTAGTTGCCGATAAGAGTCTAAGATAAAGCTTAGGAGGCAAATATGGAATTACTAGAAATTACGCTTGTGACTGTTGTCATGGCACTTGCCACCAGTGGAAATATTATTCTTTCAGGTTTAAGTTATTGGGAAGCTGAAGATAATATGCAAAAACATATTTCTCATACTCAAGACGACTATGGAATGAGAGAAGCTGAGCTTGAAGAGCATACAAAAGTCGCATAGTTAAATACATTGAAATTTACAAAAAATAAGGGCCACTATTAAGTGGCCCTCTTTATTACATAAATGGGTTATCGCCCTTTGAGTGATCAGTGACATCCACAATATCAACGATATCTGGAAAGTGCTGCTTAACTAATCTTGCAACACCATCTGTAAGAGTTGCTTGAGAAGCAGAGCATCCTTGGCAACCACCAGTCATTTTGACGTAGAGTTTATCATTGTCGTAATCAACTAGCTCGATATCTCCGCCATGAGCGGCAAGAGCTGGTCTCACTTGTTCATCAAATAGCTTTTCAATTTTTCTAATCATAACTATATCCTATTCCATTAATTGATTTAAATATCCCATTATCGAAATTGCCGCATTTTCAACTCGCATGATTGATGGCCCAATATTTACTTCTTGGAAACCACGATCGACAAATTCCTTAATCTCTTGGTTTGTCCAACCGCGCTCAGGGCCGATGGCAATTGTTAATGGTCGCTCTATATCTATCTTAACATCTTTTAGCTTTGTTTGTGCATATGGTGAAAGAATAATTCTTTGTTCATCTTGAGCAAGACTTTGTTCATATTGATAGGTCTTATGTAGTTCAGGTGACTTATAAAAAACAGCTGATTGACTAAGGCCAAGAAGGGACAGCTCCTCAAAACGTTCATATATTTTAGACGTTAAGTAGCTCTTATCACTTAGAATTGCCTTATGTATTTTAAATCGGCTAGTTCCCATTGCACTACAATGCTCAAATAACTTCTTCATTGTTGGAGGTCGACTTGCCGCTATTGAAAGAGTTATTGGATAGTGTTTACCTGCTAAGATTTCACCTACAATAACTTCAATTTGTTCACCTAGGGTAAAGACCTTTAAAGTTGTTAGGCCTTCTTCAAGGATTGTTCCTTTCAGTTCGTCGCCAATTTCAACCTTGATCACATTACGTAAATGTTCACTTTGTTCAAAAGTGAGAACAGCTTTTTTACCTTGAATTTGATCTTTTCTAAGTATGATTGAATTCATTTTCTTTAATTTTAGTTAGTTATAGCTATCAATCTTTTACCACTACTTGCACCTAATGGGTATGAGTTTTAAAGCAACTTTGTCACAGATCGTCAATAGAGAGCACTCATTCACGCTACTTATGGCACCAATGGGGTGGGGGAAAACAAGGCTTATTTGGGAGTTTGTTGAGGACTTTGATCGAATTATTATTGTCTCTCCCTTACGTTCAATCCTGGAAGATTTAAAAGATAGAGACTGTGTTGTGAATAATATTTCTGATAAAGGGGTCTTTCTTACAACTGTGGAGTCCTTTTCTAAGAATGATCTAGACTTTGCTTTGAGGTCAAACTCGCTCTTTGTCTTGGATGAATTTCATCTCTTCTATGAATGGGGGGAGACATTTCGTCCAAGGCTTCTTGAGTTCTTATATAAAATATCTTCATCAAATACCAAGGTGATCGGCTTAAGTGCGACAATAACAGATGAGCTTTATCGTATCATTGAAAGGGATGTTGAAAATAATTTTAAGCACTTTTGTCTTTTAAATATTGGTAACTTTCAAAAGAAGAATATGTATAAGAAGAAGGATGTCGTAATAAGGCCCCTGCTCTTGTTAAAGCTTCTCTGGCGACAACTTTTCTTCTCTCAGGGAAGAACGATATTATTTTGCTCAACAAGAAAAGAGGTTTTTATGTGGGATCGTTTCTTTTCTCGTTTAGGTCTATCTTGTGATTATTGTGTCGGTGGTGAAGTCAAAGACTTTATAGCCAGAGAGTGTGAGGCCCCCGCTCAAATCGTTATAGCAACAAGTGCCTTAAGTCATGGAGTAAACCTTAGAGGAATTGAAAATATTTATATAAGCTATTGTCCAAATGAGTCGACAAATTTCCAAATGATAGGAAGAGGCGGACGTTTTGGTGAAGAATTCCAATACGTTGGAACAAAAGAAGTCGGAAACTCTTGGTTTGCAAGAATTCACTACAAGATATGTGATTATCTCTTTATAATGACCAAGGACGTATTACTATGGTTGAATTAGAAGGTATTCTTGTAAATAAAATTCCATATCAAGACAAACACTTGATAGGGAATCTCTTACTTCGAAATGGAAATAAAATTTCTGTGATGTTCTATGGCGGACAAGGTGGAGGAAAGAGGAAGGTATCTTCTGTTTTACAGGTGGGTTACCTATTCAAGGTGAGCTTTGGACGTATCAAAGATAGTTTTGAAATCATGACTTCTAAAGAGCATGTGGAGAAGTGGTATCATAAGAATATTTCTCATAATCCAATGGCCTTTTATCTTCTGTGTTTCTATTGTGAATTGACACAATCATTTGCTCCTCAAATCACGCAAAAAGATGACTTAGACTTACAAGAGCGCACACATGAAGGAACCTTTAGACTTCTTTCAAATGCGATCTTTCGTCTTGATGCTGAAGTTATAAAGCCAACATATGAGCCTAATTTCGAGTTATTTATATTCTTAGTTAAAGCAATGGTTGAACTTGGGATTTTTCCTCGTACTGAGACTTGTGCTATTTCAGGAGTCGAGATTAGTGATGACGATTATGTCTCTTTATCTATTGAACAAGGTGGCTTTGTTCACTATGACCACTTAAGTCCAGAAGAGCAAAGACTTATCAGTACAGATGAAGGTCGAGAGTTAAGATCTGAGATGCTTAGAGTCGCTTCAAGTAAGTATCTTGATTGTCCAAAGAAGCTCAATATTTCTAAGAGTACTTTAAATAAATTAGTGAATTATATTTGCTATCACCAGCACACAACAAGAGAACATTATAAGTCTCTTTCTCTTCTTTTATAAATCCTCGAATATTTTATAAGTAAATGAGAATGACTTCGCTAGATTTGTATTCTTTGCTACATCAAAAAGAGTTTCATCTGAATAATTTAGGACAAAAGAGCTTCTCGTGAGCATATAGGATAGGTTGAAGCTTGTTGAGAGATAGTACTTATTTTCGCCTTCGATACCATCAATAGAAACAGCACTATCTTGCCAATAGGTAAGTGAAGTTCCTAAGCGAAGCTTTGAGTTTGGAGAGTGGCCAAGACCAAAAGAGGTTGAATAACCAAAGCCAGGGGCCACTTCTTTATCATCAATTTCTCTTTCAAATCCGTAATGTCCTTCAAGAGTTAGCGAGTAATCAAAATCATAAATTAATTTGTAGAAGGCAAAACCAATTGTTGATTCAAAGACTCCACGGCTGAGTGAGTCTGATAGAAGAGGATCTTCATAATTATAAATTGAATTTCCATTTGGAAATAATTGCTTAAAGAAAATAAAACCACGGGGTTTTAGTGGGTTGTAGGTAAACTCTGGTAAGAATTCCCAAGTGAACTGAATACTGGGATCAACCACTTCAGTAGTACTCGATTCTGTTGAAGTTGATTCAACTGTTCTCTTCTTTATAGGTAAATCAAACGCAATCTGATAGTAGCTATCAAATAAGTAACTTCCTTTAAAAGAAATAGTTTCTGTAATTTCATTCTTAGAATTAACAGATTCAATTTTACCACTTGCTAGTGCTTCATTTGTAATTGTTGAATTTGTATAAGCAAGCTTTGCTTCCCACTGGTGATCCCCAAGAATAATATTTGGAATATTTGCTCCTCCACCACAGCAAGAAGATGCATATGTTTGGAATGAGAAAAGTGAGAGTAGGATTAAAGTGTAAGTGGCCATGATACTGAGTCGTAAATATTTCCGTTTTCTTCTAATTGTAAATGGAAGTCCCAAAGACCGCCCATTGTGAAGTAGACGTCTGTTAGTTCATAGATTCCTGTTGCCAATTTATTTATTGAAATTGGATAAGATCCATGTCCCATATTTGGCATCCATAGATACGCCTTAAAATTACCAATTGGGTCTGTGAAATTTCCAGCACTGTCAGTTAAAGATATTGTAATCTTTGAGCTATCATACAGGAGTGGCCCCTTTTTCCACTCCCGTGAAATCGTTAGGGATTCTGTTTCAAAGCGAAGGGCCGTTGTAATACTATCATCACCTCTAAATGGATCTGATAGCTTTCCAGTGAATGGTGAATCACCACAACTTATGACAAAAAGTGAAAATAGGATTAATGAGAAAAACCTCATTACTTCTTAAGCTCCACATCAACAGCAACGATTTCTTCATTAAGCTCAAAACGTACTTGCCAGTACCCTTTCATACGACCCATAAAGAATTTTGCTGTTCCATCAATTACTTGATCTTCATCAAAGGCCCAGTTAATTGCTGGTCCACCATGTTGATGACCGTTAGCCATCATCATCCATACATAGACTTCTAAGTTTTCAGGAGCTATTTTCTCTCCTGAATCTTTATCGTAAACTACGGCTTCAAAACTTGAAGGAGCTCCATCAAATGGCCCGTTTGTCCACTCAATATCAACACAAAGATTTTGTGATTTAAATTGATATGGGCAGGCAATGATTGAAGTTGTCAGCAGTAGTGCAATAATTGTTTTAAACATTTTTACCTCGCGATATAGCAGCCAAGTGTTTTTGAAAGTGTATATGGTAATTTTTTATTTTCTTTTAATGCAGTTAGAACATCATTCAAATAGAACTTTGTTGAAAGCTCTGGGCTTCTCTTATTTGTCACAGCACCTTGGTACATCACTTCTTCATTCTCATCGATTAGAAAAACATGTGGTGTCTTAAATGCTGAAAACTTATTAGCATATTTTAAGTCTTTATCAATAAAGATAGGGAAGTTGATTTTAAATTGATCAAAATATTTTAAAGCGGAGTCTTTACTTATGTGCTTATTAGAACTGAAACCGATAAACTCGACATTATCAAATTTCTTAGCGAGTGAGTTAATATAATCAAATTGTTTTTGTGAGCATGGGCAACTTGGAGAAAGAAAAATAAGAACTTTCTTCTTATCTTTAGATGTGGAAATAGCTCTTTCTTTATGTGATGAAAAATCATAGCGTGTTTCACTGAGTGCACCAAAGGCCATGCTTGAGATCAGTAGAAGAATTAGTGTTTTCATGAAGTTCTTATATAAAATTTAAGCCGATTTCACAACAGAACAAGGAGCTTTTGTGTACTATTTATTATTGATTAAAATCAGCTTTTGAGGACGTGAGAGCTTTTTTATCTGTGCTTCTCGTTTACTAGCACTTGAGCGATCTGGATGTTCTTCTGTAAAACGAATTTTTTTAGGAGGGTTGGCCTTAGTGAACTTGGCACCTTTAGGGTCATTTTTGTGTTCTTCAAATCGTCGCTCTACATCAGTTGTAATTCCCGTGTAGAGCTTTCCATTTTCAGTTTCAATAATATAAACAAACCATTTGTCGGCTTTTGCCATTAATTCTTTCTCGCTTGGTATGTATCGTCTTTCATAAGCATCCCAGTACCGATACCGTACTTTTCTTGAGTGCCTAGAAGTGATTTTAACTCACCAGTTGAGATTTTACCATTGAAGTAATTAAGGTAGCTTTCAAGTTTTGTCTTTAGAGTTTCACCGTGCTCATTTAATAGTTCAATTCTAAAGTTTGAGACACCCTTTGCCATTAACTCATCCACAAGGTCTGTTGAACTTTGGGCAACGGCATTGAACATCGTGTTTCGACATTCTTGATCGGCCTTAATAAAGTGCATATTTCCAAATTGATCTTTTAATTCCACATGGTGTTCTTCACATGGTTTTCCACAATCTTTAAATGAAGAACCTTCAGATAAGAATGCAGCAAATACACAGTGTTCCATATGAAAGCTTGGCATATATTGGTGAATATTGACTTCTATTTTCCCAGCGTCAGTGTTGACCAGAAGGTTCTCAAGTTGTTTTGCATTGAGATCATAAGATGAAGTCAGTGTCTCAAAACCTTTATCAAGCAGATAATTGGCGGTTTGAGAGTTTGAAATATTTAATGAGAAATCTCCTTTTAAAGGGATGTCACATTTAGAGCGTAGATATTGATATGAACCTAGGTTACGACAAAGAATAAAGTCTGGTGCAAGTCGAGTTAGGACATTTAGATGATGGTATTCTTTTGGTTTAAGAATTCGATTAGTTGCAACTCCTACACGACAATTCTTAAGTCCTCTTAAAAGCTCAAGAGATGGTTTGTAGTCTTTACCAAATTCAAAATCTAATGTGATATTAAGCGCATCATATTCACATTCTTTTAAAATATCGAAGGCTTCTTTTACTTGGTCAATATCTCGAAGTAGGAAATTAAGAGTGATATCTATTTCACTAACTTCTTTTTTTGTCAGCTGATATTCAAATGCTTTTGGTATTTTTACTTCAAGACGTTTTTCATTAAGTCTAGCTACGGCATCTTGTCTTAGCTTCTTTAATGTCTTTGAGTGAATGAATGGAGACTTCTCTCCTAGAGTAAGT
The DNA here is from genome assembly GCF_003612895.1 of Halobacteriovorax sp. BALOs_7. Classification (GTDB taxonomy): domain Bacteria; phylum Bdellovibrionota; class Bacteriovoracia; order Bacteriovoracales; family Bacteriovoracaceae; genus Halobacteriovorax_A; species Halobacteriovorax_A vibrionivorans. Next base: position 2,688,357 of record NZ_CP027772.1, on the reverse strand, counting down.
TTGAAATCATCTACTGAATAAATTGTTCGAGAAAGAGCGGATGCATCTTTTTTAACTTTTTCAATATCTGCTTCTCGTCTAGCTTCTTCAACGATATCTTCACTTTCAACGATAATAGTATTCTTTCCATCATCAATTTTATAAGAAAGCTTTTCACTAACAATTGCTTTTAGCTCGATTTTGACAGGGATTCGTTTTTGCTTGTTAATATCTGTCACAAGAGATTCACTTTCTTTGATGACGTTTGGATCAGAATTTAGATAAAGCATCATTCCAGGGCGAAGCTGTTGCCACTTAATATCGTGTGCAAGTGATAGAGTAACTCTTTTTCCTTTTCTTTTTACATCAAAGATAGATGAGCCTACTTCTATTTCTTTATTGTCATCACAAACAACAATACCCATTCCATTTTCAAAGCTACGGTCTGTATCAATTTCAATTGTTGGCCTGGATACTTTTTTTACCTTACCAATTTCAATCCCTCTGTGATTTCCGTAATTTCCTTTCACTAATCTTTGGTGATCAACTCCGTGGAGCCAGCCAGAAAAGAAGCCGCGAGAGTATGTTAGAGACATTTTATCAAGGTCTGCCTGAGAAAGAGGCTTTCCTTCTAGCTTCGCTTTAAAAGCACTTGCAGCAGTTGAAACATATGATGGTGCTTTAAGACGGCCTTCAATTTTAAGTGAATCGACACCAATATCTTGAAGTTCATTTGCTTCCTCTATTCCACAAAGGTCTTGAGGAGAAACAAGATAGCTCATTTTATTTCCGTCTTTTGTCAGATCTCTCTTTTCACCGTCCACAAACATTTCATAAGAAAACCTGCAACTTTGGGCGCATTGTCCGCGATTGGCAGAACGTCCTCCAATACTTTCAGAAGTAAAGCATTGACCTGAATAGGCGACACATAGAGCACCGTGTGTGAAGACTTCTAATTCTTTATCTGTATTTTTTCTTATTTCTTTAATTTCAGGAATTGAGTTTTCACGGCCTAGTACAAATCTTTCAATATTGAGGTCATCAAGAAATGTTATGTGGTCGTGATTTGTTACTGTCATTTGAGTTGAGCCGTGAATGACTTGATCAGGATATGTCTCACGAATAATCTTTGCTAGGCCGATATCTTGAACGATAAGAGCGTCAGGTCCTAATGCAACAACTTCTGAGAGTTTAGCAATTGCCGCCGGCAACTCTTCTTCGAAAATGAGTATGTTAAAGGCCACATGAACCTTAACACCATAGAGGTGGCACATATCGATGATCTCTTTTAACTCATTTACAGAATGATCATGTGTTCTACCGCGGGCATTAAATCCGGGCATTCCCACATAAATTGCGTCAGCGCCACCATGGATGGCAGCAAGGCACATTTGCATATTCCCCACAGGGGCCAAAATCTCAGTTTTCTTCATTTGTGGGTTGTAGCACGAAGTGTCGAAAATACAAGGAAAATCAGGCAATTAGGAAAAAATTATGGTCAAAATAATTAGCCGATTAGAGTACAAAAAGGTATACTTTCACCAATTATATTTAAGAGTAGGGGGCAATGTGTCAGAAAGCAATATTAAGGACATGCAGCAGATTGTTAGTTTAGCTAAACGTCGTGGGTTTATTTTTCAAAGTTCTGAGATCTACGGTGGTCTTTCATCTTGTTGGGATTATGGCCCATATGGAATTGAATTAAAGAGAAATTTAAAGAATAAGTGGTGGCAGGCAATGACTTTCCGCTCAGATATCGTTGGTGTTGATGCTTCGATCTTCATGCACCCTCAGGTATGGAAAGCTTCTGGTCACGTTGATGGCTTCAATGATCCAATGGTTGATTGTAAGGCATGTAAGTCTCGCTTCCGCGAAGATAAAATCGATACATCAGCTCCATGTCAAAATTGTGGTGCTGAGGGTGAATTCACAGAACCACGTGATTTTAACCTAATGTTTAAAACTAAAATGGGTCCTGTTGAAGATTCATCAGCAGATGTTTACTTAAGACCTGAAACAGCTCAAGGAATTTTTGTAAACTTTCTAAATGTTCAATCGACAATGAGAAAGAAGCTTCCATTTGGTATTGCTCAAATTGGTAAAGCGTTTAGAAATGAAATTACTCCTGGAAATTTCATTTTTAGAACTCGTGAATTTGAACAAATGGAAATGCAATACTTTGTAAAACCAGGTGAGCAAATGAAGGCGATGGAGGACTGGAAAGAACTTCGTTGGAATTGGCATATTTCAAATGGTATCCGTCCTGAAAACTTAAGATGGCATCCACACGTTGGTGATGAGCTTGCCCACTACGCAGATGCAGCTGAGGATATTGAATATAAATTCCCTCATGGTTGGGATGAGATGGAAGGTATCCACTCAAGAACTGACTTTGACCTAAGAAAGCACGAAGAGTTTTCTGGGAAGAATTTAAAATATACTGATGTTCAAGATGGAAATAAAAAATATCTTCCATATGTACTTGAAACTTCTGTTGGTTGTGATCGTGCACTACTAGCAATTCTTTGTGATGCATTCAGAATTGAAAATGAAGGTGATAAAGAGAATGAAAGAACGGTAATGAAGTTCCATCCATCTCTAGCACCGATAAAAGTAGCAATTCTTCCACTGACAAAGAAATTAAACGAGCAAGCAACTGCATTATTTCATGACCTGCAAAAAGAATTTAAAGCAGAGTATGATGTCGCAGGTTCAATCGGTAAGCGTTATCGTCGCCAAGATGAAATTGGAACACCAATGTGTGTAACTTTTGATTTTGATTCTCTCGAAGATAATGCGGTTACAGTTCGAGACCGCGATACAATGAATCAAGAGCGCGTAGCGATTGATCAACTTAAAAACTACTTAAGAGATCGTATCTATATTTAATTTTTTGTAAAAGGCCACATTGATCGTGGCCTTTTTTCTATACTAAGCAAGGAGCGCAGTTATGAGTAAATGGGTTTACTCGTTTTCAAAAGAAAAAACTGAAGGTAACAAAGACATGAAAAACCTTCTAGGTGGTAAAGGTGCCAACCTAGCTGAGATGTCTTCTCTTGGATTACCGGTCCCTCCAGGTTTTACTGTTACAACAGAAGCCTGTATCGATTATCAAAAAACTAAGTCGTTTAATGACGATATTAAAAAGCAAGTAGAAGAAGCATTAAAGCTTGTTGAGTCTTCAACAGGTAAGACTTTTGGAGGTGGAGATAATCCTCTGCTTTTCTCTGTACGTTCAGGGGCAAGAGTATCAATGCCTGGAATGATGGATACTGTTTTAAATCTAGGATTAAATGATGAAACAGTCGAGGCCCTAAGTAAGAAGTCTGATAACGAAAGATTTGCTTGGGACTCTTACCGTCGTTTTATACAGATGTATGCAAACGTTGTTATGGGAATGAGTCATTCTCTTTTGGAATCAACTCTAGAAGATTTGAAAGAAGCAAAAGGTGTAGACTCTGATACAAAACTTGATGCAAAAGATTTTAAAAACCTTGTTAAAGTTTATAAACAAATTATTGCTCAAGAAACAGGTAAGAAATTTCCAACCGATCCAATGGAACAACTTTGGCTTGCTATTGAAGCAGTCTTTGGATCTTGGGATAACCCTCGCGCAATTAAGTATCGTCAGTTAAATGGAATTCCAGGAGACTGGGGAACAGCTGTTAATGTTCAGGCCATGGTCTTTGGAAACATGGGAGACGATTGTGCAACAGGTGTTTGTTTCACACGTGACCCATCTAATGGTGAAAAGAAGTTCTTTGGTGAATATCTTGTTAATGCACAAGGGGAAGATGTTGTTGCAGGAATTAGAACGCCGGCTCCAATTAATGAATGTTCAAAGAATGATTCTAATCGAAGTGAAAAAACACTTGAAGAATATATGCCAAAGGCATTTGCCGAGTTAACAGATCTTTATCAGCAACTTGAAAAGCATTATAAAGATATGCAGGATATCGAGTTTACGATTGAAGCTAATAAACTTTATCTTCTACAAACTCGTAATGGTAAGAGAACTGCAGCAGCAGCTCTTAAAATAGCTGTAAATCTTGAGGAAGAAGGGATTGTGACGAAGGAAGAAGCACTTATGCAAATCGATCCAGAAGCGCTTAATCAACTTCTACACCCAAGACTTGATCCAGATGCAACGAAGAATATCATTGCTAAAGGTCTTCCAGCATCTCCTGGTGCTGGTGCCGGAAAGATTGTTTTCCATTCTGATGATGCAACTAGTATGCATGAAAATGGTGTAAAAGTTATTCTTGTTCGCCAAGAGACTTCACCAGAAGATATTGCGGGAATGGCCGCAGCTCAAGCAATTCTAACTGCTCGTGGAGGGATGACTTCTCACGCGGCCGTTGTCGCTCGTGGGATGGGAAAACCTTGTGTTGCTGGTTGTTCAGAAATTCTAGTGGATAGTAAGAATCGCACCATGATTGTTGGTGATAAGAAATATGTAGAAGGTGACTTCATAACACTTGATGGTGGAACTGGTGAAGTTATTGAAGGTGAAGTTCCAACACTTGACGCTGAAATAAATGCAGACTTTGCAAAGTTTATGGCGTGGGCCGATGAAATTAGAACCTTAAGAGTTCGAACTAATGCTGATAATCCAGAAGACAGTGAGACTGCTGTTAAGTTTGGTGCTGAAGGAATTGGCCTTTGTCGAACTGAGCATATGTTCTTTGAACCAGAAAGAATTCTTGCCGTTCGTGAGATGATTTTTGCAGATTCAACTTCTCATAGAGAAAAAGCACTTAAGAAATTACTTCCATATCAAAAAGAGGACTTTAAAGGAATATTTAAGGCCCTTGATGGAAAACCTGTAAATATTCGACTTCTAGATCCTCCTCTTCACGAATTTCTTCCACATGAGTTAGAAGATAAAAAAGAATTGGCAGAGTATATTGATGTTGAATTAAAGACGATTGAAGAGGGTTGTGAAAGACTACACGAATTTAATCCAATGCTAGGGCATAGAGGGTGTCGTTTAGGAATTACTTATCCTGAGATCTATACAATGCAGGTAACGGCCATTACACAAGCAGCACTTGAATCAATTGATGAAGGTGTCGATGTAAGACCTGAAATAATGATTCCTCTTGTCGCAACAGCAAAAGAATTATCAATTCTTAGAGAGATCTTAGTTGCAACGATTGAACAAGTTAGAGGTGATAAAGAGTTTAATTATAAGCTTGGTACGATGATTGAACTTCCTCGTGCGGCCATTACTGCGGCCGATATTGCAACTCATGCTGACTTCTTCTCTTTTGGAACAAATGATTTAACTCAAACTACTTTTGGATTATCTCGTGACGATGCTGGACGTTTCTTAACTGAGTATATTTCAAAATCAGTTCTTCCAAGTGATCCATTTGTTTCACTTGATCAAGAAGGTGTTGGTTATCTTGTTAAATTTGCAACTGAACAAGGACGAAATGCCAATAAAGAAATTCACGTTGGTATTTGCGGAGAACATGGTGGAGAGCCTAAATCAATCGATTTCTGTCATAGAATTGGTCTTGATTATGTTTCTTGTTCGCCATACCGAGTTCCTATTGCACGTTTAGCTGCAGCTCAAGCAGTAATACGCAACAAATAATGAATTTAGAAGAGATCATAAATAATGTAGCAAATGAGTTTGGCAGTTATAATTTTAACTGCCTTGCTCTTGCTCATATAGACTTTAAAAAGAAATCATATGAGAGTTATTCTTTATACGATAACCCTTTTTTGAAAGGCCAAAAAGTTTATTTTGATCTCGCTTCTCTTACAAAGCCGTTAACTTTAGGCTTCTCTTATTTAAGAAGCCCAGAACTCTTTAATGATGACATGAAACTCCTACTCAATCATCGTGGTGGACTAAAGGCATGGGGAAGGCTTTCACGTGATTCTTGGCGCAAGCAAGTATCATCTTACACAATTAAAGAAAGTGATACCGTCTATTCTGACTTTGGTGCTCTAAGGCTTCAGTTAGAAATTGAAAAAAAAGAAAATCTCTACGACTTAGTTTCACCGATGTGGGATGAGGAGATTGTCCACTGGCTTGATATCGAAGATGAAATTTGTGCTCCCACAGGTCGAAGACAAAGGCAGCTAATCGATGGTGAAGTACACGATGACAATGCATATGTTATTGGGGAGAAGGTTTCTCACGCAGGACTCTTTGGTACAATCGATGGAGTATGTCGAACATTACTAAAGGCACAAGAGAGTTATTCATTAATTCAAAATACGAAAAGACAAAGTGATCATCGCTTTATTAATGGTTGGGACAGTGTTTCAAATCCTTCAAACACGCTCGCTGGAAGTGGTGCAACAACTAATACATTTGGGCATCTCGGATTTACTGGAACATCAATGTGGATTACTCCCGAAACAAACACAGGAGTTGTTCTCCTGTGCAATGAGGTTCTCGGTTATTGGAATGATCGTGCGAAATTAAATGCATTACGCCGTAGCATGGAATTCTAGGTCTATAAACATTGAAATTAACTGTATGTTTGGATCATCACTCGTTAATTCAATAACCTTTTCAATCTTAGATTCATCTATATTATAGAAGTCTTCAACATCTCCATCTAGTAAGAGTATTCGTTTTGGATCATTAACATCACGTACGTATGTCTTGATTGTTTTTCCTTCTTCATCAATTAATTGAACTGTCATTACTGAATCAGGATCGGCTCCACCGATTCCCATAACTTCTTGTTGACGTCCATACATATAAGAAAAGTCATTTCGTACTTGTTTAAGTCTACCTAAATCGACATCTTTCTTTGCTCTTCGCATTCCGATAAGGACTCTAGATTTCAATAGGTGCTGAAGTTCGTGGTGTTGTCCATATTCTGCAATTACCATTGCACCCATCGCAAAAGCTTTTCCGACTGTTCGGTTCTTTGATGTTGAGTATCCATAGCTTTGCCCATACAGAGGACCAGTTTCAGAATGATCCTTTGCCATTTGAACTAACTTTCCATTTTGCGAATATAAATCATCATTGTATTGTTTAAAATCAGTAAAAATAGCATCACGGATTTGTTGTTGACTTGAATTTCCATTAACTTTTCTTACAACGTTATTTGAAAGAATTTGTGTATGGAATGATTCAAACATTCCGATTATCTCTTCCTCTTGAATCTCTTGGTTTTTTCTTGAGAGTCCACGCCAAACAATATCTTCAGAGTACCATCGGTCCATTTTATAATCATATGTTTCTTTTGAACGATATGAGCGACTACCAAAAGATGTTCTAAAGTCTGTGTCTGCAAAATTTAGACTTACAAGTTGATCACCTTCTTTCTTATGGCGATAAAAGATATTATTCTTTTTAAAGAACTCTTCAAAGTCTTTATTGATCTTTGCAAGTTGCTCTTTCGTAATTCGTGTATTTCCATTTAAGGCTTTTGCTTGTTCTAGGTATTGTGCATATTGACCGATATCGACAGCAGCATTTGTATAGTCTTCAATTTTATCTGGTGAAGAATATTTCTTATAATCAATATCTGTAAACTTCGGTGCACTTGGGAAAGCGAGTTGAGGAGATCCCTCTAATGGAATACCTGAACTCACTCTATAATTTAAATCTTTATAAAGTCTAATTGTGTTTAGAATTCCTTCTTTTACTTGTTGTGCCCATTCTTCGTCTGACATGTATAAGTCATTACTTGGGAAAGCTAATCTTGCTGGAGGTAGACCTTCTTTCATTAGAGCATAATTAAGAGCAAAGACTCTTGAGGTTCTTCCATTTCCATTTGGAGTTGGATGGATTGAGACAATATCTCTTTGTAATTGTGCAACCAATTCAATATATTCTTCAGCTTTTTCAATTGTATCGATTGCTCCAATCTTTTCTCTTTCTTTTGCAAAAAAATCAAATCTTTCTTCTGAAAGCTTTCTAACAACTTCTTCAATTAGTTCAGGAGTGGCCTTAACATTTCTTTCCTGTATTTTCTTTACTTTAGCTGCCGTTTCAGGTGCAAAGTCTTCAAGCCTTTCTTTCGCTGTATCACTTAGCTTTTCGACCTGAGGGTAATGGATCTTTCCTCTAACTTTCCCTTCTTCGGCCATATAGCCCATGCCCTCTGCTGGAGCCTTTTCAAAAGTTAGATAAGGATTATATTCAATATTCTTAAGGGCCTTTTCTGATATTCCTGAACCCATTTCATTCCCATACCAATACTCTTTACGAACACTACCTAATTGATCCTCTCTAACACTTTCTATTCCATCCTTCATCATGCTGGCATGTGCTCTTAGGTATTCATCGAAGTTAAAGTCTGGCTTTTCTTCCATGAGATAACTTCTTGTTTCCATGTAGTTATGGATAGCAGGCTCACTCCAGCTCTTTCGATTTTGTTTTCCACCAATAGCAGCACGTAGTAATTTCTTTTCACCATTATACTGATAAGGATGATCACTATTTCTTAAGGTAGTATCACCATTGTATATTTTATTTAAATGTAGAGCTGTATGTTCATAATCAACAAAGTATGTGGACTCTATCCCTAGTTTCATGGCAGAAAGGTCTTTGCCAGTGTATTTATAATTTAACGCATTTTCTAAGGTTTCAACTTCGACACTATTTGAATTCACATCAAGGAAGCTTGAAAGTGCACGTAGACAAGACTCTTTTTCAATTCCTGTGATTGAAGATGGGTTTCTCTTAAGTGTTGTCTGAGTAAAATTAATACTTGTACAACCAAATAATAGTATTAGGTAAAGTAAGTTCATTTTATAAAAATTCATCTTCATCAATTCCCTCAATGTAATACTTATCTCTTTTCGTCAGGAATATTATTTGCCTTAATTTTTTTTCTATAAAGAGATACAATATTAGCCACTTGGAGATTTTAATGAATTTAGCTAATTATATGGATATTACGAAATTACAGGATGTTACAAATGTGAAGAAGGTTTTCTTCTATCGCATATGTGGGACAGGTATGGGAGCAGCAGCTTGTCTATTAAAAGAGTCTGGCCTTGAAGTGGCCGGCGCCGATCGTATGTTCTATCCTCCAATGAGTACCTATCTAGAGTCTTCTGGAATCGATATTTTTAATCTCGAAGATGAAAACTTAAAAGACATTATTAAAGGTTATGACCTGATTGTAGTAGGTAATGTTGTAGCAAGACAATCTGATGATGCTCGCATGCTTGAAGAACTTGGTATTCCATTCTGTTCGTTTCCGGCTGCTATTGGTGCTTTCGTTTTAAAAAATAAGAAAGTTGTTGGTGTGTCTGGAACACATGGAAAGACAACAACAACTTATTTTGGAGTTCAATTATTTGAAAAGCTTGGAATGAATCCCGGTTATTTAATTGGTGGGGTAATGGATGAGAGGCCACCTGCAAGAACTGGTGAAGGAGAGTATTTCTTTATCGAGTCTGATGAGTATGACTCAGCATATTTTGAAAAGTATTCTAAGTTTCGTTCATACTTTATTAATACATTAATTATTACATCTCTTGAATTTGATCATGCTGATATCTTTGAATCAATTGAAGATATTAAAGATGAATTTAAGGCGATCTTACCTGAAGTAGATGAAGTGATCGCTTGTTCAGAGTGGGAAAGTATTAAAGATCTTAAAACGGCCGATAAGTCGTGGTCAGAATATAGTCGTGAGAACGTAAAAATTATCAATGTTGAAAATGGATTATCTACTTTTAGCATGAAATGCTCTCAAGGGGAGCATACCTTTAAGACCAATCTTATGGGAATGCATAATATTTTAAATCTAACATCTATTATCATCGTTGCATTAAAAGCTGGGAAAACAGTTGATGAAATACAAGAAGGAATTCTTGATTTGAAAATGGTGCAAAGAAGACAAGAAGTGAAAGGTGAGTTTAATGAATCTCCTATCATTGATGACTTTGCCCACCACCCAACTGCCGTTACAGAAACTGTAAGTGCGATCTCTTTTAAGTATCCAGGTAAGAAGATTCACGCATATCTTGAACCGGGCTCTGCGACAGCAAGAAGTGATCTTTTTCAAGAGCGTTTTGTTGACTCTCTTAAGGATGTTGCAAGCGCAACTATCATAAAACCAATGAGACCTACTACGGCCAAGGGACAGGGGGATCTTGATGTTGAAAAACTTAAAGCAGATCTCGATGGTATCGGTGTAAAAACATCAATTGTAACTGAATTAGATATGCTGATTTCATTAATTAAAGAGAATTCTAATAAAGATAGTATCCAGCTTGTTATGAGTAATAGCTCATGTCTTGGATTATGGAGTAGCGAGTTTGTTAAAACTTTATAAGTATTCCATTTCGATCCTATTCTTAGTCAGCACGATCTTTGCTAAGGGACCAAGTGATTCAGAGGTAATTAAAAATTATCTTAGTCTTCATAGAGCACAATACAAAGCAACTTGTAATATGCAAGTCTATAATAAATCGAAAAAACTCTATAAAGACTTTCTGGGCGATGGAATCTTTATTCCTTTCAAGTTAGATGGCCAATTAGATGATGATGCCATTAGTGAGCACCTGCCTCTAATGAAGAAAAAAAGAGAGTGGATTGCTAATATCAAAAAAAGATTATCTAAAATGCGCTCATTTAGAAAAGTCTTGGCAAGAAATAGAGAAATTAAATCTCAATTTGAAAAAGCGATGCAACACAACTATCACTATCGCTATGCAAAGACTTTAGATGAAAAGTCTACATTAGCGATCAAGTCAAAAGTAGAGATAAAAAAGTTTCTAAAAGACTTTGAAAGATATCTTGGAAGTCTATACTTCTTCCAGTCATTTAAGTTTCCAGTGGATCATCTTCACTTGAGATCTGAATACGATAAATATAAAGATATTGAAACACCGGAAGGAAAAGCTAAATCTAATTCAACTTACTTACTAAGAAAAATTGTAGAAGATGGAAGTGTTGATTCCAAAAGAGGACGCTCTGACCTTTCTCTTCGCTCATTAATTGATAGTGTTTATTTACGTATTATTGGCTTTGATGAGCCGTTTCTTACTGAAGACTTACGTTATGATATTTCAGATCTTATCGATCGACTTGATCGTGTCTTACGTCGTGGTCATAAGAAAACATACAAGCGTATAAAGTATTGGGAGAAGAAGATTATTGAGCGTGAAAATTATTACGTTGATCTTCTTAAGAAGAGTAAAACCAAGAGTGATATTTTAAAGAAGATTTTTGAAGATAAGAGCAAGGCCCGATATGCGCTTAGTCACTATGTTTATGACAAGTCTGCTCTTGTTTACAAATTTTGGAAAAAGCAAAAAGAAATTTATCGAAAGCTATATGCACTTGAAACAATTCTTATTCATGAAGTCGGCCGCCTTGATGATAGTTACGGAAGTGAAAGACGTGACGTTGCCAAAGTCGTTATCAATCGAGTGGATAACCCAGAATATAATACGATTGAACCTAATGAACCATTTTTCGATGCACTTATAGAAAATGGAGTTTCTAAAACAAAACAATATCCTTGGTTGAATGTTCTTTTTAAACGAGGACAGTTCTCGTTTACTTACTTCTTTATTCCAGCTTCAAAAGGAATCTTTTGTCCGGATCAATCACGTTCCGCTAGAAAGTTAAGGGCCAAAAACTTAAAGATGGTTTTAGAAGAATTAAGAAGGCCAGACGAAGACTTTAAAGCAACTCGTTATTTTTCTCGTGCTTCAATGCTTGGTCGTATTGATATGTCGAGCCTTTGGGATGAGTATGAGAGTATGCCAGAGAGAACAGGGCCTCTAATTCACGACACAAAACGTTTAAATACTTTATTAAAACGAAAGAACCTCGATTTTCTTTATGAATTTAAAGATGTCGAAGGTGATAGCTATGATGTGTATAAGTATAAAAATAAAGTTTATGTACACTCTGTGAAGCAAGATAAGTTTTATAAGTATCGAAATCCACATTATTTCAAATACTTCGTCAAAAAGAGCGACTACTAGTTTTTTATTGAGTCTAACTACTTGAAAATAGTTGTCAAAAAGCTTGTTAAAACGGCTCTCTAGCAGTATATTCAATTAATTATTAGTGTATTAATTATTTATAGCTAGGAGATGAGGATGCTAAAGGATTTTACATTTACTTCTGAATCAGTAACAGAAGGGCACCCTGACAAAATTGCTGACCAAGTTAGTGATGCTGTTCTAGACGCAATGTTAGAACAAGATCCAAAATCACGTGTTGCATGTGAGACTATGGTTACAACTGGACTAGTCGTACTTGCTGGAGAAATTACTTCTAAAGCAAATGTAGACTTTCAAGAAACAGTAAGAAATAAAATTAGAGAGATTGGTTATGATCACTCAGATAAAGGTTTTGACGCTAACACTTGTGGTGTAATGGTTGCTCTTGATAAGCAGTCACCAGATATCGCTCAAGGTGTAAACGAAGGTGAAGGAACTTATACTGAGCTTGGTGCAGGTGACCAAGGTCTAATGTTTGGTTACGCATGTGATGAAACAGATAACTTCATGCCAATGACTATTGATCTATCTCACAAACTTGCTCAGAGACTTTCTGAAGTTAGAAAAGATGGTACTCTTGGTGAACTAAGAGCTGACGGTAAGACACAAGTTTCTGCTCAGTATGAAGATGGAAAACTTTCTCGTATTGATGCAATTGTTGTTTCAACTCAACACTCTGACAAAATGACTCTTGCACAAGTTCAAGAAGCAGTTAGAGAAGAAGTTGTTAATAAAGTTGTTCCAGCATCACTTGTTGATAACAACACAAAATACTTCATCAACCCAACTGGTAAATTTGTTATTGGTGGGCCAATGGGTGACTGTGGTCTAACAGGTAGAAAGATTATCGTTGATACATACGGTGGTCACGGTGCACACGGTGGTGGAGCATTCTCTGGTAAAGATCCAACAAAAGTTGACCGTTCAGCGGCATACGCAACAAGACAAATTGCAAAGCATATCGTTGCTGCAGGTCTTGCTGAGAGAGCTCTAGTACAAGTTGCATATGCAATTGGTGTAGCTGAGCCAATGTCACTTCTAGTAGATACTTTTGGTACAGAAAAAGTTGATGTTGCTAAGATCAACAATGCTGTTAATCAAATTTTTGATATGAAGCCAGCGGCGATTATCGAAAGACTTGATCTTCTAAGACCAATCTATTCTCCAACTGCTGCTTACGGGCACTTTGGTAGAAGTAAAGATGGTTTCTTTCCTTGGGAAGAATTAAGCTATGTGGAGAAGTTAAAAGCTCTTTGCCTTTAACCGAAAGCCGCGCCATCGCTTCGCTAGGCTAGCTTTCTCGAGTCACATCCATCTCAGCTTCAAAACTGCCCTTTGGGGCACTTTTGCCGCAGGATGTCCCTTGGGAAGAATTATCTTATGTCGAAAAATTTAAAGCACTTTGCTTATAGTATAGAAGGCTCCGAAAGGAGCCTTTCTTTTTTTTCAAATGCGATTATACTTATCCTATGAATGAATTCTTCATGTTCACATTACGATACACACCATTTTGGTCGATACCTATTATGATCATAGGTGGCCGTTTTGCCTATTACTACTGGCTAAGAGGCTATACTATTCCGCCGCTATTCTTTGCTATGCTCTCAGCTATCTCAACATTCTTTCTCTTTCTTTGGGTGATGGCAGGAGGTCCTGATAAAATAGTTCACTACTTTTTAGAACTTATTCACGGACTGTAAGAAACTTTTAGATACAAAAATCAATAAAATTAAGTACTTAACCTTTGTGTGGCAGAAATGTTGTGGTGTTAAAAAATTGACACGTCTACAGATTGTTCGATACCATTTTGTTGGGACAATTTTTAACCGCTCAAGATGAGAGGCAACAACACATGAAAAATGATTTTAATTTTTTGACTGATACATTCACGAACGAAGAGTCAGCAAATGAAGTAAAAATCGACCAATCACTAAAACCGGTCATTATTGTCGTAGAGGATGATCAAACTCTCTCTGCGATGATTACAAAATATCTTAGTAAAAAAATCAATCTTGAAGTCTTTAGCTTCAGCTCTCCAAATTCAGCAATAGAGCATATTACAGCAAACTCTGTAAATCGTTTCTGCTTGATTACGGATATAAGTTTTGAAGATAGTTCTTCAGATGGTTTATATCTGATAGACCTTCTCAAGGAGAGAGGACTGACATTTGCATCAATTGCAATGACAGGCTTCGCTTCTATTGAAACGGCCATTGCTGCAACTAAGAAGGGTGTATTTCATTATTTAACAAAGCCATTTGAACTAGAAGATCTTAAGGATCTTGTTGTGAAGGCACTGATGAATAAGCTTGAGTATCGTGAAAGCCTTGAGGTTAGTAATAATATTCAGCAAAAGAATGAAAAACGATCGCTAGGTAAACGCTATAAGTTAGAGATGCCAACTGAAGAAGATGTTTTCTGCGGTATGATTGGACGCTCTAAACCTATGCAAAAGATCTTTGAGCGTATTAAGAAGGTTGCAGCCTCAAACTCTACTGTCTTAATTGGTGGTCCTTCTGGTACTGGGAAGGAGCTTGTTGCACGGGCCATTCACCAATGCTCTAAACGCCAGTCTAAGAAGATTGTTAACGTTAATTGTGGGGCCATTCCTGGTGAGCTTCTTGAAAGTGAGTTATTTGGCCACGAAAAGGGAGCATTTACAGGTGCAGTTTCAAGTCGAATGGGACGTTTTGAAGCGGCCAATGAAGGCTCAATTTTCTTAGATGAAATTGGGGATATGCCACTCCTTTTACAAGTTAAATTATTAAGAGTTTTACAACAAAGAGAAATTGAACGTGTTGGATCTACTGTAACGACTCCTGTGGACGTTCGTATTATTACAGCGACACACAGAGACCTTGAAGATTCTGTACAGCAAGGTAACTTCAGAGAAGACCTTTATTACCGTTTAAATGTAATTCCTATAAAGATTCCAGCTCTTAAAGATAGAAGAGAAGATATCCCATTATTAATTTCTTATTTCTTATCTCGCTTTGTAAGTGCAGATGGGAGAAATGATATTGAGCTCGATGATGAGACATTTGAAATTCTTATGTCTTATGAATGGCCAGGAAACGTAAGAGAGCTAGAAAACCTTATTGAGCGTTTAGTAATCTTAAGAGGTGGAAATAAAATACGTCCACAAGACTTACCTCCTAAGATCCTTGCATTAACAAACCGTAGTGCAATAGATACAGAAGATCTTGTTAATCTTCCTGATAATGGACTTAATCTTAAAGACTTCATGAGTGAAGTAGAAGAGTCCTTAATTCGTCAGGCCCTTACAAAGACTAATGGGAATAAGAATCAAGCATCTAAACTTCTTCAGATGAATCGAACGACATTAATCGAAAAAATGAAGAAGCGAAATTTAGATTTTTCAATTCAACAATAAATCACATTGTTTCAATGCCAAATTGACACCAATACTTTAGCCGACTTTCATAGTCGGCTTTTTAAATCACTGATTATCTGTCATGACATTACTTTGACACGGAAAAATTGTCCCATGAGAAAAATTTTCCTTTGAAATAACTCAAAATATAGTAAAATAGGTTAGGGCATGCTTCAGGAAGAAGAAATTGCCAAATAATTGACGTTATTAAATTTGAAACAGGAAGTTTCTACCATCATGAAGAAAGATTTTAATTTCAAAAATTTCTTATCTTTTATAGCACTCTTTTTTAGTGTTGCTATCCTTAGTACAGCTTCCGCAAATGTTGTTACACCTGAAATTCATAATGATTTTCTAAGAGTTAAGTTCTTTCTAGATAAGAAGCTTGTAAACGTAACTAAGTCTAGTACTGAAGTATCGTTTTCAACTCTTGATGGAGATGTCTATACGCAAGTAAGAGAAGGGCTTAAGAACTTTTCTTCTTCTAAGTATATAAAGAGAGTTTCTTACACAGAGCCAACTTCTGGTAATAATGTTTTTACAATTACTCTCTCTTTAAAGAAGAATGTTGAAGTTTTCTCTTTTTATAAAAACCGTGATCGTGCTTACTACGTAGACTTTTGGAAAGATGGCCAAGTTAGTAATAAACAAGCTGCCATAAAGACACTTCCTAAACTAGTAAAAAGAGATACTAATGAAGCGAAATTATCGACACCAAAGTTCGTTAAGAAGGCTTCAACACAGGTAAAGAAAAAGCCTAAGAAGAAAGTAAGAAAGAAAATTGTTAAGAAGGCCCCTAAGAAAGAAAAAGAATATAAAGACTTCAGATACGGAGCTTCTTTCATTTGGAATTATGAGCCTTTAGCTCCAAAGTTAAAAAATCAAATTAGACTCGATAGAAAAACTGCAGAATACTTTTTTCCAATTAAGAACTTTGATTATGAAAAAAATGATTCTCAGGCCCATATGCAACTTACTTTGAACTTGTACAGAAAAGCTAAATGGGGATTGATGTATAAATCAATTAAGCTTTACGAGAAGAAGTTTCCAAATAATTACAATGCCTACAATGATTATATGAAGGCAAATGCTCTATTACGTGAAACTTTAGAAAAAGGTGATCTAAAGCCTGTTGATACAGCTGTTTCAATGTATACGAATATTGTCGATCGTACTGATAATTATGAAATGAGAAAAGGTCTTTATAAGTATCTTGTTACTTTCTATCGTGAAAGAAAAGATTACGTAAAGGCTTTAAAATACGCTAAGCGCTTCTTTAGTGATGCAAAAGAAAACTTTGACTATGAAGAACTTGAGTATATGGGTGAGTTCATCTTAGCTTCTTTAGCCAATTTAAACCAAGTTGATAAAGTAAAAAACCTTATTAATGACAAAACTCTAATTAAGATAATCTCTAAACAAAAGCTTAAGGCTTATGAGATTTATACATACCTAAGACAAAATGATGAAGAAAAGGCCATTGAGGCTTTTGAATCATTTGAACAGTCTACTAAGGGAGAGTACTTAGGTTCTATTTACTACAACGCTGCTGAAGCATACTTTAGACAAGCAAATTATAGTAAAGCATTTAGAATTTATGACACGTTTATCTCTAAATATTCATTTATGAGCGAGTCAGCACAGGCAAGGTTACGTATGGCCTTGATTGCAGACCTTCAGGACCGTCCAAAAAATGAAGTCCTTGAGCTTTACAAGAATGCAATTAATCGAGCTCAGAATCAAGATGTTAGTCTTGAGGCCCGTATTCGCTATGTTGGTCTTCGTACAATTAGAAAGAATAAGAGAAGTGAACAGGATAATGAAACGAGAGTATTCCTAGATAAGGGAACAGATAAGAAGCTTAACGCTAACTTAGAGAGGCTCTTATGGCAAACACGTCTTCGTAGCTACATCGTTGACGGCAAGTATGAGGAAGCTCTGACATTTCTTACAGCTCTTCCAGTTGCAGCAATGAAGATTAGTGAAAAGAAAGTATTCGAAGCAGATGGTGCCGAAATTGTGTACGGGATCATTAAATCAAATTTTGCAGAGGGGAAATTTGCTCGTGCAATCCGTGCTTGGGAGATCTATAAGAATACATATTTCAAAAAGATAGGTGCTGATCCAGAAATACAATTTATTATCGCAAAATCGTATATAAATCTTACACTCTGGGATGGATTTCAAAAAATGTATGAGAAAATGTTAGCGAGCAAAAAGGAAACTGCTCACACATTTCCACTATGGGTTCCACGCAAGGAAGTTAAGAAATTGGACTTATACAAGAACGAATTACAAATCCTAAGAAATTTGAAGTTAAAAAATTATGCATCTGTTGATCGTATAATTGCCAGTACTCAAAAATCATATCCAAACTTTGAAAAAATCACTTTCTATAAGGCCCTAGCTCACTATAAAAAGGGTGAGTATGCAAAGGCAGAAAAAGAATATGAAAAGTTTTATGCAAGTGGTGCAAATGCAAACACTATTGATGCAAAAGACTTAATTGACTCAATCGAGTTCTATCTTGAATCAATCTATGAAAGCAAGAAGTATGATAAGTACCTAAAGGTTTCACAGGCCCTTCTTAAAGATGCTAGTGAATTTCATGTTCCGGCAAGCGTTGCAAAAGGTCTAAGAGAGCAGGTTAATTATCAAAGAGTTGAAATTTTATTTAATAAGAATAGTAAGTGGGCAACAGCAGAAGCAGAAAGCTTTCTTACAGAGTTCGATAAGTCATTATATAAGAATCGTGTAAAGTTCTTATTAGGAAAGGAAAGCCTAAAGAAGAACAACTTCACACTTGGTGAGAAGCTTTTAAATGAGATCTTAAATGACAAAGATGCGAAGGAATACTTAAAAGAATTAGTTAGAAGTGAATTAACACTTATTAATTTAAAGAAACGTACACTTTAATTTTTGCCCACGGATCGGGCATGACAGACAGGAGGTCAAATGAATACGTTTACAGCAGAACTTTTTGGACAGGATCCTAAAATTGTTAAAGCTTTAAAAGTTGCAAACAATGTTGCTGTTACAAAAGCACCAGTGCTTATTGTAGGTGAGGCAGGTGTTGGAAAGAAGACTCTAGCGGGTTTCATTCACGAAAACTCGACAAGACAAGGTAAGCCATTTGTAACAGTTGATTGTTCAAATGAGTCAAACCAAGTAGAAAATGAAATCTTAGGTTACAGAGATCCAGAAACTGGACGTTTTATCAAAGGTGCATTTGAAAATGCTAATGGTGGAACAGTAGTTCTAGTAAACGTAGATGGTCTTGAAGATACATTTCAAAAGAAATTACACAAAATTCTAGGTGAATTACAAGATTACGAAATTGACGTAAGAATGGTTGCAACAACAACTAAGAATTTATCAAAGCTAGTAGGAGCAGGACGTTTCTACCGCGGTCTTTATACATTCATCTCGTCTAACTCAATCACTCTAACTCCACTAAGAGAAAGAGTTGGTGATCTTGAGTATATCGCAAGAAACATTATTAAGACGACTCTTGATGGTCAAGAAGTTTCAGTTCAAGAAGAAGCAATGAATAAGATTCTTTCTCACTACTGGACTCATAATGTTAAAGAACTTAAAGCAGTTCTTGAAAATGCTCTTGCAAACTTTGAAGGTGATGAAGTTTCAGCTGAGCATTTAGAAATCGGTGAGAAGAAAGCAGTTAATGTTATCTCTGAAGACGATTCAGAAGGAATCAGATTAATGTCTCTTAAAGAAGCTGAAAAGTTACTTATCAAGAAGGCACTTATTCATACTTCAGAAAACAGAACACAAGCTGCAAAGATTCTAGGTGTTTCAATTAGAACTCTTAGAAATAAAATCAATGAGTACCGTGGTGATGGTAACTCATACTTTGTTAACTTAAGATAAGGTGATTCATGAGGGTTGAGGACAAAACATTAAAAGCATTAGCATCTTCTTTGAATTTAAGACAGATCCGACATGAGATCTTAACTTCAAATATCGCTAACGCGGATACACCAGGTTATAAAGCAAAACGTGTAGACTTCGAAGAAGCACTACAAAGAGCTTTAGACGTTGATGGGAATCTTGAGATGTTGACCTCTGACGAGAAACACTTTGACGTTGGCAATGGTGGGTTTGATAATCTTCAACCTGAAATTTATGAAGATCCAAATGGAATCGTCTCTGAAGATGGAAATACTGTCGACAGAGACGCTGAAATGGCCAAAATGGCCGAAAATAAAATCTTATACGATGCATCTGTAAAGTTACTTAATAAGAAACTTGGGATGCTGAAATATACAATTAACTCTGAGAAGTAGGGGGAATAAATGGATTTATTAACCAGCCTAAAAATTAGTTCATCAGGAGTTGCTGCAAATAAGAAGCGCATGGCCGCGATTTCTTCAAATATTGCTAATGCTCAAACGACTAGAACTGCTGAAGGTGGCCCATATCGTAAGAAAGAAGTTGCTTTTGGTAGTGAGCCTGCACGCGATAGCTTTTCAGATGTACTAGAGGGTGAGCTTGAAGAGCAGGCCCAAGCAGTTCATGCAACAGAGGTTATCTCAAGTGATAGACCTCCAATTTTAAAGTATGAACCAAATCACCCAGATGCTAATGAGCAAGGGTATGTTGCCTATCCTAATATCAATGTGATGGAAGAGATGGCAGATATGATTTCAGCTTCAAGAAGTTATGAAGCTAATATTAATGTAATGAATACAACTAAGAGTATGGCGATGAAAGCGCTTGAAATTGGTAGTGGAAACTAGGAATAGGGGTTAAACCATGGCGATCAATAATATAACAACAATGAATGACGTCTTTAACTCACAGAAAATGCGTGATTGGACAAACCCAGCTGGTGGAGCAGAGAAGCCAGGTGGAGATTTTAAGCTTGAAGGATTTGATGAAATTGCAAAGGTTGCTCCTTCTGAAAAGAGTCAGAGTTTTTCTGAACTTCTTGCTAATCAAATCATGGATGTAAATAAACTACAAAAAGAAGCTAATACGGCAATTGAGAAATTAGTTAGTGGTGAAAGTAAGAATATTCACGAAACGATGCTGGCCGTAGAGAAAGCTGAAATTGCTTTTAAGACGATGAATCAAGTTCGAAGTAAAGTAATTGATGCATATAAAGAAGTAATGAGAATGCAAGTCTAGTTGATAACTAGTTAATGATCTCTTAATTTAGGATGAATTAAGAGCTTCAGGTGTCAGGAGGATACGTGAAAGATTTTTTCGACAAAATGCTAAGAAACTTCAAAGAGTTCTATGGTGAGCTCGATGCAGGAAAGAAGATCTCTCTCTTTGCTGTAACTGGAGTTATTCTAGTCTTCCTACTAGGTGTTGTCCTTTGGGCCACACATACAAATTATAAGGTACTTTATTCAGACTTAAACAAAGAGGATATGACAAAGGTTGAGGTCTTCTTAAGTCAAAATAATGTAGAAAAGAAAACATCAGCAGATGGAAGAACGGTTAGTATTCCTGAGGATATGATTGAAACTGTTCGTCTAAAAATGATGACTTCTGGTTTTTCATTCTCTGGTACAGTTGGTTACGAAGTCTTTGATAACCAATCGTTTGGTACAACTTCATTTGTTCAAAAAGTTAATAAGCAAAGAGCACTAGAAGGTGAGCTTATTAAAACGATCAAGCACCTTAGAGGTGTTAAAAGAGCTCGTGTTCACTTAAATATTCCAGAATCATCACCATTTGTATCTGAGAAGAAACCACCAAGTGCCTCTGTTGTACTCGAATTAAATCGTGGTGTTACTCTGACGGAACAAGAAATCAAGGGGATCTCTTCTCTTGTTGCTTCATCTGTTGAAGGGATGAGACCGACTGGTGTTGTAATCCTTGACCATAGAGGAAAGAAGCTATCTGAGAATATCGGAGATGCAATGACGGCAAATACAGCAAATCGTCTTGCTCTTGAATCAAAACTTAATAGAAAGTATGAAGCCCAAATTGAGGATATCTTAACAAAAGTAGTTGGTGCCGGTAAGGTTATCGCTAAAGTATCTGTTGATATGGATTTTACTGAAAGTGTATCAACACAAACAAGTTATGATTCTGAAAATAAGGCCGTTCTTTCTGAAGTAACAAATACACAGAATTTACAAGGTTCTCGTCCTTCTCCACAGGGGATTCCTGGAGCGAGATCAAACCTTCCAGGTGAACAGCCTCAACCAGGTGTTCCTGAAACAAGAAATGACGTTAAAAAAGAGCTAGCGACACGTAATTACAATGTACCTAAGAAGGTAACGCGTTCTAAATCGCCAACAGCAAGTGTTAGAAAAATTTCAGCTGCAGTTATGTTAGATGGAAAGAGAGTTACACAAACTGTTGATGGTAAGACTGTTACAAAGTATGAGCCGTGGTCAGAAGCTGATATTGCAAACTTTCAAGCAATCGTTGCTTCAACTCTAGGTATCGATGATCGTCGTGGAGATGTGATTACGATTAAGAATATGGAGTTCCAACAAGAAGATCTTGAAGCAATTGATGCTTTAATGCGTGAGCGTGAAAACAGAGAGCTAATCAAGAATATCTTTAAGTATCTTGCAATTGGTTTAACGATCTCTCTTTTCTTCTTCGTTGTTGTTAGACCATTTATTCAGTGGGTTACAGATAACGC
Organism: Halobacteriovorax sp. BALOs_7; assembly: GCF_003612895.1. Lineage (GTDB taxonomy): Bacteria > Bdellovibrionota > Bacteriovoracia > Bacteriovoracales > Bacteriovoracaceae > Halobacteriovorax_A > Halobacteriovorax_A vibrionivorans. Next base: position 2,666,401 of record NZ_CP027772.1, on the reverse strand, counting down.
AGTTGAAACAGTAGAGGATTTCTTACCAAGAACTCTTGAAGAATTAGAGAAGGTTCAAGCGAACCAAAAACTTCCAGGACTTGAGGATGCTCTTCCACAAATTGAAGAAAAGCTCAATCCAGAGAAGATTGAAGGAAATATGCTACGTGAAAAGATTATCTCACTTGTTGAGACTAATCCTGGAAAAGCAGCACAGATTGTACATGATATGATTCATGCACAGGAATCGGATAAGTCGATTGCTTAGTATGATGTTAATTAATAGGAAAAGAGCCCTTTAAGGAAGAGGAGAGAAAAGTGGCCGATCAATCATTAGACCCAGATGTAGAGTACTCGCTACTATCAGGACAAGACAAAGCAGCACTTCTGCTTAGTTCTCTTGGTGTAAGTACAACACAACTAATTTTCTCACATATGCGTGATAACGATGTAAAGCGTCTTATCAATGCAATGTCTAATGTTAAGAAAGCTCCTATTTGGATGATTAAGAGAGTTCTAGAGGAATTCTACTCAGAACTTAATGAAGAAAATGATCTACTATTCTCTGATAACTCTTCTCGTGACTTTATCGTAAATGCTCTTGGTGAAGATAGAGCAAAGCAACTACTTGGACAGATTATTGATGTTGGTGCAAATCAAACTCTTGAATCTCTTGAGCTAGTTGATACAAGAACACTTGCAAACTTCTTAATTAATGAGCATCCGCAAACAATTGCTCTTATCATCGCTCACTTATCGGCCGAGAGAAAGGTTGATGTTCTAAGACGTCTACCAGAAGGTCTACAGGCCGAGGTTGTATTAAGGGTTGCAAACCTAGATTTCGTTTCTCCTGAGCTTATTGCACAACTTGATGATGTTCTTAAGACAGAACTTTCTACTCTTGGAACAATTGATACGAATCAACTTGGTGGTGTTGAGCCGATCGCAGATATGCTTAACCTTATGGATAAGAATTCTGAGAAGAATATCATGGGACGAGTTGAAGAAAAAGATCCAGAACTTGCTGAAGAGATTCGTAAGCTTATGTTCGTTTTCGAAGACCTTGTCTACGTTGATGATCGTGGTATCCAGGCGCTTCTTAAAGAAGTTGATCAACAAAAACTTGTTATTGCACTTAAAACTGCACCAGAAGAAATACGTTCAAAGCTATTTAGAAATATGTCAAATCGTGCAGCAACTCTTCTACAAGAAGACCTTGATGCTCTTGGGCCAACAAAACTTTCAGATGTTGAAAAAGCTCAAGCAGAAATCGTACATAAATGTAAAGAACTTGAACAACAAGGAAAAGCGTTCATCTCTCGTGGTGGAGACGGCGACGCACTTGTTTAATAATAATTTAATTAGAATGGCGGCTTAATGACCACAGAAGTAAAAGACTATCAATTTCAATCATTTTCTCAGAAGCCGATGAATTCGGAAGTTGAGGACTTTGAGTTCCAAGATTTTGAGGGAATGTCTGTACGTGAGATCGAAGAGAAGCAAAAGGTCATTCGCGTTGAAAGACAGCAAGCAAGAGAGACAGGTTTCGACCTTAATCCTATTGTTCATGAAGCACGTGGTATTAGAGCGCAAGAAGATAGTGACTTTGAGCAGGCCGTTAGAGAAGAAGTTGAAAAACGTATTCAACAAGTAAAAGAAGAAGCATATAGAGAAGGACTTGAGCTAGGAAAGGAAGAAGGTCGCAAAGAAGTAAGAGAAGAATTATCAGCTAGTGCTGAAGAAAAAATCTTGCTTTTAAATGATATGGTTTCTGAAGTCTTAAGTTCTCGAATTAAGTTACTATCTGCCCAAAAGATGCAAACTTATAATCTATTAAGAACAATTGCAAAATGGGTTGTTTTAAAAGAACTCAAGGATGATGGAGAATATATTGTCCGTTTACTTGAGAAGCTTATTGTCGAGGCCCAAACTAGAGATAACCTACTTATACGTGTTAATGAAAAACACTTTGAGCAAATGCCTGAGGTATTAGAAGTTGTTCAGGAAAAAGTAGGAGAGCTTAAAAATGCCCGTGTTGAAATTGACTTTGATATTGAAGCACCGGGGATCATTGTCGAGTCTTCTAATGGAATTGTTAATGGAAGTCTCAAAACTCAATTAGAGAGTCTTGATAAGTTGTTTGAAGCCGTAGGGCTTGCAAGCGAAGAGGTTGACTCAGATGAATCAGAATAGTCCATTTGAATCGTTAGATTTAGAGGCCATTCACAAGGCCTATGAATATGCCACACCTTACCAAAAGGTAGGGAAGGTTTGTGCATCAAAAGGTATGCTATACGAAGTGAACCTTTCTCGTGCTGTTATTGGTTCTAATGTCGAATTCGTAACAGAGTTTGGTGATCGTTGTTTAGGAGAAGTTGTCTCTATTGATGGGCCAAAGTGTCTAACAATGCCTTATTCTGAAATCTCAGGTATCAATTCTGAAACAAAAGTATTTTTAAAAGAGCTTGTGACAAAAGTAAATGTCGGCGAGCAATATCTTGGTCGCGTTATTGATTTTCAAGGAAATCCAATTGACGGGAAAGGGCCAATTAAGAAATCAAATGAAGTAAGGTCAATCTTTGGGAAACCAATAAATCCGTTAGAGAGGCCACCTATTAGTCAAGTTCTTGATACTGGTGTTAATGCAATTAATGCATTTATGACAGCTGGAAAAGGACAACGCCTTGCCATTATGGCCGGTTCAGGTGTTGGTAAGTCTGTAACACTTGGTATGGTTGCACAAAAGTCTTCGGCCGATGTTAATGTCATTGCTCTAATTGGAGAACGTGGCCGTGAGGTTCGTGAATTCATTGAGCATGATTTAGGAGAGGAAGGACTTAAAAAATCAATTGTTGTTGTTGCAACATCAGATACTTCAGCTCTTATACGTATGAAAGCTGCATATGTCGCTACAACATTTGCTGAATACTTTAGAGATCAGAATCAAGATGTACTATTAATGATGGATTCAATCACACGTTTTGCGATGGCTTCTCGTGAAATCTCTTTAAGTGCTGGGGATCCTCCAGGTCAAAAAGGTTATACTCCAACAGTATTTGCTCAATTACCAAAATTAATGGAGCGTGCGGGAACGAAAGCTAATGCAGGATCAATCACTGGTATTTATACGGTACTTGTTGAAGGTGGGGATATGGATGAGCCAATTGCTGATGCTGTTCGTGGTATTAGTGACGGACACATTATTCTCTCTCGAGAACTTGCCTCTAAGAACCAATTCCCGGCAATTGATGTTCTTCAATCATTATCAAGGGTAATGAATAAAGTTGTGACAAGTGAGCATCGAGTTGTTGCGGGGCATATGCGTGATCTAATGTCTGCATACCGTGATAATGAAGACCTTATTAATGTTGGTGCCTATGCTAGAGGTTCAAACCCTAAAGTGGATAAGGCAATGATCATAATTGAACAATTAAATGATCTACTTAAACAAATGCAAGGTGAGGATCATTATCAAACGATCGAAGAACTTTATGATTCGATGGTAGGTTTAGCTAAATACGCTGAAGAAGCCTATCAGTCAGATGATGAGGAATAAATAAATGCGTCGTAAGAAGTTTAAATTAGATGGACTATTAAAACTACGAGAGTTCAACGAGCAAAGAGTTAAGCTTGAACTAGGGCAGATTAATAGTGAAAAAGGAAGACTTCTTGAAAAGATTGCTAAATGTAAGCAGGATATTGAAGAAACCTATAAAGCTCAAGAAGCTTTTTTAGAAACATATACTCCTGGTAGAAATGCACAATTCTTCCCAATGTTTATTCAGTCAAAAAGAGAAGAAATTAAAGTGTTGGAAAACCAGCTTCACGCTGTTGATAGAGCTTACCAGGAAAAGATTAAAGAGCTATCAGTTGCAAAAGGTGAAGTTAAAGTTATTGATAATTTAAAACAAGACTTTGAAACAAAACAAAATAAAGAAATCGAAAAGAAACGCCAAGAGGCCATTGACGAATTAATGATGGCCAAAAGACACTCTAAGAAATTGGCCGGAGAACTATAAATGAAAGCATTATTACTAAGTACTTTATTAGTTTTTTCATTAAATACAAAAGCTGAAGATAAAAAGATCTACACTCAAGAAGAGTTCGATAAAGCTCTTGATGCAGCTATTGAAAAGAAAATGAAAAGAATTGGACGTGGTAAGCTCGTTGAGTTTTCTCAAGAACTTCTCAAAAAAGAACAGGATCTTGAACAAAGAGAAAAGGCCTTAAAGAATCAACAGAATCAAATTGCTGTTAATCAGAAGGAGCTTGAAGGGCGTATTCAAGAGTTTAAAAAATACCAAACAAACTTCTTATCTTGTCTTGATAAGAAAGACTCAGATGAGAGTAAGCGTGTTATCCATATGGTTGATGTTGTTTCAAATATGAGACCACAAACAGCAGCTGATCTATTGTCACAACAAGACCCATCGATTTCGATAAAGATTTTAGGTGAACTTGATCCAGTTAAGGTATCGAAAATCTTTAATATGATGGATAAAGAGATCTCGGCACGTCTTCAAAAGCAATACATGACCATGAAGAAGTAGGGTAAAACTTTCCTTGGTTAATTTTTTTCTAATTTTATGTAAAGATATTGCAAAGCGTTAATTGAAAAAGGAATATAATGCTTAAAAACTTACTAGGACAAAATTCACAGGTTAAGGCCAGCAAAGGAAAGGGTGCTAATGATGCAAACTCTCTGAAAGCGTCTAACTTATTGGATAAGTCAGGTAAGGGACTAACAGCACAAGAGAAAAAAGGGTTGAATAAGGAGTTCTCTAAACTTCTTAACGAGGGTCAACCTAGGGGAAAAAATAAAGGACAAAATAACTTTTTGGCCACGAATGTAGCAAAAGAAATTCGTCCTAATTTAAAAGATTCAAGTAAGGCCAATTTAGCTCAAAATGCTAAACAGGGCATAGAATCTGAATCACTTAATCAGCTTTCTAAAAAGGCTAATTCTGCTCTAAAATCAACACCAAAGTCTTTATTTTCAACTATAAGTAATCAGGCAAATGCTCCAAAAAGTGATATTGATAGCGTTCTTGATACTAAGAATATTGTTTCATTACAAAAGGCCAAAACTGTTTTAGCAAATCGCAAAACACAGGGAAGCCAGAAAGAAACATTACTGACAGATAAAGATTTACCTAGAGTTGCTTCAAAAGGGATCAAGTCTCAGGCTGAGCTTGGAACAAATACTAAGGCCGTCTTAGATGATATTTCAAAAACGGATTCATCTGTTAAAAATGATGTACTTTTAAGAATGCCAAATAAGAGCCTTGAAAAGGGAAAAGCATCAAAGCTTAACCTTAGTCATCAAACATCAGATGCATTTGTTGCAAACCGCTCTTTTGCTGGAAATAATCAAGTTAAGAATATGGCCAATAATATTGGCTTAAATAAGTTTTCAAAAGAAGCGAACCTTAAGAATGACTCATTAATCAAAGTAAAACCTGAAACAATGAAGTCTTCACAAAATTCTGTTTCTCTTGAGGATATTCTAGGCCAAGAAACACCAAAGTCTGAAAACCGCTCTAGTTCTCTTCAAAATAATCTAATAGGAGCACTTGGAGCAGATAATTCAGCTTCAAACTTTAAGGCCCAGATTAATCTTGCAAAAGCTCCAGAGGTTCTTGATTTATCAGCAGTAACAAACTCTGATCAAATTATTCAAGAAGTGACAAATTACATTGAAATGAATCGCATTGAAAATGGAAAGTCTCTTCAAATGTTAGTTAAGCATGATCAATTAGGTCACTTTAATATCACAGCAAATAAAGAGATGAATGGAATGGTTGCCCTAAATATTGAAGCGCAATCAGTAGAAGCAAAAGAGTTCTTTAAAGAGAATGAAGTAAAGCTTCTTAAAAACCTAGATATGAAAGGTATCCGTGTTGCAGATTTTAAAATTCAAACAGCAACATCAGGACAAATGAGTGACACAGCTTCACAATCTGATTCTTTCAATAAAGAGAAAAAAGACTCTGAAAGAAGATTTGATGCACAAGCGGACAAAATCTCCACTTTAGAAAATAGTGGAAATGAGTTTGATTCTGCGAGACAATTAGATAGTGAAGATTCTTTAACATTTGATAAGAATGCTAGAGAGCGCCGTCAACAAAGATGGCAAGAATATAGTCAACGAATAGGTGCATAATGCCAGAAATTGGAAAACCACAACAGAGAAATTCATTTTCACAGGTGCGAATGGCCCCACGCCAGACTTCTGGTAATACAAATGCCAACGCAAATGTAGGTGAGCGTCTTAACCGCATAGCCGGAAATGATGTTGGTGAACAAAAATTCGTTGATGCAAAAGAACACAATAAAATGGGACAAGAAGGTTTCCTAAAACTTCTTTCTCATCAGTTAACACATCAAGATCCGATGAAGCCGATGGATCAAAAACAACTTTCAGCTGACCTTGCACAATTCTCTCAATTAGAGCAGATGACAAATATGAATCAAAAGCTTGATAATATGGGGAAGAATGACCCACAGGAGCTAAAGTTTTTTGGTGCAAGTTTTCTTGGTAAAGAAGTTTTAACAAGAGGTTCCTCTGTTAGTTATGATGGGCAGTCTTTTTCAAAAGATATCCCTTTCTTTATCGACAAAGAAGCAAAGAATGTAATCGTAAATATTTACGATAAAAATAAACAACTCATTGGAAAAGTTGAAGCTGAAAATCTTGGAAGAGGACAACACACTCTTGCATGGAATGGCCGTCAACTTGATAATACCAGAGCAGCTAAAGGCGACTATCGTCTTGAAGTTTGGGCCTTTGATAAGGACATGAATAAATTTAAAGCTGAAACTAAATCGACTGGTATTGTAAACGGTGTTGATTTTGAAAATGGTGAGACTGTTTTTACATTACAAAATGGAAATAAAGTTTTTCTTCGTGACGTAGATAGCTTTAAGCTCCCTAATAATGGGCAGCTTGGTAAAAGTGGTACAAATTCTGCCGCGTTGCAAAAACAAATGTTAAAAAATTATAATAATATTAACGAATCCACTAACCAATAATTGGAAATAAATGGGAACTAAAGATATTTCAAATTTTCATATTCCAAATGTAAGCCAGGTCCCTGGTTCGAAGAAAGTTGATCTTCGTAACCGTCTTGGTAATGTTGGTGGAAACGAAGCGGCTCAATCTGAGTTTAAGAACTTATTAAACGATCAGATCTCAAACGAAAAGATTAATAGGGCCCACCAAATTGATCAGCTTGCACAAACTCAAGCTGAACATGGAATCAAGTTATCTACTCATGCAGCCAAGAGACTACAAGAGAGAAATATTCACGTTGATTCAAATGAATTTTTTAAGCTAAAGGATGCTTTCCAGAAACTTCAAAGTAAGGGTGGAAAAGATTCTTTAGTGATTACAGATAAAGCAGCTTATATCGTTGACGTACCAGGCAAGAAGGTTGTTACGGCCATCGATAAAGGAAGTATAGAGAGTAACGTTTTTACAAAAATTGATTCGACTGTATTGGTTTAAGATTTAATTAGCTGGTCCTAACGGAAGCTTAGTGTTTGCCTGTCGTTGTAAGCACATCAAAAAATCTTCACTCCATTTAGTCGTCTTAAGATCTAAACATTTAGATTTTGTTTTTAGTCTAGGAGGGACGAATGAGTATTTTACGATCTTTTAACATTGGTGTATCTGGTTTAAGCGCTTCAGGAGCGGGAATGAACGTTGTTTCAGATAACATTTCAAACGCTGGAACAAATGGTTTCAAAGCTTCACGTGCAGAATTCCAAGATGTACTTGCCGTTTCTCTTAAAGGTATTGAGGGTGGTGACCAATTTGGTGCTGGTACAAAACTAGCTCACATTAAGCCAATGATGACTCAAGGTGATGTTGCAAGAACTGAGTCAATTACTGACCTTGCAATTCAAGGTGATGGTTTCTTTAAAGTTAAAGCTCCATTTGGAAATGGGTTTACAAGAGATGGATCAATGCACTTTAACAAAGACGGTGAGCTTGTTAATAGTGATGGTTATAAAGTTCTTGGTTTCAAATCTAATGAAGATGGTGTTCTAACGAACAAAGAAGGTGAAATCAAGCTTGGAAATACAACGATCCCAGCTCAAGCAACAGAGAAGGTTAAGCTTTCAATGAACCTAGACTCAAGAGCTTCAGTAAAAGAATTCGATCCAAATAATCCAGAAGAAACTTCAAACTTTTCTTCTTCAATTACAGTATACGATAATGTAGGTACAGCTCGTCTTGTAACTGCATACTATAATAAAACATCAGATAACAACTGGACATATAGAATTATGGCAGACGGTGCGGATGCTCAAGGTGGTCAAGCTGGTACAATGGTACAAATGGCAGAAGGTCAACTTGTATTCAATGATAAAGGACAATTACAAGAAGAGATCGAAACATCTAACTCTTTCAACTTTAATAAAGGTGCAAGACAAGATCAGAAAATTTCATTTTCATGGGGTGAATCAATCGCTGAAGGTGGAGATGGTACAGATGCTTCTACTCAGTATGGTTCTGGCTCAGCTGTTGCAAGACACACTCAAGATGGTGCTTCAGCGGCAACTCTTGGATCTCTATCGTTCAACGATGATGGTATCCTTACAGCAGTTTATGATAATGGTGAAACAAGAGATATTGCTCAAATTGCTATTGCAAAATTTGATAATAATGAAGGTCTTTTCAAAATGGGGAAAAACCTTTTCAAAGAATCTAAAAACTCTGGTCAACCAGCAATGGGGAAACCAGGTGAAGCGGGACGTGGACAAGTTCTTTCAAAGTCGATTGAGCTTTCAAACGTTGATATCGCAAGTGAATTCGTTAATTTAATGACTTCTCAAAGAAACTTCCAAGCTAATGCGAAGACGATCTCAACTGCAGACAAAATGATGCAAGAGATCTTCAGAATCAAAGGCTAATAATACTCAAAATACTTCCTAATGCTAAGAAAAGAAAGGCCCTCGATTGAGGGCCTTTTTTATTTGTAAATAATTAGTTTCTACGATGGCGTCTTTCTTTAAAGACATGTGCACGACAACTTGCATGCATGATATTTGGATGATTCCTAGGCCCTGAGAATCGTTGAAAATCAAAGCTTGGAACTTCACATCCGAACTGACACTTATAATTGAATACTCTTTGAAATCCATTCGTGTATTTAATTGTGTACTGATAGTCGATAACAGACATACGTCTATGTGAATCGTTATAAATCTCACAATTTACAAATGGTCCCCAATTAATTTGTCCATCAATTACGCGATGGCGCTCTTCTTGGGCCCAGATTTTTTGTGTGAGAAAAAGTAGTAGTGCTAGGCAAAGTAGCTTTTTCATAAAAGTCCCTCTTTATTCAAAATAACTTATATAAAAATGCTAGGAGAGTTTTAAAACTATGGCAAGTAAACCTGAGTTAACTCTATGACGCATACCTTACTGATTAAGAAGTCGATCGGCCTTGATTGTTAGACCAACGTTTTCTCTTGTCACCTTGCAGTATATTTTTGTGCCTTTAAATTGCTCTTCTTTCCACATGTCTTGGTAGTCATTCCATTCACTATCTGCAAAGAATTGATCAAAGAATGCACCGATAGAATCCACAAGGCCTTCTAGTAGCTTTGTATGATCTGCGTCATCAGCTAGATCCATCGACGCAAAATATGTTGTTGCAGGTGCCGCTTCATTTGTAGCATCAACAAGGGAAGCGATAACAAGAACTTCACCTTTGTATAATTGGCCATATATTTCAAAAACCTTACTGGCGTCGACTAACTCATTGCGATATGTATCCTGAAGAAGTTCAAGTACTGAATCTGCCCATTCATTTGGTAGATCAATTAAAAACGGCCCATTTGTTCTTGAAAGCATTCGTATATCCTTTGAGTAGGGTGCTAATAAGTATTAAATCAATAGAAGATAATTAACAACGCACTATTTGTGTGTCAATATATCTGGACTTTAAAAAAGATTAAATCAAAGGAGACAATAATGAGTGTTTATATCCTTTCTGGAGCAAGAACTCCAAGTGGAAGCTTTTTAAGTTCGCTAGCACAAGTAAAAGCGACTCGGCTAGGTGCAGCTGCAATTGAATCAGCAGTTGAGAAAGCTGGTATCGCAAAAGATAAAGTTGATGAAGTATTTATGGGTAACGTTGTTCAGGCCGGTGTGGGTCAAGCTCCTGCTCGCCAAGCTGCTATTTTTGCAGGACTAAGTGAAGCAACTCCATGTACGACAATTAATAAAGTATGCGGATCTGGAATGAAGACAATCATCTCTGGTGCTCAGTCAATTATGACAGGTGATAACCAAGTTGTTGTTGCTGGTGGTATGGAAAATATGTCACAAGCTCCTCACTTATTAATGAATTCTAGAACTGGTGTTGCAAAGTTTGGTGCTGCAGAAGTTAAAGATGCTATGCAGTGGGATGGACTTTGGGATGTTTACTCTGACCAACCAATGGGAAGTTGTGCTGAAGAGTGTACAGAAAAGTATAACCTTTCAAGAGAAGCTCAAGATGCTTACTCAATTGAATCTTTTAAAAGAGCACAAGCTGCAATCGAAGCTGGAATCTTTAAAGATGAGATCGCTCCAGTAACAATTAAGGGCCGTAAAGGTGATACTGTTGTTTCTGAAGATGAAGGGCCATTTAAAGCAAAATTCGATAAGATTCCTGCTCTTAGGCCAGCATTCAAAAAAGATGGAACAATCACTGCTGCTAATGCTTCAACAATCAATGATGGAGCTGCCGCTGTTGTTCTTGCTGGTGAAGAATATAAGGACCAAGCTGATTTTAAAATCGTAGGTTGGGCATCACACGCTCAAGCACCAACTTGGTTTACAACTGCTCCAATTGAAGCAATGAAGAAGAATCTTGAAAAAACTGGATTAAATATCTCTGATATTGATGTATTTGAAATCAATGAAGCATTTGCTGCAGTTCCAATGGCCGCAATGGAAGAGCTGAAGATTCCACACGACAAACTTAATATTTATGGTTCAGGTGTTTCTCTTGGACACCCAATTGGAACTTCTGGAACACGTATTGTTGTGACACTTATGACAGCAATGAAAAATAAAGATGCAAAATACGGACTAGCTTCTATTTGCATTGGGGGCGGTGAAGCCTTATCATTAATACTAGAAAAAATTAAATAAATTTGCAGGACTTTCATGGTCCTGCTTTTTAAGTAGGACTATGGATGGCCCAAACGCAAAAGCAACATAAATCTGGTATCGTACGTTTCAAAGCAGGTGAAGTTCTCTTCAACCAAAACGATCCAGCAGACTCACTCTACATTATTCAAAAAGGTCAAATTAGACTCTATATCCCAAAGGGACAGGGTTTTGTTGAAATTGCCATTCTTCGCGCAGGTGAGGTTATTGGTGAGATGGCATACTTTGATGAAAAGGGTTCTCGTCGTAGTTGTTCTGCTGCTGCGATAGTACCTACAGATGTTGTTCGTGTAACCTTTGCAGCATTTGATAAAACAATGCAAGGCCTAAATCCTTGGTTTAAAACAATCGTTAATACTCTTGCTGATCGACTAAGAAAAACAAATGATCGTGTTAAGCAACTTGAAACCAACTCTGTCGGTTTTGGAAAAGATGGAAAAGTCGGTGAGTACGTTTTCTTTCATACAACTGATGTATTAAGAATTCTTGCGGGAATTTATCTTTCTTCTAAAGTACATGCACAAAAGGGTAAAGATGGTGCACATCGAATTCATATGAATTCGATTCGCTACTACCTCTTTGATATATTTGGTGTTGCTGAAATTAAATTTGAAGAGATGATTGAGCTACTAAAACGCGAAGGCTTAATTATTATGGAACCAGATAAAGACGGCCAAGAAAAACTAGTTAAAATTCCAGATCTTGATTCATTTCGTTTAATTGTTGCTTACGTTAATGGTGAAAAAGTTAAGACAGATGATAAGAAAACAAAGACCACTCGCAAGTGTAATATGATCTTAGCTCGTATGAAAGCACAGCTTCTTGCTAAGAATGTGACAAGCGGAAAAGCTTCTGTAAATTTGAGTGCCATCATTGATGATTTAAAAGAAGGACAGGCCATTGTAAATTCAGGTGATCTAAAACCTGCCATTGTCTCTGGTATTGTGGAAGATATTCTTGTTGATGATCAAGGTAATATGACAAATATGGTAAATGTTGATTCACTTTTTAAGATACTTCCTGGTCTTGTTTTTCAAGATGCTTGGCAAAGAATTAATGAAGAGAAGTCAGGCAATAGTTACTAAAACTATTCTCCAGTTGGGTAGAAGTTAACTTCAACATTAGCACCATCACTATAAACTGCACTTCCGTAGAGTTTTAGGAAGTAACCCGATTTGATTACAGAAGGGTATGCTGGAGTTGTATCTGATTCAGAAACGACTCTAATATTAAAGTTTGAGAAGTACTGAGGTTCAGATCCATTCATCATTAGCTTCCAACCATTTGATGAACTTTCAGAAATTGTACTTCCATTAATCTTTAATGATATCGAACCTAATTGTGGTTTTGCATCCAAGTGAACGTAACCGTAGTATTTCTTTGGTGCTTCATAGTAGTATTGAATTGTTTCTGGGTAAGTAAGTCTAGCATTTCCATGTAGTTGGATCATATGTCCTGTCTGAGGCTCTCCCGCTGTTGGTTCATAACGAGTATCTTTATTCGTCATAACACCGCGATATGTAAAACCACTTCCGGAACCTGTGTACTCAGGAATATTTACACCTGATTTTGTCAGAACAATTGTATCAGGATCAACTAATTTATTAGGGTCTGCAATTTTAATGAAGTTATACTTATGGGCAATAATGGCATCATCAATAGCGCTATTAACAGAACTAAATAACGATCTAAAGCTAGTATTACAAATATCTACTTGATCACCATTTGTTACTGAAGCAGGAATAAACGGATATCCACCCGTTAAGTTTGTATAGGCCGTACTTAAGACAGATTGACTTGCTTTTCGGTAAATCCAATTCTTTTCTCCATCTCCAACTTGTGGACAAGATGATGAACCAGGCTCAGCAGCTGCTGTAATTGAAATTAATCTCATCATTGTTGAATTTAGACGGTAGCTTCCAACTCCACTACAGCTAGCATTATATGTTGGATTTTTTGCCCCTGAATGAAAAGAGCCATCATAATTTCCACGCATACAAAGTAGGTCGTGTACTTTACCTTTCATATATTCTTCTGCAACAGGATGATTTCCTGGAAGACTATATCCTGTCTTATTCCAATTACTACTATCTTCATTAGACATGAGAATAATTAATGTATAGGCTTCGTCTCTAAAGACGCCATTTGATTGATTATTTTTAATAAGGTCATTGATTCTTTGGAGACCGGCCTCTCCTGTTCCACCTGCTGGTGGAAATTGACCAATCACTGTAGAGGCTTGATGTTTCGATATATTTTGAACACCGCCACCTGGTGAAGTTCCATCTTTTGAAAAGAAATATGTCCCGGCATTAACTCCACCACTTGAGACAAGCGGAGCAAGCATGACATGATAATCAAATCTTTCTGAAATATTATTTACGACATTATTTAGGGCCGCTTTTGTATTGTTATTAATGAATGTTGAACTAGATGTGTTGTCCCATACGAAGAGTAGGTCAACAGGTGGTTGAACGTAAGTAAAGCTTGTTCCAACTGTGCCAGCTCCAGTCTCTGTTTGTGGAGTGCTAAAACCATTAGAATTCTTTGGTGTAGCGAATTCTTCTTTTGCACATGAGGCCATTAAAATAAATGTTACAACCATTAATAACTTTTTCATCAACTAACTTATCGGTTTTAGTTTAAGAAAACTTAAAGAAAATTTCGGCCCCTTTTACTTAAGTATTCAAAAGCATTTAATGGTGGGAAAACGGCAATATTTGTCATGAATTTAGTTAATGATATCAAGAGGTTAAAATAGAAAAGTCTAATAAAATGGAGATTTAAATGGCGCAATGGTATTACGTTGAAAAAGGTGAGAGGGTAGGCCCCGTTGAAAATAGCGAAATTGAAAACCTTTTCAATAGTGGAAAGCTTAATGCTGAAAGTTATGTTTGGACAAAAGGTTATGATAATTGGAAGCATATCTCAGAAGCAACTGAGCTTGGTTATCTTTTGAATGAAAAAGTAGAAGATGCGCTACCTCCAGAATTAGATATGCCGCCAGTCATTGATGATCAAAATGTCGTGCTTTATAGTTGGGATGATCTGAAAGAAGACGAAAAGATTATTACAATTAAAATTGGCCAAGACCGTGGCGTTGATGAAGAAGTCGAATATGGCCCATTTAGTATAATTGATCTTCAAAGGGCCTATCAGCAAAATCGTATTAATGAAAAAACTCTTGCTTATATTCCTGGTGAAAACGAATGGTCTTATATTGCAAATACTCCAATTGCAAAAAAAATCTTTGGTAAAGCACCTCCTTTAATTACTGAAAGTGATGATGAAAGAAGAGAAAGCCGTCGTAAACCATTTGTTGCCAGAATGTTCTTTCATGATTCTCAACAAGTATTTGAAGGTGTTTGCCGCGATATTTCAGTTGGTGGAATGCAAGTTCTTGTCTCTAATTTTCCGTTTAATGTTGGTGATGAAATTACTTTAAATGTGCATCCAGAAAATTCAAATTACCACTTTGTTGCTTCAGGACTAGTTGTAAGACATTTAAGAGATAATCAAGGCTTTGCTTTACGATTTGTTAATCTTTCAGATGAAGCTGAAGATTCGATTCAAAAGTATGTAGGCTAATCCTTTATGAAGAGTTCGATTTATATTCGAGAATATTACGCGACTAAAGAGCCTCGTAATAATAAATCGAAAAAAAATATCATTCTCTTTCACGATATTGGTGGTGGCCATTATACTTTTGAAAATCTAATTCCATTAATGAATGATGAAGGAATTAATGTCGTTACATTCGATTACCTTGGGCATGGATTAAGTTCTGGTACACGTGGACATTTTGAAAGTATCGAGCAAATTAAAGGCTTCTTAACAGAATTACACACATCTAGTCAGATTGCTCAGTCTGAAGAAGTTTATACTTTATCAATTAATCAGGGAGCATTAGTGGCCTTGTATTATGCAACTTTATTTGAAAATGTTGCAGGAAATATATTTATCAATCCACGCTTAAGAGTTGAGTTAGATAAGAAATTTTCAACTGATTTATTCAAGAGCATACCGCTTCCAATTTCTAAACTTCAGCTGAATTTACGCAAACAAAGTAGTGACTTAACAGCAAATGGATTTATTACAAAAAAGTCGTTAATCACGTTAAATAAGCTATTAAAGAAAGTACAATTAGACATTTACTTTATGAAATGTCGAAATCTTATTTTTAGCAGTGATCGAAATAGTATTATATTTGAGACATTAATGAGCGAATTCCACGATGAAGTGGAGGTTCCAGAGATGAATTCAATTAAAATGATAAAAAAACAAGACATTATTTTTAAAGAAACTTATAATTGGTTATATGAAAATTAAATTTTTAAATCTGATATTAATTGCTCTGCTTTTTTCATGCGGTAATATGACAAAGAATTTCGTTAAGAAAGGGGATGCCTACATCAAGGGTGGAACTGCCGGTGGTGAGCCTTGGAGAGACTCTCTTAAGTTTCAGCGTATTTCTTGGTATTCAGATTTAAATTTAATGTATGACGTTTTCCTCGCCAAAATTGACCAGGATTCAAAGTTTTGGAAGTGGTTTTCTGAAAGTGAATCGAGAAGATTAAAGAAGTGTCATGCTGTTTATATCATGATCGACTTTAGCCTAGATTCAGATCGCATCTCACATTCAATGTTCTATAATCAAATCCTTTCAGATGACTTAACAGACATCGTAACAAATGACTTTGATTCGGCCCTGACAAATCATCCTGACTACAATAAATTTTTCTTGGCCCTCTATAAAACAAAAACTCTTTGTGCATCTCGTGATATCGGTGACTTAGAGATTAGTTTTCCTAATTACAGAACAAGAATTTTACATTTTTAGTTAATTTCTTCTCTAAAGTTAAACTATTAAAGTTCCGATAAATTGTTGAGGAGCTTTAGTAATGAGTGAAGAAAAGAAATTTGAAAGATTTGGCCGCTACCTAATTCTAGATCATCTAGTTGATGGTGGAATGGCAAAAATTTGTCGTGCAAGATTCCTTGGTGAACAGGCCGATAAAATCGTTGCGATTAAAATGGTCCAACCACAATTCTCTTCTGATGAGGCATTTCAACAAATGTTTATGGATGAGATTAAGACGACCTTTGGTCTTCTACATCCTAATATTGTACAGACTTACGATTATGGTTTTCATAATAATCAGTTATTCGTAGCAATGGAATATTGTGATGGACGTAACTTAAAGCAGTATATTGATAAGCTTAAAGAACACAATTACGTCTTTCCTGTTGAAATTTCAGTTTTCATTACGATTCAAGCAGCTCAAGGGCTCCACTACGCTCATACATTCACTGATAAACTAACAGGTAAGCCTGCTAATATTATCCACCGTGATATTTCTCCTCATAATATCATGCTAACTTTTGATGGATCTGTTAAAGTTATCGACTTTGGTATTGCAAAGTCTGAAACAAACTCTGAAGCAACTCAAGCCGGAACTATTAAAGGTAAACTTTCATATTTAGCACCAGAGTATTTAGATGGATTAGATCTTGATCCAAGATATGACTTATTTGCAACTGCTATTACACTTTGGGAAATGCTTTGCTCTAGAAAGCTTTTCAAAGCTTCAAATGACTTAGCAGTACTTAAAAAGATTCAAGAGTGTAAGATTCCAGTTCCATCATCTATTAATCCGATGGTTCCAAAAGAACTTGATAAAATCATTCTTAAGGCCCTACATAAAGATCGTAGCAAGCGTTATCAATCTCTAGAGGAGTTTGCTAGGGCATTAAATAAATTTCTATACTCAACATATCCTGATTTCAACTCTTCAGATTTATCATATTTTGCAAAAGAGTTATTTAAGGATGAGATTAAGACAGATCGTGAAAGAATGTTTGAATTTGGACAGATCGATTTAGGTCCATATATCAAAGATTATAAGGCAGAGAGTGAAGGTGGAGCACCTTCTCAATCGAGTGGCCCTCAGAATAATTCTGCTAAAAAGAGAAAGCAAAAAGAAGCTCTCTTTGAGTTAGATATTGATGAGCAGACAGATATTCAAGTTGAAGGTTCAATGCCTAAGCTTGATTTAGCCTCTAAAACGTCTAAAACAAAAATTAATACAATTGATATTAAATCCAATAAAACCAGCGCTGGTACGAAAATTAAACGTATCAAAAAGAAGAAAAAACCAGTTAAGAAGAAAAAGTCTTATTTAATTCACGTTGCTTCGATCGCTGCTCTTGCTGTTGGTGTTTATTTTGCTAAAGACCAGATCCCTTTCTTAGGTGATAAGCCAGTTGAGAATACAAAGCAGGCCGAGGTCGCAAAAAAGGGCTCAAAGAGAGAGCCAACAAGTAGTGTGAAATCTACGTTAACTTTAAAGAACTTTAATAGAAATAAAGATAAGCTCTATATTAATGGTGAACAAAAAGAAGTTGATGTTCTAAATCGCATTAAGTTATCAACTAACGAATTGATGACGATTAGAGTAGAAAAGAGTGGAAGAGAGCACTTCATTATCCACGATATTAGTCTTCAAGAAGGTGAGTCTCGAAGTATAAAGGTCGAGTCTATGCCGATTGCATACTATGGATATCTACAAACGAGTTCAGCTTGTTTAGTAGGAAAAGTTAGCTTTGAATTATTCGGTGAACAACGAGAAGAGAAGCTTCCAATTCGCTTTGTTCCAGGAATTCCACTTGCTACTGGGATAAATGCACAAGGGGATAGTGTCCCTAAGGAATATGAAGTTACAGTTGAAAGTGCTAAAAGCTCTGTTCCTTATCGTGTGAAGTTTGAGATCTCTAACTCAAAAGTTGTTGATCTATGTAAATTACTATAATGGTTTTCTGCTGTGCTACCCAAGAAATTGGGAGTGACCTATACGTGAGATTATTAAATAGAAGATGGCCCGTTATCGGGCCATTTTTATTATCTTGAAATTGCTTTAATTAATGTGGCTAGAATTGATTCTTGTAACTTCGAAATAGAAGAGATATTTGCCATAACCAAGAATGGGCTTTTGTAGATATTCCCACAAATAGTTAGCTGACCTTTATTCTCATCGTATTCAACAATTTGAAAAGGATTAACGAATTCTGATTCAAAGTGCTTCATAAGCTTCTCTTCGAATTCTTTTCCCTTTGTTGGATTTGGTACTCGCTCTCCATCAATTGTTATATGAACCAGGACTTTTTTGTCATTATTCTTTGATGCGTTTTCAATATCATTATAAATAAACTTAAGCTTACTTGCTCCAAGATTCACTTTGAAAATATGCCATAGTTCTTCAAAGAATGCAGTTCGATCATTTGGCCAAAGAGCTTTTAGATGATCAACGACTTCAAATAATTCATCCAGAAGAACAATATTATTTTGTAGTACCCAGTTTCCAGATACCTTCTCAAAGAGTTGAGCAAGACTTTCATTTGATTCTGATTCAAATTGATCTGGCCCGTTAAAGAAGTTTTGTGTCTCTTGCACAGGAGTGTGCTTAGATTCTTTAGTTAGGAAATTATGTATACTTTCTTCTTCAAGTTGCTCAGGATTGTAGAAAATGCAGTCAAATTTTTCATTTGATAACTCATCGAAATCCACAACTTTACTCTTTGAAGTGTTTCCAAGTTGTCTAATAATGATTTGATTCTGATTCTTGATGAAACCAATTTGGCGTTGCATTAAGTCCTCTCTCTGTCGTTGTATTCAAAGATATTAGCGAATTTACTTGCGATACGTCAATGTCGAGAGGCCCTTTGTGGCCTTATCTGCTCAAGATTTAACTAGAATAGGGGAATAATATGGATAGTATTGTTTCATTTATGGGAGTTGCTATAATTGACATATGTTGTCGATAAAAAGAATTCTCGCATTTTCAGCTTTATTACCACTTGTGTCAGTCAACGCACAAGATGCTTGGTTGTTTAAAGAATATTATGATGCAAAGAATGAGAAAAAAGAGGTTTCAAAAGATAAGGACCATTACGTTAAGAAGTCAGCTCTTTATCAAATTGATCTCAATGGTGATTTTCGAAGAGAATATATTGGCACTAAGATAGTGGATGGGATACCACATCTTACAATTTATAATATAAATCGTGAGCAGATATTTAATTATAAATTTCCAATTTCTGGTTTTGATTCGTATATATATCGTATAAGACGTCGAAAAATTAATAATGATAAAATGGCGATTCTTTTTTACTTATATGATGGAAAGACTAGCTATATTGATAAATACGGCTCTTCATCTCTTTGGGCGATGGTTGTTGAAAATGGAAGTCTTAAAAACCTAGAAATAAAAGAGCTAGGAAAAATTTGGACTGAAAATACCGATAACTTTGGTCATTATAAGAGAGCACATCATGTAAATTTTAAAGATGTTAATAGCGATGGTCAGCTAGATTTAATTATATCTAGTGGCTCTGTTCACAAGTATTTTTCACATATAAAGGGAGTTAAATGGCGTAACTTATGACGCCTTTTTAATATCTTCTTTTTCTTGTTCTTCTCTTTTATCAGCTAAACTTGTTACATTCGACTTATCTGGTGCATGTGCATCAGTCTTAAGCTTATCTGCATACGAGTCCTTATTAGCTCTAAAGAACGTATATGCACTAACAAATACTGGTAAGAGAATAAAGAATAGATAGAGTAGATTCTCTGAAGTTTTTGATTCTGTATATGATTCAACTTTTAAAAGATCTGAGTTATGTGTTCTTTCTTCTTTTTGGCCAGAAGGCTTTCTAGCTGGAGAAAAATCATAACCTTTGGCCTTAGACGGTTCAACTTCCTTATATTCTTCAATTGAAGATTCAAATGTATCTTCTACCGCTGGCTTTCTTGCGAAAGAGAATTGTGATGAAAGATATAAAAGTGAAATGGCCAATACTAATTTATTCATTTTATCTCCGTCCTAGAAGTGGTTGAATCCACACAATTATTTTATCATTTTATAGAAGAGAGTTTGAGGTGGTAATCTTGGCCTCTCTGGTTTTTAGAAAGATTCAATAATTGAGCCGATTAAGTTCACAAATTACTAATATTGCTTAGAAAATAATGAACATCGCCTAAGATATATTCGCAAAATTCCGATGATTAACTATATGAAAGCAAAGAAGCCGAGTCCCTTGGTCGGATAATGTGTTGATTAAGTTTGAAAGGGGAACTTAAGAAGTGAATCAGTTAAAGAAATATGTTACATCAGTTCGAGTCGATCCGGATAAGATCGAAAAGGACTTTTTAGATTTTTGTAAGTCTTTTACAATGCGATTCATTGCCTCAATATTTCTTTTTAAAAAGAGAAAGGGGGAGGTCGTTTCTGGAGCTACGACTTTTTTCACCATCTTAAGCTTCGGGCCAGCTGTGATGATTTTAATATCAATCGTTGGTGCTTTCTTAAATGATAACGATGTCGCTAAAAATCATATCATATCAATGATTTTTTCTAACTTTCCACAGGTTGATAGTTCGATCTTAAGCGCTGTAAGAGAGGTTGTCGAAGAACAGATTAGAAGTCCGTATGTCGATTGGCATCAGCTCGTATTATGGTTCTTTGCTTGTCTTGGTATCAGCACTTCATTTATTTTTGGTATCAATACATTATCAAAAGTTGATATCGATGGTGGAATGATTCAGGATGATTTACGCTCAGCTTTCTTTGGTATTTTCTTGGCCCTATTCTTTTTGGCCCTAGCATTCTTAAATGAGAAAAACCTCGTTGTAGGCTTATTAAGTGAAGTAACACAACATGCAAGTACGTTTTATTATATTATTGAGCTCTCTATACTGCCATTTACAATCTTAACCTTTGGATTAGTTTACAAATTCTCTACCCAAATTAAGGTTAGCTACAAAGATGCTCTATGTGGTGCAGCTGTTTTTATGATGTGCTTCTTTGCCGGAAAATCTACTTATTGGATATATTTACGTTATTTTAAAGAAGATCTAATTCAGGACTATGGGAGCTTTTATAACCTTTTAGTCGCTATGATCTGGATATATTTTATCATATGCTCATTTTATCTAGGAGCATGTTATACTTATGTACCAAAGATAAAGATTTTTAATAATAAGAAAAGAAGGTCGCGTTGAGAAAGGAAGATGCAATCATATTAATGTGTCATGAAGTTTGTGAGGACTTGCACATCAATAAGGTTCTTAGAAAGAACTTCTTTGCATATTTCTATTCATGGGTTTTCTTATCATATAATGAAGTAGAGAAGAAAGTTGATGAGCTTGATAAGTCTCAAAACTTCTTTGATCGCTGGAAAAGCTCATTTAAGTATCTAAATTCAATTTGTGATTACGAGGAAAAACTTCAGCTCTTTAGTCGCTTATTTGAAATTTTCGCAGTTAAGCTTAAAAACTCCAAAGCTCCAAAAGTATTGCATGAAGCCTTTGTATCATTAGAGATAAAAGATAAGGACTTTGAAAAACTTAAGGATACTTTCTATAAAATACAGTATTTTAGAAAATCAGGATTAAGAGACTATTCAAATGCTCTTTTATTTTCGTTAATGATCTCATATTCAAATGATGGGGTTTTAGATGAGTCTGAGTTTTCGTATTTAAGAAACTTATTAAGATCGATATGTGATCATATGCCAAATATACCAATTCATTCTTTTGATATTAAAAATGTATTAGCAGTAAATGCTTACTCTGAAGAAGAAATCAAGAAGCTTTCTCAAGAAGTTATCGCTGCAATTAAATCAGATGGTAACGTTGATAGAAAAGAATTGGCCGCTATGAAGTCTGTTATTAAGAAGATGCATCTAGGTGAATTTCATGATGATGAGTGGGAGACAATTGCGCCATTCTTATCTCTCATAATTCTACTTGCAGATGGCGAAATCTCTCAGAAAGAAGAGGATTGGTTCTTAAGTCATTATAAGGGCTTTGAAATCAAAACAATTGAGCAAGCTTTTTGGTTACATAGCATTTTGATTCAATCACCTAAAGTATTCAAAGATAATTATAAATTCATCAAAACAATTTCCGGTAGCAAAGGACCATTATTTGATATGACAAATATGTTATTTCTAACCTTTGCAAAACACTTCTTATCTCTTGATCAGAAGAGAATCGATGTACTTGCTGACTTTTTCAAAGATGGTAGAGAAAAAGATGTAATAAAAGATATCGATGAGATTGTTGCAGGAAAAGTTGTTGAAGAAGAAATTCTTTTAATTATAAACCTTGTCTTAAATGACCGTTATGATCTAAATAAGATTAATGAGTATTTAAATCAAAAGTATATTGAGAGAGTTTTTAAAGGGATTAAGAAAGAGGACTCAAAGCTTAAGTATTTAGCGATCTGTCATATTATCTTTGCAGATGAAGAGATCAGTTCTTCTGAGTATAAAGCTCTCTGGGATTCATTTAAAGAGTCTCGACTTGATCCTGAGTTACTTGAAACGGTACTATATGACTTTTCTTTATGTCGTATGAAAATTTATAAGATGGATAAGTATTATAAGTACCTATCTTAGTCTAATGTCTTTTTAAAAATCTTCATTTTATAATCGATACCTAGAATTTCCTTAGGCCCTAGATCAATCCAAATATTATCACCAGAGAGTGGTTCACTTGAAAAAATTAAGTGATTAACAAAGCCTGTTTTAGTTGGTGCTTCACATTCTGGAGAGTAACTACTACAAGTATCGCGATCAAGACATTTATTCTTGTATGTTGAGTAGTAGAGTTTCTTTCCACCGTTAAATGCTAACATTAGGTTCCCATTCGTAATAATGAATGAAACGAAGTTTTCTGTCGGTGGAGCATCTTCATCAAAATTTAAATCACCAACAATCTCTATTAGCTCATTAATTGCTTCGTTAATAATATTTGTAAACTCTTCGATATTTATTTCTTCAGCGCTTAAGTTTATATCTTTTGAGACCTTACTAAGTAAGAAATAGAATAGGGTTTCACTATCTGTGGTTCCTAGAATAAACTTTTGAAAATACTCAGGGATATGTTCAATAATTTTTTCTCTGTGCTTATCAAAGTTTTTAATATTTCCGTTATGGGCAAAAGTCCAGTGTCCATATTGAAATGGGTGAGTGTTTAGAATATTGGTTTCCCCAATAGTTGCCTTTCTTATGTGACCTAATACTGTTTGTGAAGAAACGACGCCAGATACCTTTTTAAAGATCTTATCTTCCAAGGCAGCAGATGTGGATTTGATAATATGTGGAGAGTTTCTAACATAGTATGCGACTCCCCAGCCGTGTGGATGTTCACGACTTTGCACTTCAAGGGCATTATCGGCCTGAACTAGACTTTGGTGAACTTGACTTAATATTACTGATCTAAATCCAAATAATCGACACATAGAAAATTCCTTATTCTATGTGTCTGATCGGATTTATCTGATAAAATTTAAAGTTGAACGCACATTTCTTCGGATAGACTCAATTTTTTCCTCTTCTGAGAAGTTAGCAACCTCTTTATTCATCATCTTCACAAAAGAAGACTGAGAAACTAAAGAGATAATGATTATATTGTGCATAATATTTCTAGCGGCCCATAGAAGAAGGGTCTCTTCTCCCTTGAAGTCGATCTCTTTCCTAATCATCTCCATGAGAATCTCTGTTCCTGGAGGACCTTTTTGTTCACCTGAACATGATTTAGGAATAATATCTTCTTCTAAGGGAAGATTATTTACTAGAAACATTTTCATTGAATTATAGAAAGTATTACTTTCTTTTTCAAAGTGTGAGTAGATTCTAACAGCACAATCTTCAGTTGATGTTGCAATAGAGTAGAGTTCTGTGAATTGAGACCTTAAGGTTTCAATATTGTGATTTAACACCTCAGCAAAAAGACCTACCTTAGATTTAAAGTGGTAGTTAATAGCAGATATATTTACGTCTGCTCCTTTTGCAATATCACGAACAGAAGTATTATCGTAGCCACTGTCTGCAAATAACTGACTTGCAACTTTTAATATGGTTTCTTTAGTTGAAATAGTCATTTTATACCTCAACCTTTTCAGCGGTTACATCTGTTGTTATTTCTTCTTCTGATTCGACTTCGCCTTCTTCTTTTTTGAATAGTTTATTTTTAATCCTTTTTCCAAATATTGTGACATCTTCAATAATTGCATATGCACAAGGAATGAAGATTAGAGTCATTATCGTTCCTGAAGTAAGACCCCATGCCATCGACATTGTCATTGGCACAAGCATCGCATCAGAACCACCGATTCCGTAAGCCGTCGGTAATAGACCTGAAACAGTTGTAAGTGAAGTTACAAGTACTGCTCTTAGCCTTAGTCCAGAGGCCTTAACAAGAATTTCATCGAGACTCAATTTACCTTCTTGTCTTAGCTCGTCAATGAAACTAATTAGAACAATCCCTGAATTTACAATAATACCAGCAAGTCCAATAATACCAATAAGGGCCAGGAAGCTAATTGGTCGTGATCTATCAGGGTAACCACTTAGAATTGGTGTTGCAAAAGCAATTGAAAAACCAATAAAGCCTAGTGGTATTGTCATCATAATGATCATTGGCCTTAAAAAACTCTTAAATAAGAATACTAAGATCGCAAAAATCGCAATAATTGCTAGTACACCAGCTTCAGCAAGTGACTGTAGAGACTCCGCTGTACTTTCTGCAGCACCACCAAAACGTAGTGATACCCCAGGATATTTTGAAGATACTCTTTCAAAGATCTCTTTTAATTTAGAGTTTGCAGCAGCTGATGTTGTATTTATATTATCAACAGAACCAATAAGCGTTTTTGCTCGTTTAAAGTCATACCTCTTAACATTTGGTGTCCCTTCTTCTTTTCTCACTTTTGCAACAGAGCTTAGAGGAATGAGATTTCCACGGTTATCCATAACTTTGATATTTAAGATATCACTTGGTTTTCCGCGAAGGGCCTTCTTAAATCTTACTTCAAGATCAACATCTTTATTATCAAGAGTTACTGTACTTGCAATACTTCCTGCGACGGCCGACCTAACTGCATTACCAATTTGAGATGCTGTTACACCTAATTGATCAGCTTTTACATAGTCAATATCAACGTAAACTTCTTCATCACCAAATACATCATCAGTTTTAAGATCTAGGACACCATTGATTTGGCCGAGTTCATTAGAGATTTCTCCAATGATTTTATCAAGCTGTTCAAAACTATTAGATCTGAAAGTTCCTTGGATATCTTCACCTACAGGAGGTCCATTTACTTGAGATTCAAAAGTTAGAGATTTTAATTCTGGCATCTTGATTTCACGTAACTTCTTTAACATTACTGTTTCAGCAATATTAAATTTGGCATAGTCATTCACATAGACAAAGATTAGACCAACGTTATTTCCCTCTTTATCCTTTGGGTCTGAAAATCCAACTGAAGCTTTTCCTGCAAAACCAACAATATGCTTGGCCTGCTCACCAATCTTTTCTTTAATTTTTTTGCTTATTGTAAGCATATATTCTTCAGTTTGCTCAACTGGAGTTCCTCTTTTGGCTTCATAGCGAACTAGGTAGATTTCAGTTTGATCCGCAGGGAAGAGAATAAACTTATTACCAACTGCCATGAAGACTAATGAACCGATAATAACTGAAGTGAAGAAGAATACCGAAATATAACGGTGTCTAACTGCAACAGTCATTAAGCTTTCAAATTTTGATTGAAACTTTGCAAACCAATCAGCTTTCTTTTCTTTACCTGTCTTCTTTGCTGAACCTGAGTATTTTGCAAGTCTCATTGGAAGTAAGAAAAAAGACTCGATTAAAGAAAGTATTAAAGAAGCGGTAACAATAATAGGGATTGCCTTAATAAATTGTCCCATGATTCCTTTTGTAACAAGCATTGGCAGGAAGGCCGCAATTGTCGTCATGGCCGTCCCTGTAATAGGAAGCCATAGTGACTTAACACTCTTTAGGGCTGCATCTTTTGCACTATATCCTTCTTCAGTCATCAATCTTGTAAAGTTCTCACTGATAACAACACTATTATCAACAAGCATACCAAGGGCAATAACGAGAGCTAGAATAGTCATAGCGTTTAACGTTAGGCCATAGTCAGGCATAAATCCGAGCGTACCAAATACCGCTAGAGGAAGAGAGAAACTAGCGAGTAAACCAATTCTTCCTGGTAAAAAGATAAAGAGGAAGAAAACGACCAGCAATAAACCAGAAATTGCGTTAGAAGCAAGTACTTCTAATTTATTTACAACTTTAATCTCTTCGTTGTTATAAACGTAGAACTTATATTCAGGATATCTCTTTTCAAATTCCTTCATATGTTCTTTGATCTTTTCAACCATTTGAATTGTGTCTTCACCAGCTTTTTTAGAGATTGTAATTAAAGTAGCTTCTTCTCCATTATAAGAAGTAATAACTTTTCTCTCTTCTTTACCATCAACAACTTTTGCCACATCTTTTAGGAAGATATTTGAACCAGAGAAGTTAGAGCGAATTAAAATATTACGAAGTTGCTCCACGTTTTGAACTTTCGCTTCAATACGAACAAGCTTTTGATCATCTTCTGATTTAAGTGTCCCACCTGGAATATTAACATTTCGAAGTCTTAACTTATTTAAAACTTCATCAATTCCAATATGCATTTGGTTTAATTTCTTAAGGTCTAGAATAATTTCAAATCTTCTTTTAGAAAATCCATCAAGAGTAACACCTTTAACGGCCTTGATATCTTCAATATCTTCTTTAAGAACATCAGCCAGTGCATCTCTTTCTCGTATATTATTAGGTCCAACAAGTGCAATTTGATATACTGGAATCTCTTCTGAATTAACTTCTTGAAAGAGAGGAGCATCTTGAAGATCTGTCGGTAAGTCTGAAACTCGATCAACCGCCTTTTGTAAATCGCTCATAACGTCATCGACGCTATCAACATTATCCATATCAACACGTATTACAATTTTAGATAGCCCTGCCTGTGAAGTTGACTTAACGTCCTTTACTCCTGAGACAGTTCTGATTTCATCTTCAATCGGTTTTGTGATCTTAATCTCTATGTCATTTGCCGATGCACCATCATAAACTGTTGTCACAACAGCAGTTGCAAAGGAAACTGTCGGATAAGATTCGGCCGTCATTTTATTTAGTCCCATTAATCCATAGATTAAGAGGAAGAAGGTAACAACGATTGTAAATTTATGATTCTCTATAAAGAATTTTGATACAAGACTCATAGTTGTGCTCTTTTGTTTAACTTACATGGAGTTTGATTAAAAACTGTAAAATAATTAATAATTGTTTCGATTACTTGGTACTTAGTACTAATTTCATCAAGATTTGAATTTAGGAGTTGGTTCTCATCAATTAATAGATCTTGTGAAGTTAGACGGGCCTGACTAAATTTTCTCTTAGAATCTTTTAACGTTTCTCTAAGATGTTTCGCATTTCTTTTTTGTGCACGAATTACATTTTGAAGAGTTAGAACTGATCTTAATGTTTGAGCATGAAATGCATCTAGTTTCCCTTTTACCTCTTGTGAATCAGCTAGGTTTCTTCTTCTAATAATTTCGTCTTGGATGGCCTTTGTTTTATCTTTTTCTCCACCGATTGGCATTGTCCATTGAAGACCTACTGAGAAACGGCTATCTCCTTCATCTGAAAGTTTTTTGAAGCTATCTGAATAACTATAGTCTTTCCCAACAACTTCAAATTGCGAAATTAGCTTGAGATTTGATTTGTCATAATTCTTATTAACTTCTCTTGAAAGTTCTAGATCTTTTTGAAGAAGGCCAAGAATCTCATCGTATTGTGTGTATTCAAGAGGAAGGGAAGTCATGTGTTGTGCTATTTTCTGAGTACAGGCCATGACATCATTAACTGTATTATCAAGATTATAATTTGCTAATCTAAGATCTTTACCACCTAATTTATCTGGAAAGAGTGACTTTAAAGTTTTGATCAACTCGTTTCGTTCAAACTCTAAAAGATAGAGTTGCCCATTACGTGCTTCAACTTGTGAGCTAATTCGAGCAAGATCACCTTTGTCAGCAATGTTGCTTTGGAATCTCTTTCTTGTATCTTTTTCGAGTTTCTTTGTTGTTTTTAAAAGAGCACGTGCAATTTTTGTGGATTCATTATTGGCCACAATCTTCCAGTAGAGCTTTCTAACTTCTTGAATAAAAGTATGCTCTGAAATTGATCTTTGTCTTTTAGATATTTCTTCTTGTACTAAAAGGCTCTTATCTTGTACTCGTGAAGTTGAACCAAGGAAATCCTTATAAAGATCTAAAGCTAAAAAGGCTCCAGCTGATGTTGTTGTCCCATCTTTATAGAGATTATTTGTTACTTGATTACTATTCATCACAACACCGTACTGAAGTCCGTACTTTGAGTTCTTTGATAACTTTGCTTTAAAGTCTGCCACAGGAGAGCTTACTGGAATAAATTGAACAAAGGATTGCTCTTTTGTTTCTTGATAATTTGCTTCCGCATCAAAAGTAAAACCAAAGTTCTCATCATACTTGGCCCTTTCTTGCTTCTTTGCTAATTCATCAAGAGATATCCTTAAGCGATTAAAGTTCTCTTGGCCGGCCCAGTTTACTAATGTTTCTTCGTTAACAGTAATAGTCTCTGCGTGGATACTTTGATTGATTAATAGTACGAGGAAAATCGAAGATAATAATCCTTGGCGTAAGTACTTGAAAATATTCATAAAAGTCCTAGGTTTTAGTCAAACGTATGTTTAGTTCAAACGATTGTTTGAATATTACGATAGTATAGAAGAAAAATCCAGTAATTTATTTTGTGTTAGTTAAAGTGAATACGTTCTATTTGTAAATAGAGATTATTGCCTACTTGGTTCGTGTTCATTGTTGATGCGATATAATTTATTTGAGTCTCTTACTAAGACTCTTAAGCTTTATCAGGAGGTTGAGCTGAATTATCCTCAAAGAGCATTAGCAACTTTTAAGAAATTCTCTAACTTATTAGAGTTTCGACGTTTCTATATCGCTTCTTATGAGAAAATGGCCAAGCGCTACGATTCTGCCGAACGTGCCCAACTTTCCCACGAATTAATTGATGAGTCTCTTCAGGATATAATTGCTGAAGCTGATGTGAATGAATTAATCTCTTGTCGAAAGGGTTGTTCAGCATGTTGTCATACTCAGGTCTCTGTAAATCGTGATGAAGCTGATTTACTTGCAATTAGCATTTTAGAAGACGGAATTAAGATTGATGTTGAAAAATTAGTTAAGCAGTCTTTGAAAAAAGATAGTACTGAAGCTTGGTTTGAACAGGACTTCCAGGATAGGAGCTGTGTCTTTTTAGATGAAAACGGTGCTTGTAAGGTCTACTTTGATCGACCAAGTGTATGTCGTACAAATTATGCCGTTAGTGATCCAAGCGCTTGTGATACAACGAATGGCCACTACCAATCGATTCGCCTATTAAAGACTAAAAAGCCAGACTTAGTAACGATAGCCGCTTTTAACTTAAGTGGGGAAGGGGGAGCTCTTCCACATATGCTTGTCCAGGCAATCAATAGAATCTCTCAAGAAAAACTAACGAAATCAATGAAGAAAAACTTCAAAAGGTTTAGGCTAAAGCAGCTTAAAAACCTTTTCAATGACCTAATGATGTAATAAAAACATCAATATGCCATGTCCACTATGCTTAAATAATTCAACGCAACTCTACGCGCACGCCATTCAAAATGATTATTTTGAGTGCCTTAATTGTTCTTATGTTTTTAAGGATCGCAATAAATTATTAGAAGCAAAAATTGAAAAAAGTCGTTATGACAATCATAATAATGATAGTGTCGACCAGGGATATGTGGACTTTCTCAATCGCCTTATTCTACCTTTAAATGAAAGACTTCATCGTCCTTCAAAAGGATTGGATTTTGGCTGTGGCCCTGGCCCGACTTTGTCTTTAGAGATGGCAAAACTAGGACACGATGTTAAAGATTATGATATTTACTACGCCGATGATAAGTCTCTCTTAGTTGAAGAAGGTTACGACTTTGTAACTTCCACAGAGGTTTGGGAGCACTTCTATAGTCCATATGAAGATATTAGAAGATGTTGGAGTCTTGTAAAACCAGGTGGGCTCTTAGGTGTAATGACTTACTTTCTTCCAGAAGATAAAGATAAAGATAAATTTAATAATTGGTGGTATCTAAGGGATGAGACTCATGTAGGATTCTTTAATGAGGACGTCTTTACTTTTATCGCAAAAGAATTAGGTGCCAGTATTGAGATAATTAATCGACAGGTCGTTATTTTAAAAAAGGATTTATGATGAAGATTTATGGAATTAAAAATTGTGACACTGTAAAAAAAGCTCTTAAGTATTTAGATGCAAAAGGTGCAAGTTACGAGTTTATTGATTATAAGAAAACTCCTCCAACTAAAGAAGATTTAAAAAGATGGGACGAAGCTTTTGGTGAGTTACCTGCAAATAAAAGAGGTCCAACATTTAGAAAGATCAAGGATGAATTTGAAGGGGCAACTAAAGCACAACAGATTAAACTTCTAATAGAAAATACATCTGCTATTAAGAGACCAATACTTGAAAAGGGTAAGAAGACATTACGTGGCTTCAGCGCTGAAGAGTGGGATAAAGTAGTAAAATAATAATTTATGTTAAAAGATTTAAAAGACACAAATACATATCGCAAAAAGTGCATGGGTTGTTCAAGGCCTAGCACTCTTTGCGTCTGTCATCATTTAAGGCCATTTACTTTAAATACTAAGTTTGTGATTCTTATTCATCCGATGGAGGCCAAGAAGGAAAAACTTGGTACTGGTCGAATGACTCATAAAGTTCTAGAAAATAGTGAACTCATTATGGGAATTGATTTTACTCAAGATAAGCGAGTAAACGCTTTACTTGAAGATGATGACTATTATCCAATGGTCTTATACCCAGGTGAGGATGCGCTTAATATCTCTTCTCCTACTGAAGATGATATCAAGCTTCTATCAAAGAAGAAGCCTTTGATCTTTGTGATTGATGGAACTTGGCCTTGTGCTAAGAAGATGATGAAGCTATCAAAAAATATTAACTCGCTTCCTCGTATCTCATTTTCATCAGACAAAGAGTCCGCCTTTCTCATCAAGCACCAACCACATAAGCAGGCGCTTTCTACTGTTGAGTCGGTGCATGTCCTAATCGAAGAACTTGGAAAATTTGGTGTTGAAGAGTTAGATGGAAGCCAAGACTCAATGATTACGGCCTTTAAGGCCATGGTTCAAAAACAAATTGATATTGCCTCCGATCCAAATATCCCAAGCTATCGCGGACGTAAAATGAACAACCAGAGGGTTGCTTTGGTGCGCGAAAAAAAGAATCGCTCCTTTATTCTCAAATAAGGCTAAAAAACCCATTTATTTGGCACTTGAAAACTATACTAAGTGACTGTAATTGCTCAGTTTGTACTTAAGTTCCTGCTTTTTTAGGATCTCTTAAGGCCCTATAATAAAATAGTATTAAATAAAGAGGGATCTTATGAGAACTTTAAGCGTACTCAATAAATTATTTACCATGGCCATCATCTTTTCGATGATCAATTTAAATATTGCTATCAATATTGAACAGGCCCGTTTCAATATCTCTTCAACTCAAGCCTACGCGCAAGCTCCTGAGGACCCAGCTCCAGAAGGTGAGCCGGAAAGAGATCCGCAGCAAAGTTCATCAGGTGGTTCAATGGAATCCCAAGAAGTTCGTTCAAATGATGGAACTGTTGTACTAGAAAACACACAAGAAACAGATACGGATGCAATCACTCAAAAACGAAAAGAAATGAGTGGGACTTATAATAAAGAAGAAGCAAGTGGCCTATTCAAAATCTTTGGTAATGGCGTTGTCGCACCTATTATCCTTGGGACTATTGCTTATATTACCTCGAAAATGTGGTTCTACTTTCAGCCTTCAAAGCCTATGGATATTTGGCCCGCAGTAGCTGGCGCAGTCATTCTAATTGGTAATGAATTAATGTCCATGTTTAAACAAACTGAATCACTTAAAGATCGTAAAAGTAAAATTGAATATGAAGGCCTTTCCGAAGATGGGACAGTCGATGTTTCTCAACAACAAATGCTTGAGGAAGAGAAAGCTATTCTCGAAGAGATGAAAGAAACTGCAGAATCTAAGGCCAAGTTTCAACTTGCCGCTGGTGCTGCTTTTGCCATCGCAGCTGGTGTAGCAGCCTGGAAGCAGAATGAGCAACTTTCATTTGGGCAATTATGTGCACAGTCAGCAAATGCAGCTTTTTTAGCTGCTAATGCAACAGCTTCAACAGCGCTTACATGTGGTGCTACTGTTGGAGGTGCAAAGTTATCAGAAGAAAGTGCTAGTTGTGAAATACCTACAGTTAGTGTCGCTGAAATAGAGGCTCTTAAGCTTGCACCGGGACCTTCTGAAGTACAATATAAAGCATTTGTTTCTCTAATAAAAAAGAAGTCAGGCGCTTCTTCAAAGTGCTTAATTGGAACAGAAGCAGCTGGTAAAGCTGCCCTGGCTGAATGTAAAGCGACAACTAGCTCAACAGGAGGAGCGACGAGTGGGCAAATAACGGCACTCACAGGTGCTATTACAAATTTAACTGAGGCTACAACTTTAATGAATAATAATTGCCTTATTTATACTGAAGAGTCATTAAAAGAAAGCGGTGAAATGGCATCTGTTACAGTAACAAGTTCAAACAATATAAAAAGTAATAATTTTTATACGAGAGTCCTCGGCTTACTTATAGGGAAGGCTTATGCAGGGATGGGGAATTCTCTCGGAGTTCTACTTGGACTAATAGGTGCATACCTTGTTCCAACTGGTGCATATATGACAAACTTTATGCTTTCTAGTGCTAAAAGGGGATGGTTATGGCTTGGCTTTAGTGGCCTAGCTATTGCAACATCACAAGCAACAAAAGCAGAGGCAAAAGCAATTGATGATAATATTAAAAAGATAGAATCAATTTTGAAAAAATTTAAGTCTGCTCAAGCTGTAACAAGGGTAGCGACTAGGAACCTATCTAAGAAGACGACTCGATTTGCAGCTTATCAACCACAAAAGATTGGAACAGAGCTAGAGTGTGTTGGAGGACTTCCAAAAATTAGAACAAATAATGGATCTAAAGCGTGTCCATCTCCTGAGAAATATTTAGTAGATGGTGTGAAAGGATTAAGTAATGTTGGCTTTTCAATACCAGGCGGGTTTACTGGTGCCATGGTTGATGCAACAAATGGGCTAAATGGTGCTGATACAATAAGTCCAAAAACTCAACATGCGATTGATGTAATGGGTAAGAGCGCAAATGCTATAAATAAGCAAGCAGGGAAGGCTCTTAAAAAAACGTTAGAACGTATTAATAAACAGAATAATGGAAACAAAGGCACGAAAAGATTACTTGCTTCTTTAGGTAAGGGCTTTAATAGCTTAAATAAGAAAGCTGGTGGTAAAGGTGGACTTATGTCGGCCCTTCCATACTTATCACAACCACCAAAACAAGATGGTGAAGAAAATGGTGATGAGACTGCTGGTCAGCAAGATGGATTAGCAGCAAAAGCTAAAGGTGGAAATGGAATAGGTAAGTATAAGGCACCTAAGGCAGAGAAGTTTAAATTTGATTTTGGTGCAGATGATGCACAAGCGTATGCTGCTCAAAAACATGCTCAGTTTGATGAAACAGCTCAGGCCGTTGCAAATATGGAAGAGACTCCAGATGGTGAAATTATTGAAGATAAGAGTGTTGATATCTGGAAGGTAATTTCTGTGCGCTATAAAAAGACTGCATATGATCGATTATTAAAACGTATTGAATAATTAGAAAATAAAAAGGGCCTTGATGAGGCCCTTTTTTTATAGATCGATTTTCTTAATTCTCTTATCAATTCCTAAATTCTTCTTACGATATTTATCACCGAAGTTTCTTGGGCAATCGACTGATTCGTAAGTGAAGAGTTTTGTATCATTAAAATAAGAAAGATTCTTCTTTCCATTATAATACCACTGCGAATTTGACCATGAGCTAACTTTCATCTCTGGCTCTTTGCTCTTCTCGTTGATGACAATATCATCAACACGATAGATAGAGCTTGGAGTACGACCTGACTTTGCGTAACGAGTATCGATTTCCTTCACGCATGAGTCAACTTCATAAGCAATCTCATAACTAGGAGAGCAAGCTACAAGTGTCGATAATGTAAGGATAGCTAGGCTAATTCTTTTCATACGTATCATATCGTCAGATGAAGTGATTTTCTTGAACTGTCTAAGTAATTTTAAAGAAAAATTAAGTACTTACGATATGAACTAGTTATAATATCTTAAGACAATGCCTAGAACGATATAGAAGAAGAAGTGGCAGCCGAGAGAAAGTAAGTAGCCACGATAGAAGTAAGCAATCAGGTAAGCAAAGAGCGTTCCCCCTAGAATTGAAGGAATAATAAAATAAAGGGCCTTCAGTCCAAAGATGTAAAATAGTGGGAGGTGAATAATTGCAAAGAATATTCCAAAGTATTTAACGCTATCTCTTCGATTAAAAGTCTTAATATAATATTCCACTAGAATATTAATTAGTATCTGTTGAAAGATAATATCACTAGATTTTGCAACGAAGATATTCCAACTAAAGAGTGGGAATAAAATCTTTGAATTTGTAATTTCTAATTTTTTAATAATAGAAATTGGAAAGATATAATCAATGCAAAGGGCAATGGCCAAAAAGATTGCAATGATCTTTAAGTAAGAAGCGATATGTTCTTTTGAGATCTTAAGAGAGTTTGTTGTGTAATTAAAAACAAGAGCACTTGATAGAAAAATAAGTGAATTGATTGCCCATCCTGAGTCGTAATCTAGGCCATAGTTTTCTTTTAGAATTAGATTGAGAAATCCCATAATGAAAACCCAAAAGGCCCCTAGGATAACTGTAAATTTCAATGTTTCTTGTTTCATATTTTGAAGTGTAAAGTCGTAAGAAAAATGGCGCACTCGTCAGGATTCGAACCTGAGACCGTCCGCTTAGAAGGCGGATGCTCTATCCAGCTGAGCTACGAGTGCGTAACAGTGACTTTGTGTTCAGTTAAAATAATGGCACATGCCACATTTGTCAATATAAGATGTAAAATATGTTGAAGTGATGGTAAAGTTTATATATACAAAATCACTAGGAAATTATGTCAGAAAATGCAATTAAGGCCAAAATTATTCGCTCTCATCAGCGTGACTTCGACTGTCTGATCGAGGGGACGAAGGATGTTGTTAAAGCAACTGCCCTTGGTAACCTTTTGAAGAAAGGGGAGACCTTGGTGGTTGGCGATAATGTTTGTTTAGAGACGATCCCTGAAACGGGTGAGTATCTAATCAAGGAAGCCTTAGAGCGTAAGAATGAGATTTTTAGAGTTCTTGTAAGAGTTTCAAAAAAGAAAGTTACCGCAGCAAATTGTGATTATCTGGTCATTCTCTCAAGTGCAGCAAGGCCAAAGTTTAAAAGAGGAATCGTTGATCGCTTCCTTGTAAGAGCATTCCAATGGGGAGTCGAGCCTATCGTCGTCTTTAACAAGATGGATGGTTATGACCCTGAAGAATTTGATATTCAATACGAAGTACTACGTCTTAAAGAGTTAGGAGTGAAGTACTTTGAGATCTGTGCTCTAGATCAAGATTACGAAACTCAATATCTTAAAGGTGGAATGCACGAGTTTAAAGAGGCCTTAAAGGGCAAGACCGCTCTGTTCGTTGGCCAATCGGGTGTGGGTAAATCGGAGACGATTTCATGTCTTTCAGATGGTGAAGTGGAGTTAAAGACAAAGAAGGTTGGGAAAGTCGGTAAGGGCTCTCACACAACAACTTGGTCTGAAATTGTTGATTTAGGTGACTTCTATCTAATTGATTCACCAGGTATACGTTCATTTTCTTTAGATGATATCGATCCTGAAGAACTAATTGAGTACTTTCCAGACTTAAAAGAGATCTCACGCCACTGCCAATTCTCAAATTGTACCCATGAGCCTCACAATAAAGGCTGTGCCTTTTATTCTGAGGAATATGATCCAGATACTGAAGAGGGATTAATGATTCATTCTCGACTTGAGAGCTATCATTTATTCTATTCCGAGATTTCTGAGACCCCATTTTGGCAAAAGAAGAAAAAATACTCTAAGTGATTGATTTTATGAACTTGTTTGTATGGAATTTCTTGCCCAAGTACGAATTTATCTAATGTTTACCTCATGAAATTCTCCCTTTTGACGACAAGTAAGTCAGTAAATTTATCGTTATAAGGGGTAGAAATGTCTGACAATAAAGTAATCAACTTCCAAGCTAAAAGAGAAGAAAATATTGAAAAGAAACGTCGTAGTTTTGAGCGTATTTGTTTCAATAATTTTATGGGAGCTTACTCGGTAATTGAGTCAGACGGTTATTCTTATCCTATTAATATGGTTGATATCTCAAAAGATGGACTTTCATTTAATGTTCCGTGGAATGAGAAAACAGATACAAAAATTAAGCTAGGGGAAGACCTCAAGCTTAAATTCTACTTCACTAAAGGTTCTTATATTCCTGTAATCGTTACGATTCGTCATAGCGCACTGACAGAGGGAGCTGATGGTGTCACTTATATGCAATATGGTTGTGAGTTTGATAAATCAATGCACTCATTCAAGGCCATGGAGCAGTTCATTAACTTTATCTATGCATTCTCAGAGTATTCAGTAGTGGATAATGGTGAGATGAAGTCACTGTTCATTTAATCGCTTATCTAATTGCAATTAGGCTTTGAACCTTATAATATCGGGCCATGAAAATAGCTATTTTAGGAAGTGATAGAGAGGCTCTTGACGCCTACCAGTATTTTACTGAGCTTGGTGTTCATGTGAAGCTTTTTGGTGAATTTAATCCATCTATGGATTTAAGTGGTGTTTCACATAAGAATGTGAAAATTGCTCGCGTACACAAAAGATTTATTGCCCCTTCTCATCGCTTTGAGAGTCGATCTCGAATGGCCGACACGTTTCGAGTTGTTTTCAACGTTAATGCAACCAGCGAAATAGAAAGACAGAAATTAGAGAATCCTGAGATCTTTGAAAAACTTGGTGAAGATGTTTTGGAGTCTCTAAAAAACTCAATTGAGTCCTTTGAAGACTTTGACTTCGTTTGTTTCTCAAATGAATTATATCGTCCCAATGCTATGGGAGCTGCGAATGTTTGTGCTCTTAATGAAAAGACATTAAGAAATGATGAGAGACTAACTTATCACAGTGAGCATCAGTCTTGTCTTGATGCAATTAAGCAAGCACGTAACTTATGTCTTGTTGGAAGTGGACGCGAGAACCTAAGGCTCCTTAATGAGCTTAAGGATGTGTATCTCGAAGACCTAACAAAGACAATTCAACTTGTAACAATTGAAGAGATCCCGTTTGATGGGATTGATTTAAAAGATAAAGAATTAATTGATGGTTTTAGAGATCTTCTTGCAAAAGATCGTGAACAATTTAATTCTGAAGTCACTGAATTTGAAAAGAAGATTATGGAGTGGCGCTCTCTTGAGCCTCATATTAAAGCAAAGACTCCAGCTCCGGCCGAACCAAAGCCACGTCTCATGATTTATAATAGTGCTGTTGTTTCATCAGTTGATAAACTGCTAGATCGAGAAGGACTTTTTGTTACGATCGAAGGTAGTGAACTTCTTGGAGGAGCAGAGCAATTAAAGACATTGGCCTGTGATCGAATTTGTGTTGATCAAGGTTTATATCTTGATACGGAGAAAATAAGAGGCTTAGATCACAATGAAGAAGGCTTTTATTCACTAATTGATATGTCATTAGATGAAATTAAAGAAGATATGTTAAAATACTTTTCTAAGCAAAATTAATTAAAGGTTAAGAATTGAAATATATTTCGCTATTACTATTAACAATCTTATTCTCGTGCTCAACTGTGGTCGAGCGTGACTTTGAGAGAGTTCAGACAGATGAGTATTATCGAGACTCTGGAGCGGCAGTATACTTTCTTCCTCTTATTCCTCAATGGCGTGACTATTCAAGTGCATCTCAATGTTCTCGCTCAACTCAAATCCGTTATTTAAATATTAAAAACTTAATGACGAGTTTTTCTCTCAATCACCAGAATGCTTCACAAATTCAATATGCCTTTAACAAAATCTACCGTGAAAAGGCAAAGGGAATGGATCGAAGTCCAACACTAAAAGAAGTCGAGCAAATCTTTTTTAGTGCAAATGACCTTGTAAGTGCAACAGGTGGATATTTAAAAAGACCAAAGTTTAAGAATGTTAATATTATCTGGTTTGATAGCTACCGAGAAAACTTATCGAGACTTTCACGATTAATGAATTCTAAGTCAATGCTGCAAGGTAGACCTATTTTTGTTTCAACTTGTTTTCTAGAAGATGAAATGAAGTCAATGATGAAAAAGGCAAATGTAGTTTATGAAGGTGCTTTCTTTGTGGACTTTAGTTACTTAACTTACTTTGATGAAGCTGGAGAGTTAACATCAGAAGAGTCTTTATATATAAGAAGCTATTTAGAAAAGAGTGTTAAAAATATTAGAATATATTCTAATTCAAAACGTCCTTCATTCGTTAAAGGTCGTTATAAATTTATTAAATATTAAGGAGTAACCAATGTTTGGTTTAGGAACAAAGAAAGATTCTCACAAAGAAGAATTAGATCGTATTTACGCAAACTTCCAGACAAATATGGGAGATTTTAAAGTTGAACTTTATGCAAAGGAATGTCCTGAAACGGTATGGAATTTTGTTAACCTTGCAGAGGGAAGACAGAAGACTTCAGCAAAAGAAGGGCCATATTATGATGGGCTAATTTTCCACCGTGTTATCTCTGGATTTGTTATCCAAGGTGGATGTCCAGAAGGTTCGGGAATGGGTGGACCAGGTTATAAATTTGAAGATGAATGTCTTCCAGAACTTCGTCATGAAGGTGCGGGAATTCTTTCAATGGCAAATGCAGGGCCTGGAACAAATGGCTCTCAATTCTTTATTACACTAGGTGCAACACCACATTTAGATGGACGCCACACTGTTTTTGGTAAAGTGATTGAAGGAATGGATGTTGTGGAGAAGATTGGTGCAGTTCGTACAGGTATGCACGATCGTCCAATGCATGACATCGTTATGGAAAAAGTAACCATTGAGAGACCTTAGAATTTAATTAATTCATCTCAATTCGATCAACCATCAGTTGAATATACTTATTACCATTAAAGTAATTTAAAGCGAGCGTAAAGTAGACTTCTAATTCACAATTAGGGTCTGCTTGGCGCTCAAATATTTCATTTGGCGTAAGCGCTCCCCATTTTGTCATATAGTTAAAGCTAATTCCCTTAAGATTAATTTTCTGATTTGTAATTGAAGTGAAGTTCCAGCGAACATGCACATCTTTTAGTAGATCATAACTCTTAAGCATTGCTCCTTTAAGCTTAAAGATAGGCTTTGCATTTCCCATCCCATAAGGCTCAAGGGCATCAAGTCCTCTTAGAAGAGCAGGGTCGATTTCATTAGGTGATATTTCAAGATCATAGAAGTTCTGTACCGTTCTTTGAATCAGGGGAATAGCGCGAAGCTTTTCATTCATTGATTGTTTGAAGGCTTCATAATTTTCTTGTTTCATGGAAAGGCCTGCTGCAGCTTTATGGCCTCCAAATTTTAAGAAGAAATCACGATGCTCATTTAAGAGATGATAAATATCTAGCTCTCCAGCAGAACGAGCTGAGGCCTTGATAACACCTTCATCTTCAGCATCACTGAAAACAATGGCAGGTACTTTAAAAGTTTCAACAAGTTTTGAAGCGACAATTCCAATAACACCTTCATGAAAATGAGGAGCGTAGACGATGGAGATATCGTGATCTCCTCCACCTCTTTTAATATCATCGATAACTTGTTGTTGGGCCTCTTCAAAGACTTCTTTTTGAATGGCCTTTCTCTCTGTATTACAATTAACAAGTTGGTGATAGTACTCACGTGCCTCGTTATAATCTTTTGAAATTAAAAGTTTTAATGCGATCTCAGGATGATCAAGTCGACCTTTCGAGTTAATAAGAGGGCCAACATTAAAAGATAATTTCTCACTTGGAATAACATCTTTTGAACGATCTGTAGGATCGAAGAATGCTTTTATTCCTTCGTATTGAGTATTTTTAATCAGCTTCATTCCATGACGAACAAGCTTCATATTCATTGGAGTTAAAGGAGCAAGGTCACAAATCGTTCCAATAGCAACATATTGAAGAAGATCATAAACTGAAGGAATATCTTCACCACGTGCAAGAAGGATCTTTCTAATTTCAACACAGATTGCAAATGCAACACCAACACCAGCAAGAGGTTTCATGTCTGAGTCTGCTGGTTCATCACGACGAGAAGGATTAACAACGGCCACTGCATCTGGCATTGTTTCACGCCCATCTTTATGGTGGTCTGTAATGATTAATTTAAGCCCTTTCTCTTTTGCATAAGCTGCGGCTTCAACATTGGAGATACCACAATCAACAGTGATCATCAGATCAATGCCATCTTCAATAGCACGATCAATTGAACAATTATGTAGGCCATAGCCTTCAATAAAACGTGATGGTTGTATGAGTTCAACTTCACGATTTAATTTTTGAAAGAATTGATAGAAGAGAGCACATGAAGTTGTACCATCCACATCGTAGTCACCGTAAATTGCAATCTTTTCACCTGCATCAAGTGACTTGATAATTTCATTGGCCGCTACATCAATATCAATGAGCTCCCCAAAATTGGGCAAAGCTTTTAAATCCCAAGAAAGAAACTCACGAATATCTTCATGAGACATGCCTTTCTTGTTCAAAAGTCTTTGAACGACAGGGTGTAAATTAAAGGTATTTTCAGTACTTGTGTGTGTTGTGTTCTCCATTATTGAACGATATCACGTTAAGTAGAGAACGAGAATTAATAAAGTCTTACCAAATGACGGTAATACCCTTTATAACGTCTTCTTCGTGCAGGTCGTTAACTTCAGAGAAAAGCATTCTAAACTCTTGAGAATTAGAAGCATGAATCTTATTAAAGTAGTTTGAAGGAAGAAATGACTTCTTGCAGCTATGACATTTTTGAACTTCTGTAGCAGTGTCATGCATGTGGCCACACATATGGCATTTCTTAATGAGTCTTTTTTTACTATGAGTTTTGTTTAATTCTTTCATGAATAGACCTTATTTCTTAAATGTAACAAGTATCTCTTCGAAGAATAGATGAATAAGTTTAGTAAAAATGGCAAAAATTTCCATTAAATCACAAAAGGCCGACTATTGAAGTCGGCCAATGTATCAAATAAATGGAGGGGGTGGGGTATTAAAATAGCCTAAAGTCACCTGTACTTGAGGCATCTAAAACATTTGATTGGTTGTTCATAATTGAAGTATTGCCAGTTGAATTCATACCACCGTAGCTTCCTTTTGTAGCTGAAGCTCCTAGTCTAAAGTTTTGAGCTGGGATTTGCGTTCCCCATCCAAAACCGTAGCGTGAGTAATCATAATTCTTTACCTGAATCGCTTGATCTGGTGCCAATTGCGTTCCCCAAGGCATTGATTCACTGAATCTCATCATTGGTGCATCTTGTCCGTAATAGTCATTGTAACCGTAATTCCAATTGTTGGCCGCGTTCAAGCTCTGGATAAATTGTGTCTGCTGTCTTAAATCAAGCATCATAGACATATAATCACTTTGCTGATTATTAAAGGCATCAAATGATCCAAAGTACGAATTAATCTGAGGCTTTGTAAATGACTGGGCCATTGGATTAATTAATTGTTGCATCATGAATGCTTGCTGCTCTTGTCTTTGTTGTGCAATTTCATTTTGCATTGATTGAATATACTCAATAAGGGCAAGTTCTGTTTCTGTAAATTCAGAATCATCCTTATCTTTCTTGTCTTCTTTATCTTTGTCTTCCTTCTCTTTTTTATCTTCTTCTTTTTCAGATGAAGCTACTTTAGGAGACTCTTCATTTGAATCTTCTTTCTTATATTCATCTAGCTCAGCTGTAATCTTAGCTAACTCATCTTGAAGCTTTTTGATTTCATCAGTATTAACTTCTGATTTTGCATTTTGAATTTCACAAACAAGTTTTGCATTCTCTTCTTTTAATGCTTCATTTTCTTCTTGAAGAGTAATAAGTTTTTCACTTATTAGTCTTAAGTTTTCTTTTGTTTCTTCAAATTTAGAGATTGCCTCTTTTGCAGTTTCTAGCTCAGCTGTTCGAGCTTCGATAAGCTCTTCGAGGGCCTGAATTTTCTCTTGTTTGATTGCTTCATCGACATTGTCTGTTGATGATTGGACTTCACTCAATTGTGATTTAAGTTTTGAAATCTCCTCACTACTTCTAGCAAGCTCTTCAGTCATTGTACTGGACTTCTCTTGCAATTCGCCAAAGCGTTTTGTGAGATCTTTATAATCATCGATTAATTTCTTATCTTTTAATTGAATCTCAACTTTTGTAACATGCTCAACCTTTCCAAAAAGTCTTGCGGAGTCAAACCAAAGGTCAAAGATTCCTTTTTGATGGACCTGGTAATTAGAGACCGTAATTTCTTGCACATTTTGCTCACCTGCAATTTCACGATAGTGTCCTGTGCGTTCTACGTTATTAGAAATCATCATTTCATTTTGTACGTAAGTACTCGATAGAAATAATGCACTCATAATAAATAGCTTTTTGTAACAAGCCTTCATAATTCCTCCCATTGATACAATTTATATGTTGCAATAGGCGTGCCAAGAAAATAGCCTCAAAAGCCTAAATATCGTGCAAAAATGCCATAGTTGGTGTTCATAATTTAGACACTGGCCAAAACCAATGCGCTTTTGCTTAAATATAGGCATGAAAGAAGCAATATATAAGAAGACCTATCAGGTTAGTATCAATAGCGTTAATATCAACAAGAAGCTAGGCCTCTACGGCATTTTAGGCTATTTGCAGGACATTGCTACAGTTCACGCTGAGGAGATGGGCTTTGGGCTTGAGGATATGATTAGAGACCAGTCTTTTTGGGTTCTTGTAAGACAAAAGCTTCGTATGACGAGATTTCCTGGTTGGAATGAAAAATTGGAAATTCAAACTTGGTCACGCGAGCCTCAGGGGATGTACGCTTTCCGCGATTTTGAAATTTTTCAAGATGGTGAAAAAATAGGGGATTGCTCAACAGTGTGGATGATCCTCGATGGAAAGACCAGAAAAGTTAAGAAGCCAGACTTTCCTTTAGAGAGAATTAATCCCCGCACAGATTATCAATTAGATTATATTGCACACAAGGTAGAGCCTCGTGAAAACTTTGAAAAAGTTAATACGATTGTCGTTAGAAATAGTGATCTCGACCTTAATATGCATGTGAATAATACAAAGTATTCTCAGTGGATCTTAGATTCAATTCCAATTGAATTACATAAAACAGCAAAGCTAAATGAGTTTGAAATTAACTTTATGGCCGAGACTCATCTAGGTGATGATATTGATATTTACCGCGCTCGAAATGAAGAAGGTGAACTTAATCACGATATTGTTTATAAAGGAGTTAGGCACTCGGATGGTAAGTCTTGCTTTCTTGCTAAGATCTTAGCTAATTAAATTAGCGTAGATAGAATTCAAATGTACAAGCACCCTTTCCTGAGTAGCAGACTTCTGTTCCGTATGCTGGAACAATACCTTCGTTACCTGAGTTGAACGCGATATTAAAGGCATCGGCCGTTGTGTAGCTATCATTGGCATTTTGGCCCGTACAGCCGGCTGTACGACTGGTATGACGAAGGTTTCCGGTACAATCAGTATAGTCGTAATCCCATACCCCTGTATCATTTTCAATTATTGGTGCTCCTGCATTGTAAGAAGGTGAAATGAACATGGCATCAGTTGTTCCAACTGCACGTGAGAATTGCTCTGGATTAATAGATGCTCTTGTATTAGGAACACTTCGATGTACTAAGAGATGGTCAGCGACAGTGCTAACCATAATTGAGTTATCAAGATCTGTTACACCACTTGAGCGCACAACTAAGGTCCAGCCGCCACCGTCAGTTGTCATATCACAATAAACTGTTC
Source organism: Halobacteriovorax sp. BALOs_7 (assembly GCF_003612895.1). Classification (GTDB taxonomy): domain Bacteria; phylum Bdellovibrionota; class Bacteriovoracia; order Bacteriovoracales; family Bacteriovoracaceae; genus Halobacteriovorax_A; species Halobacteriovorax_A vibrionivorans. Next base: position 2,622,246 of record NZ_CP027772.1, on the reverse strand, counting down.
TTAAAGTGTTGCCACCAGGTGCGAAGTTAATCGTGTAATTTCCTGAAGGTGCATTTGGATTTTCTTCGAGTATTTGTTTACAAGAGGATTTATAGCCTCCATAAGAATTTACTTCTCGAATCATAAACCAACCATTTCCTGCACCTGTTGCAGCAACAGGGTCTGTCGCCCATGCTTTTGAAGTACTATACCAGTATGCACCGTTAAAGTATCCTGTTCCACTGGTTTCACCCCCTCCATGTATTTTTCCGGCCCAGCAGGCTTGATACCAGAATGGAGTATTAGAATAGAAGGAAGGACAGTTTCCTGTATGAGAGTCATTATCTTGATCGAAAGTTGTCCACTGGTTACCATTATGTGTTGTGGCCATGGATGCTTTCACACTTCCAAGGACTTGTTGATAGGACTCAATATTTAAACGGTATTTATCAGCAGGATCAAAATTCTTTACTGTCATAATCGCCTGTTGAGATATTGGTTGGTCATAGTCATAGGCCCATGAATAGAGTAGTTGAAAGTCCTCGTTTCCTGAAATTTTATCCCAGTGATCTAGGCCAACAAAGTAATTTAAGTTTTCTAAATATTCATTTAGTGACTCGGCTCCAATACTTGGCCTTGAGATCGGAGAACACTTTCCAGTAAAGTCATTTGAAGCAGATTGATCATATGAACAACGAGGAAGTGTTGAGATAGATTGGCTATAACTAATTCCCGTAGTTGGTTTATTTGTTCCCTCTCTAGTATTTCCCCATACAAGCGTCCAACCACCGCCTTGAGTTTCCATATCACAAACTGTAGGAAATGCACTATTTGCTCCAAGAGGGCCATCTGGGTCAATAAGATAAATGCCTGTTCCAGCAGAATAGCCACGATCAAGAATTTCACGGCACGATCTCATCGAAGGAAGTGAGCGGACCCATACTCTTGTTTCTTGGTATTGTTTAAGGTTTAGTCCAAGACCGGTGTCAGTTTCTGTTGATGTAAAGGCACTTGTACAATAGTTATTTCCAGAACTAGCACATGTCGATATATCGGTGGTCACAAAAGTGTCTCTAGGTACACATCGCTTACCGTAACCACCACCAAGGTATACTCGGTCTGTTGTAACTGGGTCAACATTAATACAACTATAAAAGACTCGCCAGCCATTACCATAGCCATAGAAGAAGTACTGACCAACTAAACCTACGTTCTCATTTCCATCCATATCCGCAAACATGACATTAGGATTAGTTGCATCCCCTAGGGCCGCTACTTGTTGAAAGTATTGTGGAATTGTCTTATCTAAATATGCAGTCTCCCAGGTATTATCGGTAATATCAAAGCCTGTATTTACACCTTCAATACGCATTTGATTAAAGGCTATAGAATTTGATTTCGAATAAATTTCTGCTGAGGTTTCACCTCTGACTGCGTGAGTAGGGTAACCGTGCCATACTTTTGTCCAGCCGCCACCATCTGTCGTCATGTCACAATCAACAGTAACAGCACTGCCTTCTGGATAAATTGTATAGCTTCCATTACCACGAGATTTACCACTTAAGAGAATATCCATACAGTTTTTAGGACGGTCATATTTTTCTCTTAAGAAATAGCGTGCTTTTACATTTGCTTGTCCTGCATTAAATGAACCAACCCCTCTTGTTCGTCTAATATCATCACTATTATCAATATGATAAATATAGTGTCTCGGTTGGTCATGAACATCAGAGGTTGATGTTTGCGTATATCCTGGAAGACAATCTCCCCATCCAAAACCTGCCCAGCGAGCGTGGCGATCAAGGTAATAATCAGCTCCATTACTATTTCTAAAGCGAAATTGTGAACCGCCTGTCAGCATGTCGCATTCACCTGGAGTTGAGCGTTCTTGACCAGATTTCATATCAACAACAATATTAAAGTCATTTGGATTAAAGAATTCTACTGTGGAGAAGTCAGTTGCTCCCCAGTTAGTAATATCTCTTGCCATCATTTGAGTAGCCGAAAAATCAAAGAAATTATGCATACCAACGGTATTAATATCTGCAAAGTTAGATGCTGTGATATTTACCCCAGTAAACTCATCTTTCATTTCGTTATATGACTTCTTAGTCGTCATTGCGGCATCAGCAGCATTGGCATAGAAGAGAGTCCAGCCACCATTATCGATATCCATTTCACAATATATTTGAGTAGCAGTTACTTGGTCTGGATAAATTGTGTAGACACCAGAACCTTTAGATTCTCCAAGCTCTAGAATATGCTGACATGACATTGGTCTCATCCCTTCATCATGTAGGTAGAGTTCAACAAGAGCAGTACCTGTATCATTATTATAAGTTGAAGGAATTCCGGTTTTATAGACAGCATCTGAACCAATTGCATAATACCAATTTGAGTGATTTACTGAACCATCAAGCAATGAAGAATTACCATTAGAGTAGGCGAAAGTATTATTACCTAACTCAAGTCCACCCCAACGCTGTTCATTTCTATCGATAGAGATACCGCGATAGCCGGAAACAGGAGTGTCATAGATTGGGTTTGTATATTGTGACCAAATATTTCGCCATGATTCATTTGGATAGTTAATTTTAAAAGTGAATCGATTGAGATTCTCAAATTCATCAATATACTGAAGAATCGAGTACAGGTTTGCTGTTGGAGTTGTTTGATTATAAATAAGAGCATCATTTACAGTTGGAAAGTATCCACCAGTAATATTGTGTTTGAAAACGCGGGTCCAACCACCACCGTCATTATCCATATCACAATAGACATTCATCGCACTTAATGGGCCTGCCCCATCGATATCAACTGAATAGACACCACTTGCATAACTACCTGTTTTATTCATGGTCGAACATGAAACATTACAATCTCTAATAATGAGGTCAGAGGGATTGTTAGCATAGAAATTCATCCACTCAACATTTGTTTTAGTTGCAACAAAATGTTCTTTAGTTGATGAAGTATTCCAAACTTTCTTACAAGTTCCATGAGCAACTATCGTTCGCAATTCATTTGAAGTAAGTTTAAAACCTGTATCAACAGTATTAATCCCAAAGGCAGCTTGAGAGAAGATAAAAGTAAATAGAAGACCTATTTTGAAGTTCATTCTTTATTTGCTTTTTGTAACTCTTTAATAGCAGCACGCATCTCTTGCATTTCAGCTTTTAATTGCTCATTCTCTTCTTTTAAAGAAGCGATTTCTCTTTTAACTTCCTCATCATTTGAAAAGAGCTTGTCTAATTGCTCTGAGATTGACTTCACTGCTTCAACAAGAAGTGCAGTGATATTTCCGTACTGAACTGATTTATATCCATCCTTACTTGTTTTAACTAATTCTGGTTGAACTTTTTCAACTTCTTGAGCAATAAAACCAACAGTCTTCTCTTGCGGGAAGTTTCTGTCAGGAAACTCATCTGTCTTCCAGTCAAAAGTTACACCTCTTAATGATCTAACTTTATGAAGTGGATCAATAATGGTTTCGACATTCTCCTTGAAGCGTTCATCTGATGTATAAAGATATGAAGCTGCAATCACATTTCCTGCAACATGTAACTTTTCAGATGGTGTAATTGTTCCAACACCAATATTTCCTAAAGTATCAATTGTCATATGTGTATTTTTGTAAGAGGCGTCATCATTTCTTTGACCTAAGTATAATACTCCGTCATTGTTGTTAAATGACCAGATCTTGTTATCAACTCCACCAGAACGATCTTCAAGGTAAATATGAGAATTAAGTGCTCCACTTACATGGAGAAGGTTTTGTGGTGTTGTCGTTCCAATACCAACGTTTCCAGTATTGAAATATATATTACTTCCATTAGTGGTCCATTGAGATTGGTTAATAGTCCCCATCTGAGTTGTTACATAATTCTTAACTGCACTAACAGATGGTGCTTGAGTCGTCTCTGTTCCAGCTGTTGAATTTACAACTGCTGCTGTTTGAGCACGTGCCGTTGTGAAGTATAAATTAGTCCCCTCGGCCACGTCATCAGTATCAAGGCCCGTAATGGCCGTATAGTTTGCATTAATTTGTGCCTGTAATTTTCCATAGGCATCAAGAATTGTATCAGTTGCGGCCAATACTGAGTTTGTTCCAACAGTATAGCCGGTAAGCGGTGTACTCATTACATTCGAGGCCGGAACTCTTCCACTTCCATCAAGTCTTAGAAGTTCACCTGCACCATTTGATGTATTTACACCAATTTGAATATCATTAGCATTTTCTGTTAATGCAATGTCTGTTGTTGCAGTTAAACCTTTAAACGGTAGGTCTGTTCCTGTTTTTGTTAATACTAGGGATGCCCCACCTGCACTTGATGCCGTGTTTGGTTCTCCATTTGCTGCTACAACTGTTGATAAACAACCACTACCATCAACACAAATATCGTTACCTGTTGTAACATTGATATTTCCATCAACAGTTAGTTTTGTTGTTGGTAAGTCCGTTCCTATCCCTACATTTCCTAAAGCATTGGCCGTTATAATTTCTTGCCAGTCTTTAAAATTACCTGTGTTATCGCTATGTCGTATAAATGCACGTGGGTTCTCTGTATTGTTTGCTTTTATATGTAATTGAGCGACTGCGCCACTTTCTACACCACTTTGCATGTTTAGTAGCGCTCCACTTTCTCCAGGAGTAGGTGACCCATTACTTGTAGTATTTGATCGATAAAGACCAGCTGGTAAGCTTTTAGTATTAAAATCATTTCCTGATGGTAAGCTTAGACCAAAGTTATTAGACGTTATAATACCATTTACTTCTAATTCATTACTCGGTGAAGATGTGCCTATCCCCATAAAGCCTGAACTATCTACGATTAACTTTTGATCCCATCCGGCACCTGTACTTAAAGATAAAAGATTCCCTGTGCCTTCTTGATGAACATGTAAAGCATCATTAATTCCATTATAATCTACTTCATGCTTTCCCCAAACTGTTGAATTTCCATTAACAGTTAACGTTGTACTAGGTGTACTCGTTCCAATACCTACATTCCCTGAACTGAAATAAATATCACTTCCAGAAGTTATCCATTGGGACTCATTAATAGCACCGGTCTGAGCGAGAACATAGTTTTTCATGGCATCGACAGAAGGAGCCTGTACTGTTTCTGATCCTGCTGTCGAATTAATAACTGCAGCGCTTTGTGCTCGTGAGTCATTAAAGTATAAATTTGTTGTGCCTTCTGAAACATCATCACTATCTAAAGTAATATTTCCACTTAAGGCCTGTCCGTTAACAGTCGTTGTTTTGTCTACCTTATTTGTTAGTGCAGAAGTATTGGAAGAAATATTTGTGGTATTCGTGGCAATATCGGTATTATTACCATTAATTTGACCTTGTGTTTTTTCAAAGGCCGTTTCAACAGTATCAGTATTTGTAATTGGTGAGTCTGCTCCTGTAGCAAAGTCTGATAAAGTTGTTGATGAAGTTGGATTTGGAAGATTTGTTAATTGGCTACCATCAACTGCTGGAAGCTTTGAAGTTCCATCTAGTTGTACAATTTGATTCGCGCCAGTACCGACATCAACATTCAAAGTTGCAGATCCCGTCGTCGCACCACCCGTTAAACCAGTCCCTGCGACAACATCTGTAATATCACCACCAGCAGCACCGCTTAAACATGCTCCGCCATCAATACAAACATCACTTGTCGAAGACACTTTGATATTTCCATTTACTTCAAGTTTCTCTGTTGGTGAAGTTGTACCAATACCTACATTTTGAGTTGTAGAGTCGAGTGTCATGAAAGTTGTTCCACCAGTGTATGGAGTTGAAAACCTTAGCTGGCCACCATTGTTTAACCTGTCACCAAATTGAAGATATGTAGCAGCTCCATTTTGAGAAATTCGAAACCTCTTATCATTAGTTGTGTGATCGATTAATAATGATCCATCTTCTATTGTAAGTTCTGCACTTGGGGTAGATGTTCCAATACCAACAAGTCCAGCATTGTAGTAAATATCACTACCTGTTGTTGTCCATTGTGTTTGATTAACGTTACCAATTTCTGTCGTTACATAGTTTTTAACTGAATTAACAGAAGGAGCGATTGTCGTTTGAGTCCCACTCATGTCATCAATAACTTTAGCATCAGCATATGTATCGACGTATCCTTTTACCGCTAATTCACTTGGTACTTGTGTTGAAGAATCAAGAGTTCCCGAGTTGTCGAGATCACTAGCAGGAATTTGAGCAACGTTTAAGACATTACCTAGGCCTACATAAGTTTTATCAATAGTTGGAGCGTTTATCTTTGACCATGAAATTGCTGCTGTTGAACTAATATCTGCATCAACAATAGACCCATCAGTAATATCTGCTGAACCCACTTCTGGGTTTGATCCACTTGTAACACGTCCATATTGATCAACTGTAACTGATGTATAAGTTCCCGCTGTACCAACTGTGGCCTGACCTAAAACTCCAGCATTATTTACTAATGTACTATCAACAGTTAATGCCGCGGTTTGATTGATACAATCAAACTGATTACCTGATTTAATTAAAACCTGATTATCTAGACAGCCGCCAACGAAGTCGAGGCTATCTGGAGTGATTGCTGCGTTAGCAATTGAATCCGCCGTTACGGCCTTATTTGCATAGAATGCCATCGGAACAGAAAGTATTTTTTGATAGTCAAAAGTGAGTCCATTAGTAACATCAGTTACTCTTATTAAAAGAGTTTCACTACCAGTAAGGTCTTCAACATGAGTTTGATAATTTGGTATTACAAGTTCTGTGCTATAGATTCCGTTTGAAAGTGTTACAGAATTAATATTAATTGTCTCAAGAAGAGTCGGACCTGTAGAGTTAAAGACTTCAAAGCGTAAGTCGACAGTTCCCGTAATAGGGGTTCCATCAGTTTGCACAAGCCTTCCCGAATATCCGATGAGGTCTGTAGAGGCACCTATATTAGAGCTAAGTATTAAGCTTAATGAGATGACTAAAGAATATATTAATTTTTCGCCAACGTTCAACTAAATCCCCTGTTAGTACAGTGGTTTATCGACATCTTAACTTAATTTTATTAACTAATTGAATATTAGTGACTTAGTTAAGAATTTCTTTCCGGATTGGCATTTATTAGCCAAGAAATTGAGGCTTAAACTCAATTTCTTGACAGAGATTTAATAACTTAAGGGGTTGCTTTACAAGGAGGGTAGTTTCTAACTAGCTCACCAATAGGCCCACCAGTTTGACTATGATTAGGTCTTAACTTTTCCCAATAAGAATTAGTTGGAAAAATTCTACCTGAGCCGCGATATATTCCGCGTCTTCCTTTGAGAATTTCCATCATAATGTCCATGCTACATTTTATCTGATTCTCTGGTTTGATTGTTGCGGTATAACCAGTTTCAAACTTACAATTTTCTCCGCGCCACATTCTATTTCTTTTAACTTGATTGAGCTGAAATAGTCCCGTTGGGCGATCTGTGGCATCAGGAACAGGCCCTGTATTTACTTTTGTCGGATCACATGATGATTCAACTTGTGCAATTGAAGCAAACATCCAAACCCAAAACCTCTTTCTTTGCTGGTTATTTAGATTGTACCAATTAGGGCAAGTGTATGGGCTTGCTGTCATTCCTCTCACTTCATCATAGAGGTAGATATCTGATGCTCCCTCTGTATTGTCGATATAATTAACAATCATATCTCCCCATACACCAAGGCTACCATCTTCTTTTACAAAGTTCTCACACATCTTATTAAAATAAAGAGAGCCTCGTCGAAATGTTGTCGGTAACGGATCTGCCTCTGAAATAAGATTATCTTCTACTTTACAGTCTATACATGGCTCTTCAGGAGGCGCCACAACTTGATCAATAACAACATTTATTTCTTCTAAAAATTGAGCTGTCGAATACGGAGTCGTTTCATTTGCGTATAAATTAAAGCTTAAAAAGAGTATAACTAAAGTCTTCATTAGTTACCTCCCTTTTTGCGTTTAAATATACACTTGATCTTACTCTCGACTGAATGATAAGAGACTTGCTCATCACTAAAACTTAATACCTGAGTACTTTTGGCTTCAAGCTTTTTAAACTTTTTAGGGCATTCTATGATTTCAGAAAATTGAGTTACCTTGTTATTTTCAAACTTATAACGAGATGTCGACTTGCAACCGTCAGAAGTCTTCTCAATTTGTTTTTCTTTTGAAAATGGGCCAAAGAAAATTGTCTGTCCAATTCTAAGGCCATCTTTAGGTTTACTAGAATTTAGAAAAGCGAGAGTACCTGAGTCACAGAATCGACTATTTGATTTGATGACTTCATATTCTCCAACATGCTTCTTGGCCACATCCAAAAAGCTCTTAATCTCATCTCCAAAGCTTGGGAGAGTTATACAAATAACTATTAGTAATTTCAATATGTTAAGCTTAGTGCTCTCTTGTCGATTTCTCATTCTTATTTCCTATTTTATGTACGGAAAACCTTGTAAATTATACCATCTTAAGAGGCTTTATGAGGCCATAGAGTCATGATTGCCTATTTTATTCCTATCTTATTTACACTTCAATGGCATAACTTCTTAAAGATTGATACTGATACTCCAAACATTAGGAGATAGGTATGAAGAATATAGGTATGCTAGCGGTTCTTGCGTTACTCGTATCGTGTAATGCAGAGAAGATAACAACGGTTAAGGTTTTACACTCTCTTGACTCTGATGCACTTAGTGGTGAGATCAAGGTTAATAGTCAAAAATTAAATTTCAATGGATCATCTGGTGAAACATTTGAAATCAAAGGAACTTATCCACGTAATCTTTCAATGGATCTAGATTACACTCATGCAGAAGCTTTCTATGCAAATAGTGTAAACAAGCTACCTGCTACAGAAATCAATATGAAGTTCGAGGTAAGAGGTTATAACTCTGAAAAAGGAACTGTTGATTTAAGAAGAGAAGGAAGTGTTAAGCTTCAAGGTGAAAAATTCAAACTTACTAATTGCTCTAATACTGTTGATTTCAAAGTTGATGGTAGTGAATTAACAATTGATATGTCTAAGTTTAAAAGTTTAGCTTCATGTAAGTTCGTAGGAAAATATAAGAACCACAATCGTATTGGAGAGAAGGGTAGACTACATAATGGTTTTGGACGTAACTTCTTTAAATTCGATTCAGATAAAGATATGGGTCTAGAGGCCAGTTATGCAATCCGTAGCCAATTTTCAGGTTATGTTTATAAAGACGGAGAAATGGCGGAGTATCTACAGAAGATGCTTACTAAAATTGCAAAAGCCTCAGATATGCCTGATCTTGAACCTAAGGTCTACTTCATCAATGCACCAATTGAGAATGCATTTGCTCTACCTGGTGGATATGTATTTGTATTTAGAGGTCTAATTGAAGCACTCGAAACAGAAGCTGAGCTAGCCGGTGTTCTTGGACATGAGTGGGCCCACGTTACTGAACGTCACGGAACAGAATCTGTTTCAAGAAACTTAAAAAATATTGCTACAAAGTATGTTGGAGCTGGACTTGTATGGGCACAGTTTAATATCTTTGGTGCAGCAGCAGCTTATTATATCTATGATAAATTAGAAGAAATTCCACTTATGGGATTTAGTCGTCTTCAAGAGCTTGAAGCGGATAAAATTGGTGTACAATACGCTCACGAGGCTGGTTATTCACCATATGGCCTATCAAAGTTTTTTGCAGCAATGGGTGATCGTCAAGAGTCTTGGTTAGAGTTACTTGTTTCAACGCATCCAAGACCTTCAACTCGTGTTGAAAAAATTGAAGAGCTTGTTTTTAATTATATTCCTTATTCAAGAGATGCTGTTGTAACTTCAGAAGATTACCTTGCAGCTAAGGAAACAATGAATGAAATTGAGCCAATGCCTTACTATATCGCTATGAGAGTGATGGCCCAGATGGGTGGTTTAGTTGAAGAAAGTATCAAGAGCTCAGTTAGAAAGAAATTTAAATTAGAAAAAGAAGACTAGATTAAAGGGCCCTCGATAGAGGGCCTTTTTTATTAGAAAGCTAAACTTGTTCCTAAATAACCTTCGTATTCATCTTCTTGTGTTTCATACTTATGAATATATCTCACTCCAAAGTCCACAGGTAATGCCCTTAAGATATTTGTATTAAAGACGAGCTCAGCTCCATAACTACTTAATTGTATACTCTTTCTTGTATCTGATAATTTGGCCTTAGTGATATCATAATAGAGATTCATATAAATTCTCTTGAAATAAATTAGCGCCGCAATATTATAATCAGGATAGAAGAGTGGAAAGAGATAATTTGCACTCGATTTTAAATACTTCTTAGACGCAAAATAATCATATCCGCGAGAGTATGCATAACCCATAAATTCATTTGAAGATGGTTGGAAGCGATAGTTGTCACCATCACCATATTCTTCACCAACTACCGATATCTTAATTCCATTATTTGTAAAAAGCCCTGGTGTTGTTATTGAAAACGATCCAAACCAGCGATAGTCATCTTCTAGTCCTGTTTCATCATCTGTTGAAGCATCTTGGTACATTCCAAGAAGTGAAAAGCTCCAAGGTGAAATAATTGAACGAGTGGTAAAGTCCTTATATAGACTTAATGATAGTGTTGTTGATTGTCTGATAAAATCCGCTTCACCAGAAACTTTAGTGTCGTATTGGATATATTCATCAGTCATGACTTGTTCAGCTTGATAGCTTAAACTCAAATTTAAATTATAAAGATTATGCTTTTGTACGAATGGTAATTCGACTTTTATACCATAAGCAACTTCATCCCATCCATAGTCATCAGTATCACTTGCAAGTTGACTTACCATTCTCTCTCTAAGATCAACGGTTGCACTTAGAATTGGCCAGTACCTTTTAAAATCGACTATTGCTGATGAATAGGGAGAGTTTTCTGAAGCTTCATAACCTAAATTTACATTCCAGCTAAAGTCTCTAAGATAATTATCTGCATAGAGGCTAAGGCCGTAACCATTACCTACAAAGAAACTCCAAGAATGAGGTGTCGCAGACCTCCAATCAAACCCGCTATAATCTTCTTCTGTATAATTATTTGAGTTCTTTGTTTGAATCTCTTTTCTATCTTTAATGTCAATTAATTCAAAGTTGTTATAGCTGTCACTTGGGTCATTCTTTGCAAAATACTGACTGCGATCAACTAGAGAATTGATCCCAAGGCTTCGACATGAATTAAGTGAGCTGCTTCTTATTCTCTTTCCGTTAATTGTTTGTTCAGTAAAATAAAAATTACCATTTGAAAAGGTTGGCGAGTATGAAGCAATATTTGAGTCAGTACATTTCTCAAGCGATTTTGTCGTTGTGTTTAATTTGAAAACTTCAATTTTCCCTTTATATTGAGCTTCAAAAAGAACAGAGTTGTTACCATCATAATTTAACGCATAGAGATTGTTATATGTAGGTGGAACTAATTCTAGAACTCGATTGTTTGAATAGTTTGCTTTAACAATTGTCTTACCTTTCCCATCTCTTGTTGCAATGGCGATAACTTCATTATTATTGAGATTTATTGCTTCTAAGAAATCATATTTTGAATTTGTGATAGACCTAAGTTTCGCACCTTCTAAATTTAATTCTTGGATAATCCATTTTCCATTTTTATCAAAGTTTATTGCTGTAATTTTCGAGCCATCTTTGTTGAAATGTGGATTATATAATCTTTCACCTGATGTAATATACTTTATATCTCCATCCCTAAGGCTTATAAGTGATAGGTCAGAGTAACTTTTAAAACCATATCTCCAATGAGGTAAGAATTGTGATTGAATTGCATAATCTTTACTGTAGCTAAGTCTTGTGAAGTCTTCACTATAAGCAATATCTGTTAGAACTTCCTTTTCATCTTTTGATTCTTTTATAAGACGGTAATGGTTATCTAAGTCGTATTCAACGTAGAAAAGGTTAGCTCCATTCTTATATTGATTTGTTTTTACATTGTATTCAGAAACAGGAAGATTATTAAATTTATCTCCAATCCATTCTTTTCTTAGATCATCAAAGGCAGCATAGTAGAAGTCATAAAAATCCACTCCTGAGGAATTTTCTATAGCTCCCACAATTCCATTTGGATAAGGCCTTGCTGTAACATTATTCATTACAACATTCCAAAATTGATCACCATATTTCTTATACCCATAAGAAACCAGTACATATCCATAGATATACCAGTTAACAAGTTGATCATTGTAGGAGCCACCAACAAATTGATCATAAGTTGGAGTCTCGCCTTTAAGAAGAAGCGCTTTAAGTCTTGCCATAAAGCGAGGAGAGCGTCCTCGACCTGCTGGTGTATACTTAGTCTCTGTATAGACGGCATCGCCTTCCATATACCAAGGCTTCTTTGCAAGAAATGAAAGAACCTGTTGTCCAGTATCTCCCATAAGAATATCAAAAAACTTCACTGTTTTCTTATTGAAAATATCTTGTTGAATAACGTGACGATATTCATGAATTGAAAGCATTTCGTGCCATTCTAAAGAACTAAGACGACTTGAAAATTGTGCCGAGTCAAACCATTCAGTACGTCGTGGAGCAAGAGTAACAAACCCATTTGGATTGGCCATCTCTGGTCGATATATCAAGGCCACTTGTTCAGGCTTTTTTACACCATAAGAAAGTCCAACATATTTTGAATAATGCTCTATTAGATTGGCCATGTAGATTGCTCGATCCTTATAGTTTTCTGGATAAATAACTTGGGCAAAATCATTTTCAATAGATTTCCAATTCATTGGAGTACTTTGTGACTCTGTGAATGAATATTGCGCATTTGTATTTAACGATAAGAAAAGAAGAATAAGTAAAACTTTAAGTTTCATTGCTGATGCCTCGTATTGGTATATGAAATATCTATTTATTAAATAATAATGGTTGTTGAATGTAAATTAGTAGAGAGCAGTAAAAGCTAGAAAGACGATATTTGATATACTGGCAATAATAGGAATGGTTAAGTACCTAAATTGGATTTCACGGTTTTTAATACGATAGGAAACAAGTGAAAGATTGATGAAGGTAAAAACGATTAGAATGATGAAGCTAGTGGATGCAGCAAGTGTCTTTATAGGAAAGAGACTTACTAAGAGTGAAATAATTATTGCAACGACAATAGTTGCATTAATTGGTGTCTGTGTTTTTTTATTAATTACTGATAAAAAATTCATCCATTTTAATGGGTGTCTAAGGCCATAAAGAATTCGAGAGGCCATTATCACTTGAGCAATGATTCCGTTAAAGATTGCAAAGATACCAATGGCACTGATGACAAGGGCATTGCCTCCGTGATGGACGTACATATCTTTAAGGGGCGCTTTACTTTGATTGAGCTCATCTAAGGGAATACTTGCAATTGCAACTAAGGCTACAAAAACATATAAGATCGTCGATACAAGAACTGCTATATAAATAGAGCGACTTATAGTTGGGCCAGGAAGATTTGTTTCTTCTGCAAGGTTTACCATATCTTCAAATCCGATATATGCATAAAAGGCCAAGAATGCGCCTGATATAATCATTGGAAATTGGGACCACGAAAAGTTCTGTAATAATGCAGGAAGCATGAATTCATTGGCCGAGAGGTCTTGCCATGCACTCCCACATATTAAAATAAGGCCAACAATCTCAATTATAGTGAAGAAGATAACGATGTTAATGGATTCTTTTATTCCTTTTATGGCCAGTGCAGTAACTAAGATAATAATTAGAAAAACGACTGAAAAATCTGTCCAATGAATAAATGTTTGAAAATAGCCGACAAACCCTTTTATTAGTGTTGATGCACTGACGACACCAGTAAAGGCAACAAGCCAGCCAACAATATTTGAAAGCAACACGCTATGAAATCCTTGAAAGATATACTCGGCCTCTCCTGCACTTTTGGGAAATAATTTAACTAATTGAGTATAAGAGTAAGCAGTCATACTTGCTAAAATTGCCGAAACTATAAACGACAGTGGTGCCATCATTCCTGCTGTTGCTGAAATCTTTCCAATTAAGGCATAAATACCAGCACCAAGAATTGTACCAATTCCATACATTGTTACCTGAAAGGTATTTAAAGATCGCTTAAGTTTTACCATTTGGCTTGATTGTAGAAAAATATAGGATAAATTGAAATTATATATTTAGTTAATATTTGATACGAGGTCATATGAAAGTTTTAATTCTAGGTGCTACAGGACTTGTTGGAAGTCATATCTTGTCGATGGCCTTAAGTGATGATCGTGTAGAAAAAGTTATTGCACCTGTACGTAAAAATATAGATGCACATCCAAAGCTTTTTGCACCGATAATTAACTTTGATGAAATTACAAAAGAAGAAGTATGCTCTTGGAAATGTGATGTTGTTATCTGCGCCTTGGGGACAACGATTAAAAAAGCTGGATCGAAAGCTGCATTTAGAAGAGTTGACCTCGAGTATCCCCTGACTTTTGGAAAGCTTGCAAAAGAATGCGCCGCTAAGTCTTATGTATTAAATTCAGCAATGGGGGCCAATAGCGATTCGCTTGTTTTTTATAATAAAGTTAAGGGGCTAGTGGAAGAAGGACTTCAGTCTTTAAATTTTGATGCCTTAACAATTGTCAGACCGGGGCTTATTGGTGGCCAAAGAGATGAATTTCGTTTTGCAGAAGAGATTGCCAAGAGCTTTTTAAAAATTTTAGGTCCACTACTGCCTAAGAGGTTACGTCTAAATCCGGCCAAGAGGATTGCTCAGACAATGCTAGAATCCGCTTTAAGTGACCGATTAGGCGTAAAAATTATTTCATCAGATAAGTTAGTGTAAAAAACTCGAGATATTTTTTATTGGTTGCATACAAGATTTCAAAGCCTTACTTGAAGAATTCATTTCTATTTATTTAGAGTCAAAAAAATATGCATAAGTTGTCGTAATTACAGTAAAGTTTTTTATAAAGATGTCGAAAAGTTAAGGAACTTAATGTCGAGTTAGTTTTTTATTTGGAGTGCATCTGTGAGTGAAGCGTTTAAGAAGGGAAATGATTGGGATATCATCAGTTTAGCAAATTATGTATCTGAAATTGTTTCAAAAGAAAGTGGGAATATACTAGGGCCAGCGCAACAATCTATGGTTATGAGTCGTTTAAAAAAGCGCATGATGACCTTAGGTACTCATACTCCAGAATCTTATTATGAATATTTATCTAAGAACTATAATAAAGAGTCTTCGCAACTTATCTCAATGCTTACGACTCACCATACATACTTTTTTAGAGAATTTACTCATTTTGAATATCTCCTTACAAATCTTGATTCCATTGTAGCCAATGCGAAAAAGAGGGGAGATAGCACGATACGTGTTCTATCAGCAGCATGTAGTCGTGGACAAGAGGTTTATTCACTGGCCATGTTCTTTAATCATCACTTAAAGAATTATCCCGGTATGAAATATGAAATCGTTGGAACAGATATTGATCCAGAGAGTGTTAAGATTGCTCAAAATGGTGTTTATCGTTACCGTGAAATTAAATCGATTCCTACTGTCTACTTAACAGGGAATTGGATGAGAGGGTCTGGAGAGATCTCTAAGTTTGCAAAAGTTAATTCTCATATTAAAGAAAATTGTAGCTTTGGTGTGATGAATCTTCTTGCACCAGAAAAGTTTATTGGTGGAAAGAAATTCGATATCGTATTTTGTCGAAATGTATTTATCTACTTTGACCAAACTTCCATTGAAAAGATTGTAAATAATTTCTCAAAGTTTTTACACAAGAATGCTCTATTTATAACTGGTATTAGTGAATCTTTAAAACATACAAAATTAGAGTTTCAAACAATGGCGCCAAGTGTTTATTGTCTTGATCCTGAAGAGAAAGTTGTTGAAAAACCTAGACCACTATCTATCGTTAAAGATAAGACGGTACCTAGAACTTCACCAATTGCAAAAACACCAATCATTCCTAAGCCTATTAGAATGCTTGTTGTTGATGACAGTTCTTCAGTTGTTAAGCTACTTTCAAAAATATTTGAAAAAGATGATGACTTTGAACTTGTTGGAACAGCAATGAATGGTCTAGAAGCACAAGAGTTCTTAAAGAATAATAAGGTCGATGCTATGACTCTTGATATTCATATGCCTGAGATGGATGGTGTTGAATATTTGAAGAAGAACTTCCGCTCTGGCCACCCAAATGTTGTTGTGGTTTCTAGTGCTTCACGTGAGGATACTCGTTATGCTCAAGAAACTCTTAATAACGGTGCATGTGACTTTGTTGAGAAACCAGCACTTAATAATTTAAAAGAAAGAGCAGAAGAAATTAAAAATAAGATTAAGATGTCTTTCTTAAATGCAGCTCCAGTTGTAACAAAAGTAGATCGTTCATTCCAAAAGAGCTTTGATATTAAGAATCCTGAAACTAAAGCCCGCTTCTTTGTTGGATCTTTCAGTGATAAGAAAAAGATCATTGCTTCACTTGATGAACTTCGTGGTAATCAACCTCCAGTATTTCTTTTCTTTGAAGGAAACGGCAATTTCTTAGAAATGATTAGCGAAGAATTTAAATCAGTTCCTAATATTCAAGTCTATGATGGAAGCACTGAACTTGAAAATAATAGTGTTTATATATGTGACTTTAAAGAACACTTTGAAGATATCAATTCTAAGACAAAGAGCTTTAAGAAAAGTCTCTCTGTATTTGGAATCGTTTCAAAGTCAGTAGAGAATGCGTTCTTTGATTTAAATGAGACACAAATTCTTATCGAAGATACAGGTGATATCAACGACAGTATAAAAGAAGTTGTCTCAGATATTTTCCCTTGGACGAGTTTTGCTCACCTTGGAACTGAATATTTAGCAGATGATGAATAATTAATTCTTATTTTGAATGGTAGTGCTTTTTATTAATCGTGAAGTCTTGTGATTCATAAATAGCACCACCTTCATTTTCAAATCTACGTATACTATCTTTTTTTTCTTTCTGTCTTCTTAGCTCATTTGATGTCTCTAGATACTCACAAACTTCTTTGTTGGAAACTTGTGGAAATTCAAGATAGAACTCACCAACTGAAAGAAAATTATGTGGTGTCTCTAGGACTAAAATATCATCAACTAAATCTATAATTTCATTATATGACTGACGTGAACTAACTGGCGCAACTGCAAAAATATTTTTTATATTATGGTCTTTCTTTAAAAACTTTATGGCCGCCTTCATTGTTGCACCTGTTGCTATTCCATCATCAACGATAAAGATACTTCTCCCTGATAGGTCAATCGGCGGCCTGCTATTTCGAAATTCTTGAGCTTGCTTTTTTACTTCTTCTTTTTTCTGCTTTGTTAGACGATGAAGTTGTAAGTCATCAATATTTAAATGGTTAATTATCCTCTGATTAAGGTAGCCAATACCTTCTTCCGTAACTGCTCCAAGTGCTAATTCTTCATTATTTGGAGCTCCCACCTTCTTAACACAGAAAATATCTAAGGGGAGCTTATGCATTTTCGCAATTTCAAATGCGATGGGAACACCTCCTCTTGGAAGTGCAATGATTGCTACATTCTTAAATTCAAGTAGCTTCTCTTTAAATTCTTCACCTAAAAGTTGGCCTGCTTCTTTGCGATTTTTGAACATAGTTCTTTCCTAGATGACAATTTTTATCTGTGGATTGAGTTGGCGATCCTTTTCTACGGGACTAGAAATATAGGCTTCTTTCTCTATTTCTAGATTGATAATTTCAGATAGATCGTGAAGTTCATTTCCCAATCTCTGTATGACATCATCAGCAGAAATAATTCCTACAAGTTGATCTCTTTCATTAACAACTGGGATTCGTCTAACGCCGTTTGCTCGCATTTTCTTTATTGTATCGACGATACTGTCTTTAGGAGAGCACATCACTACATTTGGGGTCATGATCTCACTTACTTTCGAGTAGGGTTCTATCTTTCCTTTCTTTCCAAAAGATAAGGCGATATCACGGTCAGTTAAAATGCCCATTGGAGTTTTCTTCTTTCCTTCTTTGTGACCGACTACTATGATGGCCCCTACATGTTTTTCATACATCTGTTTTGCAGCATCGTGGATGGTTGCATCAGAGTTAATTGTTACAATATTTTTTTGGATAATATGTTCAATTGACACGTTTATCTCCTTTGAAAACTAGATTACGTCCCAATTATAATTGCATTCTCTTTTGCATATAATTTAATTCTTTCCAAAGAAAAGTTTCGATTAACTTGTAAACCTGTTCAAAAAAGCGAAGCGCGTGATACCGAATGCGTAAGCATTTGGTTGTTTAGCAAGCGTTAGCGCTGCGTATCTTCGATTAGTATGTAGTATCTTAAATTAGATTAGAGAATGGAGCGCGTGATACCGAATGCGTAAGCATTTGGTTGTTTAGCAAGCGTTAGCGCCGCGTATCTTCGATTAGTATGTAGTATCTTATTAAAAAAAGAATGGAGCGCGTGACAAGATTCGAACTTGCGACATCCACCATGGCAAGGTGACACTCTACCAACTGAGTTACACGCGCTTATTTGAGTGGAAGAAATATATTGCTGAGGAAAAAATTTGTCAATACTCAAAATTAAAAAATTATAAGTTCTTCTTCCCCGACCCGTCAGGTGAGTCCAAAATATATTGCGGAAGAAGCCAACCTGGAATTTCACGACGCAGTTTACGATATATTTCACGTCCTTCTTCAATTGATAGGTAAAAGTGCATGGCACCTTTGGCCTGATCTGGATGGTGAAGATAGTAGGGACGAATATTTAATGCATGAAGCTTAAGGAATAAATCCTTTAAGTCTTTAACATTATTATTAACATCCTTTAAAAGGACAGACTGTGAGAGAAGGCCAAAGCGTGCCCCCAGTTTTTTGATACAGTCCATAGCATCTGTTGTGATTTCTTGAATATGATTGATGTGGATAACTATATTTATATCGTTAAATCTGTTATTGAATTTGTGAATAACTTCAATAAATTCGTCACAAATATATTTTGGTAAAGAAATAGGTGTTCTAGTGTGAAAACGAATGAACTGTATATGTGATAATTTGCTAAATTCTTCAAGGTAGAACTTTATCTTAGATGCTGAAAGCATAAAGGGGTCTCCACCTGAGAAGATTATTTCATTTATTTCTGTATGAACTGATAAATAGGAAATAACTTTTTCAAAGTCGGCCTTAAAAATTTCGTGCTTGCTACTTAATTCATTTTTGCGAAAACAATAGCGGCAAATGACCGGGCAAATAGTCGTTGGTGTAAACAGCGCTCGGTTATCGTAACGATGGATAAGCTGGGGGGCGACGTATTTTTGTTGATCTCCAATTGGGTCTTCTAGTCCATCGTCTGAGTTTTCTAAATTAGATGGGAGAAATTGTTTTGCGTGTATGCCCTCAAGTCCTTCTTTTTGAATTAGTTCATTCATGTGACTTGGAATGAATACTTCATATGAAGATGGTTCTAGATTAAGACCAAAATGCGAGTTGACTTCATTTGTAGAGCGAAGTCCTTTTCTCATTTTTGATTATTTTCTTTATCTTGTTTGTCTTGAAGTTTTTTTATGTCATTGAGGTGATGCCATTTTGCCCAAGCGGCACATCCGCGAATTAGTAGAGCACCGTAGATTGCAATACCTGTGAAATGGGCCATCACTTTCATCGTTGATAGGGCCCCTGTGTTTTGAAGAAGCCAATAGATCCAATAGAGAAGTGCGATGTGAATAATGAAGATCACAACAAATTGGAGTTTATATGAAAGTGGTTTTCCTGCTAGCATGACGTCTTTATATAATTACTTTGAGTCTTTATCAACATGATCACGAAGATCTTGAATCTTTTTAATAGCAAAAGATTTGTAGATATCAGTGAGTAAACAATGGGCATAGAGAACATCTCCAGCTGGCATCGGTAGAAGAGCAACAGGTTTTATTGGTCTAAACTTACCCTTGTAGCTTCCACCTTTGTATTTGATATCGATTACTTCTTGATTTGCTATCTTCTTTTGTAATTGTTGAATAATCTCAGGTGCTTCGGCCATATTCGCCCTTGTGAAGTCACGGATATTTAAGATTTCGCCTTCTTTTAGCTGACGGTTTGATTTCACTTCATCAAGGGTCTTTGCAAAGACACGAAGGCAGGCAATTGTATCATCTAGTGCTCGGTGATGATTTTCTAGTGGAATTTCAAAGTGCTTACAAAGTGATGAAAGCTTATGATTCTCACTTCCTTTCACATACTTACGAGATAATTTACATGAACAGAATACCTTGGCCTTGTGAAGCTCAATCTTTTGCTGGTGCATGGCAAAGACAATAAAGCCAATATCAAATTTTGCATTATGAGCAACAAGTGGCGTATTTCCAGAAAATTCGAGAAATTTAGGTAACACCTCTTCAATTGAAGGTGAATCCTTAACCATGTCATCAGTGATTCCATGGATTTTCGTTGTAAATTCAGGAATTGGGTTTTTAGGTTTTACGAGGGACTCAAAAGTTTCTATTTTGTTTCCAACGACTTTAATAGCCGCAATCTCGATAATTTCGTCAACTAAAGGAGACAGTCCAGAAGTTTCTAAATCAAGTGCTATTAGCCCATCTGGGAAATACTTATTGATATTTTTAATTTCGCTCTGAGTAAAATTGATAGTAATTCCTTTAATGAAGCTAGTAGTAGGGGTTTCCAACGTTTTGTAAATATTGGCATGTCGTAGCAATGTGTCATGCCAATTTTAATTAATTTTAGTACGTTGAAGAACCTTAAAATTAAACTTTTAATACTGATTATGGGCCTTACGGTCAATAGTTTGAGGAAATATTTTATGAAGAAATTTGATGTTATTGTTATTGGTTCAGGGCCAGGTGGATATGTCGCCGCTATCCGTGCTGCCCAACTTGGAAAAAAGACTGCTATCGTTGAAAGTAAAGAATTAGGCGGAGTTTGTCTTAACCGTGGCTGTATTCCTACGAAAGCGGTTCTTAAAGCTGCTCACAGTGTTCACGAGCTAGCAGATATGAAAGATTTAGGTATCGATGTTGAGCTTAAGGGCCTAGACGGTGGTCAAGCTGTTAAACGCGCTAAGGGGATCTCAAATAAGATTTCTGGTGGTGTTGCTTACCTAATGAAGAAAAATAAAATCGAAGTTATCGAAGGTTACGGTAAACTTCGAACTAATACTCAAGTCGAAGTTACTTCAAAAAGAGGACATACTGAGACGATTGAAGGGACAAATATCATCCTTGCAACTGGTGCTCACTATCGTTCATTTCCTGGACTTGAGCATGATGGGAAGAGACTTATTGGTGCTTGGGAAGCGATTAAAATGGAAGAGCTTCCAAAGTCAATTGGGATCATTGGTGCTGGTGCTATCGGTGTTGAGTTTGCTTACTTCTGGAATGCATTTGGTGTAGACGTTCATATCTTTGAATTACAAAAACACCTTCTTCCAATCGAAGATGAAGAGTCTTCAAAAGCTGTTGAAAAAGCTTATAAGAAATACGGAATCAAGATGTCTCTTGGTGTTGAAAAAGTATCTGCTAAAAATAACGGAAATGACATTACAATCACGGAAGTTAAAGGTGGAAAGACTGTTGAACACAAATTTGATATGGGACTAATTGCTGTTGGTATGACAGGAAATATCGAAGGTATTGGACTTGAAACTGTTGGTGTAAAAACTGATAGAGGTTTTGTCGTAGTTGATAATAACTACCAAACAAATATTCCTAATATCTTTGCTATTGGTGACGTTGCGGGACCTCCTTTACTAGCACACGCTGCTTCTCACGAGGGAATCATCGCTGCTGAAAAAATTGCAGGTGAGCATCCACACCCACTAGATAAGATGAATGTTGCTGGTTGTACTTATTGTCAGCCACAAGTTGCATCTGTTGGTTACACTGAAAGAGCTCTTAAAGAGCAAGGTATTAAATACACTGCTGGTAAGGTTCCATTCTCTGCAAATGGTAAGGCCATGGCATCTAATGAAACTGATGGGTTTGTAAAAACTCTTATGGGTGAAGATGGTGAAATGCTTGGTGCTCACATTGTAGGAACTCACGCGACAGAATTAATTCATGAGTATGTTCTATTTAGACAAATGGAAGGTGTTGACGAAGAAATGTTTGCAACAATTCATCCACACCCAACTCTTGGAGAGTTCTTAGCTGAGTCTGTACTTAATGCTAAGGGAAGATCGATCAATTTTTAATTTTAATATATAAGGATAAAGATTATGAAAAACGATATCGTAATGCCACAAATGGGTGAGTCTATTACAAACGGAACGATTACAAAGTGGCACAAGCAAGTTGGTGACACAATTGAAATCGATGAGATTCTTCTTGAGATCTCAACTGATAAAGTTGAATCAGAAATTCCATCACCATATTCTGGAAAGATCGTTGAGATTCTTTTTGAAGAAGGTGAAACAATTGATGTTGGTGTAAAAATCGCAGCAGTTGACGATGATATGAATGCAGAGGTTTCAGCATCAGGTTCTTCTGAAGCAGCAGCTCCTGCTCCAGCGGCAGCTGAGCCAGCACAAGCAGCTCCTGCAGCAACAGGATCTTCAGATACTCTTGAAGATGTTGTTATGCCACAAATGGGTGAGTCTATTACAAATGGAACAATCACAAAATGGCACAAGTCTGTAGGTGATATGATCGAAATTGATGAAATTCTTCTTGAGATCTCGACTGATAAAGTTGAGTCTGAAATCCCTTCACCATTTGAAGGGCGTATTGAAGAAATTCTCTTTGAAGAAGGTGAGACAATTGATGTTGGTGTAAAAATCGCATCTGTTGAAACAGATCCATCAAAGCCTCAGGGAAGCGCTGGAAGTTCTGCTCCAGCAGCAAGTGCACCTGCTGCTAACCAAGCTCAAGAATCAGCTCCGGCAGCAAGCTCATCTCAACCAAGTCCAACGACAAAAGGTGGACGTCGTTTCTATACTCCTTTAGTTAGAAACCTTGCTAAAAAACATGGTGTTGATCTTAATGAATTAGCACATATTGAAGGAAGTGGAGCAGGCGGACGTGTCAATAAGGCCGACTTCATGAACTTCTTAGAAAATAGAGGCTCAGCTCCTAAGGCAGCTCCTGCGCCAGCGGCTACGAAGTCAGCACCAGCAGCTCCGAAAGCAGCTCCAGCTCCTCAAGCCTCTTCTGTACCATCTTCGACAAGTGGTAGAGTTGAAGTAATCCCAATGGATAATATGAGAAAAGCGATTGCTAAGAATATGATCGCTTCTAAGATGACTTCTCCTCACGTTAACTCGATGGATGAAGTTGATATGACAAAACTATTTAAGTTCAGAGAAGGATTTAAGCATCAGTTTAAGAAAGAAGAAGGTTTCTCTCTTACTTACACTCACTTCATCCTTTATGCTCTAGTACAAGCTCTTAAAGAGTTCCCAATGGTTAACTCTTCAATTGTTGGTGATGAAATCCACATGAAGAAAGATATCAACCTTGGTTGTGCTGTAGCTGTTCCAGGTAACGGACTTGTCGTTCCTGTTATCAAAGGTGCTGATAACTTAAATATTAGAGGAATTGCTAGAAAGCTAGATGAACTAGTACAAAAGGCAAGAGCTAAGAAGCTTACGCTAGATGATATGTCAGGTGGAACTTATACTTTCACAAATAATGGTTCTTTTGGAATCCTTATGGCAACTCCAGTTATCCTTCAACCACAACTTGGTATCTTCTGTGTTGGTACAATGAAGAAGCGTCCAATTGTTACTGAAGATGATGCAATTGCTATTCGTCAGATGATGTATGCAACTCACACATACGATCACAGACTAATTGATGGTGAAGTAGGGTCAAAATTCCTAAGACACGTAATCAACACTCTTCAAACAACAGATTGGGAAGGGTTATTCTAGGCGAATAAAAACATTTTAATATAAAAAAAGGACCTCAGATGAGGTCCTTTTTTATTTCTTTTAAGTTCTCTTTTATAGGAACATTGAATTGGCATTTATATTCGGATTTCTTCTCACCGGAATGCATATAGCAATTTAGATGCTTTCCACTTCTTAGCTCAAACTTTTTACCATTTATATTATGAAAACTATCTTTAATGAGATCAAGTTTAAGCCAGAACCTTTCGGCCAATTTTCCAGAAAAGTTTATTCTTAGATGGTTGTTATCGTAGCTGATTTTTGCTTTACCATTTTCACGCTTTGTTCCTAAAAACTCACTAATTGCCCCTTTTCCAAAATCAGTATCGGTATCATAGGCGGATAATTTCCCTTGTCCTAGGCCATTTAAGTAGAGGTGACAGTGAAATTTATGTGAAGGCTCTCTAACGCAAAAGAAGTATTTATGATAGCGAAAGACTAATCCATGTACGAGGTCCGCATAGGTGTTTTTCACAGGGAGTCCTAGAAAGATCTCCCTTGCATATTTTGAATCAACGATTGAAAACTCATTCACATGGCTTGAGATCGCAATATTATTGATTTCACTTGCAAAGGTTTTAAATGTTAGAAAGAGGGCAAAAGAGATGAGTACGATAGTCTTCATATTTTAAAATATAAAGTTTGAAGATATCAAAGTAAAACAAGTTCACAAAAGCCTGACAAATAAGACTCTTGGCCAACATTTCTTCTTTCTAACTACTTATAAATTGTTACTAGACTGCGATACATCTTTCCATTTTGGTGTGAATCAACATTCTTCTTGATTTCGTTGTACTTAGTATGAAATAGACTAGAATTACCTTCTTCAATAAAAGAAGACTTCATTTCTTGGAGAAGATCTTTTGCCTTATTATTGAAGACCTTATCATCTTGAGTGAAGTCTTTTACATCATGTTTTCGTTTTTTTAATGCCTTACCAAGACGAGATTTATCAAAAGGTCTCTCAGAGGTGTAGGTAAGAACAAACTTTCCCTTTGGCTTAAGACTATCCATTACTTTATTAAGAGTTCGATATAGATCATTTAGCATGTAGAAGCCATCTAATGAGATGACTAGGTCATACTCATTCTCTCCAAGCCATGTCGTTTCAAAATTGGCCTCTTTATATTTGAATTTACTTTCGACAAGGTCCATTCCTTTGGCCTTTAACTTATAATTCTTAGCAAAGTAGTCGGTGAGATCACCAGTTCCACAGCCGATATCTAGAACTTTCATATTGGGCTTAAAGTGTGTTGTGAGGGCCTCAAATTGCTTTTTTGAGAGGTTATTTTGCATGAAGCACTCAATACCATGCATCTTATTGCAATAAGAGAGATACGATTTAGACTCTCTTGCAAAGCGATAGTAATTTGTGAATGCTCGTTTGGCCTTGGCGTTAAAACCTTTTTGATTTAATAGATTGCGTATAAATTGAAACATACTTTCTTATACTCCTATTTTCTTTAAAATTCTATCTTCACACAATCTTAATAATTTAGAATTTGAGAAAATTTTATACGAATGTTACAAATATATTATTAACGGGAAAAGAAGTCTCCCCATGCTCAAATTTCTATTCTTTCTTAGTGTTTTAGTAACATTGGCCAATGCAGCTGTTGCAACAGTCTTTCTTGAAGGACTCAATGAGAGAGGTCAGCAAGAAGTTCAAAAAGTAATAAGTATATTTAGATAAAAAAAAGCCTTCTATTCAGAAGGCTTTTTAATTTTATATCTAAAAGTGTTGATTTCTAGAAATCACTGATTCTATCAGCAAGGTTTGGAATATCGATGAATGGGTTTCTGTTGTTTTGAACTCTAAAGATTGTTTCATTTCTTTTTAGTTCTTCAGCATCGATTGGATCTTGCTTATCCCACTCTCTAAGTACTTGTTCTTGGTGACTTGAGATTTGGATATCGTATCTTACTGAGAAGTAGAAAAGTGCTCTTGCAACATTTCCTTTGTGTTTTGCAGGTGGCTCGAAAGCACCATTTCCTTGAGTTTGAGAAGCTGTACAGTTCTCATAATCTACAGGGAAACCATCAACATTATCAAATTCATAATTTCCTCTTACTGAGTTCGCTCTTGAATCTGTTGGGTATAGGTGGTGAAGGTCTGATTTTTGAAGACCTTTTGAAAATCTTCTTGAGAATTTTGATTGTGGCCAAGTGTGCTCACAGTTTAAAACATTTGAATTAGGGATTTGTCCTGGTCCCATTGAACGTGTTTGACGTCTTCTAAGTTTCTTTTGGCAGTAAACATCTTCAATGAAATATCCATTGTTATCTTCTTGTAGGTGTAGCTTTCCGAAAAGAACTTTTCTAGCACCTTTATAACCAAGGCTTCTTTGTCTATAGCACTTTCCTCTTTTATTTGAGTCACATCCCAATAGGTCACGACCATTTGTTTCTTGGTGCATTGAATTTAGTACATCAAAAAGATGCTCTTTTAGAGCTTCACTATTATTTGATTTCATTGATAGGTGAAGTTCAGTTTCTTTTGGATAGTAGTTGTTTAATTCTGTTGCGTTAGTCGTAAGTGCGAAAAGTAGTGTTGCTAGTGCGATAGTGAATTTCATCATTTACCCCTCGGTTTTCCCTATGATGTTTTGTGTGTGTGGAGCATTTATAGGACAAAACTATTAAAATGGCTAATACTAAAATTAAGTATCTCTAATAAAATATCTATATCTACCTAATAACAGTGGTTAGACGCATTGCTAAGATGTCATTTTTTTAAATATATACGAAAAATGTAGATTTCTGAGGAGCTCTTTTGTATAAGACCCTCTAACAAAGAATATAGTTTATTAGGGCGAACTTATTATGAAATACATTTTACTAGCGTGTTTACTAATATCTTTTAATGCTACTGCTTACACAAAAGCATCTTTAAATTGTATTAAGAAATTAACATATGACCTAAATGTGGATAGTCGTGCCTTCAAAGTAAATATGGATGAAGTTGATATTGATCTTGAAGATAAGCCTCTTGAGGAATCAATTGCTCTTATTCGCGCAACTCTAGAGCTTTATGGTTGTAATAGTAGGAATGCGATTAACTTCTCAAAGACGCCATCAGGAAGGGCAAAGAGTCGATGCCTAGAGCTAGTTCCTGGTCAAGACTATTCAATGAGCTGCTATATTGAATCAAATATTGGTTTCTTCTTTATTACAAAAGATCTACAAACTGACGCTTTCATTATTTATTCGCGTTGGGATTAATCTCCCCACAGCTCAGATAAACGCTTCTTAATATTATTTTCCACACCAATTTCTTTTGGGTGATAAAACTTAGGCGTACCTTCTGGAGAGTATTGTTGTCTGACAAATGATCCTTCAAAGCTATGTGGATATTGATATTTCACTTTATGGTATTTATCGGGAAAGTTCTTTAAGTGCTCTGGAACTTCAATTGTTTGAGAGTCTTCTACGTAAGCGAGGGCCTCGTTTATGGCCATGTAGGCAGCATTACTCTTTACTGTGCTTGCTAAATAAGTTGTTGCTTGGGCCAGTGTAATACGTGCTTCAGGCATACCGATATTTTGAACGACATGAAGAGCATTTGTCGCCACTGTTAGTGCATTTAGATCGGCGTTTCCGACATCTTCACTGGCAAAAATGACGAGTCTTCTTGCAATAAAGACAGGATCTTCTCCACCATCAAGCATAACAGCAAGCCATAAAATGGCCGAGTTAGGATCGCTTCCTCTCATACTCTTTATAAAGGCCGAGATAACATCATAGTGACGGTCTCCACCGGCATCAAAGTTTCGAGAATTTTCTTTGATGATATTTTTTACTGTTTCAAAATCCACATCCTCATCAAGAGAATAGATAACCTCTAAGCTTCCTAGAGCTATACGTGCATCGCCATTAGCGTAATCGCAAATAAGATCAAGGTGTTCTTTTGAAAGTTTACGCTCTAGCTTTTCAACTGTTTTCGTAATAAGAGAGCGGATCTTTTCTGTGGAAAAAGATTTTAGCTCAATGATTTTCATTCGAGATAGGAGTGCACGATTTACACTGCGTCGGGGATTTTCAGTTGTTGCACCAATTAAGATGAAACTTCCTTGTTCAACGTGTGGAAGTAGAGCATCTTGCTGGGCCTTATTGAAACGATGAATTTCATCGATAAAGATAATCGATTTTCTTTGGTAGTCCTGAGACTCCTCTTGGGCCTTTTGAATGAGTTTCTTAAGGTCTGCCACACCAGAGAGAACGGCACTGAATTCATAGAAATTAGCATTGATTTCATGGCCTAAAACCTTCGCCAAAGTCGTTTTCCCACTACCTGGAGGTCCCCATATTATTAATGAAGGTATATTTTCGCCACGTAAGAAAGGAAAACGCTTAGCAAGTGCGTCAAACCCTTCGTAGTCTTGCCTGCTTTCAGGCCTTACCTGATGAGCGAGAGGAGTTGATTTAGAATCTGGTGCGTTAAATAAACCTTGTTGCATAAACTACCTATTTTATACTGGCCATTGACACAATGTGGGGCCGTCGTGTAATTTAACATACCAATTTAAGCTAGACAAAATTTGCGGCGTTAAGCCACGAAGAAATCTCATTAAAGCTGTCGTTAAAGGTAGTGAGAAAAAAAAATAGAAGGAGGTGAATGTTATGTCTAAAGATTACTCAATCAAAATCGAGATCGATGAAAGATTAAGTGCGGAAAGAGCTCTTAAGAAATTCAAGAGATACTGCGAAGCTTTCGGTGTTATTAGAGAATACAGAAAGAGACAAGAGTATAAGAAACCTTCTATTAGAAATAAAGAGAAGCTACAAGCTGCTGAGAAGAGAAGAAAGAAAACTCAGACGAAGTACGGTAGAGGTTCTAAAATCTAATTAAGATTTAAATTTCTTATATAAAGAGAGGCTCCGTAAGGAGCCTTTTTTTATAAAGTTAAAACATTAATTTCAAAATACTATTCCAACGACGATGCATGATTTTTACGTTTCTAACGTATTCTTTTGGAAAACCAGTCTGACCTTTTTCAAGATCCATGTGAAAAACATTCCACTGCATATTTAAATCACCTAAGCGATCAAAGAACCAATCTTTATTCATTTGAGGAATCATATAAACCTCAACAGGAGAGAGGAAGTTATCAATAAATTGCTCGAAAGATGGTTTTAGTTCCGTAGGTAAAATATAGAGAAATGAGTCGTTAGCAAGATTATAAATTTGTTTTACATAGCTTCGATACTTATCAATACGTGGTGCATAGATAGCAAAGTTAGTCTTATCTGTTAGATGTAGTAGTTGAACATAAGACTGTATCTGTAAATTATAACTGTCGATTTGATCAAGATTTGAAAGTAGTGCTATGTAGCCATCAACTTTATCGTATTGCTTCTTTGGTAGTTTTATAAAGTCATCTCTAAGACTTTTTACATTTCGCTCAATTGCCTGGATTCTTCCCATGACATCTTTAAGGTCTTCATAACAAAGCTTTTGATTCCTACGACATTTTTCATAGGCTTCATCAAAGGCAAGGTTTAAATTAAGGCTATTTTCTCTTAAGTTGATAAAGTCTTGAGATGTATAGGTGATTCTTTTGACGACATAGTAAAAGTCTTTCTTCATGGAACGAAGTTGAGGCCTAATATAGCGTCGATAGGTATATGAGTTTAACTTTAAGCTAGACGTATCAAAGTCTAGATAAGGATAATTGGCCAATGTACTGGCACAAATAAATAGAAGAAAGATTAGTTTTCTCACTAATTAAATGATTGAAGGAATGTCGCCAATTGTCAATGTTTAGCCAACGAGATCGAGGTCTTCTTGTGGTGAAATATGACTAAGTTCAATATGATCAGGAACTTTCTGTAGAGAACGAAAGTCTGTTAACCAACTTTCTGAATTACATATTGAAATTGAAACATTATGTCCTGGAAATCTATTCTTAGCTAATTGCTTTGGAAATAAACTCAGCGGAGCAGATTTCAACTTAAAATGGACATCAATATGTGATGGAATCTTTCCTGAGTAGATTAGTGCAAGACAAATAAGTGTACCTGCATGATCTGTTTCTACTTGAACTCTATCTTTCTTTGATTTTTTAATGAGTGTTAAAAGGTTAGTTGCGTATTTAGAGATTTCTTTTTGATTGAGATGTTGAAAGCGGTAGATGTCACGACGATTTTTTGCGGTTAGGACCCTTTTTTCTTCTTCGCTAAATTGCAGGTCCCTAAAATTTGTCATCATTATCTCATCAAGAGTGGGCTCTTTTGTTTCAAATTTATAGAGAACATCTGCCCCAGCTCCCTTGACCTTGATCTTACCAGAAAATAAACGCTTTAAAGACACGATGAACCCTTTGTTAAATACGTAACATTCACAGCCTATATATCTGTGTATACTCTTTTTCGGCTTAAAGGGTTATTTAATTTAGTAAAATAATAAGAAAAGCTAGATTAATACTTATTGAGAGTTTCGTAATTCTAGTTACTTATTCGTCTGACTCACTCATAAGTTGTTTAAATATGTTATTTTTTCGCATTTGTAACAACTTCATAATATCAGTGGCCGTCTCTTCAAGAGCGCGGTCAGTAACATCAAAAACCGGCCAGCGTTTATTCTTATTAAAGATTTGATTGGCCCATTCGATCTCTTCGATAACTTTATTTGTATCGGCATAGTCACCAGTGTGCTCTGTTGCCCCAAGTTTATTTAAACGATTCTTACGAATTGAATAAAGAGCTTCAGGATCAATTGTTAGAGCAAAGATTTTTCTTTGATCGATTTCATAAAGTTCTTTAGGAAGTTCTTGTCCATTAATGATTGGGATATTAACAACTTTAATACCATGTTGAGAGAGGTACACTGAAAGTGGTGTTTTCGAAGTACGAGAAATACCAACTAAGATTACATCTGCCAGATGAAGAGTTTCAACATTTCTTCCATCGTCATGATTTAGAGTAAACTCCATGGCCGCAACTCGATCAAAGTATTCAGAGTTCACCGCATGAAGTAGACCTGGTTCACTTTTTGGCTCTTGGTGAAAGTAGTTTGAAAAAGTTGTTAAGACAGGTCCCATAAGGTCTAGGGATCTAACATGCTTTTTCATTGAAATATCTTTTGTATATTCTCTTAACTCAGCTGAGACAATGGTATAGATGACGAGATCGTGATGAATCGCTGCTTCATCAAAGATTGATTTGATTTGTTCTTTTGTTCGAACATTTTTAAAACCAGTGTAGAAGACTTCACTTTCTGGGAATTGTGTCATTGCCGCACGGCTAATGGCCTTTGCAGTTGATCCCGTTCCATCAGAAATAATAATAATTTTCATCTTCTTCAAAATTGACCTCTTTAATTTCTTTATTGTCTTACTTTATTCATTTATGAAGTTACAGGCAAGTTTAATGGCATCATTTCGCTCACTAATAGGATGAAATCGATTAAGTGGTGAAACTTTCTTTAGGAAAGTTTTTTGAGACTTTGCTAAGCGTCTCGTTGCAAAATAAATTTTCTCGCATAATTCCAGATGATCCTTAATTTCACCATCAAGAAATTGAATTGTTTCTTTATATCCAATCGTTTTTAATGCTTTTAGTTCTTTGTGATGGGCAGGGTCTTTCATAATTTGAAAAACTTCATCAATAAGGCCTTGGTTAAGCATATCTTTGGTACGTTTTAGAATAATTTCCCAATGCTCCTCCTTGGGAAGATCGAGACAAATATTCAAGGTATCCCAACCATGAATATTCTTTGAGAAGTCATATGCGCCTGCTTCATCAGCACTTTTCTTTTGATCAGAAATTTTCTTACCTGTCATGCGATGATATTCATAAGCTCTAATTCTACGATAGTGGTCATTCTCATGGAGGTTTTCAAGAGACTCAGGATCGTTCTTTAAAAGGTAGTTAACGATCGCCTCCATTCCACTTTCTTCATAGAGCTTCTTTGCTTCTTCTTGGATTGACTCATCAGTTGTGGGTGAGTCATACATTCCTCTAATAAGGCTTCGTAGATAAAATGCACTCCCTCCAACTAAAATTGGAACGATTCCTTTCTTATGGAGTTCATTAATTTTATTCTTTGCAAGTTCGACAAAATCAGAAGCATTGAGTTCCTGTGTGATAGGAGAGATGCTTACCAGATGATGAGTGACACCATCCATTTCTTTATCGTCTGGCTTGGCGCTACCGATATTTAGTTCATTGTAGAAGAGGACGCTGTCAAAATTAATAACATGGCATTTTTCAGTACCTATTTTCTTGGCGAGATCGATACTTAATCCGGTTTTTCCAGAAGCTGTTGGACCTAATATGAGAATTAATTTATTTGTCATTTGAGTAACTTCTTCAGTTTTTTTGCACTAATGGTTTTAGCGAGTTTTAATTCCACAAGATCGTAGAAAGGAATGATGGATAAAAGCTTTCTAATATCATTTCCTTGAATGAAGACATCTTTTATAATCTCTTCACCGTTTAATAAATTTTCACACATCTTTGCATAAGGGAGGTCCTCAAAGAGGTGAGAGACGGAGCGAAGAACACATGTATGTTCATCTAGACGGTCAACTTCAAAGCCGAATTTAAAGTATTGCGGAAGGTTTTCCATCTCTTTTTGATCATATGAAATTGGCTCAGAAATAAGAAGAGGAGTCATCTTATCGAGATCCACTACTTCCATTAGTTTCTCTATTAAATTCTGTGCATCCAGAAAGTATGCTCCGCGATCAATGTGACTTAAGAGAAATAAATTATCTCCAAGAGCACAAATTGTTAATTCGTGCTGAACACCAGAGTCAAATAAAGAGCTTTGACCATGGCCATCGATTTCTTGTTGAAAGCGAGAGAGATCTAAACTCGATTGATTAGAGTTTGATTCGATATGCCCAGAAAATCCTGTATTAAATAAACTATTTGAAAGTGAGTTTAAATTTGTTTCTTCTTCATCAATAGCAAGTGTATTGAGTTCTACTTTATCTTCATTTTCTGAGATTAACTTCTTTGCAGTAGCACTGGTTAAAGAAAAAATCTCGTTTGCTTTTAAGAATTTAATAATCGTTTTATTTGGGTGTACATTTACATCGATCTCATTTTCTGGAACATGTAATTGCATGATATAGTCACCAGTTTGACCTGGTTGCCAAATCTTTTCCATATTTCGAATGATAATTTGATGAAGTTTCTTATCTGTGAAGAGTCGATTATTGACGAAGAGATACTGTTGTTTCCCGCTATATCCTTTAGACGAGTCTTTAGAGATATACATTTTACA
This sequence comes from Halobacteriovorax sp. BALOs_7, assembly GCF_003612895.1. Lineage (GTDB taxonomy): Bacteria > Bdellovibrionota > Bacteriovoracia > Bacteriovoracales > Bacteriovoracaceae > Halobacteriovorax_A > Halobacteriovorax_A vibrionivorans. Next base: position 2,589,169 of record NZ_CP027772.1, on the reverse strand, counting down.
GTGAGATCCAAGATATTCTCCATCAGTATCAAATATCTCAGGGCGATGTTTTCGACTTTTCTTTTTAAATATTTCGCCTATTCGAGTTTTTATATCATCTTGCGCTCTATATATTTCAGGGTCATTATCTTCCCATGTAATCGCAAATTCAACGTGAGGGTAGTTGATAAGAAATGAATTGATTACACGTTTAAGTGCATTCTTTTCACTCTGACCTGATTTTACAAACTTCAATCGTACAGGAGTGTTGAAGAATAAATCTTTTACATATGTAGAAGTTCCGCATTTGTGACTTGCATATTTTGAATGCTCGACAGTTTGCGCGCCATGAATGACAAATTTAGCTCCCTGTTCAGGATTCGCGCGAGGAGCGGAGTGACATGAGATTCTTGCAACAGATGAAATTGAAGCAAGTGCCTCGCCACGGAAGCCAAAGGTATTTAGGCGATATATATCTTCAAAGTTATTAATTTTAGAAGTTGCGTGACGACAAAAAGCGTAGGGTAGTTCATCAAAGAACATACCATCACCATTATCTTCAATAGCAATAAGATCAAGGCCATTATTTAAAATGGTAACTCGAACCTTACTCGAATTTGCATCGATTGAGTTTTCTAGTAATTCTTTTAGAACATTGGCCGGGCGCTCGACAACCTCACCGGCCTTGATTTGATCAATTAAGTGTTCAGGAAGAAGGTTAATTCTATTTTTAGTATTTTCTATTATTTCCATTAGTACGAACTAGTCGCGATAGAAATTAACCTGGTTTCTTCCTCCCTCCTTGGATTTGTAGACAGCAGCATCGGCTCTTTTAAAAAGATCTGTTCCGCTACTAACTCCTTGTCTGTAGTCGGAAACGCCAATAGATGCAGTTACAGGCAACTTATTATCGTCGTAAATAAAATCGTGAGTTTCTACTGCCTTTCTTAGGCGCTCAGCAATTTCGTATGATTGTTTAATATTAGTTTTTGGAAGTAAAACAACAAATTCTTCACCACCATAACGAGCAAAAATATCTGTTTCTCTAATTCCATTTGTACGAATAACTTCAGCTAGCTCTTTTAAAACATAATCACCAGCATCGTGTCCGTAGTTATCATTAAGTTTTTTGAAGTGGTCTAGATCAAAAACAATTAAAGATAGGGGAGTTCCCGTTACTTTAGATTTCTTTACTTCTAAATCAAGTTTTTTATTAAAGTATGACTTATTATAACAAGAAGTTAATCCATCTGTATTAGCTTCTAGTTGAAGCTTGTCGTAAGTAAGCCTCTCTGGATCTCCTTTTGGGAGATACTTAAGTGCAATTGCACCCATTTTAATAATGTCACCTTTTTGAAGTTCAGTAGGAGCTTCGATTTTACTATTATTTAAAAAAGTTCCATTACGTGAACCAAGGTCTTCTACATTATAACCTTCTTCAGTAGCGTTAAGCTTAAAGTGCTCTCTAGAGATACCATTGAACTCTAGTGGGATTTCACACTTTGCACTTCGGCCAACAGTAAGTTCTTGTTCTGTAAGATCAAAAAGAGTTCCGTTGAGTTCTCCTCCTACTACAAGAAGGGCCGCTGGCTTATCTTCAGCTTCTTTATTTGCCGAAGCTAAGGCTGCTTTAATATCAGTTAAAACTAGAGTAGCGTCATCACTCATTAAATTGTCCTTTCAATACTTTATGAAGTTCGTTATATACCCGTAAATTTTAACCACTGGCCCAATTTTAATCAAGATTGGAAAACATTTCTATGTGGATAAACCTAGTAATTCTCACAGGTTATCAAGCCATTCAAAACTATATATTTTCCCGGCCTCAACTCCTGGTTGATTAAAAGGGTCAATCTTTAGGCAAAAACCTGTGACGGCCGTTAAAAATTCAAAAAATATAACTAGTTTGGCCAAGTTTTCTTCATTAAGTTTATTTATATTAAAAACAATATGTGGAACGTTTTGTTCTTCAAGTGCTTTCTTTGTTCCAAAAAACTCTGAATCCATTAAATTCTTCAAAGTGAATCCACTGAGCTTTTGAAGTTTTGGGTGATCAAATTGATTTTCTAATTTTAAATCGTGCTCACTTTCTTTGATATTTATTAGAAGCATCACTTTATTAAGTGGGCCTTCCATGAATAATTGCATCTGTGAGTGTTGGTCTGTTGCACCGTAGCTTGGAATTGGTGTTAGTCCAACTCTTTTTCCATCTTTGTCTTTTTTTCCAAGACTCTCTGCCCACAGCTGAATAAACCAAAACGAAAGGTCTCTTAAGCGGCTTGAATAGGGCATAAAGACAGTTTGGTCATAACCATTTTCATGATGATTTAAAATCATGGATACCGCTTTTTTGAAGCTATAAAGATTTGATAATTCACTTCCAAAAGAAAAAGCACTACGACATAATTCTTCGATATCAATTTCGGCAAATAGAGCAGGTAGTAATCCTACAGGAGTAAGAACACTGAAGCGGCCACCAACATTTGTAGGGATATCCAAAGTTGTAATTCCAAGGTCATCACCAAGCTCTCTTAATTGAGATGTTGATGGGTCACTGGCAAAGACAAAGTAATTAGCAAGCTCACTTTCTTTTACACCATGACTTTTGAGCTCATTAACCATAATGGCAAATGATGCGAGTGTTTCAGCAGTTCCACCAGACTTTGATACAACATAGAAAAGGGCATCTTTAAAATTAATCTGATTGATTTGCTGAGCAGTTTTATCTGGGTCGATATTATTTATAAAATGAAATGTGCGCTCTGTATTTTTTGATAGTGCCGAGATTAACATTTCTGGCCCAAGTGAACTTCCACCAATACCAATTTGAACAAAGTGTGAGCGATCTTTAAAGCGTTCAAAGATAGTATGACATTGATTTTGATACTTCTTATCAGATAGCGTTTTAACAAAATCGAAACGTTCCGATGCAAGAAAGTTATCAACTTCCTTTTGGATTAAATCTGTCTTATCAGATTTTTGGATATATGAATTAAATTCGATTTGCATTATCGCCCATATTCCTTTTTAAGTTGTCTTGAAATAACAACTTTTTGAATCTGATTAGTCCCTTCAACGATCTGAAGAACCTTAGCATCTCTCATGAAACGCTCAACTGGATATTCTTTCGTATAACCAACACCACCAAGGATCTGGACGGCATCAGTTGTTACTTTCATGGCCGTATCACTTGCGCGCATTTTTGCCATTGAAGCAAGTTTTTGATTAGACTTTCCATCATCAATTGATTTAGCAGCTGCTTGAACTAGTAGTCTTGCAGCTTCTACATCACAGGCCATATCGGCCATCATGAATTGTAGTCCCTGGAAGTCAAAAATAGCCTGTTTAAATTGCTGTCTTTCTAATGAATATTTAATTGCTTCATCAAGAGCACGCCCAGCACAACCAACTGAGATTGAGCCAATCGCAACACGACCTTTATCAAGCCCACTCATGGCAACTTTAAAACCTTCACCTTCTTTTTGAAGCAGGTTTTCTTCAGGGATAAAACAATTTTCGAAAAGTAGTTCACGAGTCGGAGAGATATTCCAACCCATCTTTTTTTCTTTCTTACCGTAAGTAAAACCTTCTGTTCCATCTTCAACGATGAATGCAGAAACGCCTTTTGCTCCTTCTCCACCAGTTCTTGCCATGACAACATAAGTTTTAGCAATTCCACCTGAAGTGATCCAAAGCTTTGAACCGTTAAGGATATATCCACCTTCAACTTTCTTAGCTGTAGTTTTCAAACTTGCTGCATCTGAGCCTGCTCCTGACTCTGATAGGGCAAAGGCACCAATGGCCTGACCACTCGTTAGAGGAGGTAGGTATTTTTCTTTTTGTTCTTTGTTTCCAAAAGTATTGATAATCGTTTGTACCATTGATGACACTGAGATTGTTACAGCATAGGCAACTGATGATTTTGCAATCTCTTCAAGTGCGTAACTATAATCCTGACATGGTAAATCTAATCCACCGTATTCTTCTGAAGCTGTCATTCCTGTAAAGCCAAGTTCTCCAAGTTCGTTGAAGATTTCCATACGGAATTTACCTTCAAAGTCATCGTGCTCCATTAGAGGTTCTATTTTTTCTAGGCGAAAGCGCTTTAGGCCTTCAACGATTTCTTTTTGCATATCATTCATAGCTAAACCTTTAGAATTGTTCATTTAATTTTAAAATCCACATACACTACCAAATAAATCTTAAATGGTTAAATTTTATGAATTTAATGATCTAAGTCTGTTTTTTTAGTACGTGATTACAGTAGGTTATCATAATAACCATTTCACTAGGTTTTATTTAGTGGAAAACTACGTTACAATATAGAAAAGGGTGAAACTCCCTTCCACGCGCTAGCAAGGAGAATACTATGAGACAACATGATGTTAATTTAGGCCATGGAGCTAAAGCCACAAGCGCCGAAGAATTTGAATTAACGAATTCGTTTCCTTACATGATAATTGTCACGTCTTTTGCAGTTATCACAATCATGCATTTACTTATTAATCCTATGGCAAAGCAATTTGCTAACCAGTTTCTTGGTCGTTAGGCTAATATTGTCCTAGGCCGCCAACTTTTTTGGCCTAGGATCTACTCCCAAAAATTACTCTAAGTATCTAATTTTACTCTTTCACTCTTAATATCCTTAGTTAATTTCCAGATCTTACTTAAAATAGGTACATGGAAACTTTAAAAGAATTTAGACCAGACAGTATTAAGAAGTATTCAACGACAACGAAGAAGCTTCGCAAATCTAGAACAAAGTCGAAGAAGAGTAGTGCATCTATTTTTTCGACGTCAAATATAGCTCTTTTAGTGGGTGTTCTACTATTAGGTTATGGTAAGTATCAAAGTAGTATAAAACTTAAAAAGAAAAATCAAATCATCTCAAGTATGTCTCAAGAGCTTGATAAGCTTAAAATGGAAAAGATGAAATATATGGCCGATAAGAAAATTCAGGCCATTGCTAGTCAAACACTTGATAGTAAGAAAAGTCATATTGAGTCTTTAAAGGCCATCGTCGCTAAGAGTAAGAGTGACCTTACTAAAGTATCAAACGAATTATCGGAACTTAAAAAGCTAAAAATGACCGAGCTTCAATATAAGACTAAGCTTGCTCAAATAGAAAAGGATTACCAGCAAAGACTTGATGCTCACAATCTAGATAGTACTAGAACGATTAAAAAGATGGGACGTCAGATGATGGCCGAAGTTGATAAGATCAAAACAAGAGCACCTGCTTCAGCAAGTACTCATGTGGTAAATTATAAGTCATTTAAAAAAGTAAATAAGAGTCTTAAAGCTGTTCCTGCTAAATCAAGTCATGGTGATCTAGAGGTAGGAGAGTGGCACGATAGTAGTATGGAGTTTTAATTTCCATATTCAAAGCTAGCAATAGACTTTAAGGCCATATCTCGACGATAGATAATCTCATTTGGAAGTCCTCTGAGATCAACTTCTCGTGCTTCTTTCTTTATTGAATCGACAAGCTTTTTCAGATCCTTCTTAGTTTTACTGATAAAGAATATATCAAAGAAATCAATCGAGTTTCGATCAACTTTTACTTCACGTGAATGATTTAGGTAAATCACAAGGTTTTCTAAATAGAGTAGATTAACAATTGCCTGTTTTTCATTTGTGGCAACTTTCTTTAGATCCATTTTATGTAGATATGAGATAAAGTCCTTAATATTAATAATATCAATAAGTCGTGCGAAGCCAATTAGCTGAATGAGATCTCGTCGATAACATTCTTGTATATATTCTTCACATCGTTTTAATCTATCTTCTTCTTTTAGCTCACTTATTGTTTCTTGCGCTTTAGACGGATTAAGATAGTAATATGTTGGAAGAGTTATTGCTAAGAATAATACGAATACAGTAATAAATTTAATAACATCTGATAATTTATTTTTTATCATTAAAATATATCCCAAAACCAAATTTGATTTTACTCTTAGGGTCCTTTGGTTCAACGACCTTAATCATTACGCGACGATTAGGATTCCAAGCATTTGGATTCTTTTTCTTCTTAGCTTCAAAATCTTCTTCACTTAATAGTGGTTCAGAGTCACCTTTAGTAATTGCAAGTAGAGTCTTTGGTCCAAAACCATAGTACTCAAAGCGAGATAAGACTTTTGCTGCTCTAATTGCACCTATTTGCCAAGGACCATTTATTCCCTGAGTTCTACTTTCTTCCTTTGAGTCAGTGTGTCCTTCTATAATGATTCGATAATTTGGATTCTTTGTTCTAATAATATCAATCATCGTATCAAGTGATTCAATACTACTAGAGCTAAGCTCAACACTTCCTTCTTCAAACAGAATACTACTTGAAAATGAGATCACTAATTGATTGTCTACAATGGAGATTTTTGAATTCTTATCAAGCTCAGGATGTTTTGAAATTTCTTCCCAGATCTCATTGAGTTTTACTTCGGAGCTTTTGTACTTTCCTTTTTGGAATGATTTAGAAAGTTCATTTGCTTTCTTATTAAAGCCAACCGGATCATAATTAGCAAAGGCCATCATAAGAATGAAGAAACAAGCAATTAGTGTCATCATATCTGCATATGAGACTAGCCAACCGCCTTCATCATCTCCTCCGCCTTGCTGTGGTGCTTTCTTCTTTATTGCCATAATTAGCTCGCAGATTTCCAATCAAGTCTTTCATTAGGTGAAAGGAAAGAATTTAGTTCCTCGGCCACTAAAACTGGATTTGATTTTTCTAAAATATGCTTAACACCCTCAAGTACAATATTGTCTTTAGCTTCCATTTTTCTTTGAATTTCTTCAAGATTTTCTGAAATAGGGATAAAGCCTAGGTTTGCAATGATAACTCCATAAAGAGTTGTAATTAGACAAACTCCCATGGCCGGACCAATCATCTTCATGGCATCTTCACCACCAAGGTTTGCTAAAAGGACAATCATCCCAATAGTTGTTCCCATCATTCCAAATGCTGGAGGAAACTTTCCAAGAGTCTTAATCTTTCTTGTATCTTCACTTCTTAGTTGATTCATATTGTATGCACGTTGCTCAAGAATCTCGATAACTTTCTCTTTTGATAAAAAACCATCAGCAATTAACTCGAGTCCTTCTTTTAAAAATTCATCAGTTGCTTTACCTGGTAAGTTTTCTGCTGATTCACCCGATCGATATGCTTCACAAATCTGCATGATTTCTTTAATTACAGCAGGCGAGTCCACCATTTTTCCACCAAGAAATTGCTTGATAAATATCTTTAATAAACCACCAATTTTATTAAGTTGGAATGCAACAGATGTTGCTGCAAATGTCCCACCAAGAACAATAAATAGTGATGGACCATCAAAAAATAAATTTAAGTTATCAGAAGATAGCTTTAGGCCCGCAAAGAGGATCGCGGCAGAAATGATTAACCCAATGATTGAGAAAATATTCATTAAGAATTCCTTGTAAATAATTAATATTTCAAGTTAGATATCGGAACCTCTTAATATTACTTAAACACAATTTAAGAAATTCACGCCCCAGATTCTTTGCGCTTTATGAAAATATTCAAAAAATGGCCAAGACATCGACCATAAGCCGAGAGATAAGATCTCATCTCTAAGTAATTGAAACTATTGGTAGGTAAATAATTCCTTTGTATAGTCATCTGCCTGATTAACTGAATTTTCTAAATAAGATTACGATAGGTTTTATGAATTTTTAAACTAAATTTACTGGATTTACAAAAATTATGAAACAACTTCTATTTATATTAACAGTCCTGGCGCTACTTTCTTCTTGTATAGGGAAGGTTGAGGATGCGAACTCGAAAGAGACTAAGGGAATCAACTCTGGTGATACAGTACTGAACTTCGAAGGGATTGTTGAAGCAGTACCAATTGCTCCTGATAAAGTTGAGGTTTACTTTGCTCCGTCAACTGTAGATGCAGCTGAAGTTACTTATGTCATTAATTACGATGGAGCAGCAAACCCTATAACAGTGCCAGGTGAAACTCTCATACCAGACTATCGTGGATTACTTAGCTATACAGTAAAAGATTTAAATATTAACACCTCTTATCTATTCAATGTACAGGCCCAAGACAGTGACGGTGTTCAGTCTGTCAATGATGCCCTTCAAAGTGCTAAAACATTTTCAAATGAGACAGCAAACTTCTTTGGCGTCGGAAATGTTAGGAACCTATCTGGAGGGGACTCTAAAAACTCATTATTGGTAGAGTGGCCAGCTGCTGAAATTGTTGGTGGGTTTATTCCAGATGATGTCGACCCTTCAAAATACGAGGTAATTTTAATTAATTCTGACTTAGCAACACCTATTGCTTTTGATGATGACTCATTTTCACCACCAGCACGAATTGTAAATTATGTAAGTAGTTCAAAAGTTTCACAACAGATAAATGGACTATTACCTGGAACGATTTATTATGTAAGGGTACGAGCTATACATCACGGCTATAGCACATATGGAAGTGATCCAGACTATCTAAAAGAATCAAATAATCGCTACCTTATTGCGGAGACTTTAAGTGATGATGCATCTGAAATTAATGTTGATCTTGAAAGTTTAGAGGTTGAGGTTCCTGCAGACCAAACAGGTCGAACTTCATTAAACTTGTCTTGGTCTCAAGGTGTAGGTGCCATTGATCATTATCGAGTTTATTATAAAGAGAACTCAACTGGTTCAGGTTGGTCTATTTATAAAAATGGACGTGACGACATTTGTAATGGACAGGAAACAAGTGATCCTGCCTACTTCTGTAAGAAAGTATCTTTTGATGTTAACCAGACAAAGATAGTAGAACTTGAATCATATACTGATTACGAAGTATATCTTTTACTATGCTTAAATAGCACATGTACTCCAGGTAACTATATCGAGTACACGTCGTCAGGTGTACATCGTACAAGTCCTCCTAATGCATCATTCTCTGGAATTACTGAAATTAAAGGTCCAAAGAACTTTTGGGCATTAAATGAAGTATATCTTCAATATGATCCGGTTGATTTATCAACAGGTGTTTTAGACGGATTATTAGTTGAGGTTAAAGCTCGTTCAACAGGTGAGCCTTCTATTGATACATTTATCAACCATCCAGATACGAGTAATCCAACATCAATTTATAGTTCTGAAATTGATTTATTTAATGATGATGAAGTCTCTATTCGAGGTGTTGATATGAATGCATCTGAAGAATATTGTTTTTCACTTATTCCTTATGTCTACATCGACAATATCGTTACACCAAATCGTTCAAGTGAAGTTACAAGTTGTATTCTTCCTCGAATCGTTGCACCAACTGTTGAAGACTTTGGAGGATTTGTTGGTAATTTACAATTTGATGCCGGAACAGGCTCGAGCACTGTCTCATGGTTACCACCAGAAGAGGGTGTATTTGATCGTTATGTTATTTTTGTAAAAGTAACAGCTGGGCCATTTAGCTTTAGCGATGCAGTTAATGGCCATGCAGACTATTTACGTTATGAAATCGATTATACAGATATTAGCTTTACGCTTTCATTTATGCCTAGCGGTAACTATACGTTTGGTATTTTAACTTATTTATCACAAGAAGATTTATATTCTGAATATAATTCTGGCACTCAGACAGTGTCGATTCCTTAATGAGAAAGGTGTTTATTATAATGTTGAAAAGGATTTTTATTTCGATTTTACTAATGACTGCAATTACAAGTTGTATTGGTAAAGTTGAAGATGCAAATTTAGAAGAAGCAAGGAATGCTGAAAGTGGAAAGACGGCCATTTCATTTAGTGGTCTCACTAAAGTAATACCAATCTCACATGATAAGGTGGAGTTATATTTTTACCCAGCAATTGGGCCAACTTCAGAATTAACTTATTTAATTAAAATTAATAATTCAATCGTACCAATTGAGGTTAAGGCCGACTCCCTAATGCTAACAGATGAAGGCTTATATATCTTTACTGCAACAGGATTAGACGTAAATACAGATTATACGTTCTCTGTTGGAGTACGTGATGGACGAGATGGTAGTCAAAGTGCAAATGATCGTACATTAGCAACTCGAACTTTCTCAAACTATACAGCAGACTTTGCTGGAATTTCATCAGTTGAGCCTGTCGTCGGTTCTGCCGGTCAAAATTCTGTTACTGTTAAGTGGGTACCAGCTGTGACTTTGGGATCAACATTTAATGCTAAACCAAATGATCCAGTAGCTTATACAATTTCTTATATAGCAGCAGAAGATGGTGGTGTTTCAGATTTAATTCAAGATAACCATCCAGCAATTCAAAGAGAGCAAAACCCTAGTAGTTTATCATCTACTCCAAGTGGAAGTACAGAAAGAGAAAGAGTTATTACAGGTTTAATGCCAGGAAAGAAGTATTATTTCAGAGTAAGAGCAATACATAAAGCATATGCTTCATATGGAACTCTTGAAGGCTATAAAACTGAAAAGAATAATAAAGTAATGGCCGTGGATACATTATCGGCCGGAGGTTTATTTGATTGGAATACAAATTCACTTCAAGCAATAACACCTGATGGAGATGCTGGACTTTCAAAAATGGGATTTTCTTGGGTTAGCGCTGTTGGCCCATTTGCTGGTTATCGCTTTTATAATGTTAAAATGGCCGATGCTACAGACTCTCAGGCAATAGCTGAGTCTAATAGTGCAGCAGCAGCTGTTGATACAGTTTATGTTGATAACTTAAATGCCTCTTCTGATTATGAAACTTTAGCTGCTGATGACTTATCTACAGATATTATCAATCTTGATAGTTATGCTTATTACCGTGCTTTCTTAGTCGCTTGTCGAACTATTACATGTGGAGATGGAGAAAGAATTATTGGTAATCCTGTCTTGTATAGAGTGGTTCCTAAAATGGCTTCATTTTCAGGTATTTTAAAAATTAATAGTCCTCAAGACATTGCAAACTTAAACCAAATTAAAATCCAATTTGATGCCCCTGTTATTGAGACTGGTTATATTAATGAATTTGATATTTATTGTTACGAAAGCTCTACGGATAATTCACCAACTGTTCTTAATTACAATGTTGCAAATACAAGTGGAAAACCCGGTTGTAATGGTCTGACACGATTAGAGCCAACACCTAGCTATAATGGTTTTTCTACTTTCAATGAGATTACGATACAGTCAAACTTCTTTGCTCCAGGTGATACTGTCGCTGATAGAGAGTATTGTTTTTCTGCTGTTCCACGAATCGTTGGGACCAATTATACAAATAGCGATTTAGAAAATGCCATTATTAGATGTGTAACACCAGTTATTAAAGTTCCAACTATTGATGATTTTCCAGGCGTAAATACAAACACATGTACAATGGGAACTGATACTTTAGATGTATCTTGGAATGCTCCTACAAATGGTATTTACGATAGCTATGTACTTTTTTATCGAGAAAATGACGGTACAGATTTTAAGTTTTCAGATGCTCTTGCTGGTGATGCTAGCTATACTCGTGTGGATAGTATTACAGCAACTAATTATACAATACCATCTTTAATTCCTGGTAAAACTTATCAATTTGGTGTGCTTCCTTACGTTACAATGGGAACTCCTATTTATGGAGAGTTCAATGTTGGAGTTGGTAATTGTACAATACCAATCCCTAATCCTCGTTTTGAAGAATGGGTTGATATTTTTGCTGTTGGACCTAAGGCCGATGGACTAATTACGCCTACTGGACCAGATAGACAAAAAGAATACTTATTCGAAACTCTTAATAAATACGGTCAGCCTCTTGAGGTAGAAATTGTTGATGGAACATATGGGCCGACTTCTGCATTTGAAGATCAGTTTGGTCAAATCAACGGCTCAAATATCTTTAATGGGGCCTATGGTTCTAAAGACGGTGATGTTAGTAACGGTGTTCATCAGTATTCAAATTCTGGGATGATCCGTATCGCTTGGAAGGATATTACTTTTAATTCTGGCTCTTCAACAATGTCAGATATGATTACGACATATGAAACAGGTGCAATTAAGAGGGATCGAGAAGTCGGATATCGTGTTTATCGTTCAGATGATAATCAATTAACTTGGAAGGATATCACTTCTGATGACTTTGAATTTCAAACTGTTGCTAATAAAGGTTTACTACATCCTGAGGACTATTCAGAAAGAAAGAGATCAAATGCAGCTGTTGATACATTCAAGGCAGTAATGTTTACAGATTATTCAGTAAAAAGCTTACGTGATGAGAATGAATTTAATAGAGCTCGAATTTATTATTATAAAGTTGTTCCTGTATTTAAGGGGAGTGAGCTTGAATATGATCGAGAAAACGAAAATCCACAGCATATTATAAAAGTTGTTCTACCTCCTGAGAATATGGCCTTAGTTCATCGTTTAATGGCCAATCGTCAAACATGTATGGAAGTAGGTAAGGATCATACAACAGATGTTAGCCAATACTACACATGTAGCTGGAATGGTGTTGGGGCCAGAGGCTTAAGTACTCCATGGATTAATGGTACTACTGTATACGATTTTGGACCTTCAATGTTAATTGATCGCTTTGAATTAGGTTGTAACTTCACAAGAGGTGATTATGGAAATGAATCCAGTAATCTTTCTGGCGCTCCTTTTGACTTCTTTGGATTAAATGATAATGGAACAAAGTTTAAAGGTTGTTTCAATCCTTTTGGAAGTAGTGGTACAAATCAAACAAGTGGACCTGATCATCCTGCCCCTGGTGCATCTTATGCCGATCGACGTCAGTACCGAGTTGGTGATTGTATAGGCGATGATAGCACGATGATGTTTCCTGGAGATAGTACGTGTAGTAATCCTGCAACTTCACTTTTTAGAAGATTTTCTGCACCAGGAACACCTGATAGTACTAATTTTCAAGATTGTAGTGATGCAGATCAAATTGCAATGAATTTCTTTAATCCATATGGTGATTCAAGTTCTTATAATGGAACGGCAACGCAAAGTGAATTTGCGGCAGTTTTCTATAATCGAAATGGAACTAACTCTATCTATGATCAAAGCACGTATGGGTACTATCGTGGAGCTGGTGGTGCCGCAAATATGGACAGCAATAATATTAGTCTATCTTATAAGAATGCACCATCAAGATGTTTAATTAATATTCCTGTCCAAGATAATTCTATTGGCGCAATGGGAAGTGGGCGCTTAAAGTCACGTTGGTTACCTGTAAATAAGCTTAATCGCTTAAGGCATAATGGAACTGACGTCGATATAATGAATTCAACTCTAAATGAAGTTATTTCAAATAACTCTCTATATGATTCAGGTGCTAACTCTGTGCCTAACTCGACTTATTTAGATCTTGCAGGATCTTCTCGATACCGAGGGGATACAAAAGTTGCAAGAATCTTTTCTTCGAATGATTCTAAATTACCAGCTCTGACTGGTCTATCTCAAGAGCAATCAAATGCCGTCTGTGAAGCTTATACCGTCAAAGTTGGTACTTATAATGATGATTCAAATACTTTTACTCAGGTAGGTAGTGATAGACAAAAGCGTTTAATGAGAAGAACAGAAGGAATCGTTGCAAATCGATATCCTAAGGACTTTGACGATCTCTTAATTGATAGCCTTGAAAAAGGTACATTTGTACAAACTGCAGAAACATCTGGTGTTAGTTTAAACTCTTCTTGTAATGTGGAAGGAAGAGATATTGAAGATGGAGTTCATTATTGGGAAACGTATTCTGGTGAGTCCATACAGACAAGATACACTTCAAATTTAAATGGAAGTTCTGCGAATCCTAGTAATCCTTCATTTATGACTGGATCAAGCTTTTACGATGCTGATGGACAATTTCATAGTACGCAATCATGTATATCTCGCTTTGGTTTACAGGATGTGATTGGAAATCTTGCAGAGTTTTCTTCTGAGCAATTCTATTGTGACTTCAGCGGAGAACAACTAATGGTTGGAGGTGGTGCACCTTCAAATTCAATCTCTGTTGGTAGTGGTGCAACCTATGATAGCTCTTTGACAGCATGGGTTCAATCTTCTCCAGATACTGGGAGATGTTCAGTTTCTGAACTTGGGTCTTTGAGATCAAATACACATAGTGTTAGTGGAACACAAATTCCGATATTTGATATTTTTGGAAATGTTAATACAGGTGTTGTTGGACAAGAAAATATACTCGACAATAGCTCAATTGGCTTTTTAAGAAACGGCGGAGATGGATTCTTTTTTGATTTTGGACAAACAAACTTTGCTCCTCCATTGTCAGATAATGATACGATGTCATTATTCTGGACTGATAATGTTAAATCTCGTGCTAGAGATATTGGAGCTGATCCAAGACGTGGCCGTTACTTTAGTCCTATTTTTGGAATGCCTCTTGAGTGTCAAGGATCTGTTTGTAATACAAGTGATGACAATAAATCAATTACACTTGATGAATTCGTTACCTCATTTTCACTTCTTCCTTCTGAATTCACAATCTCTGATTTTCCAGTAGGTAATAGTCAGATTTTTTCAGATGGTATGTCTGAAATTAATGTGAATATTAATGAATACAAATCACCTGATACATATGCATATTCATATAACTTTATTCAATCAGTTGATGCTGGTACAGGAACATCGACAACTTATGCAGATAATAATGGAGGAGCATTAAAGTCCTCTCTTGATAATGACGGAGTCTCTGCAAATCGTGTCTGGTGGAGAGTTAATCGAGGTCGTATGAATATTCAAAACTTTGGTAGTTCAAAGGATGAAAGAACAGGTCGCTACAATGCCTTTATTAGAGGTGTGAGTGAATCAAATGAATCAGCTTATACAACTGTCGGTATACGTTGTGCAGTAAGAATTGAAGAAAGTAATGAATAAATAAAAGAAAAATTATGGTACGTATGCTCTATATCTTAACATTCATAACTCTTTTGGTGTCATCTTGTACACCGGTAGAGAAAGCTTCTGAAACAGCATCTATTTTGAATGATGGTGTTTATAAGCCTGTTGAATTTGAAATCATCGGTGGATTAGAGCGAGGTGAGTTCCTATTAGGTGGAAGTGGCGACGACATTTACATACGCATTAAGAATAATACAACTTATAATTTGACTGATGTCGCTTTAAATATTGATGAAAACTCATCTGCAGCCGTTAAGTTCTTTCCTGAAGATGATGGAAACGTTGCAAGTCCTGGATTTGGAGGAACTTGTGGAGTTATCGTTACTCCTGGGCAAGAATGTACTTTTCGTCTCTTTTATGGGGCAACAGTATCCGGTTCACATACTCAACCTCTTGACTTTGTTTATAAGACACTTGTTGATGAATATTCGGTAACAAAAAGCTTATCATTTTTTACAGGGACTGCAGCTTCACTCGTATTTGCTGAAGATGAAATTAATTACTCTTTTGGCGTTGTAGAAAGAACTGAGCCCGAAGTACTTAGAAAAACTCTCGTTGTAAGAAATGCTGGTGAGTTAACGGCCAGAGGTATTGCTATTACAAAGAATGACAATACGGCCTCAGGTGCATTTACAATGTTAAATAATACTTGTGGCATGGAACTAAAGAGTGAAGAAACTTGTCAGTTTGATGTCGAATTCATTCCAAAGAACTATGGTGTTGGTGCTCCTGACGGTAACGTTGACTTAGATTATACTTCTAATATTAGATTTGATTATAATCGTGATCCAGAAGGTGGGATTAGTGCTCTTAATGTTTACTTCGATGCTGTCTCAACTACAATTGAAGGTCGAATTGCTATTGGCGGTCTACCAAATCTTGAATTTGAAGATATAGTCGTTGGAAACCTTGATGATCTAACAATTAAAATCACAAATAAAGGTTATAAAGAAGCGATTATATCTAGTATTGATATTCGTGATCCTTCAAATAATCTTGTTGCTCGATGTATAAGAGATGGTAGTGCACTTCTATCTTGCCGCAGTCCTCTTAGTGATTTGACTGATCCGGCTAACGAGTTATCTCTTCCTGATAACCCTTTTAAAATTACCGATACTGCAAATTGTGTAACGGATGTTTCAACTATTGGATATAGTAGAAATCCTGATGGAACTCTTGATACTGCTGGCATACGTGAAGTTGGTGGGCGCACTATTGAAGCACCAGGAGAGTCATGCTTTTTTAATATTGTATTTCATCCAAGTGTAACTTTTGAAACTGATGGTAATTTTAATAATTATAAACTCAATGTAAGATTTGATAGTACTTGGAAAGATGGGATCCATATATTTAATGATCAGAGTTCTGATGAGAACAATTTCTGGTTTGATGTCGCTGAATATTATTCTGCGGCAAAACTATCTTTTGATAATATTGAATATCGAGACCTCACTTATACTAATCAGGATCCAACTGATAATGGTCTATTTGAGTTTAATTTAGGTCGAGTCTCTTTGATTGCTGATTCAAATTACAAAAGTCGAATGAAGATCAGAGTTTTAAATACAGGGACAACTGTAGGAGAAATTACATCTGTATCGGATGGAGCATCTCCAACTCCAAATACAATTACTGAATCAAGTTATCATTTCAATACTTATTATCAAAATGTTAAGCATTCAAACTGTGAATACTTAGCTGGTGGTAATGGTCAATGTGATATTTTATTTGATTTAAATCCACTTGCTTCTTCTAATCCAGATAGTGCAGCAGCAGAATTAGAAGAGAATGGTGCAATGTATGACCATATGGGAGTATTCCCAGACCGTTATAAAATTTTCCGTATTAAGTACACAGACGGAACCACTTATAACGATGATATGTCACTACGTTCAGAACAAGAAATTGAAATGAGGCTAAAGGCCTTACTTGTTAGAAAAGGCTTTCTTGCATTTAGTGATTATTCAATGACTGCTGGAACAACAATGTCTATCCCTGCCACAACGGACACAAAGTATTTCCATATGAAATTGGAAAATGTTGGAACGGGTGGGATTACTTATATTAATATGCGTGATCCGATTAACTTTCCAGGTCATCCAAGTTGGAGTCCTTCAGCTTCAACAAATCAAAGGCCTTATCGTATTATTGATAACCCAACAAGTGCTCTTATCAGTGGTGCAGATAAAGACTGCTATGATATTTTAGATTTTGGTGGAATGAATGGACCTGTCTCTGTAACACCAGGTAATAATGCACCTTCTCTTCTATCTCCAGGAGAGATCTGTACTCTAACTTTTGAAATAAAGAGAAACTCTGTCGATAAGATAGGTGAGTCTTACTATAATAATGCTGATCGAAGATGGTTAAGAGAGTTTGATACTGATACGAACGGTACAAATGATGCTAGAACATTTAATAGTAATATAACAGGTGAAACAAGCTTTTCATTTGAATTCTACGATGGTGATGGAATAGCTGATGCAGCAACAGGTTATACTCCGTCTTTAAGTGGACATGGGGGATTATCAGCAACTTCTCAATATCCAATGCGTAGTGGTTCTCGTTCTCCTGCTCGATTAGTTCCTGATGCGCCTGAGCCTATGATTAGTGCTCTTTTATGGAGACAGGCCATTAGTCTTCCGAGTCAAGCACCTCTTGCTGGAGAATGGGGAAATACTTTAGCTGCCACAACTATGCCTGCAATGTATCGAGATCTTTCAAAGAATCAGGCCGCTCCTCCAATCTCTTATGCATTATCTAACTCTATAAATAGAATTGCACCTGAGCTTGATACAAGTTTTGATTATGTATTCTATGGTGGAACTTACTATGCTAATGAAGCAAATGTTGTTTCAATGAGGCTTTCAAATAGTGGTGTTCTTCCTGCAAGATCACTTTCATATTCAATTACGGGAGATAGTGAAATAACACTCAATCAGACAACTGGTTATATCTCTGGAAATTCACAAGGTATATTAAAATTAAACTTTGCACCAACTGCACCGGGACTATATCTAGCTACAGTTGACGTTGATTATCTCGATAGCTCTCAAACTTTGATTGATCGAGATACGTATTCTTATAATGACAATATCAAAACATTAACGATATCAGTCGTCTTAGAAGCGGTTGCGGCAACTAATGGAAGACTGAGTGTAACTTCTCAGCCTTTTGAAGTTTTATATGATGAGGCAACTGACTCACATACTGAAAATCTTCTTCCAGATTCATCTAGTCATATTTTAAAAATGAACGAACTTGATACAAGTACTTATGCTGTAATTGAAGCAGTACGTGGCTCAAGAGTTTATGCAAAAACTAGATTCTTTGCTGAAAACACTGGATCAACAACAATTACAGATTTGAATTTCAATATTAAAACCGGAGCAGGAGCCTCTGTACATGCAAATATTTCAGGTGGATTAGGTTATATTCTAGAAAGTTCAACATGTACTGGCCCACTGGCACCAGGAGCTACTTGTTACTTTGACATTAAGCATAATGCTTCCTTGAGTGAGCCTAACCAAACTACCAGAGTAGGGGTTCTATCTTATGATCTAGGTTCAGATCAGTATTATAGTGAAATGTTTCAGATAGAATTTCTTGCTGTTGATCCAGCGAAAGTAGAAATAGGAAGTATTTCGACAAATAATATCGTTGATGAAAATGGTGGCTTCATTCAAGATGCTTTCCCAATTGATATTGGTTTTTATGATGATACTAACCACCCTCTTCTCACTACATATCCGGGGGGAACAGTAGTAAAAAATGTAAACCTTCAAAATCCAAAAGCTGAAAAAGCAAGTTTCTTAAAGCAGTATCGTAACTATGTTGGTGATCAAAATGCAGTGATTCCAGCTGGAGTTTATCATACTATTTATAACACAGGCTCAATTCAGATCGAGGCCAATCGAGCATGCTTTTACGGGGATGATGAAGGTGGCCCACTTTCTGTTGATGAATGGGGATTTAATCAATCGACAGGAGCAAATTGTATATTCAGAATTACATATAATTTTGATGAATCATATGTTGGTCAAAAGATACCAGAGTCTGAGAATTATGCTGTTTTAGAATATTACGATAGTAAGCGTGCATCGAGTACAACGATGCCAATTTATATAACAGGATTTGTTGAACCAAATAGAAGCTCTGTTGGTGATGACTCAATTACTAATGTAAGTGTAACTTCTGAAGGTGAGGTCTACTTAGAATGGGAAGCGTTTACTCCTTCTAATATAAACTGGGGAAGTATACTTCGTTATCGAGTATTCTATTCACAACTTTCAAATAGCTTTGATAATATCTTTGATGCTTCAGGTGTTGATTATTTTGATACTGTTGGAAATGAAACGTATATAACACTTACCGGGCTTGCTCCTAGTCGTTTCCACTATATTTATATTGCAGCTGTGAGACAAACTCCTGGTGGAACGGAATACTTATCTGTAGCGCCAACAATGACGACGAAAGAAATTGTGGTACCAGATGAAACTGCAATTTACGACTATGAGAGTAAAATGATTATTGACCGATATGCTCTACCATACGGATCTGGCGTACCTGATTTTGCTAATAAAGAAAGTGCAAGGCAGTCGTGTGCAGCATCAAGTCGCACAATTAAAAAGCAGGGTGTAAATCGAACAAAGTACAAGTCTTTAATTGATTATAATGATTACTTATTAATTAATTCAGATAGCAACAATAGTGACTATATGTTCTACGCATTTCCTCATTGGTTAGATGATGAAGCAACAGATGTAGAACCTCTATTTTCTCCAGACTTTAATTGTAGTGAAACTAGTAAATACAATAGTGTTGATAATATTATGTATGTTAAAGATTGTGATACTTGTGCGTGTAATATCCTATCAATGATTGTTGGTGGAGATATGTTCCCGATGGATTCAGTCGTCTATACGTATGATGACTTCAACGGGGCCGCTCGATGTAAGATTAAGCAGTCAGATTTCTAAAAATCATCTCTAAGTAATCGTTTTTATTTAAGAGATAAATTTTCCTGATTAAAATAAATTTAGTTTTAAAATATAATGGTGATTGATGAGAGTGTTCAATTTTCTCACATTCACCATTTTGTTTGTATTCTGCGTTAAGGGGTTTGCAGACGTACGTCCGTACATGTCCTTAAAGCTTGATGGACTCAATGATTTAGAACAGGTGGATAAGCGTTTCCTACGTAAGTCTGCCTTGGAAATTATTCTGGCCTCAAATGAGTTTGAGGTCCTTTTAAACGAAAATAGTACACATTCAGTATTTGAAATAAATAACTATGTACTCATCGCTAAAGCTGATCGTAACAAAGATAGGGGATATAGGCTTAATTATTCTTTAAGAAATATTTCTGCAAAGAAGACAATTGCATCTGTTAAGAGAACTTCAATTGATCGCAAGCGTCTCCAACTGGAATCTCGACGAATGCTATATGAGCTCTTCTATGGAGAGAACTTTGATCTCTCAACTAATGAGCTAAAGGTAAATAAACTTAGAAAAGAGCTTATTGTAGATATTGAAAAGTCTCAGAATGACTCGCTAGGCCCTGAGATCGATACACCGCCATCTGAAAGCGTTGATACAACTGATAATAAGGAAAATGAAGCAGCAGTTAAAACAGAAAGTTCAAAAGTTGTTAAAGAGGAAGACGAATTAAAAGTTGCATCTAAAAAGAAGAAAAAGAGAAAGTCAAAAAAAGAGACAGCCAAAATTAGTGAGTTTAAGTCACCAAATCTTGATTTACGTAGAAATATTAAGCGTGAAGAGAAGAAGGCCAGTAAGTTAACATTAATTCCAGATAGCTTCTACGCAATCGGTTACTTAAAAGAAACAACAAATGCAAATAACCTTGTTAGTGAAGGCGAAGAGGTGAAGTCATTAACAAATCTATCTAGTATTAATATCACTTATTTGAGTAATATTAAGATTGAGGAATGGGATGAGTACTTCAGTGTTGGAGGAGCATTCTCTTCTATTCTAAGTGAAAACCCTTACGGCATTGCCCCTCGCTTCTCTCTATATGGCTCATATAATAAAACTTTATTCACAAACACATTCTTTGGATCTGTTGATATTGAATATGAAAAGATCAGCTTCGCTAGTATTTCTGATCGTGGAGCAGGCTTGAAGGGCTTTGCAAATTCAACATTGTGGGCCGGTGTTGGGCTTAAGTATATTGATGAGATGTGGGGAAAAAAAGTGGTAACTCAAGGCTTTTATAAGAAAGCGCTTGTAGGTTCATCTGATTTAAGTAGCGATGGAAATAGTGTTGTGATTGAAGGAACAAAATTGACATTAGATATGAGTGTTAATTTTTATAA
The DNA here is from genome assembly GCF_003612895.1 of Halobacteriovorax sp. BALOs_7. GTDB lineage: Bacteria > Bdellovibrionota > Bacteriovoracia > Bacteriovoracales > Bacteriovoracaceae > Halobacteriovorax_A > Halobacteriovorax_A vibrionivorans. Next base: position 2,568,008 of record NZ_CP027772.1, on the reverse strand, counting down.
GAAGTTTGGAGCTGGACTATTTCTTGAGATGGCTAGCTTTAGCTCAACATCAAGTAAAGTGTTTAATACAGAACACCAAGTTGCTGGTGTTCGACTTGTTTATAATTAGGGAACTTTTGTGGATTTATTAGAAAAGGTTGAAGGTATTTTAAATGAGAGTGAGCATCGTTCCAAGAACGTTGTTGACGAAACTTTGATTTACTTTGGTGATAATTACAATAAAACAGAACTCGATCTTAATGAGTATTCTAAACGCTTACTAAAAATTAGTTTGTATCTATTTCAGCAAAGTGGTGTGGAACTTACTACAAATATCTTAAAGAGTTGTCGTGAGAATGAAATTTTAAACGCAATTAAGTCATATCAATTCTTTGCTGCAGAAATTGTAAAACTTAGCTCTGGGTTTAAATATTTAGAAAAGGTAAACCTATATGTTACGCCAACGGCTTTATCTTTACGATTGTTTGACTGTGGCGTTTCAAATGAAATTGTCGATGAAAAAATTAATAATCTTGTGAGAAACTTCAATGTAAATGGTGTAGCAATTGCTAAATACGAAGGTGAAACAGGATCAAATAAATTAATAATTAAACTAAATTATAAGAACCTTGAAAGAGTAAATAAAATTTTCAACAAGAAAGAGGTCGTTTGTGATGGAATTATTTAAGTCAAGTCGAACAGTGAAGAGTGATAATGAGGCGAGTGAAAAAGGGATAGATCTTTTTAAAAACCTATCTGGACTTGGAATCGTAGTAATTGATGATAACGACATCATTTTAAAAGCTAATAAAGTTTTCACAAAAATGTTTAGTGAAGTCGATGCTATAGGCTTGGCCTGGGAAAAATTCTTACAGTGTAACTTTAAGAAGGAACGAGCTAACAAATCAATGCCACAAATTTTCAAATATAAGAACGATATTCATAGTGATTTTATTATGCAAACTAGCATGGATAGAGAGACCGGGTATCGTTATTGTTGGGTATACAAAATCAATTCTCAATTATTAAATAATATTGCACAGAATAGAACGATGTTAATGGAATCAAAGAAGTTTGATGTATTCAATTATCTAGAGGATTCTATCTATAAGAAGAGCATTCGTTGGGAAAATTCTAGTTTAAAGTTACTTGAAACAACTTATGCAGATGAAGCATATCTTTATTCTAGTAACAAGGATGCACGTCGCTTAATTGATGACTATGTTGAATTAGTTTATTCAGTTATTAATTTAAAAGATATTAAAAGTCATGCAAATCTAATCTTAAAAAGAGAAGGTCAGTCTCTATTAATCAGTGCAAGGATTGAGGATTTTAATTTCCAGCTTTCAGATTTTCAGACAAGACTAAAGTGGAATGGCGCAAGTCTTAAGCTTTCTGAAATTTGTCATGAAATCGAGCATCGATTAGAAGAATTATATGTTTCAGTTACACTTAAGAATAGAAAAGAGAATGATAAGTCATCATTGTTTATCGAATTAAATGTTGCCGATGTTGATGGAGTTCAATGGCATAAAGCTGATAACAAGGTAAGTGATGTATAGCATTTTAAAAATCACTTTCTTATTCTCACTATCATTTTGTGTTTTAGCTACTCAGAAATTTTATAACAGCGCAAGTGTGTCTTTAGGGATGATGAATCATTCTGTAACACCAAATGAAAGTGCTCTTGTGAGTACGGATGGAAGTGGCTCCTCTGATGAATCAGCTGAAGCAGCTGCGGCTGCTGTATCGGCAATTTCTCTTCAAGTTAACTGGGAATTTAAGTCAGAACTTACAAAAAGTTATTATGTAAGTGGTGTTCTTCCTATGATGTCGGCTGAAGGAACTGGTGTTTACTCAGCTGTGGTAGGGATTAATTGGTATTTTGGCGAGATCGGTACAAAGTATTCTTATACTAATGGTGGTCAAACACTAACGATTACTCCTTCAAGTAAATATTACTGGGGAGCATTTGTTGGTCCTGGTTATGTTGTCTACAACACTGAGTCAGCTAAGTTTACAGACATATTCTTTGATCTAGGTGTAAATCTTGGTGGATTTTGGCGCTGGGGAAAGGATCGAGGAATAAGGGCCGAAGCAACTGTTGGTCGAGCAACAGGAATCAACACAACGGGAATTAAAATGGGGGTCTTTGTAGGTATAAGCCAATATCTATAAAGGATTAATTTTTATGAAGTTATTTATTATTTTTATTACTACACTAAATACATTTGCCGCAACAATATCGATCAATTCAAATCCAAGTGAATGTGATGTTTATGTTGTTGATAAGAACGGTAAGAAAGTTTCGATTGGTCAGACACCATACAAAGCTGAGATGGAAACACTTCAATCAAATTATGGAAGTGATGGACCGATTCAAGTTGAAGTATTTAAGCCTGGGTTTGAAGCATATAGTATTTCTGTTCCTTTTCTAAAAAAAGGGGATGTTGATATAAATGCAAACCTAAAAGTAGAGAAGAATATTCGTTTAGCTCAAGACTTTGACTTCTTAGTAGCAGATTTATTTGATGTACTAAGGTTAATGCGAGGAAAGAATCTAGAGTTAGCTTTTAAAAAATTAGAGAAGCTAGAGGCGAAGTTTCCTCATTTTTCAATTATTCATGAAATGAAAGGTTCAATATCATATATGAAAAAAGACTTTAAAAACTCTTTATCTTTCTATCGAAAAGCTTTTGGGATTAATCCAAAAAATATGGAAGCTTATAGAATGAAAAAATATTTGGAGAAGAAATTTAATATTGCTTCAAATAAAGGTGAAAATTAATGAGATTACGTGCTTTAGTAGTACTTATATCAGTTTCTTGTTTAACGGTATTTGCAAATTCAGGAATGAGTGTTCTTCCTAGCTTAGAATGGCAAAGAAGTGAATTAGAAGCAAAAGTTTACGACAAGATGAATCGTGGTGTTAGAGTTATTCTTAATCATGATTACTACTTTGTTGATGTCGAAATTGCTACAACAGCTCCTGAGGTTCCAAAGTTTAATATTCCTTTAAATAAATCTAATAATAAAGGCCTCTCAGGCAATGATAGTGTTGAAAGTAAAACTGTCGATGCTGAAAAAGAGGCTAAAGCAAAAAAAGAGCAAGAAGAATTAGATAAAAATGGAAAGAAAATTAAGTTCACCAATGACTTACCTGAAGCAGATTATGGTGAAACTGTTGTGTTTTCAAAGTTTGGTATGGAAGCTCCTCTAATTGATGATTTCAATGACTTTTCACCAAGCGGGAAAATCCTACTGACAATGGGGGATGATTCAAAGGCCAAAATTGAAAGAATTAAAGAAGGCTTCAAAAAGGAAAAAGAAGCATTAAATAAAGAAATCTCAAAGCTTAAAGAAGCAACAAAAGAAAAGCCAAGCTTTGTAGAACAAATGTGGAAATATAATACTTCAATTGATATTTTTAAAAATATTTCAGCTGTTAATATTCTCGTTCGTCTTCCAGAGTCTATCGTTAAAGAAGAAAGAATACGAATTGAAAAACTTATTCAATCAATTAAGCTAGGGGTATCTGGTGTTAAACCAAAATTCACTTTTGAATATACGGTGAAAATGCCTATACAAGAGAAAGAAACACTCACACCAAAAGACTTCATTAGTGCATTGAGTGGTGTCTCGAATATTATTGCAATCGTTCTAGGTGTTTTACTTATTGGTTTAGTGGGAAATCGATTAATATCAAAATTCTTTGAGTTAAGTAGTGGCTCTCAATCGGGTGGTAATTTTACTATGCAAAATGATAGTGCCGATGATGAAGATGAAGGGAGCTCAGGAGATGCCATCGCAGCTGGGGGAGCCGGCGGAAGTGATGGTATTGGTGTACATTCTTTAAATGGGGTGGAAAGATTTAAGGTCTTTGTGGAAAATACTCCTCAAGAAGCAATTCTACTTGTTAAGAAATGGCTTGCACAGGGAGATAAGAATTCTAAAGCAGCGTTAAGAGCATTGGTTCAACAAATTGATAATAATGCACTTAAGGAGATCTTTAAGATGCTTAGTGAACCTGAAAGGGCAGCATGGCGTGATCTATTGAATTCTCCTTTGACAGCAAATGAGCTAACAGGGGCCAATGACTTCATTAGTAATCAAATTGTTCAAAGTGTTATTGTTCCTTCTCTTATTGAAGATCCAAATACTTATGATTTACTTTTAAAACTTAATTCAGATGTAGTTAAAAAAGTTTATCAAGAAGAACCTTATATTGTTGCACTTGTTCTTAATGCATTAAATGATAGTTTTGTCGCAGAGGTTTTATCGACTTGTGATGATGAAATCGTTTCAGAGATTTTGCAAAGTTCAGTAGTTATAAAGGAAGAGGAAGTAAGAGATGGACAGGCTAAGATTAAAGATACTTTAAGTAAGTATATTGAAACAAAGTCTAACTTACCATTTGTTGAGAAGTTATTTGAAATACTTCCTAAGGTAACTTCAAAAGTTGAGAAATCAATATTTGAGACTTTAAAAGATAATGTTACATTTGAGCAATTCTTAAGTCTTAGTAGGGACTATTATCCGGCAGAGTTAATTGATTCTTTACCTGAGAAGTTCTTAAAGGAAGCTTTAACTCAATATGACTTAAAGAAAAGAGTTGCAATGTTAATGGGTCTAGATGCAGAGATGAGAAATTACTATCTCGATATATGTGCGCCAGATGGGACTAAGGCAAGAGATCTAATTTCAATCGAATTTGAAACTATTGAGCGAGATGAAACACTTTTAAATAAAGTGATGAATGAGAAAGAAGATAATTGGAAAGATTTTGTTTCATATGTTCGAACTCTTATTAGTAAAGATAAAGAGTTTAAAAGCGAGATTGACTCTGTTGTTCATAATTGGGTTAGTCAGAAATATGGTGAAACAAATAGTGATTCACATCTAAAAGTAGCATAAATAAAAAGCAGCTCTAAGAGCTGCTTTTTTTATATTTTTAATAACCTTGCCAATTTTCATCAAAGCATGAACTATCCATCTCTCGACAGCCATAGAATCCACCATGGTCCTCTGTTGTTCGATAAGCATTCTTCATACATGAATAAACATCTTTATTCTTAGGCTTACAATTTGCATAAATAATTGTGTCCATATGCTTTGTGAATATTACGTCTTTTCTATAATTCAAATACCCGTGGTTTCTCATGACGGAATGCTTAGCTCCTAAAACACGACAATTCATTGCAACAGGTGCACCTGTTCTTGTACTCACAATTGGTTTCGATGTTACACGTGCAAGAATATTTGGGTTCCAAGCATTCCACTTTTCTTCGTATTCATCTACTAGGCCCATTAAGTGAAGTGCTTCATGAACAACAGTTCCACAAGATAAATCAACAGCGTAATTTCTCGAATTTGAACGAGCACCTCTACCTTGGAGACCGATATTTACCTTTGGTGGTTTATCAACTCTAGTGCTCTTATCCCATAGTCTTAAACTTAGTCTTCTTCCTGCACCATCAACAAGGTTTGATCCTTTGGTTTCATAGCAGCTTTTAATATGTCTAAGTAAGCGAGTGCGTAATTTAGAATTATCAGATTTTATATTTAAATTGATATAAGCGAGGTAGTGTTCGCCTGCAACGTTTGCACGCTTAAGCGTGTACTTCATCTCAACTCGTGTACGACTGAAGCTTGGTGAGAAGTTTACTCTCATTTCTTGGCCACGCTTTAACTCATTACAATTATAGACATCGACTTTACCATCAACTTTTACAAGTGCAAGTGCCTGTGTTGAAACAGCAGCAAGAAGTATTAATTTTTTGATTTTGTTGTTCATTATCCCTCCCATCGAATTGAGGGATACTACCTAACGTTTTTGCGCGTCGCAATGGAGTTGTAATATTTATCGAAATAGATAGCCAAGTAGCTGAAACTACTTGGCCTATTATATGAAAATTGAATTCTGAATTACGCTTGAGCGGCCTTGAGTAGGTTCTTGGCGATAATCATGATCATCACCTCATTTGTCCCAGCACCAATCTCATTAAGCTTATTATCTCTCATCATACGCTCAACTGGGAACTCTCTTGAGTAACCGTATCCACCGTGAAGTTGGATAGCATCAAGAGCAATCTTAGTTGCCATCTTTGGAATCGCAAGTTTAACCTGAGCTGCAACTACTGGACCTTTCTCTCCTTGATCGTAACGGTAAGCTACGTTGTAGAGGAAGTTTCTCATCATTTCAGTTTCTGTTGCCATCTCTGCGATCATTTTTTGGATCATTTGATATTCACCAATATTTTTTCCAAATTGTGATCTTTCGTTAGCATATTTAATACACTGATCAACACAAGCTTGTGCGATACCAAGTGAGATACCTGCAATTGTGATTCTTTCAATCTCAAGATTTTTCATCATGTGATAAATTGAATCACCTTCGTTACCAACTAGTTGTTCAAGTCCAACTTTAGCGTTGTCAAAGATTAGCTCTCCAGTAGGTGATGCACGCATTCCCATTTTGTGGATAGGGCTACCAAAGTCAAAGTGACCTTTATCTTTTTCTAGGATGAAAGTCGAAAGGTTCTTTCTCTCTTTTCCTGTTCTTGTGTAAACGTAAGCGATATCTGCGTATTGAGCATTTGTGATCCACATCTTAGTACCGTTAAGAAGATAGTGGTCGTCTTTCTTTTCAGCTTTTGTTTGGATACCAACTGCATCTGATCCGTATTCTGGTTCAGACATTCCCATACAACCGATGTGCTCACCAGTGATTAGTTTTGGCAGATATTTTTCTTTTTGTTCTTTAGAAGCATTGTTTTCGATGTTGTTAACACAAAGAATTGAATGAGCTAGATATGAAAGAGTAGATGAAGCACAGGCCTTTCCAAATTCTTCCATAACAATCGTTGCTGATAGTGCACCCATTCCTGCACCACCGTATTCAGGATCAGCAGTAATACCAAGGACTCCGATTTCACCCATCTTCTTGAAAGCATCCATGTTGAAGCTTTCTTCTGTATCATGCTTTTCTGCAACTGGAGCAAGCTCCTGTCTAGCAAAGTCGCGACACATTTTTTGGATTTGTTTCTCTTCCTCTGTGAAATACCACATAAATCTGTTCCCCTCTGTCATATTTTAGTCGAAATAACTTACCGTGTCTTACATCCAATGGCAAACGGCAGGGTAAATGTTTTTTGACAATACAATATATTGATTAAGTAGGTGAAATTTGTAAGTACTTGAAATTGTCAAAGCGATTCACATGCCCTACAATTTTTTTAAGGAGTAGATAGATGCTTACAACACCTGTAGTCAAGGATGAGGACACGGTATTTCCAGGGGAGAATTGGTTCTTCTATTGGAAAACTTCCGCTTCCCTGTGGAAGTCCAAAATCGAGAAAACGTCATTAACTGATAAGATAATCGTACCAATTAATTGGAGTTTCCATACGGACACTGGAGATAAGATCGACTTTGCGGATCAAAAGCCCGAAACGGACTTCAAAAGACTCTATGATATCTGTCGTGAGCTAGAAAAAGAGATTATCTTTTTACTTCCAATTACTCCTGTTCCTTATTTACCAAATGGTGGTATTCCATATCTCTTGGCCCGTACGGCAAGCTGTGATGAGTATGGAATTAATCGAGCAAGTGCAGATAGTGAAGGAACAATACATAAGTTCTATAGTTTTTATGATCCTCGTGTCTATAAAGGCTTTTCAAGATTTTGTTCTCAGCTTTCTGAATACTTTGAAAAGAACGAAATAAAAGCTCCTCTTTGGGGTGCTAATTGTGGTCATTATACTCATGGCTATTTTCGCTCTTATCTCTATGATCGATCAGTTGCTTTTAATAGTGGTTTTTCCAAATTTATTGAAATGAAAAAAGCTGAGTTAAAACTAGACAAGATTACGGCCGATCAAGAGCAGGATTTTATTATTGAATACAATGATACGATCTCAAGTATCTATGAAGATATTTCTAAGAACTCACTAAAAGAAAATTGGCAGGGAGTGAAGAACTTCTCTTTCTTAGAAGGGGAGATGAATTCAATTGAAGCTCGTATGCTAGATCAGATTAGTGATACTAAAATTATCGATGATGCACTAAAGAGTCTCGATAATGGCATTATGCCTTCTTCTATTTTACTTCCTAACCGCAATAAAGTTGGTATTTATTCTGACTTGAAAAAGCAGGTTATTAATTCATCTCGCTTAGATGAGTTTTTTAATGAAAAAACGATAATTGCGGATAATGATTTTATTTTTAAGGCCTCAAGTGCCGTCAATATCTTTCACAATGTAAAGGATCAAAGAAGTAAGGATCAAATTGCAACATCTGGTTTTTTAGACTTCTGTAAGAAGCACTTTAGTTGGGATTACCGATTTTCTAATATTGAAAATTTTGATTGGGAAGACTATGTCGAAAGTTCGTTTCAATTCTTCTACTTTAATGGAAGTGAGATATCGACTGAGAGATTGGGGAAGGTGCTTAAGCTCTTTATGAGTGGTGGAAAGGTTATTATTGATATTGCAAAGCTCGATGTGGCCCTAAAAAGAAGACTCGAATCCTTCTATCTTGAAAATGAATTAAGTGTTGAAAAAATTCGTTATCTAACAGAGATAAATACCATCACAATGGGTGAGGGAAGATTATTAATATTTAATAGTGATGACTTTTCAGAAAGCTCAGATGATGAACTCGATAATTTCTGGAAGAAAGTGACAACAAGTATTGGCCATAGCTCTTGCCAGATTTCTCATAGTGGTGAAATCAGATACAAGTGGCAGGAAAGAGGAGTGGCCTCTTCAGACTTAAAGTATGACAAGGTTAAAAGAGTTAGTTTCTTTAATCCTTCTAGTTATAAACAGAAATTAAGCTTAAAGTATCCTTCGGAATATGTGTTTCAAAAAATGATCGATCAAAATCATGTTGAAATCACGAATACTCCTCATGAGATTGAATTAAGTTTTATGCCTAAGGGGACAATCTCTTTAGACTTTGGGATTATATCGGAGTAATTATGGCATCACGTGAAGATAAAATTCTCTATGTAAGTTACGTGTATAGTGAAAAGGTTAATCTCTTTTTGATTCGTGCATTATTTACTCTTAAAACATCGATCAACTTTCATGATCTCGACTTAGATCAAAGAATTGAAGTTACATCAGATGGGTATATCAGTGGTTTCTTTGATGAAGAAGAGCTGACGAAGTTTAGTTACGATTTAAGCGAACAATTCAAACAAGATAAGGTTTGCCTTATATCTCCAGAGGCATTTAATAATTCTCTAGAAGCTTCAAATAAGATTGGAGATTTAATTGATAAGTTTATTGAACACGGAAATATTTTAGAAAACCCTGATCGAGTAAAAAGGGGATTCCTATCGAATATTATTCGATAGGAATTCTAAAGCTTGCTTGCAGAGGCTTGTGATCTGCACCCTGAATATGTCCAAGGACATTGGCTTCAATAAGCTCTAGGTCACGATACCAAATATAGTCTAATTTATTACCAAGCCATTTCATTCTTTTATCTTGGCCAGTAAAACTAGCTTCAGTAAAACCTTGTTCTGATAATAGCTTTCTCATCATCTTAATTTTCTTTTTAGAATTTGTATTAAAGTCTCCTGCAAATACAACTGGTCCGGAAGTTGTTTTGATATATTCAATAACTTGTTTAAGTTGCTTTTCAAGCTTTCTCTTTCTTACAAAATTGATTGCATGAATATTGATAAAAGTAATATCTCTACCATCTTCAAGACGATAACTGCTTGCTAAAGAGAGCTTTGGTGTGCGAATAAAAGGTTCTTTCACCTTACTTCTTAGGGGTGTTATTTGTACTGTCGGGTATTTAGAAATATTTGTTACACCTGTTTTATACTTACGCCAGCTAATAAATGAAGTTGCTAAAATCACCTCTTGTTCAAAAGGGTTTATAAGTCTATCTTTCATTTCACCCTTAAGCTTAAACTCTTGTCCTAGCAAGATATCACTTTCATACATGAGATCATCAAAGTCATTGGCCCAGCTTTCATTCTTTCCTTTATACATATTCCACACAGTTAATTTGAACTCATTTGGAAAATAGCAATCTCGACAAGAAAGTCCTTGGTGAAAGTCAATAATCTTATTCTTAGCTGGAATCTTGTGAATGAAAGAGTGTTTATTATTTACTGATGCAAAAGCAGGTAGTGATACCATAGAAATTAGCATGCTTATCATAAGCATTTTCATAACAAATCCTTTTGTTTGAAATATTAATTTCTAAGATTATCTCTAAGTTTTAGTATTTAAGCAAAAATAGAGAGGTGAAATTTTCTTTTTCTTAGATATAGTGTCAATAACTGACTTCAAAGGTAGCCTGCATTGGTTTATGATCCGATCCTTCATTTTCATTTAAGACGCGGGCCTCTAGTAGTTGGAGTCCTCGATACCAGAAATGATCGAGTTTTTGCCCTAGAAAAGTAAGGCGATCATCATTTCCAGAGAATTCAGTTTTCTTAAAGCCTTGAGCTTTAAAAAGTAGATTCATTGAAATCGTTTTAGATGGAGTATTAGTATTAAAGTCGCCCGCAAAGATAATTGGACCTTCTAGATCTTTCACCTCATCAATTAATTCAGAGACTTGATTATAGAAAGGAATTATTCCAACAAAGTTTAAAGCATGAATATTTACGACAGTAAGGACTTTGCCATTTGAAAGAGGGTAGCTTGTTACAAGTCCCATCTTTGGTGTATTTGCTAGAGGCTCACGTGACTGACTTCGGTATGCTTTTTTTGAAATTGAACTAACTTTTGAAGATGTGAAGACACCTGTTGCTTCTTTTTTAGTATTGATAAAAGATGTGGCCATAACAACTTCTGAATTAACTGGGTTTTCAAGTTCTGTTTTCATATCCCCAGAAAGAAGAAATTCTTGACCTAATATAAGATCACTCTGCGCATCCATTGATTGATATTCTCTTGGCCAACTTGGTTCACTACCTTTGTACATATTCCAAACAGATATAGTAAAGCGCTCTGGAATTGTGCAGTCTTGGCACTTAATAGAACTATTTGTTTCTAATATTTGAGATTTAGCCGGAACCTTAAAGATGAGATTTGCTAGGTTATTTCCTGCATGAACATTGATATTAATGAATGTTGTTAAAATCATGAAAATGCTTAACTTTTTCAAATCGAATCCTTTTTCACTGTTTTTTATTGTATTTCTTCTAAATCTAACTATAAATCTAGCTGAAATCGCAAAAAAACTACAGACAAGCTTGTAAATATTATGGACTGACCATATATATAGCACTTAGCATTTTTTGGAGTATTTAATGGAAAGGCCACTTTTCTATTCACTTTCACCTAAGTCATTAAAATCATTTCTTGAAAGCAATGGTCAAAAGGCTTTTGTGGCCACTCAGATTCTTAAATGGGTTTATGAAAAATATGAGTTTAACCCTGAAAATTGGACAAATATTTCCAAAAATCTAAAAGATCTTCTGCTTGAAAACTTTGATTTTAACCTTCCTAGAATTGTATGGAATGGCCTATCAAAGGATGGAACGAGAAAATTTCTTGTGGCCATGCGAGATGATAAGACAGTTGAAACTGTTATGATTCCTGCTCGTTCAAACCGTAAGACTCTTTGTGTTTCCTCTCAAGTTGGTTGTGCTATTGGTTGTACCTTTTGTCATACTGGGACAATGGGCCTAATGAGACACTTGGAAGCAGGTGAGATCATTGGTCAATTCCTGGCCGTAACAAAGTTTCTACGTGATAAGGTTGGGCCAGAAGAGCGTCTATCAAATGTCGTCTTTATGGGACAGGGTGAGCCTCTTCATAACTTTGAAAATGTAAAAGTAGCAACTGAGCTAATGGTTAATGAAAAGGCATTAGGTCTTTCTCAAAGAAGAGTTACGATTTCAACTTCCGGACTTGTTCCTCAGATTAAGAAATTAGATGATTTTCCGCCTGTGAATATCGCTATTTCTCTACATGCTGCCCATAATGATATTCGTACTGAATTAATGCCAATTAATAAGGCATTTGATTTAGATCGTCTTCTTGGTGCCATTAAGGAAATTCCGCTAAAAGCACATCGTTATATCACATATGAATACTTATTAATTGATCAGTATAATGATCGAGCCGAAGATGTGACAGCTCTCTTGAATCTACTCCCAAAAAAGGTTTCAAAAATAAACTTAATCCCATTTAATGAATATCCAGAATCAAACTTCAAGCGTCCAAGTGTAAGTCGAATCAATTGGTTTAAAAACCAGCTAGAAGATGGTGGAATAACGACGACTATTAGAACGACAAAGGGAAGTGATATCCTTGCAGCATGTGGACAGCTAAAGAGTGAGCTTGAAAAAGATGCGAATCTTTGGGACTAATTAAAGACGATTATTTCTTATTCTCGTAATCCCAGTATTTAACTTTTGAATTCTTTGATGATGGAAGACGTTTTGACTTTTCCGCTTGCTCATCTTGATCAACAGTATAACCATCTTGCCATTTTACTGTAGCTTTTTTGTTAACTACTTTCTGCTTAAATGAGATGGGCTTCTTTGATTCTGAGTGAAAAAATGCAGGTGCTTCATATTTCTCAGCAGAACATAAACCCGACTGTATTACTAAGGTAGTAAATACCAAAAGTTTAAAGTTTACTGATTTCATAAAATCCTCACATATTCCCATTAGGTTAATATCCAATATACTTTTCGGAATGCAGCAGATTTACTTTAATAGGCAAGTTTGTAACATGTTAAAAAGTTTACGAAATCCAATATTTCTGGGAAGATAGAGGTATGGTTTTATAAGCTCAGGGAGGATGCTTTGTCGAATAATAAATCAAAAGATCGTGCAGTTGTGGGCCTTATGGCCTTAGTGGCGGTTTTCTTTGTCGTGCTTATTTTATTTTCAGTATATACGGTAAATATTTTTAAGGGTAGCAACGACTACATTGCATCATCATCAACGAAATCAAAAGATAAGATTGCTCTCATTGAAGTTGAGGGTGTCATTATGGAGTCTAAGAAAGTCATTGAACTTCTCCATAAGGCAGAAGCTGATGAAGCAGTAAAAGGTATTATCTTAAGAGTAAATTCACCTGGTGGAGCTGTTGCTCCAACTCAAGAAATTTATCAAGAAATTCTTCGTATTCGAGGAGTTGGTCAGTATAAAGAAATAACAAAAAAACCTAAGCCTATTTATGCTTCTTTCTCATCAATTGCTGCAAGCGGTGGTTATTATATTGGCGCAGCTACAGAGAAGATTTGCTCTTCACCAGGAACTCTTACGGGCTCAATTGGTGTAATCATGCAATTTGTTGATTTATCAGAATTATATAAATTCGCCATGGTAAACCCACAAACAATTAAAGCTGGTCGCTATAAAGATATTGGTCAGCCAAATCGTTCCATGACACCAGAAGAAAGAGAACTTATGACAAGAATGACTTTAGATGTTCATAAGCAATTTATAGATGACGTATCAGCGCAAAGAAAAGAGCGCTTAACTTCACCAATTAATGAAGTTGCTCAAGGTCAGGTTTTTTCTGGAGCACAAGCTAAAAAGCTTGGTCTAGTAGATGATCTTGTTGGACTTTGGCCATGTGCACGTGGTCTGCATAAAACACTTGAGCTTGAAGGTGACTTAAACCTAAGTGAAATTAAAATTAAAAAGAAAAGCAACTTCTTCTCTCTTATTCAAGATCTAGAGGATGTGAAGGGTGCTGTTTCTAGCTTTGTTGAATATGTGAAAATGAGCAATTCGACGAATATCATGTACAAATAGTTGAGGTATAATGCATATCTACTTAAATTGGCTACAAGATCATATATTAGCTGTTGTGGCCTTTGTTTTTACTCTTATCCTGATTTATCACTACTTTAGTGAGAAGGATACAGGTGTAAAACTTTCAAAAAGATATCGAAATTCTATTTTCGAAGCTCAGTCAAAAGTATTCTTAAATGCTACACAATATCTAATCTCAGGTAATCGTGATCTTGCTATTAAAGAATTCCTTAGTGCTGTTGATATTAACCGTGAAACAATCGATACATATTTCGCGCTTGGTGGACTATTTCGAAGCAATGGTGAAATTGAAAAGGCCATTAGTATTCACCGCTCTCTTATCGCAAGGGATAATATCTCTGAGTCTGATCGAATAAGAGCTCTCAAAGAGTTAGCAATTGATTTTGATAAAGGTGGCTTCGTTGATAAGGCCATTGAAACATATAAAGATGTTTTAAAAATCAATCGCGATGAATTTGATGTTATTCAATCTCTTTGTCGAATTTATGAAGATATTGGTGACTGGGATCAGGCATATAATTATCGCATTATGCTATCGAAAGTAGGACACGAAAATCAATCCGAAACGATTTCTCATATTCTTGTTCAAAAGGCCAAGAAACAATTTGAGAACGGACAGCTTTCAAAAGCGGCTGAAGACTTAGAAGATGGCTTTCGTTTTGCTCCTTCTGTATCGGCCAAAATATTAAAGCTTAGAATTCTTCTTCATGAAGGTAATGTTGATGAGGCTAAGCTTAACTTATTAGAGCTTTTAAAAGAGCAACCAATGTATGCTTCATTTGCTTTTGAGTCTTTAGAAGAAGGATTTAAAGGAAGTGAAGATGAGAAGGAAAAGTATTTTAAGAGACTTAATTTAGTCGTTGAATATTTCTTAGAATTAAATGATGCTGATCTTCTTTCAAATGAATCGATCATTTTAACTAAGATTAGACTTTTTAAACAACAACACCAACTCCATAAAGCTTATGAATTATTAAGTGCTTGGGAAAAAGGTGAGAATACAACTTCTGATGCTCTTAAGTCTGAATATATTAAGATCTTAATTGAGCTCGGTAAAAAAGAAGAAGCTGTTACACAAATGAAAGGACTACTCGATAATATGCGCCAAACAGTTACAAAGCACTATTGTCGAGAATGTGGTTATAATTCAGATGATATTTTTTGGCGTTGTCCACAATGTCATGAATGGGAAACGATACAATTCAGATGGAAAGTATAAAGAAAACTATTCTAATTCTATTATTTGCAACCCAAGCTTTTGGGCAAGCAAAGAGTGATAAATCTTCTAATGTTAAGAAGACGATTTATTACGTGAATACTGTATACTCTCAGCTACATCAAAATCCATCGAAGTTCTCAAGGGTTCTTTCAACTTTTGAGTGTGGACAACCTTTTTATGTAAAAAGTGCTCCGCTGTCGAATTTCTACAATGTTGAATATTCTAATTACCAAGGCTTTATGAGTGTGGATGTTTTATCGAAAACAAAACCACAAGAATGCTGGCAGGATTTATATCGCCGCTTCTTTGATAATATTGAAATCGGTGTAACTGAAATTCACTATTGGGGACGTCTCCAGGATCTATTAAGAAGAGGGGAGAGTCGATAATGAAAAGGTTATTAATTTTAGGATTTATTCTTACATCTTTTTCATCTCCATTTGCTCAGTCAGATCAAAGTGAACTACCTGTCGAAAATGAATTTGTTAATTTTAATAAAATTCAAAAAGTATTAAAAAAAGATGGCCTTGAAAAAGTTGCCAAGAAGAAAAAGATTAAAGCTCAGGAAAAGAAAGACTCGATCGAAGATAAGAAGAAGGCTTTCTATAATACACCAGGAGGAAGACACTTCTGGGAAATTATGACTCAGTATTGGCTTGTCAAAAATGTAAACCTACTAAAGTGGGATTTTCATAAACCTGAATTTGGAGTTACTGAGTACTTTGAAAACTTTCTAAAAGAAGTTGGCTACTTTGGCCTAAAGTTTAAAGTTCTGTATGTGAACTCTGCAAATATCACGCATTTTGGTTTTCCACTTTCAAGAAAAGACTATCTCTTTGTTGTAAGTGTTCCATTTATCCGTGCTATGGACTTATCAAAACTTCAAATATCTCTGTTAATGTTTGAGGACTTATTAAGACTAGAAAATGAACAATTTATTAGTAAATTCGATGATGCGACATTATTGAAGTTAATGAATAGTAACTTTTATAAGAAAGAATTCCCAAAGGAAGCATTTGAAAAGGTTCTAGCTAAGTATTCTGATATTGCTTTTAACTCTGGCTTTTCTTTTAAAGATCAGTTTACAGTAACGAAGAAAATGGATGTTATTTTGAAAAATAATCCTAAATATTGGAAGAATTACTATAGTCTATTAGAGAAGATCGACTCTTTAACAAAGGGGAACTTACTTTATAAGCATTATTCCAAGATTTATCCATCACCTGAATTACAGCTAAAATGGATAGACCCAACGACTAATTAATATGAAGTTATTCGCCAAAGAAAAAGCTATTTATACCTCAAAGTATGCAATCTCAATTTTTATGTATTGGGTAATTTACTTTATATTAGTTTCTATAGCTTCGTTCTTTCACTTTCGTCTTGGCCATAAATTGATAATTGTAGAAAATTGGCTATATGACTTTTCATGGCAACTACTCGTGATGGCCAGAATTCTGGGATTTTTTGCATCAGCATATCTATTTTCAGATATTCGAATTAAGGATATTCGAAGTCAGCTCTCTTTTGATTGGTATAATAATATTACGACACCTACTTATTTAGTATCGTTTGCTTCAATTTTGGTGTTCTTATTCTTTATTCGTCCAAGTCATTTAGAGAATGTTCAATTTTCTGTTTTTCAGTTAATTATCCACAATATCTTAATTTTTGCCTTTTTCTTCTTTGATTTTTTAAATTCAAAATTATTTCTAAAGAAGAAAAGGGGAGTTGGAAGGTTATTTCATATATTTGTTGAAGGATCTTTTGTTTATCTTTCTTTATTTGTTCTTTTTCCAAGAAATACAAGTTTAGAAATTGGTCACCTCTTATTATTTTATATGGCCTATATTCATCTGTATTTATTTAACTATTCAGTCTTAAAGGGAATGATCTTTGTATCAATAGTCTTTGTTCCGCTTTTTGCATTCTTAGGTCATGATCCATTGTGGGGGACATATTACTCGATGTTTTTCTCACGCTTAACGAGCCTGCTAATGCCGGCCATAAGTTTATTAATTGTAACAATCGCTTACTCATATTTTTTACGTAAGCAAGGAGAAGTATAGTGCAAGGTCACAACTTAGATATTTTTCAAATCTTACTTGATTCTAGTATTGTCGTAAAAATCGACTTACTATTACTTGTTGCAGCCTCAGTGCTGTCTTGGACAATTATCTTTCAAAAGCTATCTGCATTCAAAAAAGCGGAAAGGGCCAATAATGACTTTAAAAACTTTTTTAGTGGAGTAACTTCATTAGAAGAAGCATATCACGATGCACAGACCATTGAAGAAAGTCCTCTAAAGAGAGTTTTTCTTTCTGGTTATCGTGAACTAAAGAAAACAGAAATTGCTCTGGGTGAAAATTATGCTGCTATTAAAGAACACTATGCTTCGATAGCAAACCAATCAATGGAGCGTACTCTTAGCAATGAAGTTGTTGAAGTCGATCAGACGATGAGTTCAAATCTAACAACATTAGCTTCAATTGGATCAATTACTCCATTTGTTGGTTTATTTGGTACCGTTTGGGGGATTATTGATTCCTTTTCAGGGCTTGCTAGTGGTGGAGCGACACTAGAGACTGTTGCACCTGGTATTGCTGAGGCCCTAGTTGCTACAGCAGTTGGTTTAGTCGCAGCGATTCCTGCAACTTGGTACTTTAATAAATTTGGTCAAAGAAGAAATAAACTTAGAGAACAACTTCATATTTTTAGTAATCAATTTATTAATGAAGTAGAACGCTATATTTCTTCAAAGTCTTAGGAGTATTTCATGGGAATGAATACAGGTGGAAATGGCGATGGGCCAATGTCAGAAATCAACGTAACACCCCTCGTGGATGTTATGCTGGTTCTCCTTGTTATCTTTATGATAACGGCACCTCTTATGCTTAATGGTATTGAACTAACTCTTCCAAAAACTAAGGAAGTGAATGTCATGAACTTAAGTTCGTCTCAAGTTGTTTTAAGTTTTACGAACTCTGAAGAGTTCTATGTTGGTAAAGATAAGATCTTAATGGCCGAACTTATAAAGGTTTTAAATTTGAAGCTTCAGGAAACAAAGTCTCAGACTTTATTTTTAAGAGCTGATTATCAGTTAGAATATGGAAAAGTTGCAAAACTCATGTCATATCTGAAATCAAATAATATTAACAATATTGCATTGGTAACAGAATTAGAGGAATAGAATTATCGAAAATAATTTTAATAAATACATTTCAATATCATTAGGGGGACACGTTCTCTTAGTGGCGGCTTTGTATCTATTTTCGATCATGAAATTAGGAACTCCTTTTGATCCAGAGAAAGCAAACCTTAATAAAATGAGAGTCATTGGAAAAGCCATTAAGGTTGATGTTGTGGCCATGCCTAAGATGACTTATCAGGAATTAAAGAAACTAAGCCCACCACCAAAGAATAAAGTGGCAAAACCTAAGGTTGAAATGAAAGACACAGGTGGAAGTGATAAGGCAATTTTAAAGAAAGAAAAGAAAACAAAGTCATTGGCCGATATGCTTTCTAAATATGCCACAAGAGATGTTAAAGAAGACAATAAGCCTAGAAAGAAAGTTAAAAAAATAGAAGAAGTCGAAGATAATACTGATTATAGCGGTGTTATCGCTGCTGGTAATAAATTAAGTGAAGGTAGCTCATATACTGGAACAAGTAGTGTCCAGGCTCAAGGTGCATTTGATGAGTATGTTTTAAGTGTAATGGAAGAGGTTAGAAGATATTGGAAGCTTCCAGCTTATCTTGCAAATTTAGAGCTATCTTGTCATGTGCAAATTTTTATTAATGCCCAAGGAAAGTTATTAGATTATAAAATTATAAAGTCTAGCGGTAATAAAGAATACGATAATAAAGCAATTAGCTCAATTCGTTCCGTTAAGAAGTTCCCTAGACCAGATAAGGAAATCACCAATAGGTTAGTTGCTGGAGAAATTGTTCTGGCCTTCCCTATATAGGAGGTACAATGAAGTATATTTTAAGAGTTTTTATATCATTACTATTATTTACAAATGTTTTTGCTGAAAATGGGCTAACTGTTGTTTCCGTTGGTGAAGCAGAAGTTGTAAAAGAAACCCTATTAGTTGAAAAAGTCTTCTCTGAGGGTGCATTTACGCCTAATGAATTAGAAGCTGCTGAAAATTACATAAATATCGTAAGAAATGATTTTAAGTTCTATTCAAATTATTTTCAGGTTCTACCACGACGAATCTCTCAAACATCTTTTGATAATGTACGATTCTCTACTTATAAAGCAAAGGAGACAAACTTTCTTGCTCGCTTTCGTGTTAACCGTGATAATGGGACAACAAATCTAGAGTATCGTTTATGGAATACTTCAAACGAAAAAGAATTAGTAACAGGAAGTATTGCATATGATCAAAATAACCGTAGTGCAATCCATGAAATTGCAGACAAGTTTTATCGCGCTATTGTAGGAAAGCCATCAATCTTTAAAGATAAGATTGTATTTGTTTCAGATCACAAATTACCAGAAGGAAAGAAAGAGCTTTTCATCATGGACTTTGACGGTGCAAACCCAAAGAGACTTACTTGGCACAACGGAGTTGTTATCTCTCCTGCTGTTTCTCATGATGGAAGTAAGATTGTTTACAGCTTAATTGATGAGTCAGTAAAAGGTGCAAAGAAGAACGTAAACCTTATGATCTACGATGTTGCGACTAGAAAAACAAAGATCCTTTCTAAACGTAAAGGTCTTAACTCTGGTGCAATCTTTACTAACGATGGGGAAGAGATCATTTTAACTCTTTCTCACCAAGGAAATGCAGAACTTTATCGTATGCATTTAAAGACAAGAAAGCTTACGCGATTAACAAAGAAATTTGCACCAGATGTGGACCCATCTCTTAATGCAGAGGGGACAATCCTTACATTCCTTTCTGGAAGACCTGGTAAACCAATGATTTATACGATGGATCCCTCTGGAATAGAGAAGGATGTAAAGCGTATCAGCTACGTTGGAAAGTATAATGCGACTCCACGATTTCACCCAAATGCCTCTGAGATTGTCTTCTCTAGCTGGCTTGATAACCGTTTTGACCTGTTTAAGGTAGGGGCCGATGGCCAAAACCTAGTGAGATTAACGAAGGATTTCGGCTCAAATGAGGATCCTGAGTACTCAAAAGATGGACAGTTCATTATTTTTACAAGTTTGAGGGTAATTTCACAATCTAAGGCCACTCAGAATGTCTATATTATGGACACTTGGGGTAAAATCCTAGGTCCACTGACCTCAAACTTCGGAAAGTGTACAAGTGGTAGATGGCTTAAGTCACTGTAATTACTGTGTATCTATATTTTTTTTGAACACCCGAGTATTTTAGTCTTGTAAAAAGTTCAGACGCACTGTATCATGAATATAGTTTAACACTATGCGACACACACAATAAAAAATACACGGGAGTTTTTACATGACAATCGAAATGAAAAAAGAATCAACAAAAATTGAAAACCTACTGTCTACTCTTCTTACAACTTTAGATGAGCAGATTTTCTTTAGTGAGTTATCAAAATTCTTCAAATCAGAGATTGCATGCGATGAAATCATCATCAACCTTGCTCACGAAGATGGAAGCTGTCGAATCGTTTCTAAGAATGCTAAGGCAGTTAAAAACGCTAAGAGAGTTTCAAAAGGACTAGGAGCTGTTGGACATGTAATTAAGTCTAAGAGAGCTTACTTTTCAAATAATGTACAAAGAGATCCACTTTTTGCTTCTACTAAAGAAGAAAATTCACACTCTGAATTATGTGTACCAATGATCATCGACGGTGTAATCATCGGAACAATCTCTTTTAAAGGTAATAACGAAGAAGTTAATTTTAAGAAAGAAGATATCAATACTGTGCTTGAAGGACTAAATGCTATCCAAAAACCACTTAAGAATATGAAGATGTATCTTTCAGCTAAATTCTTAAATGAGTCACTTAAGCAAAAAATTGAAGAAAAAGACCATGAGTTAAAGAACTCTGTACCAGGTGTAAACCTTTCTCGTTCAACTACTCAAGAGAAAGAAATCATTGGTAAATCAGAAATCATGCAAGAGCTTCTAATTGCTGTTGATCGTGTAGCAGCATCAGATGTTAACTCTTATATGGCCGGTGAAACTGGTGTTGGTAAAGAGATGATCGCAAGAAGAATTCACTGTCGATCAGAAAGAAAGAACCACGCATTCATCGTTGTAGACTGTTCAATGGGGAACGATGACTACCTTGAAGCAGAAATCTTTGGAAAAGAAGAAGTAGATGCTGTTAGAGGATTTAGAGTAAAGAAAGGTGCCCTAGAAGCAGCTAATGGTGGAACAATTTTCATCAATAATATTGAAAAAATGCCTGTAAAAGTACAAGCAAGACTAATGAGCTTCATCAATGACCTAGCTTATTCTAGAGTTGGAACTCATGAGAAACTAAGATCAAACGTAAGAATTATTGCTGCATCAGCACATAATATGAAAGAAAGAGTAGAGGAAGGAACTTTTAGAGAAGACCTATTCTACAATCTATCAACTATTGGTCTAAGAGTACCATCTCTTAGAGAAAGAAAGTCTGATATCGAAGTTCTAGCTAACCACTTCCTTAACCTTGGAAAGTCAGCTGAAACACAAAAGTCGATGTCTCCAGGTGTTGTAAAACTTCTTGAAGATTACAATTGGCCAGGAAACGTAAGAGAGCTTCAGTCAATAATGGAAAGAGCTTATGTTCTATCACCAGGAATGATTGTTGAAAGAGATCACTTAGCTGATAGCATTAAAGTTGAGCAACAAGAAATTAATGAAGAAAAAGAAGAGATTAGAGTATTTAGAGAAATGACGCTTGGTGAAATTGAGAGAGAGCATATCTGTCATACACTTGAGCACTTAGGTGGTAACAAGACTAAAACAGCAAAAGTTCTTGGTATTACTGTAAAGACTCTTTATAACAAGCTGCATAGCTACGGAATGATTGAAGCTAAGGAAGCTTAAAAGAAGATTAAACAGAATTGATAAAGCGTGTTTTTGAAGTTAATATGTCAGTCTAATAAGGAGAAACCATGTCAACAGAAGACAATAGACTACCGAAGAACTTCAGAAATTCACCAGATTTAGAGAATTTTTACCGCTTTATCTATGAAAATAACTTAAGAGCTGAAGCTAAGAAGATGTTCGAAGCTCTAAAAGTTGCTACAACTCCTGTAAAGAAAAGAGGAAGAAAGAAAAAATCTTAATTTCTTGTCAAAAAGTCGCAAAAATATCATACAATATAAGATGCCCGTATTTTACGGGCATCTTAGTTTTCAAAGGATCAACATGGAAGTTGCTGAACAAACCAAAAAAGGTTTAAAGGTCTATGACCCTCTCTATGGTTTTATTGATTTAACTCCTCTAGAGATGGAAATCATTCACAGCCCATTCTTTCAACGTCTTAGATGGATCAAACAATTAGGATTTTCATTCTATGTATTTCATGGTGCTGAGCACTCTCGCTATGGCCATTCAATAGGTGTTTTAAATAATGCTCATCATATTCTAAGATCTGTTGGACGAGGTGTTGAAGATCACGAGTTATTTCAAAAAATTCAAGTAACCAAAGAGGCCAAATATCATCAGGCCATTCGTATATCTGCCTTACTCCACGATATTGGTACTTTTCTCTTTTCTCATACAACTGAGATGGCCTATATCAAAATAGGGGAGACTACTAATAAGAAAGGTGGAAAAGGTCTTAAAGATGACCACGAAAATCTTGGTTCATTTATTATTAAAAATACTGATTACGAAGGTGGTCTAACACGTATTCTTAAAGATCATGGAATTGATCCACAAGAAATTTCAGATCTTGTAAAAGGAACTCACTCTTCAATTCTTGCCAATCAAATTCTACACTCTGAAATTGATTGTGATCGTATGGATTATCTTTTAAGAGATGCTCATTATACGGGATTAAAATATGGAACTTATGATCGTGAGTATCTTCTTCATCATTTCACAACGAAGAAAGTTGCGGGACATGATATCTTAGCAATCAAAGAAAACGCTCTTCACTGTGTTGAGGACTTTCTAAATGCAAGGTTTGCTTGGTACTCACAAGTTATTCGCTCTCCTCGTGGATCAAAATATGACTCTATCGCTGATACGCTTTGTTATCATATGCTAGAGAAAGGCCATATTTATCGCTACAGTGAACTCTTAGATATTATCAGTAACGATCCAATGAGATTCTATGGTTTCAATGATTCATACTTTATGAATACGATTCATAAATTATTAGTTGATGGAAAGTTTGATGGTTATCCACATATTAAGGATATGGCAAAAATCCTTCTTCTTCGTCATGGAGCTAAGAATATTGATATTAGCGAATTCTCACAAAGCCTATTGGAACAAGATAATACTGGCTTTAATGACAAGCTCTATAAGAAAACAGAAAATAAGGCCCAAGATATTGTCAATATTGTAAAGATGAAAGGTGGAGCTGCTGATTGGGTTATCCCTGATCTTCCTAAGAAGAAAATTATCTTTGTTAAAAGTCCTCGAGAGTTAGCAAAGGAAACAAATAAAACGAATCTTTTACTTGAAAGAGATCCTGTGAAAATTTGTTTTGATGATGGCCAGGTACAGCTCTTAGCAGATGTGGAGAACTCAATAATCTCTAAGCTATCAAATACAATGAGCTACACGCCAAATTGTTTCTGCTCAGATGGAGCTTATCAAATTCTTCAGGATGAAGGGATTATCTAATTAATTTAGACGTCCCTTCGCTCTCTTTATAAGTGGTAGATAAATACCTTCAAGGCTTGCACCATCGTAATCAATAGTACTGAGATTTCCCGTAAGCAAGTCTAGCTCTGAATTTACAAATAGGACTTCTGTATAATTATCAAAAGTAGGATAATCGCGAACAAAAGCTCTCTCTTCAATTGAGTTTTCAAGATTTAATAGCAGGCAAATAATATTAGCACTACCTTTTGGCTGAGGTATTCTTGGAATAACAAAGCTTAAATTATCAATAAGGTTATTGAGATAATCTTGTCTTTCTTCACTTCCAAAAGTCACAAGGCCTTTATTTGTGATTGAAAAGAATGTTGCTTCAACACCCATAAAGCGATGAGATTCATTATCTATTGATAATAATGATATAGCCTCATCTCTTGGCGATAAAATATATTGGCCAGTAATTTCATCAAATGGTGGAACAAAGATAAAGTTTTCAAAATTTGTCATACCAAGATCTTTATCCATATTTAGCCCAACGACTTCGATAGATTTTGATTTTGTTTCTCGACAAAGCATTCCCACTGTAATGGGACGAACCCTTTGACCTTCTTGAATTTGTTCTTCACACAATTGGCGATCAGTATAAGCAAGAGTTAAATTGATTTCTAGTTGATCAATATACTCGGTTTTAAAGCGATTACTTTCAGAATTGGTGTCATTTTGGATCACATAGATGATGTCATAAAATGATAGACAATTATCGACACTTGAATCATCGATACAATTTCGTGATCTAAGAAAAGATGAAAGGTGTTTCGGATCCACTTGTCTATTATTAATTTTTTCAAGCACTTCTGACTCCTTGAGCATCAAATTTATATGATTCTACGTTCGAAATTGGCCATGTTCAAGGTGAGTTATGTTAAGTTTTTCTATAACTGACGCGGTGGGTTGGTTTTTTCATCCACCTTTGCTTAATATTTGATTTTGTTATAAAATTGTACTGTGGCAAAGAGGATTTTTGCCCACATTCAAGTTAGGAAGATTTGAATATTATAATGAAGGACTCATATCAATGATCTCAAGCAGTTACGCAAATCAAACTCATCAACTCTTTGGTAATCAAAACCTCAGCACCAATATGTGCTTTAACCTAGAAAATGTAACGGTTGATTTTGGTGGCATCAAGGCCATCTCTTCAATTAATTTACAGATTCGAAAAGGTGAAATCGTCTTTGTGACGGGAGCTTCAGGAGCTGGTAAGACAACGTTGTTAAACGTACTCGCTGGTAATATTGCACCAACAAGTGGAAATATTAAGATTGATGATCGCGTTTTCACAACTCAGGTTTTTCAGGACTTAAGATTAGTTGAGCACATGAGCTTACTAGAAAACCTTCAGTATTCATTTGATCCAAGTGTTTATCGTTCAAAAAAAGAATTTGAAAGTGATTTAAATGAGTTAGTAAAAATTCTTGGAATAAAAAATCGTATAAAATTAAAAGCAAAAGATGCCAATGGGGGACTTAGACAAAAGGTTGCCATCATTCGTGCACTTCTTTCTAAGCCTGATGTATTCATTGCTGATGAGCCATCAAGCTCTTTAGACTTTGATAATACGAAGCGCTTATTTGATTTATTAAATATTTATAATTCTAAAAGAGGAACAACGATTATTTGGGCCTCTCATAACCGCGAGCTAGTGCAAAGATTCACTGGTCGTATTATTCACTTAGACAACTCTAGACTTATTCATTCGGGGCATGCATGTTTTATTTAAAGGAATTAGCAAGATTTTCAAAGAACAATCTCTTTGGTCAAATCCTATTTTCTATTTTAACAATGACTCTTGTTGTTGCCGTATCAAATTATAATCACTTTGAGGCAAAGATCTCTCGTGCTCTTCCATCAATGCAAAATGAGTACTACTTTAATGCTCTAGTTGATGGCGACCTAAATACAAATAGTATTACAAGAAAAATTAAAGGTCTTCCAGGTGTTAAGGCAATCGAAAGTATTAGTGCTTCTAAAAACTTAAATGTTACTAAACAGTTAAAAGATGTTCTTGATCTAGATAAGAATGAAATTACAGAAGTTATCTCAATGAAAGGATTAAAAATTATTCTTGATGAGAAAGTATCGGAGAGTTCAACTAATCTCATACGTGAGTATTTAGTGAGACTTACAGGTAAAGATAACGTCGTTTTAGGTGGTATTAGAAAGAAAATCTCGAATCACCAGTCATGGAAGGAAGTTATGACGGAAGTTAAGCGAAGACCATTACAGGTTGCTATCGTTGTTCTTTCAATCTTTTGGATCGTTGCATTTGTTGCAATTAGAAAAGACCTTAAGCAAGTTTCATATTTAATTGAGAAATTCCAAAGAAAAAAGAACGTAGCTCTAAAGATGTATTTAACAAATATTCTTATATGGACTCTTTTTGGAATTGTTATCTCATTTGCTTTCTTTGCTCCAAATGAAATCTTGGTCGCAACTATATGCGCTTTATTAATTTCAACATCAGCTTTGTATACGCTTGGGAAACTTGAATGGCAAAAAGCTTAGTACTCCTTTCATTTTTAATTGCATCTTCAATTGCTTTAAACTCTAATGCAGCGACAAATTATAACGCTGTAAAGAAAGAGGTTAATAGTAGTCGAGAAAAGATTAATTCTTATAAAAAGAAGATTCGTTCAATTGAAGAAAAGCTACAAATAAAGAATGAAGATTACTTGCAAGCAATGAAGTCAAGACAGGATCTTGATTATAAAATATTTGAAATAGAAAAAAATCTTAATCAATCATTATATGAGTTAGAAGATGATAAGACGAAAGTTAAAAAAGCAATTCGTCATGTGGCCCTAAGTTATCTTGAAAATTCAACTCATGAAGATTTATTAAAAAATCAACTACTCTTAAAATCTTTAAAGAAAGAAAAGAAAGAGATTCAGTCGAAGATAGAATATTGTACAAAACTAAAAAAGAAAGTTTTTGATCTAAGAACACGCTTAACAGAGACTGCCAAAGTTGAAAGAGAACTTTATTCAGTTCTTAGAAATCTTGAAAATGAAAAGAATTCAACAGTTAAGGTCTTTCTTACTGAAAAAGAAAATCATGAAAAACTTAAAAATGAATATGGTGAGTTAAAAAAGTCTTATCTTGCTAAACAAAGAGCAAAGAAAGAAAGAGCTCGTAGAAAAGCTGCAAAAGCGAAGAATGCGAGTAAGTCTTCTGCCGCAACTCTAGCAGCAAATTTTGCAATTCCTTTAAAGAAATATATCTCAGCTGAAAATGGATCAAAGGGGATTACTTATACAGTAAAAAGTGGCGAAGGTGTTTATGCTACTAAAGAGGGAACAATTGAGTATGTAGGTTCTCTTGCAAATGTTGGTAATGTCATTATGGTTGCTCATGGTGGAGATGTTAGAAGTATTTATCTTGGCGACTTTGCTGCGAGTGTGAAAAAAGGACAAAAGGTTAAACTTGGTTCCACGCTTGCTAAAACTCGTTTTTCTATCAAGAAAGGAAATCTTAGTAAGGTTTATTTTGAAGTTAGAAAGAAGAATACTGCACAAAATACAGCACAGTTAATTAACGATAAAATAAAATTATAAGATTAGGATTTATATATGAAGAAGATAGTTTTGGCCCTTGCTCTAAGTGCCTTAGTTACTCCTACCTTTGCCAAGGAAAAGGATTCACAAGCTTCACGTTTTGAAAAACTAGAGCTCTTTAATAAAGTTATCCATATTATTGAAACAAATTATTATCGAAAAGTTAATATCGATAAGCTCATTGATGGAGCACTTAAGGGTATGTTTCAAACACTTGATCCGCATTCCGCTTTCTTAGATAAAGAAGTATTTAAAAAGATGCAAGAAGATACAAGTGGTGAATACGGTGGTCTTGGAATTGAAGTAACACAAAAAGATGGTGTACTTGTTATTACGACACCAATTGAAGACTCACCTGCGGAAAAAGCTGGTCTTAAGCCAGGTGATAAGATTGTTGAGATCAATAATGAGTCGACAATAGGTATAACTCTTGATGAAGCCGTTGATCGCATGAAAGGTGATCTTGGAACTGTTATTAATTTAGGTATCCTTAGAGCTGGTGAAAGAGATATCCGTTACTTTGATGTTAAAAGACAAAAAATTAAAACGAAGCCTGTTAAGTCGTATGCTGTTAAAGACTATGTAGTCATTCGATTAAGCCAATTCCAAAAAGATGCTGCAAGACATGTTGTTCGTGCATTAAAAAAGCATAAGAAGGAATTAGGTAAGAAGTTTAAAGGTGTTGTTCTTGATCTTAGATCAAACCCTGGTGGACTTTTAAATGAAGCAGTAAATCTATCTTCGATTTTCTTAAATGATGGAGTCGTTGTTTCAACAGAAGGACGTGACCCTAAGAATAAAGAGATACGTTATGTGAAAAAGAGCGGACATAAAGAATTGGATTGTCCTCTGGCCGTTCTTATTGATGGAAAAAGTGCTTCAGCTTCTGAGATTGTAGCAGGTGCTCTTCAAGATCATAAACGTGCAATCGTCGTTGGAACAAATTCTTTTGGTAAAGGAAGTGTGCAAACTGTTTCTCAAATTACAGAAGATGCAGGAATTAAGCTTACTATTGCTCAATATATGACACCAAAGGGAAGAAAGATTCAGGCCCTAGGGATCAAACCAGATGTTATGGTTTCTCAGGTCGAAGGCGAGTTTGTTGAAGAGAATATGTATGACGATGGTGGAATTCGTGAAGTTGATTTAAGAAACCACCTAACTGCTACTGTTGAGACTGAAGAAGAGAAAAAAGCGCGACTTAAGCGTGAGAAAATTGCTCGTAAAAAGAGAATTGAAAGAGCACGTGAAATTAATAAACATATCAAGAATAAAGACAAAGATAGAAAGTATTCGGCCTCAGAGGACTATCAGGTTATTCAGGCGATTAAATTCTTAAATACTGTTAATAAATTCAAGAAGATGTAGAAATATTCGAAGTGGGATGACGCTGTCCGTCTTCTCACTTCGCACCTTTCAAGACATCATTATTGAATGACCAATAAAGTACCTTCTGTATCACAATTAATTACCCATATAAAAAATAATCTCGAGTCTAATTACCAAAATATTAGTGTCACAGGTGAGGTCTCAAATTTGAGTTCTTCTGGTGCTGGTCATTGGTATTTTTCACTAGGTGATGCAAATGCTTTGATGAATATGGCCCTCTTTAGGGGGGACGCCATGAGAAATCCGATAATAAAAAATATCAAGGCCGGAGACAAGGTTATCGTTTCTGGTTCAGTATCGGTCTATCCAAAAAGAGGATCGTTCCAGTTAATTGTTAAGCGTATCGTTCCAGCTGGAAAAGGTGATCTACAGGAGCAATTTGAAAGATTAAAAAAGAAGCTTCAGGCAGAAGGTCTTTTTGATATGAGTTCAAAAATACCAATTCCTTCAATGCCTAAGAAAATAGGTGTTATTACTGCTCGTGGCGCAGCAGCACTACAAGACTTTTTAAATGTTGCAGCAAGAAGGTCTGATTATCACCAAGTCTTATTATCACCGGCACTTGTTCAAGGGGATAATGCACCAGCTTCAATTAGAAAAGCATTAGAGAAATTAATTGCATATCATCTCAAGGCAAAAGAAGAGGGACGCACTAAGGATATGTTAGACGTTATTGTTCTAACTCGTGGTGGTGGTTCCATGGAAGATCTTTGGGCATTTAACGATGAGGCTTTAGCCTGGGATATTTATAATTGTCCAATACCAACTATTAGTGCAGTAGGACATCAAGTTGATTTTACAATTTCTGATTATGTAGCAGACCTACGAACAGAGACCCCATCAGCGGCCGCAGAAGTTTTAACGCAGAAGTTTTTATCAATTGAAACTGATTTAAATAGAGTTAGAAAAGATCTTAAAAACGCAATGGATGGCCAACTTCGAACTCGATATGAAGTTCTGGCCGAAACGTCACCACTAAGTTTCTTACAAGCACTTAGATCAAAGATTTCAGAATATAAACACGATCTTGAAAAACTTAATTTAATAAAAAGAAAGGAACAAATTCTTTCACTATATGAATATAGCTATGAGCTTGATCGTATCGCTCAAAAGCTATCTCGTGCTATTAAAGAAAAGGTACAAGTATTTAAAAATCGCAACCTAGAATTTGAAAAGATTCTTTCAGCATTGAATCCTCGTAACGTTTTAACTCGTGGTTATGCTTATACTCAAATTGGAGATAAGGTTATAGGAAGTGCAAAAGAGATGAATAAATTATCAAATGTGGATGTTGATATTCATTATGCCGATGGCAAGGTTACTCTTCATAAGGGGACAAAGGCATGATTAATTCATTGGAGCTAGGTGCTGAAAAGGCCAATGCGACTTCAAGTGGTGTTGATAAGTTCTACTATCATACTAATATCTCACTTGAGGAAGAAATTTTAAGAGAGCTCGTTTATGCTGGCTTTACTCCAGTTCATGAAGACCTAGAATATCCAATTGAGTTTGAAATAGAATCAGGATCACCTCTTATTATAAAGCTTCAATCTTGTCTTATAGAAGTTGAAAGTATTGATCACCTAAAGAACTTAGTGCACTTTAACCGCGCTCTACAGCGACTTTATAAGTTGAATGAAAGCATGCACTTAGCAAATTTAGATGAACTTGGAGAAGGTGGGGTAATACTTGAAAAGGTCTATCAAGAGAGTGATAGTAACTTTATCGGTACAATTTTTAAACTCAATGATGTTAAGAATGAATTCGCTATTACAAAAATAAAAAAGAATACTTCTCAAAATTACTTAGTCGTTGAAGACTATTGTTTTGAAGATGAGGAGAATTATTATCTTTTAAAAGATAAAGGCGAAAATACTCAAGAGTTTGCCAGTGGAATAGCAAATGCCATCACCCTTATCAGTGCTAATGATAAAGACTTGGCAAATGAAGCAATTGGTATCAGTGAGCTGATCAATCAGCTTAGCTTTCCGGTGGTAATTTTAAATGATGATATTGTAAACTTTCACAACGATCATTTTTCAAAATTAGGAATAACCCCAGGACAACTTCTAAAGTCTGTTGATAGTGGCTGGATTGATATTGATGAAAATAAGTATAAGATCCTATCGTCAACATCTAATCATCTACAAATCATCTGTCTTGTAAGGCAAGAATTTAATTATTCAAAATCACATTCAGAGCTTGGTATTATTACTAGCTCTATTGCTCATGAATTAAATAATCCACTGGCGGGAATTCTAGCGGCAATTAATATGTTAGAACTTGAAGACTGGGCCGAAGAAGATGCTGCAACCTTAGAGGAGATGAAAGCTTCAGCGAAACGTTGTCAAAATCTAGTGAGTACATTCTTAGGTTTTTCACGTCTTAAAGAAAAACAAGGTTTCGACCAAAGTTTTGGAACAATTCTAGAGCAAGCAACAACACTTCTTAGTAATCGAAAAATTGAATCAGGGATTTCAATCGAAACTAATGTTTCAGCACAATTAGAAAATGCAAAAATATGTGGTGCTTCACTACCAATTATTCTTTATTTAATTTTAAGTGAGATGATGACTTTAAAAAATCATGAACTTCTCATTGAAAAAGGGGATAGTACTATAAAGTGTTCTTTCACTTTAAATGGAAGTGATATCAAATTAAATGTGAAAAATTTAAATCTAGAAGGTCAAAAGAGTAAGATTCTAGGGCGACTGATTGGTCACTTATTAGGACTTGAAAATTCCCGTGTGGATATCATTGGCCAAGATATAATTATCTATAATCTTCTCTAAATGAAGGCCTTTGGGTAGTTATACCTATTAGGGTTTGCCTGTGTGAATTTCTCAAACTCAACAAAGAAGAATTTTTTATTCTTTAAAGCAAAAGAGTCTTTAAAGATGATAAGTTCACGCTCTTCTCTCATACACTTTGCCATATAGAGATTTGTAATATCAGCTAGTGCTTTTGGAAAGTTAACTTCTTTTAGCTTCCCTGACTTCTTGCGGTTGGTTTTTGAATTAATGTATTGAATTAATTTCTTATCGTGTCCCGGATAGCGAAAGATTAGTCCTTGGCGAATACCAAGTGCACCTAGAGGGTAGATTGTATACTGCTCTGGTACCAGGTGATTCATGAGAACAAAGTCACATTGTTTTATTTTTTGTAACTCTTCTTTGTATTGGCCTTTTAGTTCCTCGAGGCTTTCTTTACCAATGAGGTTCTCTTTTAATAGATCAATTGATTTCTCTTTGTCCGTCTCATCCATTTTTGCATATGAATGATTGAATCGAATGAGAGATTCAAGGATTGGCCCTGAAAGCTTCATTGAGATTGTCTGCCAGTCAAGTTCAGCAATACGATCACAAATATATGTAATTTCATTTTCTTTATTTGTACAAGGATAAGAGAAGAGAATAATTCCATTCTTTCCTTTTACTGTAATAACAAAAGGAGCAAAAATCGATTTCATTTTATCTCGAATTTCTTCCAAGTTGCTCGATGCTTTTTTGAAATTACAAAGGTCTAATTCATAGCGGTTTTTAGGGTAGTAGAGATGGTTGATCTTTTTGATACCCTTAGCAATAAATATATTTAAGTAGTTTAGAAATAGCTCCGCTGTTGCAATTGAATCATCAAGAGCGCGGTGGGCCTTGTTATGTGAGATTTCAAAAATTCTCGACATATAATTTAGATTTGAGTTCATGAGGGTTGGAATAAGGTATTTTGTCATAAGGTTTGTACATAGGCCCTTATTCTCTAGCTCTTTTCTCCCAAGTCTTTTTAAAACAGAATTTAAAAATGGGATATCAAATGAAGAGTTGTGTGCGATGAGAACGCGATCTCCAATAAACTCTAAAACCTCTTCGATGACTTCATCAATCTTTGGTGCATCTTCTACTTCTTCTTGGGAAATTGAAGTTAGTTTTTGAATAAAGTCTGGAATCTTTCTTTCAGGGTTAATGAGAAAACTTTTTGTAGCACCAACTTTTAAGTTATCAATTTGGACGAGCCCGATTTCGATAATCTTATCTTTTTTCTGATTTCCACCTGTCGTTTCAAGATCAAAGACACAAAAACTCATGTCCTCGAGCATTTCTCTAGATGATTGATTCGAATTTGATTCCATTTACAATCCATGAAAGCCGAGTATTCACTCGTGGTTAGATATTGTATTTATT
This sequence comes from Halobacteriovorax sp. BALOs_7, assembly GCF_003612895.1. GTDB lineage: Bacteria > Bdellovibrionota > Bacteriovoracia > Bacteriovoracales > Bacteriovoracaceae > Halobacteriovorax_A > Halobacteriovorax_A vibrionivorans. The sequence goes on along the minus strand of NZ_CP027772.1, from coordinate 2,535,140 downwards.
ATAACAAAGTTCTCTCTACCGAGGTAGAGAGAAATTATTAAATTTGGGCTATTGTTTCTTTTAGTAATTCTAGGAACTTTTCCATCACACGTGCTGCTTCATGCTTAATATCATCGTGATTAAGTACAGTATTTTCAATCCCTGCCGCCATATTTGTCACACAAGAGATACCTAGGACATTTAATCCCATATGATTTGCAGCGATACATTCTTGAACTGTGGACATTCCAACGAGATCTCCACCAAGTCCACGATACATGCGAATTTCGGCAGGTGTTTCATAAGTTGGTCCAAGTACACCAACATAAACACCTTCTTTCAGGTCATATGAAATTGCCTTTGCTGAAGCTAAGGCCACTTCTCGAAGAGCAGGTGACCATGCATAAGTCATATCTGGAAAACGAGTTCCAAGCTCTTCTATATTTTCACCGACAAGACAATTCTCGCCAGTCATATTTAAATGATCAGTGATAAGAACAAGAGATCCTGATCCATAATCAAGATTAATTCCACCTGCTGCATTTGTAATAATAAGATTCTTTACACCGAGTGTTTTTAAAACACGTACTGGAAAAACAACTTCATCAAGAGAGTGTCCTTCATAGCGGTGAATTCGTCCTTGCATAACTGCAATAACTTTTCCTGAGAGTTCACCAAGTACTAATTGTCCTTTGTGTCCTTTTACTTTTGTCTTTTTAAAACCTGGAATTTCCTCGTAAGGAAGCTCTACCTTATTTTCTAAAAGATCCGCAAACCCTCCAAGACCAGAACCTAGTACAACTCCTATCTCTGGTGTCTTATCAAATTTGCTCGCAATATAGTCTTTTGATTCTTCAAGTCTTTTAAGTAAATCACTCATTAGATTTCCTTCGTCTCAAAAATTAACTTAGTTGGCTTTGGCTTAGCAGTAGTGATTTTAATATCTTTTTTAAGATCAGCTAAAATACCATCAACTTGTTTTTTCTGATTCTTATTATGATAAATTACAACAAGCTCATCACCCTTAGCAACTTGCTCACCAACTTTCTTATTTAATACAAAACCAACACCAAAATCGACTTTATCACTTGCTTTAGCACGTCCACCACCAAGACTTACACAGTGAAGTCCCATCTGCTTACATGCGATAGCTGAGATATAACCTTTCTTAGGTGCTTTAAAAACTGTCTTATGTTTTGCAACAGGTAGGCGAGAGTAGTCATCACAAACTTTTTCATCTCCACCTTGAACTTTTATAAGATTCTTGAAAACTTTAAGTGCTTTTCCGTTATCAATAACTGCACGTGCTTTCTTTTCACCTTCTTTAATTGATTCTGCTTTTCCTGCAATATAAACCATGGCACCAGCAAGCTTAACACTTAGGTCCGTTAAATCTTTTGGCCCATTTCCTTTAAGAGTTTCAATTGATTCAATAATCTCAAGTGAGTTACCAATATATTGACCAAGTGGTTGGTTCATATCACTAATCATTGTAACCATACGCTTATCAAAACGCTTTGCTGTATCTCTTAAACTCTTTGCTAGAGCTTTTGCATCTTTAAGATCGCTCATGAATGCACCATCACCAGTTTTGATATCCATAACAATACCGTTGGCACCTTCAGCAAGTTTCTTACTCATAATAGAAGCTGTAATTAAAGGAATTGATTCAACTGTTCCCGTTACATCTCTTAGTCCGTAGATAATCTTATCAGCTGGAGCGATATCTTTTGTTTGTCCAATAAGAACAATCTTTTCTTTATTAAGTTGCTTCTTAAATTGCTCTAGAGTCAGTGATGTTTTAAATCCTTTAATTGATTCTACTTTATCAACTGTCCCACCAGTGTGACCTAGTCCTCGCCCGGCCATCATTGGAACTTTTACACCACATGCTGCAGCGATTGGCCCAAGAATAAAAGAGGCCTTATCACCAACACCACCTGTTGAGTGTTTGTCGATCACGTTCACACCTTTAAACTTGAGTGTTTTTCCAGAGTAGAGCATGGCATCTGTTAGTGCCGCTGTTTCTTTTACATTCATCCCGTTTAGGTAGATGGCCATAAGAAGTGCAGACATTTGATAGTCAGCGACGTCGCCATTAGTGATTCCATTAATGAACCATTTTATTTCTTCGTCTGTTAATCTCTTCCCATCTCTTTTTTTCGAAATGATCTGATATGCGTTGAAGTTTTGTGACATAGTATTCCTTTAATTTATTTTCAATTTCCATAATTTGGCGCGCATTTATTGCATCAAATTACTTCTGCGTATAGAATAGTAAAAGAGTCATTATAGTGGCGGCCTTTAGAGGTGGCAATGATGAAACTTAATGCGCTTTGCGCCAACGTTTTAGGATTTACATGTTCATGAAAAAATTAATTATAATATGTTTAACGCTTTGTTTTTCATTTTCTTCAATTGCTCAAACTGATTTCAAAGAAGAGGGGATTAGAGATCTAACAACAGTTGCTGGTCTCGGTCTTGGTGGAGCAATTCTAGGTCTATCAACACTTTCATTTGTTGAGGAGCCTAGTGACCATTTAAAGAATATTCTTGTTGGTGCTTCAGTTGGGATTGTCATTGGAGTTGGTGTTGTTGCTTATAATCAAGCTCAGAAATCTCAAGCAACAATTCAGCAAACAAGTATTAAGAATTTCGACACAAAGAGTCGTTTAAATTGGCATGCTACTAATACAGCTAAAGATATCAAGAAATTTAATAGTGTAAATCCGAAAGTGGGATGGACATTTAATTTTTAATCAATCTATAATGGCCCTGAATTGACATCGGGGACACAATGGAAAGACTTATCTCAGCACTTGGGCTAGTGGTTATGCTAGCAATCGCTTTTGCCTTATCGACTAATCGCAAAAAAGTTAATTGGCGACTTGTTATTTCAGGTGTGCTTCTCCAGGTTTTCTTTGGACTAATCATTTTAAAAACATCTGTTGGGCAAAACTTCTTTGAAGGTGCGCGTGGATTTTTTACGGCCATTTTAAATTATACTAATGAAGGCTCAAACTTTATTTTTGGGCCATTAACAAATGTACCAAAACTAGGTTTCATTTTCTTTGTTATGGTTCTTCCAACCATTATTTTCATGTCATCATTAATGAGTGTTTTCTACCATTTAGGAATAATGCAAATCATTATCAAAGCTTTTGCAAAAGTAATGTCAGTGGTTATGGGAACTTCTGGTGCAGAGTCTCTAGCAGCAGCTGCAAATATCTTTGCTGGCCAAACTGAAGCACCGCTTGTGGTTAAGCCACTTGTTTCGAAAATGACTCAATCTGAATTAATGGCCCTGATGACTGGTGGGATGGCCACGGTTGCAGGAGGGGTTTTAGCTTCATATGTTGGATTTGGAATTGATGCCGCTCACTTACTGTCTGCATCTGTTATGTCAGCTCCAGCAGCACTTGTTTGTGCCAAGCTTATGATTCCAGAGACTGAAGAGTCTCTCACACAAGGTGATTTAAAATTAGAATTAAAAGATAATAGTGTTAATTTAATCGATGCTGCTGCCAACGGAGCAAGTGAAGGTGTAAAGCTTGCTATTAATGTTGGTGCAATGTTGATTGCCATTATCGCTCTTGTAGCAATGCTTAATGGTGCCATTGGTTATGTAACCGGTTTATTTGGAGCAGAAGGAATTACTCTTGAGCTCATTATGGGGAAATTATTTGCTCCATTTGCTTGGTTATTAGGAGTTGAGTGGAAGGATGCAGAAATTGTTGGAATGCTTCTTGGTAAAAAAGTCGTACTAAATGAGTTTGTGGCCTATCTTGATCTAAAGGACAATATGGGTAACTTATCAGAGCGCTCAATTACTATTGCAACTTATGCTCTTTGCGGTTTTGCTAATTTCTCTTCAATCGGAATTCAAATCGGTGGTATTGGTGGCATTGCTGAAAATCGTAAGCAAGACCTAGCAAAACTAGGGGTTAAGTCTCTAATTGCTGGAACACTAGCATGTTTCATGACTGCTTGTGTGGCAGGTATCTTTATCTAAAATTCTAATTTTACAAAAAACTGATTAGTTGAGTAGGTTAACGCGGAATATTATATCTTCTAGCGTAAAACCTTGCTCACACGTACAATTATTAGTAGGTTAAAGTCTTGGCTTGAGCTGCGCTCGCCGATTTGCCTCGCGCGTTATCGAAAGAACGATATAAAGTTTAAAAGGAATATATATGTCTAAAGATTTGATTATTAACAAAACAGTTAACGAATGGCGTGCTGTTTTGATGGAAAATGGAGAGATTCTCGATTTTCTAATGGAGAGAGTCAAAGCAGACTCTAATCCTCATCCAAGGCTAGGGAATATCTACCGAGGAAAAGTTTTAAGAGTTCTTCCTGGAATGCAGTCTGCATTCGTTGATATTGGTTACGAAAAAGCAGCATTCCTCTACGTTGATGACGCATACTTACCAACTCTTGATGAACAAAGAGAGATGGCCAAGAAAGCGGAAGAGATTCGTAAGGAAAAGAAAGAGCGAAGCCTTGTTATTCCTGATGAGCTAGCAACACTTTCGGAAGAAGTTGATATGCGTATGCGTCCAGAGACGGCAACGATTGAATCATTCTTAAAAGAAGGGGATGAGATCATTGTTCAGGTTGCAAAGGAGCCAATTTCGACAAAGGGGCCACGAGTCACTCGTCATGTCACAATTCCAGGACGCTATGTGGTTTACATGCCATTTATTGAGCACACTGGTGTTTCTCGTCGTATTGAAAATGAAGAAGAGCGTGATCGTTTAAAAGAGATGCTTGAGACAATCCGTCCAGAAGGAAAAGGTGTCATTGCACGAACAGTAGCAGAGGGGAGTTCATATAAAACTCTTAAAACTGACTACGATATGCTCACTAAAATCTGGAAAGAAGTTCAAAAGAAGTCAGAAAAAGAAAAAGCTCCAGCTCTTTGTTATGAAGACTTAACTTTTATTCAGAGAGTTTTACGAGATATAACTGATGAAGATGTTGATAATATTATTATCGATGACAAAGATGGTGTTAAGGAAGTTGAGAAATTTGCTACTAAGTATCTGCCACAGATTAAAGGTAAGGCAAAATTCTTTGATGAGACTAATCCAATCTTTGAAAAGTTTGGTGTAGGAATTGAGATAGAAAGGGGACTAAGTAATAAAGTTTACCTTCGCTCTGGTGGATCACTTAATATTGATCAAACTGAAGCACTTGTTTCAATTGATGTTAACACTGGTAAATTTGTTGGGCGCAAGAACTTAGAGGAGACGATTCTAAGAACAAATCTTGAGGCCGTAAAAGAAATTGCTTATCAGCTAAGGCTTAGAAATTGCGGTGGGATTATCATTATCGATTTTATCGATATGGAAAAAATTGAAAATCGTGAAACCGTTTATAACACCCTTGTTGAGGCATTAAAGAAAGATCGATCAAAGACAAAGGTCTTACCTATTTCTGAACTTGGACTCGTTGAAATGACGAGAAAGAGAACTCGCGATACCCTGACTCGTATTATGTGTGAGCCATGTCCGTATTGTGAAGGAAATGGAATTGTTAAGACAGTACATACTGTTTGTTACGAGATTGTTCGCGAACTTAAAAAGAAAATTCGTAACAATCCACAGCAGAAGAAGATTTCAATCTACGCTCATCCTGAGGTTACAGCTTCTCTTTGTAGTGAAGAGCTGGATATCATAGAGACGATTGAAGAAGTGTTTAGCGTAACGCTACAGATTCGCTCAGAGAACTCGTATCACGTTGAACAATACGAGATTTTCTAAAAATGGCCGGGTTGCTTCGCATCCTGGCCGTACGATAGGGAACTTTATATGAGAGCATTTCTATTCCCATTACATAAAGTTTCGTATCAGGCAATTCTGAGAAAACCCCTCAATATATTTGAACCCCGCTATATTCGCATGATTCATGATGCTGAAATGGAAGGGGTTCCGGTTGCTCTAACATATGCTAATCTCGGCCAGCATGCTTCAGCTGATCACGGAAGTATTCCTATAGAGCATGAAAAGTATGGAAGTGTGCGAAGAATTACTGGCCTTGGCCGTGTGCAGATTCTTCAAAAGTCGAAAGATGGCAGTATGCTCGTTGTTCTTGAGCCATTTGCAAAAGGTGAAATCATTAGTGTCTACAACGAAGATGCTCCATATAATACAATCGAAGTGGAAAATATTCCTGAGTTTTTAACAGTGATGCCAGAGCATATGATTTCATTGCAAAAACTGCAGCTCGTATTTCGTGAATGGGCCAAGTCGTTTTTTAAAAATCAGGCCGAGTATGATGCTCTTATGCACGCGGCGGAAGATCCGATTGTTCTTGTTGGGGCCATCACTGAATTTGTTATAACTTCCCCTGATTTGAAGCAGGGCATCCTAGAAATCGATGACATCAATGCAAAAATCGACGTCCTTCTCGAATGGATGAATTAAACCTCGTAATTTCAAACACTTGTCAACGTGATAAATTCTTCTTTTCACTGACTATTTCTTTACTTAATCCACTGCTGCTGGTAGATTAGCACCACATTTGACCGTTAATTTTACTCGCTTCCCTGTGGTAGGGAAGCCAATAACAACTATTGTCCAGGAGATAAAGTATGATTTATGAGTTAGCATTAGTAGCTCACGCAAGCGCTACTGAAGAGCAACAAACTAAACTTAAAAATTTAGTTGCTGAAGTTGCAAAATCTTATGATGGTGATGTTCACCTTACTGATGATTGGGGAATGAGAACTTTTGCTCAAACTGCCAAGAACGGTGCGAAACAAGGTAACTACATCTATTTCATCGTTTCAGGAAACAAAGACCTTAACACTGAACTTCAAAGACGTTTCAGAATTAACGAGCACGTACACAAGTACCTAATCGTTAAACTTGACGAAGCAGATGCTGAAACAGCTGTTAAAAACTACAAGACTCCATTCTCAAAAGCTCACCCAGGTTCACAAACTGATGAACTAGATAAAGGTGCAGAAAAAGATAAGAGAAGATTTGCTAAGAGAAAGCACTGCTGGTTCAAAGCAAATAGCATCACTGCAGATTGGAAAGATCCAAAGACTTATAACTGGCTTGTTAACGAGTTTGGTAAGATTCAACCAGCAAGAGTAACTGGTGTTTCTACTAAGCACCACAGATGGGCCCAAAGTGCTATTAAAAGAGCAAGAAACATTGGTCTAGTATCTCACGTTAGAGGTGACTTCGCTCACTAAGATGTGATTGAAGATTTAATGTAATTAAGGAAGTAGTGGAAATTAAGTATTAAATGAAAGAAGAAAAGCCAAATACATTCACACCAATCTCAAAAGAGAACTTCACTATTGGGAAGCTTATCTTCTTGTGCGTGGTTTGTTTGATATTGAGCACAGCAGGTCCGCTTGCAATCTTCGCTCCACTTCCTGCTGCATTCGCATTCTTGCTATACGGGAACTTAAAGACTTTTGTAACTTTTGGTTCAGTAATTATTCTCTCATTAATTGCGGCGCAATTTGGAGAAGGACTCATAATTCTGGCGAATTCAGCTTATGTTGTTTTCTATGCTGTGATTATTGGATTCCTAAGTGCTTCAACAATTCTTCGCAATGAAAATCCTGTTACAGGGTTATTAAGAAGAGGATTTTTACTATTAATTGTAATCTTTAGTTTAATTGGGATGGTTGAATTAATTTTTCCATCGACATTTTCTCAAGCGATTACAACAACTGTTACAGAAAATATTGATCAATTAAAGAGTGCTCCTGACTATGAAGACTTCATTGCTCGTGGTGGGGAGATGGCAATAGCTTACCAAGACCTTATGGAGCATCCAGAGAAAATCATCAAGATGATTTATCAATGGTTCTTTTCAGTGGTTTTTGTTGGTACATTCTTTATCCTTTGGTTAACAAGTTTCATGTTACTAAGAAATGCAAAAATGTGGAAAATGCTACATGGGCATGAGTATAGCTTAAAAGACTTTGTGAAATTCCAAGTACCAGAGTTCTTTTCATATATTTTGATTGCTGGTTTAGCATTATTTCTAGGCGGGGAATACTTAGGAGGAGAAGTTGTTGAGGTTGTTGGCCTTAACATTTTAATGTGCTTAGGCGTATTTTACTTCTTTCAAGGAATGGGGGTTTACCTCGATTTCCTAAAATACATCAAGGTAACAGGTTTTGTTCGCTCAATTCTTGCTATCATGACTATTTTCTTTGCCCATCGCTTTATTGCGATTGTTGGACTCATCGATGGATGGGCCAACTTTAGAAGATTTTTTAAAAAAAATAAGGAGCTATAAAATGAAAGTTATTCTTAAAGAAACTGTAAAGTCTCTTGGTAACGTTGGTGAGATCGTTAACGTATCTGCTGGTTATGCAAGAAACTTCCTAATCCCAAATGGTGCTGCAGTTCTTGCTGATGAGTCAAACACAGCACAGGTTAAGCACTACGAAAAACTACTTGCTAAAAAAGTAGAAGAAAACAAAGGTGAAGCAAAGAAAGTTGCTTCAGCTATCGACGGTCTAAATATTGATCTTGTAAAAAGAGTTGGAACTAACGGTAAACTATTTGGTTCTGTTACAACTAACGATCTTGCACAGGAACTTGAAAAGCTTGGTCACACTGTAGAAAGAAGACACCTTCTTCTAGAGAAGCCAATCCGTTCAGTTGGTAAATTTGATGTTAAAGCTACTATCTTCTCTGGAATTGAAGCTGCTTTTACAGTAACTGTAAAAATGGATCCAAAGCAAGAAGAAGAGAACAAGAAAAAAGCTGAAGAACTAGCTGCTGCTAAAGCTGCTAAAGAAGCTCTTGCAAAAGAACAAGCTGAAAACGGTACTGACGGTGAAGAAAAAGCTGAAATGACTGAAGATGAAAAGCTTAAAATGGAAGCTAATAAAATTCTTAGAAGCTAATTTTTCTAAATATTAAGAGGGGGGCTTAAAGCCTCCCTTTTTCTTTCTATTACTTAATCATATTACGGGGCAGATATGGTTGACTTATCCAACGGCAACAATACAAACATGAAAAAGGGAATCACACTTCCTAATGATACTTTATCTGAAAAGTCGCTACTTTCTTGTCTAATTTTAGACAGTCAGTCTTTTGATGAAATCTCAGACTTAAAACTTGAAGGAAAAGATTTCTACGATCCAAAGTATGGAATTGTATTTGATGCTATTAAAGATATGGTCTATTCAAATAGTCCAGTTGATTACGTAACAATTTGTTCACATCTTTCAGGGCATAATCGTCTTGAGGAGATTGGGGGACAAGGATTTATCCTCGATATTACAGAAGATCAGGTTTCAAGTGTAAACCTACGTCACTATGCAAAGACGGTTCGCGATAAGGCATCTCTAAGAGAGCTTGTTCGTCAGGCCCGTAAAGTTGCAGATAAGGGTGCAACCTTTTCTGGAAATGCGCAGGATTTCATTCAAGAAGTTGAAGCAACTTTCTTTGGTCTTACAAATGAGGCCAAGCAAGGAAGTATGGTTAAGCTTAATGAATGTTTAAAAGAGAATATTAAAGAGATTGAGGATACTTCACGTAAAGCGGGTGAGATTCAAGGTGTACCTACTGGTTATCCTGCACTTGATAAGCTTTTACTTGGTATGCAAGCTGGTCAGCTAATTATCCTTGCTGCCCGTCCTGCCATGGGGAAGACGGCCCTCGCTCTTAACGTTGCTCAAAATACATGTGAAATCTCAAAGCTTCCTGTTGCTCTATTCTCACTGGAGATGATGGCAAAAGAACTTTCAATGAGACTTCTAACTCAAAGAGCTAAAGTTGATTCTAAGAGAATTCGTACAAAAGATTTCTTAGAAACAGATCTAAGAAGAATTGGGCAAGGGATTAAGCAACTTGCTGAACTTCCAATTTATATCAACGATAATGCTGGTACAAACCTACTTGATATTCAGTCTGCCTGTCGTAAGATTAAGGCATCTGAAGGTCTAGGTCTGGTTGTTATCGACTACCTTCAGCTAATGAGTTCACATAATAAGGCCCTACCTCGTGAGCAGCAGATTTCAGAAATCTCAAGGGGCCTAAAGAATATGGCCAAAGAACTTGAGTGTCCTGTAATCGCATTATCACAGCTTAACCGTGGTGTTGAGGCAAGACCAAATAAGCGTCCTATGACATCCGATCTTCGTGAATCTGGTTCAATTGAGCAGGATGCCGATATCGTTATGTTCGTTTACCGTGATGAGTACTACAATCCTGATACTAAAGATCAAGGGATTGCAGAAGTAATTGTTGGTAAAAACCGTGGTGGTGAAGTCGGAACAGCGAAGCTAACTTTCGTTGGTGCTCATACTAGTTTTGAGAACATTGCATATGGTGCTGAAGACCAACCAGGTGGATAAGAGCTACGCTCTCTTTAAAACAGAATCAGGCTTCTTAAAACTTGAGAAGCCTGTCCAATATTTTCAAGTTACAAATAAATCCATTACGAATGTATTAACAAATGAAGTTCAAAAGTTTGATACCCAAGCATTTGATGAATTGTTTAATAAAAAGTGGCAAGTTCAAATCCTAGAATATGAATTAGGACATCTTTTTCAGTGGGATGATTTATTAACACGAGAAGAGGTTAATCTTGCTACATTCATAAACTTTGAATCAACTAGTGAGCTCACCACGATTGAAGATGATGCTCTCAGTGGTGCAAGGATTACTTGTGAAAGCTTTCGTGATGAATATCGTAATAAGTTCAAGGCAACTTATGAAAACCTCTTAGATGGCAATTGCTATCAGTTAAACCTTACTCGCATAATTCCATTAGAAGTTAATGATATTTCTTTATTAGAAAAGTCATTTCGATATGAATCAATCTTTTCAAGTCTGGGAGAGTTTGCACATTTAATAAACCTGCCGCTACAAGATCGACTTATTCTAAGTAATTCACCAGAGTGCCTTTTTGAGTATGATTTTATTGAAAAGAAAATCGTAACAAGGCCTATTAAGGGAACAATTAAAAAAGAGTTGGGACGTGATTCTTTAATTGGTGATGTAAAGAATGAAAGTGAGCTCAATATTATTACGGATCTTTTACGCCACGACCTTTCTGGTATTGGTGAGAGTTTCTCAGTTGTCGAATCATTGCGTGAGTTCTTTGAAGTACCGGGCTTAATTCATCAATACTCAAGAATAAGTGTGAAAGAAGATCATTTAAATATACCAAAAGTACTCAAGGCCATCTTTCCTGGTGGTAGCATCACCGGTGCTCCAAAGAAAAGAGTCTTAAAGTTAATCAAGGAAATCGAAGCGCAAAAGCGTGGGCTATATACGGGTTCTACCGTTTTGGCCGTTGATAAGATAGCTAAGGCATCGATTAATATACGCTCTTTAGATGTAATTAAGTCCACTGGTGCGGCCCGTTACGGAAGTGGGGGTGGTATTACACTACTTAGTGAAGAAGTCAGTGAATTCGATGAGTTACTCGCAAAAACTAATAGTTTTCTTAAGGTTTTCTTTAAAGATGTAAATTTCTAATAAAATCTTACAATCAAATTGATAGTTTTGACATTCATCTTTGACGCTAGATATGATTTTTTTGTGACAAAGTGAAGCAAAGGATTGCTTTGCCAAGGAATAGGTTAAAAAACTTGTCACTGGAGAGGGAGTCAATGGAAATGGCAAACAAAGACAACACAACAAATATCGATAATACTCACAACAAGGAAGTTATGGTGCAATTAAAAGATTTAGTTGAAGCATCAGGCGTACCAACAGATTTCATTAAGAAAGAGTTGATGGTTGATGACACCGTTTCAATGGATGAATTGAGAGCAAAGATGCTAAAGTTTTTAGACGCGACTTTTGAAGAAAATGGCGTCGATACTACTCGATTAAACTAGTCAGTTAAAATTTTGGAAACATAGGACTTGTTTCTCAATAATCTCCTTTTGCCCTTTAAGTATTGCTTAAAGGGCATTTTGTTTATTTAACCCCCAAAATTCAATAAAGCGTTCAGCGGTATTTTTTTCCAAACATAGCAATTTAAAGAACTTACTAATTTTTTGTTAAGGTCAGCGTTCTTATTTCCGATACTTAGATTGATAAAGGAATATTTTCACAGGAATGTTGTATGGATATAGCATCAGTTATTGGTTTAGTTTTAGCGGTTGGTGGGATCTTGGGATCCATCATGTCGGGGGGAGCGATTTCGATCTTCATTGACGTGCCATCGATCTTAGTTGTTTTCCTCGGACTTATTGGGGTTACACTCTATCGCTGGCCAATGGAAGTTATTAAAGGCCTTGTCTCAATTGCCATGAAGTCTTTCTTCTTTACTGCAGTTGATCCTAAAGAAAAGATTAATAAGATTAAAGAACTAGCTGAACTAGCTCGTCGTGAGTCGGTTTTCGCTCTTGAAAAAGCTGAAATTGATGATCCTTTTATGAAGAAGGCCATGACACTAGCAGCAGATAATAGACCACCTGAGGTTATTGCATCAATTCTACAAATGGATATCGACTCAATGGAGTCTCGCCACAAAACAGGTTCAGATGTTTTTGGTGGGGTTGCTGCTGACGGTCCGGCCATGGGAATGATCGGGACCCTAATCGGTCTGGTACAAATGCTTCAGAACCTTTCAGATCCGTCGGCCATTGG